>CAISZI010000033.1 GCA_903889905.1 Candidatus Wirthbacteria bacterium
ATGCCGCCTGCGGAGCTCAACACCGTGTCAGTCCTATGCTCAAAATCATCAAAGAGTTCGCCTTTCGCGTTTGGACGTTGAGTGAATATCTCGTCTTTGCGCAATTCCTCGCAATCGTTTGGCGGAGTTGTTTCGTGTTCATTCATAAATTTACATTCTTACCAGGGGGCAGAAAAAATTGTGCGGTTCAGAAAGCGGATCAGGAACCAGACAATTTTGGCCGTAAACCAGACCGAGGCCACGGCCAAGATCAGCGCATTGAGAAACATCACGGAGCGCACCGCGAAGCGGCATTTTTCTGCCCACTGATCGGTGATTTTGATTTTCCAGGACATAGGTATGGTTGGGGGGTTGGTGATCAATTCAAGCAGGGATCGGCGTTGACGGACATACGGTCCATCGCCGCCAGTTCTTGTTTCAAGAGGCTGTGCTGTTTCAAAATCAGCATGACACCTTTGAGCACATCATCAATCAGGCGTGCCAGGTTGGTTTCGGCAGGGAGGTTGTCTTTGCCGACGAACTCTTGGGCAAAAACGCCAAGGCGGTTTTCATTGACGAGCACTTTCGCCACCATCAACCGCTTGTTGGTTTGGTTTGCAATGACATCGGCAACCTCGATGGAAGACATGGGCAACCATTTCGGGACATGGACCCGGAACACATCTCCGTCGCCTTCTTCGATGATGTCCAGAACGAGGCGCACATCAAATATGGACATGGCACCCCAGACCCGGTCTTCATTGGACTCAATGATTCCGGCTTGGAAACCTTCGTGAGAGCTGGCGAGTTTGAGCGCTTCAGTGAGGCGGATTTCCTTGGCCGTGGTGGACTTGTTGTTTGTCTTCATCTGATTTCTTTTTTATTTGATTTAGTTTTGATCGAATTGGCTTTCGATTAATACGAGCCGATTAAAGCACCGCTTGCGAAGTTGGTGTAGATGGCGGGGCCACCACTCATACCCCAGGCAATCCGAATTCCACCTAGCAGGTTATGGCCAAACGAGCCGAGGCATCGGGCGAAAATAACTGGTATTGCCAAATGGTTTGGCAGATAGAATAATTTGAGAACTATGCCCTCAACCTTGGAAATCAATCTCACGTCGGGTGCATCCGGCATCAAGCTGTCCTCCACCCATTTCAAGAATGGTGAGACAGGTCACGAACGCTGGCTGATCGTTTCAGGTAAAGAACAACGGGTTGGCTTTGAACCGGCCAAGGGCGAACGGCTGAGAAGTTACGGCGATCCGCAACGGGCTCTACTGGTTTTGCTATTGCGGTTTTTCGGCAGCCAGTTTGTTAAATACAGTCTGACAACTGAAGAGTCCCCAAAGCTGGCGCGTTCGCTTTTGAACATCTGGCAAAAACAGCTACGCGATCATTCACCTAGCAAGTGGCTCTACACGCTTGTTGGCCTGCGAGTAGATGAGAATATCAAAAGCTGGTTTGACGGCGAGGGCAGCACGTCCTCTGATCGGCACGGTCGGGTTCTGCTTGGCATTAAGTGGAAAGCAGTAACGCTGGTGGTTAAGGTCAATAACAACATCATTCCGGCCACGGAATATGAAAAGTTGGCCAGACAAATAGAACAGGACGATCACACCAATAA
>CAISZI010000034.1 GCA_903889905.1 Candidatus Wirthbacteria bacterium
AAGGTAATCGTCGGTCAGTTCGTTGTAGTGAAACGCTTGCTCGATGTTGCCCAGTACCATGGCAAGGGCATTGATCGGCTGTCTCCACTGATGGGCTATATTACCGATCATCTCACCCATGGCTGCCTGTCTGCTCTGCGAGATCATTAACTGATCCTTCTGGCGCAGTTCCGCGACCGATTCCTCCACACGCTGCTGCAGTGAACGATTAAGAGTCTCCAGTTTTTTCTGTTGCAGCGCAAGCTGATCCTGAGCTTGGATTCGCTCGGCAACCTCTTCTTTGAGAATTTTGGTGGTGGCTTCAGCAATCTCTTTTGCCTCGATAAGTTGAAGCTCATATTCCTGTTGTTGCTGATGATGTTTCAGAAGACGGCTGGACATTATGTTGAAACCTTTTGCGGTTGCAGAAAGTTCATCGTTGCCGTTGACTTCAACTTGATAACCCAATTCACCAACCGTAAGGCGATGTGCCCCCTCCTTCAGTTGTGCCAGTTGCCTGGTTAGATAAGTGCCGAGTATGAATGAGAACAATGCGACTAAAATCATTTCGAAAAAAGCTATGAATAAAATCCACTTTCTTGCTTTTACCAGCGTGGATTGGAGATATGAAACGTCAATGCCTAATTCCACCCGGCCAAATACTTTACCACCAATCACTATCTGAGTGTCATCGTCAAACACGCCATCTACCACACTCAATAGGTCTACATCTTTCTTGAATTTGTGGCGGAGAATTTCAGCGGCGCCGGCTGATGCAAGAATTTGCCCTTCTGAATTAAATATACGGACATAGGCAATTCCGGGATTATGTGCCAGTTGAACGGAGAAGGATTGCAGACGCGCCAGATCCATCCCCAGCAAGCTGTCCTTAATCATTGATGTAAAGGTTTCAATGGTGGATTTGATGTAGCGGGTAAGCTGTGCTTCGTTTGAATCGCGCAGGAAGCCGTTAACACTGACAATTAACACACAAAGGAGGATTGCTTCAATGAAGGCAACCCCAAGTATTGTTTTCAGTCGAAAAGACACTATTCTCCACGCATGTCGATATCAGCAATGTTAAGGTGCCGGATATCGTCCCAGTCTGAGTCACTCGCAGCATCTATTCCCTTGAAACCTATCAATTTCAATTTTTGCTGGCCGACAGGGTCACTTGACATCTTCAAAAATGTATTCAGTACTTTTTTGGCAATGTCATGGGGTAATTTGGGATGCGTAGCAATGGCATGAGGTGTGAACTGTGGAGTGGTCCAGAGGATTCTCAAATTTTTTGAGATGGAGTTGTCCATCATTTCAAACGTGCGTATGATCCCGCCACCTGCCGGATATAGACCTTTTTCCACATTCAGATAAACCGATTCGTGTGAAGATACGAATTTGGTGTTAAACATTACCTGACAAATGTCAGGACATCGGTTACCCGGATGTGTCAAGACATCGGTTACCTTTAATGCCCTTTTTTGTGTCATAACATCGGTTACCTTTATTAGAAAAATCATCTACGATGTTCTCCGTTGTTTCAATTTCAGAGGAGAACATCAGTATGGACGAAGAGCTTAGAAAACAAGCAATCCAGCGTCATCTTGCCGGTGAATCACCCAAGGCCATTTACACGAACCTTGATCGTTCCAAGAAGTGGTTCTTTAAATGGTTGAGCAGGTATCAATCCGGAGGAGACGACTGGTACCAGGAACGCTCAAGAGCGCCACTTACGAGGCCCACAGCACTTAGCAACGCTGACAAGGAACTCATTACCTCTACCAGAAAGCGCCTGGACTCTGAACCATTTGCACAGATTGGTGTATCTGCTATCAAATGGGAGTTGCGCAAACTGGGGTTGCCATTTTGTTCTGATAGCACCATCAATCGGACCCTGAAACGGGAAGATCTCGTTAAAAAAAACACGATATTCTCCCAAAGGGGTTGAGTATCCATATTTTACCGAAGCCCTGTGCTGCAACAACATCCATCAGATGGACCTTGTTGGCCCCCGCTACATCAAGGGAGACGGTCGCTTTTACTCGATGAATGTGATGGATCTGTACAGTCACCGGGTATTCATAGAATCAAGTCGAACCAAAGAAGATGACAATATTGCACACGGTTTATTGCGCTGTTGGAAGTCAATGGGTCTTCCCGACTTTCTGCAAATTGACAATGAACTCAGTTTCCGAGGCAGCAACCGCTATCCGAGATCACTCGGGATCGTACTGCGACTATGTCTCAATTTTGGTATTCAACCGGTCTTTATTCCAGTTGGAGAACCATGGCGTGACGGCGTAATTGAGCGATTCAACGAAACATACGACAAAAAGTTTTTTCGCCGTCAGTGGTTCTCAAGCTATGGAATGCTTAAACGGCAAAGCAAGAATTTTCAGCAGTTTCACAACAAGAACCACCGTTACAGTTGTCTCAGCGGCAAAACGCCACTTGAAGTCATTGCTGCTGATAAATTCAGTCCACTAACACTGGGACCGAACACCAGAATGCCAAGGCTGAACTTACTTCCGGATGGAACCATTTCGCTCATTCGGTTTATCAGAAGCGATAGAGTTCTGAATATATTTGGTGAAAAATTTGAGGTTTCAAAAGACCTCGTCTATTCGTATGTGCGAGCTATGATCGTAACAGAAATCCACACGCTGCAAATCTACTTGGGTGATGACTTTGTACAGTGCTTTGAATATCGAATGCCAACTGAGTTCAACTCATGAATCGTTATACATAATCAGACAGTCGGGTAACCCATGTCGTGACACTATTTGCCCTTAGACATGGGTAACCGATGTCCTGACATGTGTGACTTAGTATCAGCTACGGTATTATCCAGAAGCATCTTGGAGAAATTGTGGTAGTGAGCGAGGCCGGAGTGGGAACAACCTTTACCGTCAAACTTCCGATCAATAGCGACAAGAAGCAACTGACGTGAATAATCCATATAACTAATAATCCAATCCATTCAAATGTGGTAATACTCGCACTGTCACATATGCCGGTTTCACCAATAATGACGGTTTCTATTGGAAGCTCGGCCTTCAATTCTTCCCCTTCTCTATAATATTTCCTTTATAAAATAGGCCAGTTAAACGCCCCGCCGCTGGAGTAATTCTCAGGCTTACTTTTTGCTCTAATACTACCCACACCTCATACTAAAAAGACATACAAAACACAGGGCTGCGTTCGGAGAAATACCATGGATGTAATTTTCACGGATGAAGAGATACTATCACACCTGAAGAGTACCGGATTAGGGCTTAGTATCAGCTACGGTATTATCCAGAAGCATC
>CAISZI010000035.1 GCA_903889905.1 Candidatus Wirthbacteria bacterium
CAAACGGCCAGTCTCGTATTGCGCTTCAGCCAACTCCACCTGCAATTTGCCTTCGCGGGACTGAGCTCTTTTTTTGAAAATTTCCAGAATAATACGCGTCCGGTCCGCGACCTCGATATTGTAAAAGTCTTCAATGTTTTTGATCTGATATGGTTTGGCATCCATGTCAAAAGCCACCAGATCGATTTCACGCTTCTGCAGCAAAGGTTTGAGCATATCTAATTTGCCTTTGCCGACAAAGGTGTGCGTGCTCAAATCCCGCAGTTGATAAATTTCCCCACCCATATAATGCAAATTACTCGCCAGAATCAGCTGGCGAAACTCTTCCAGATTTTCCGTGGCTTCTTCTTTGGTGGTCGGATAGCGGTAGACCTCAAGCGCATAAACTCGTCGCATTTAGACCTCATTCAGTTTCAATAGTTGTAAAATTTCACCGAAAATCACTTCCTTGCTTTTGAGCCGCCCCTCCACCAAGCACTCCACTTTACACCACCCAAACCGACTCGCAAGCTCACCGTACCGCCGTTCACAAGCCAGCATAAATGCTTTGTCCTGCTCGTGTTTGTCCAGCTGTTGCCGCGACTTCATCAGTTCGACCGACATATCTGTCGGCATGTGCAAATAAATCACCACATCCGACGCATACATGTCTTTTTCCATCTCGATTAACCAATTCAACTTCTGATCCGCCACTTTGTGATCCTCAAAAAGCGCCGTCTGGATGCCCCAGTTGCTCTCGCGGTAGCGGTCATGGACAATCACATACCCCTGCGACAGGAGGTCGCGGTAAAGCTGTTTGTTCTTGGCGCGGTCGGCGGCAAAGAGGAAGGCGGAAAATTCAAACAACTCTTCCTTGGGCCCGAATTCACCTTTGAGGTAGCGACCGATCAATGCGCCGGTTGGGGTTTCGTACTGCGGATATTTGATGAAATGGACCTTTTGCCCTCGCCGCGTCAGTTCGTCCACAAACAATTTGGCCTGGGTAGATTTCCCTGCGCCATTGGTCCCCTCGAATGTAATGATTTTACCTGACCAGTTCATATTTATTTATCCAAATAAGGATGTCATCCTGAGCTTAACTCAGGATCTTGAACCATTTCTTTCACCAGCCATAGTATGCCACAAACTCACAATCTATGATATTTTTGACTCAGGTTAATCATTTTTTGGCTGCCACCTCTATGCCCAACGACGAACATTTTATGCGACTTGCGTTGCGTGAAGCCCACAAAGCCCGGGCCAAGGGCGAAATCCCCATCGGCTGTGTCATTGTCCAGGACGACAAGGTGCTTGCCCGTGGCCACAATCTCAAAGAATCCCGTCACGACGCCACCTGCCACGCCGAGATCGTCGCCCTGCGCAAAGCCTATTCAAAACTCCAAAACTGGCGCCTTTCTGGCTGCACCCTCTACGTCACCCTCGAACCCTGCCCCATGTGCCTCTCAGCCATTATCCAGTCGCGCATTTCCAAGGTCGTTTTTGGCGCTGCCGACCGTATCATGGGCGCCTGCGGTTCCAAAACCGACCTCACCCGCACGCATGAAGCCAACCCGACCATCGAAATTTCCGGCGGCATCCTCGCCCCCGACTGCAAAGCCATGATTGATTCCTTCTGGCAACACAAGCGAAAATCCTCCTTCTGATCGATCCGCCCCCTATTATTGACGCCCACCCCATTTCCCGCTAATCTACTTCAGCGGTTTATCTTCAATGCAATTCGTGCTTTTAGCGCCGAACCGCTTCAAGCTAAAAGCACACAATAGGTTTCTTTTTTGCCCACTTTTTGCTTTTTGAAAGAAAAAAGTGGATGTTCTGGAGAGGTGGCAGAGCGGTTGAATGCGCCACTCTCGAAAAGTGGTATGCCCTCACGGGCATCGAGGGTTCAAATCCCTCCCTCTCCGCCACGTCGTTCGCGAACGACGTGGCTCCGCCAAGACCAGAGCTAGATTCTAATAAAGTATTTCAATGCCTGCCAATGACATCCGCTGGATCCAGCGTTTCAATAATTTCAATATTGCTTTTATCCAGTTGAAAGATGGTGTCGATCTGGCAAAACAGCGAGAACTCTCCAGACTCGAACAACAGGGCTTGGTTCAAGCTTTTGAATACACCCACGAATTGGCATGGAACACTTTGAAAGATTTTCTGGAAAATTCCGGTGCAAAGAACCTGTTTGGATCCAGAGACACCACCCGGGCAGCTTTCAAAGCAGGATTGATTGAAAATGGCGAAACGTGGATGGATATGATCAAAAGTCGAAACCTGACAACGCACACGTATGACGAAGCCACAGCTGCTAAAATTTTTTCGTCTGTGGTGAAATCTTATTTTAATGAATTCCAGACTTTCCAAACCCGCATGGAAACTCTAAAAAAGGAAACCCCTTGACCTCGCGTTTCGGTCTAAAAGAAGACACGATCGACAAAATTACTTCGGTCCTGGCTCAACATCCCGAAGTGGATAAAGCCATTCTCTATGGCTCTCGCGCCAAAGGAAATTTCAAAAACGGGTCGGATATAGATCTGACTCTCCGGGGCGGCCCTGAACTAACTCTCAAAATCCTGTATCGGATTGACGAAGAACTCGATGATCTGCTTTTGCCATATTCTTTTGACCTTTCACTTTTCCACCAACTAAGTAACCCTGATTTCATCGAACATATTCAGCGCGTGGGAGTTGTTTTTTTTCAGAAATAATACAAAAAAATCACTCCCTATCAACGCTGTCGTTCGAAAACGACAGGGTGCCGACAAATGCTGTATTATCTATGTTCATATTAAAAAAACTGATGTCAAACAGTTCAACCAAAAAAATATTTCAAGAATTCATTGATGAAGTCTGGAACAAAAACTCAACAGAAAGCATCGATAAATACATTGCTGCTGATTGTGTTGTTCATCTTTTAGGTTCAAACAAAGATGGAGTGGGGATTAATTGGGTCAAAAACAATATCATTACCTCTCATCAAAAGTATCCCTCATTAACTATTTCCGTCGAAGACATCGTGGTAGAAGGGAATAAAATTTCCAGCATGTTGCAATTAGCATCAACAATTGGCGACAAAAAACGAACATGTAGAGAATTGATTCTCTATCGGATTTAAAATGGAAAATTTGTAGAAGCGTGGTCGCTTGGGAGTAACAGGGACTACCAATTAATACCGGAAACCAAGTGATAAAAACTCGCCAATTTACCCAAAAAGATACTTCTGCCTGCGCACGACTCATGATCAACGTGTGCCAGGAATTCAACGCGAATGAATCGCCGAAACAGGCAGTTCAAAAGCATTTCAATTCTATCAATCCCGAATCCGTTTCACTAGACCAGCTCTACCACAAACTCCAAAAGCCCATCTTTTATGTTGTCGTGGATGGAGAAGAAATCATCGCCCTCATCCGCGGGACACCCGATAGGATAAACAGTCTGGTAGTTGATGGTGCCTATCACAGGCAAGGAATTGGCGAGTCGCTCATCAAGAAGTTCATTGCTACCGCCCAAAAAAGCGGCAGTCACAAAATCAAAGTCAGGTCATCTGTGTATGCCGTGTCGTTTTACCAGGCCATGGGTTTTAAACGCACGACAGGGCAAAGGACAATTAGTGGTTTGAGACATTATCCTATGAAAATTATTCTTTAATTTTTCTGCGAGTCCGCAAACACAGCAACAAAATCTCAAAATCAAAACCCTGCCGCACACGAGCAACAAGACACGCCCTATCCCGCCAATCAGTAAAAGGAAAATATCGTGCTCCCACCCGATGTGAAAAAACTCTCAACCCGACGCATCGTTGCTGTCGATGATGCATTGGCCCTTGATCTCAACCGACTGTTTGATACCGGAACTGTATGGAAACAAGATCAGGGCAATCTTTTTTTGGCCAATAGTGACAATGCCTTGTTTGTTGCTGCTTGGGAAGGTCAACTGGCCGGCTTTATCACAGCGCATCGTTTGCAGCGATTTGATCGGCGCAAAGCCGAAGTTCTCCTGTACGAAGTCGGCGTTTTGGCAGGATTCAGAGAGTGCGGCATCGGGAAAACCTTAGTCCAAGCTGTACTCCACTGGGCCAGAGAAGTAGGTGCCGATGAAGTATGGGTACTAACCAATTCAGCCAATCCAGCCGCCATGGCCTTGTACCAGTCGATGGGTGGAAGTGAAGAAAATCCGGGGACAGTGATGTTTGTTTTCAAAGGATAAGTAGTTCAATTTTTTACCAACCAAAGCACAACCATGACCACCTACTCCTGGTACTCGCAATTGCTCAAACCTTCCTGGGCGCCGCCGGACTGGCTGTTTGGGCCGGTGTGGAGTGTGTTGTATACGATCATTGCCATTTCGTTTGGCACGGTATTTTATCGGGCATTCAATGGCAAAATCTCGTGGTGGGTCGCGCTGCCGTTTGTGCTGAACCTTGTTTTCAATGCGGCCTTCACGCCCATTCAATTTGGGCTCAGAAACAACCTGCTCGCCTCCGTCGACATCCTGATCATCGTCGGCACACTGATTTGGGCATTCGCTTCTGTCTGGATCGCCGCACCTGAACTGCGCTGGGTGGTCTTTGCCAATGTCCCCTATCTTCTCTGGGGATCCTTTGCCACCTGTTTGCAATTAACCATTACATATTTGAATCGGTGAAAAGCAATTTCGACCCACGCTTTCAACCAGAACTGACACCCCAACAAATGCTCGAATTGGGTGTCTTTGGCGGGTTGTACTTTGCCAGCATTCCAGAGGAGTTTCCCGCCTCCTGGTTTGCCAACGCGAAACTTTCTCAAGATGGCGCGACGCACGCAGAGCTCAACTACTTCGGAGTAAACGCCAGTCAGCCACATGCCCTCTGGCAAGCCAAAGGCTGGATTCATCCACAGGATCCGCTGGGGTGGTTTCAGTGGTATTGCAGGTATACCCTGGGACGCAGGTCAGATGACGATGATCGGCAAATCAAAAGATGGCTTGCAATGCGCCGACATATCATGCAAATTAAGAAAAATTGCTGCCCCGGTGATCTTGGCTGTCGCCCCAGACAAAGACAGGCGCTGCTGCACTGGGCTTATGATGCGAGAATATTATAATTTAAAAGCAAAGCTTCCCCATGTCCACCCAACCCTCCACCATGGATTACCTTCTCGACCAGTTGCGCGACTTGCAGGCAACAAAAGCCGTGCGCATGTTTGGTGAATATGCGCTCTATTGTGGCGACAAGGTCGTGGGTCTGGTATGTGATGACCAGCTGTTTCTCAAAATCACTGCACCCGGCAAAGAACTCCTGGGTAGCCTCTACGAAGAAGGCTTTGCTTATTCCGGCGCCAAGGCTTCAATGCTGATTCCCGATGATTTTATCGAGGACAGCGAGCGGCTTTGTGAGTTGGTGCAAATCACTGCCAACGCGTTGCCACTCCCTAAGCCCAAGCAAAGAAAAGCCAATAAAATCAATCACAAGGTCCCATAATGCCCAACCAAAATTGCCGAATTTCCCGTTATGCCGCTGTCGCAGCACTAGTATTTCTGCTCGGTATTTTTGTGCCGGGACTGATGGGTCTGGACGGATTTGATGGCGGGTTTGCGTTGGCTGTTGGCAGTGGCTTTTTGTGCATGATTGCCATCGTCACGGCGCTTGTGTATGCCTCCCTCGCGCGCGCCCAGGACAAATTGATGCGAAGCGACCAGCTGCTCGCCCACTGGACTTACTCGGATGCAGAACAAAAAATATTTGCTGCGGAGGAAACTGTCCGGGACACCAATGACAAAAAAATGATCTTTGGCATGGTCGCATTTTTCGCATTACTCGCGGGATTAGGTTTCTGGATTCTGGATCCAGAAAACGGCATTTTTGTCCTCTATGTCATGCTGGGACTGATCGCGCTGATTGGCGTTGTGGCCTTTCTCACTGCTACCGCCAACAGCCGCCGGCTCCACAAACCCGCCGCCGCAGCCTGGATCAGTCGTAGCGGCGCCTATGCCAACGGCCAGATGCACAGCTGGACATTGGTTGGGGGCGCGCTGCTTCAGGCGAATTACGTGGAAACTGAACAATACCCCATGCTTAAGCTCGAGTATCTGGGTGGCAACACCGAATACACCGCCCGCATCCCGGTCCCAGATGGCAAAGCAGAGGAAGCAAAAACAGTAATCAATGAACTCCAGAAACAAATCAAGAAATAAGTTTCCCCATGCTCATCATTAGTGGATCAAAGAAGACCGATTAATGGCATCCACTAAATAATAATTATGCATTCAAACAGTGGATTCTCATGAACAACAACATTAAGCAACTCCTCCCTTCGCCAGTTTCCTGCGTCGCCTACAATGCGGCATTATTAACCAAAGATGCCTCTGCTGCCACCAAACGAAAGCGGATGCTCCAGGATCCCAAAATTAGCTCGTTGATCGCAGAACTGCAGGATTGGCCCGGTCCCAGCATTAGCAGCCACAAAAGCGCGCAACAGTTTTTTCACAAACTTTCCTTCCTCGCCGACATTGGCGTGCGTCATGACGACATTGGCATAAAAACCATCATCGACAAAATCCTCACCCACCTCGATCCAAATGGAATACCACAACTTCCCACGACCATCGGCATAGCTTACGGTGGCACTGGCGAAAAAGTCTGGGCCTGGTCTCTGTGCGACGCTCCGACCGTACTGTATTCACTGCGCAAAATGGGTTGCCAAGATCCCGGGATTCTGCAGGCGACAGAATATCTTGCCGGGACTATCAGTGACAACGGCTGGCACTGTGTCGTCTCGCCGGAACTGGGTTCATGGCGCGGCCCTGGCAAAAAAGCGGATCCTTGCCCTTATGCCACCTTGATCATGGTCAAACTGCTCTTGCAATTTGGGGACCGTTTTCAACGTGAAATTCTCGTCGGGGCTGCGTCGCTTCTGCAACTTTGGCAACAAAGCCGCACCAACCACCCTTACATTTTTTACATGGGCACCGACTTCCGCAAGCTCAAACTTCCCTTCATCTGGTATGACATTCTGCATGTGGTCGAAGTTCTGAGCCAAATACCTGAAATACAGCAGGATTCCAGGTTCAAGGAAATGTGGTCTATTATCGAGTCCAAGCAATACGAAGACCACGCATTTGTTCCCGAATCCACCTACCAGCCGTGGAAAGACTGGGACTTTGGGCAGAAGAAAATTTCCTCACCCTGGCTGACATTGTGCGTTGAAAAAATACGAAACCGACTGGGCAGAAGAATTGAATGACGCAGAGATGCTTTCATCTCCTCTCTGTACTTCTCACAACAAATTACAATAAGATAAAAACAATCAACTATCCATTAACACCTATCAGGAGCATCAATGACAGAAACAATCAAACAATACCGAAGTCTGCGCAAATTCAATCTGATCATGGCTGGACTGCATTTCATCCAGGGAATGGCCATGTTGCTGCTGAGCAAAAACTTCAAACTACCCGTCACAACATCGTTTCTCAAATTCGACCAGACAGTGAATCGACTCGTTGCCGATCCCAAGACACTGTTCGAACTCCCCATCGGTCCACTTGTCGCGACTTTTCTGCTGATCTCTGCGACCGCCCATTTACTGCTATCTTTGCCCCGGATCAATGACTGGTACAACCAAAATCTAGCAAAAGGGATTAATTTCGGCCGGTGGCTCGAATACTCTCTGAGCTCCTCTCTGATGATCGTCATTATCTCCATGCTGGCCGGGATCTATGACGTCGTCAGTCTTCTGGCAGTTTTCTTTCTCAATGCGATGATGATTTTGTTTGGCTGGATGATGGAATTGCACAATCAGTCGACCAAAAAGACCAATTGGACTGCCTATCTCTTTGGCTGTATCGCTGGCATCGTGCCCTGGATCGGCATCACCCTCTACCTCTTCGGAGCCGGAGCCGATGGCGCCAAACCGCCGACTTTTGTTTACTACATTTTCTTCTCCATGTTTCTCTTCTTCAACAGTTTTTCCGTCAACATGGTCTTGCAGTACAAAAAAATCGGTCGGTGGCGTGATTATTTGTATGGCGAACGCGCATACATCATCTTGTCTCTCGTCGCCAAATCCCTGCTCGCCTGGCAGGTCTGGGCTGGAACACTGAGACCAATGTAAGCACTGATTCATGCAGTCAAATCGTCGTATGATCGCTCAATTCTAAAGGAAACTTCATGCCCGCCATCACGCCCTTTCTCTGGTTTAATGACAATGCCGAAGAAGCCGTGAACCTCTACGTTTCCATCTTTCCAAATTCCAAAATCCTGAGCATCACCCGTTACGGCGACGCCATGCCGGCCATGAAGGGCAAAGTGCTAACCGCGGTGTTTGAGCTCGATGGCAAACAGTTTCGCGCCATCGATGGTGGGCCGCAATTTCCCTTTACCGAAGCGATTTCATTTCAGGTCGACTGCGAGGATCAGGCCGAAGTAGACCGCCTCTGGGACAAACTCTGCGACAGTGGCAAACCCGGTCAGTGCGGTTGGCTCAAAGACAAATTTGGATTATCGTGGCAAATCATTCCCAAAGCCATGAGCAAATTATTTAGCGACAAAGACCCAATGCGAGCCAACCTCGTCACTGAAGCCATGTTGAAAATGACCAAGATTGAAATGGCTCCGTTGCAAAAGGCCTACGACGGGGAATTCATCAAATAAAACAAGACGAATTCCATGTCCTATCTCCTCATCCTCCGCGGTCCCCTCGGCGTCGGCAAAACCACTATCGCCCGACAGCTCCAGCAAACGATCAAGGCCGACTATATCTCTATCGACGAAATACTGGCGGCCAACGCTCTGGACCACATGGACCCAAACGAAGGATGCATTCCAGAGGCCAATTTTCGTCAGGCCATCAACCTCATTTTGCCTGACATCAATCAGAATCTGCAGCACCATCAACCGGTCATTCTGGATGGCTGTTTTTATCACCTCGAAGCAATCGCCTATTTGCAAAAGTCGCTACCTTTTCCAAGCATTATCGTCACGCTTCAAGCTCCCCTTGCAACTTGCATTGCCAGGGACAAAGAACGACAAAAATCCTTCGGCCCAGATGCTGCCAAAGCCGTCTACAAGCTCGTTAGTCGGTTTACCATCGGCAAAACAATCGACGCCACCAAGCCACAGAAAGAAATCGTCAATGACATTCTGGCGCTACTCACCACGTCGATTTGAACTCTGCCAAACCTCTAAGCTTTTTTCGCCGTGTGTTTGTGCCACATCTTCAATAGCTCAAACCACAGGATGCTCGACACGGCTGCTCCCGCACAAATCAGGAAGTCACCTAAGTGCAACGAATCGAAAAGGAATAGCTTCTGCAAAAAAGGCACATTGAGGACAAGGGTCAAAAAAAGCGCGACTCCACCTACCAGAATCCACAACGATTTGTTGGGCTGACGGATGGTAGTCAAAATAGTGTTGTCCCAGGAACGGTTGACCAGAATCAGGCAGACGTTGGCGATGACCAACGCTGTAAATGCCAGTGTACGGGCGTCCACTTCGCCAGCACCTGTATAAAGTCCAATCGCATAAATCGCCGTCGTGATCACCAGCACGGTCGCGCCCTGCAGGATACTGAGCGTCACCATACTGCGACTGAACAAACGGTCTTTGGGATTACGCGGCGGACGCTCCATAATACCCTTTTCCTCGGGTTCCGCTTCAAACACCACCGAGCAGGCCGGATCGATAATAAGTTCCAGAAAAACAATGTGCACCGGCATCAGGATGAGCGGCCACTTCAACAGAACGGGAATCAGCGACAGGCCCGCAATCGGTACGTGAATGGCGAAAATGTAGGCCATGGCTTTGCGGATATTGGTAAAAATCCGACGGCCCATGCGCACCGCGGCGACAATGGAAGAAAAATCATCGTCAAGCAAAACCAGTGACGCCGATTCACGCGCCACATCCGTACCCCGTTTACCCATGGCAATACCGATGTGAGCGGCTTTGAGAGCCGGCGCATCATTGACACCATCACCGGTCATGGCCACGATTTCACCATTGGCCTTGAGCGCATTGACGATGTGCAGCTTTTGTTCGGGCACCACACGGGCAAAAATGTTGACGTCCTTGATCTTTTCCCGCATTTCTGTTTCGCTCATGGCCGAAAGTTGAGGACCAGTGATGACCTTGTCACGGGGAAATAATCCGATCTGCTCGGCGATGTTTTGCGCCGTGCCCGGGTAATCCCCAGTAATCATGACGACGCGAATCCCGGCAGTATAACATTCCTTCACCGCTGCTGGCACTGTCGGACGAATCGGGTCAATAAAGGCAATCAAACCAATGAATTGGAAGTCAAAATCGTGCTGTTCTTCCGGCAGTTTCGTTTCACTGAAATGAGATTTGGCCACGCCCAGGACGCGCAAGCCGCGGCTGCTGAGGGCGATGACTGATTTTTCCATACTTTGAAAAGCCTCCCGGCTCATATGGCAAAGATCACCGATCGCTTCCGGCGAACCTTTGGCCGCGATCACATAATCATGGCCATTGGGCGACTGCCACACATGCGACAGTGCCAGCAGTTTGTCCGAAAGCGGATATTCCCGGATCAGTTGCCAGTCGTGATGCAGGTGTTCGGTGTGGCGCAGGAAATTTTCGCCAAAGCTACGGATTGCCTTTTCCATCGGGTCAAACGGGTCTTTCTGGCTAGCCAGGACGCTGTACTCGGCCAGGGCGTGATACGTCTCGGGAAAAAGCTCGGCTTTGTCTTTGGGATCGATGATAAAGAATTGATCACCCACGCAAAGTTCTGCCATGGTCATTTTGTTTTGCGTCAGTGTTCCGGTTTTGTCTGTGCAAAGTACCGTGGCCGCACCTAGTGTCTCGATGGCCGGCACGCGTCGGGTCAAGACATTTTTGAGTGACATACGCCAGGCACCAAGTGCCAAAAAAATGGTCAAGACGACGGGAAATTCCTCCGGCAGCGTCGCCATGGCCAGTGCAATGCCGGCGAGAAATCCCTGGATCCAGTCGCCGCGTGTCAGGCCAAACACCACGACAACCAGGCCACAAAGGCTGAGACCAAAAATGGCCAGCTTTTTGACCAGGGCATCGGTTTCTTTCTGCAGATTAGTGTCTTCCGACTCGATCGCGAACAAGGCTTTACCGATTTTGCCGATTTCGGTGTTGCCACCAATCGAAATTACTTCGACAATTCCCTGCCCGCGAACGACCATGGTACCAGAAAAAACATACGGAAGATCGTCGCCGCCAGGACGGTTTTCACTCTTTTCATCAGGAAAGCGTGAACGCTTACGCACAGATAACGATTCGCCGGTGAGCAATGATTCATCCACAAGCAAATTGGTACTATCGATCAAAATCGCGTCTGCTGCCACACGCCCACCTTCGGAGATCACCATCAGATCGCCGCGCACCACGTCTTTGCCGGAAACGGTCATTTCATTGCCGTCACGAATCACCGCTGCCCGCGGGCTGGATAAATCTTTTAATGCATCCAGCGCCCGTTCAGTTTTCCACTCTTGAAAAAAAGTAATGCCAATCACCACCACCACAAACCCCAGCAGCATGATGCCTTCCTGAATATCGCCCAAGACAAAGTACAGCAGCCCACCACCGACAAGAAGCAGAAACATCGGCTCGCTGATCACTTCCTTGAAAATCGCCAAAAAATTTCTTTTTTTGGCTGCCGGCAGCTCATTGTAGCCTTCGTTCAAATGCCGCTGATCGACTTCCGCCTGTGTCAAACCAGAAAGCGTATGAATGTCCAGATTGGCCTGCATAATGTCACCTCAAAAAATAGGTCTTCGTTCAGTATGAGGCCACAACCGGATGGCGTCAAGCCACAAAAGAACCAGCTGTTTTGTCGGCAAACCTTGACACCACAAAGCCTTTAATTTGGTTGAATCATAGTGAGTTCTCTGCTATTGTTGCGCCACTCCATTCGCCTATAATCGGGTAACCAACATGCCTCGTTTTCTCGCCAAATGGAAATTGGTCATCAAAATCCTGCCTTATCTTGTGCTGATTTTGGCCCTCAAATACCTCGTCCACTTTCTTGGCTATGAATTCTTGAGCCTTAGCTCCCTCTTCGGCGCCCTCATCTCCGCTAATGTCTTCCTCATCGGTTTCCTCATCACTGGCGTAATGAGCGACTTCAAGGAGGCGGAAAAATTGCCATCAGACATCGCCTGCAGCCTCGAAGCCATAGCTGACGAATGTTTCATCATTTACGAAAATAAAAAATCGCCCGCGGCCAAACAAGGCCTCGAGCACATCTCCGGCATCTTCACCGCTATCCTGCACTGGTTCCAAAAGGAAACTCGGACACACGAAGTTATGGCCAGAATTTTTGAGCTCAATCATTACTTTCTGAAATTTGAAAAGGAAACCCAGGCCAACTTTATCGTCCGCATAAAACAGGAGCAAAACCTGCTACGCAAGATGATCCACCGTATCCACAACATCCGCGAACTGTCTTTTGTCCAAACCGGTTACGTGATCGTCGAGGCCATCACTTTTATCCTCATTTTGGGCTTGATCGTAATGAAAATCGACCCCTACTTCGAAAGTGTTTTCTTCGTCGTCTTTGTCAGCTTCTTTCTGCTCTACATGATCGTCTTTCTCAAAGACCTCGACAATCCGTTTGGGTACTACGATGACCAGAGTGCAGTAGAAGAAGTCTCGCTCAAACCCATCTCCGACGGCCTCAATGACCTGAGAGAACGCCTCGCCCATCTCCCATAAAACATCCCAATCGATTCATCCCAGCCACAATACCCGACAACCTTATTGGTTTTTGGATGTTGATAAAACACTTAACAAATCAATTTATTCATGCTAATCTAGTATTAGTTTGTTGGCGTTTCATCCCTCAATGCAAAAGAATTCCATGGCTCAACTCAATCCGTACATTACCTTCAGTGGTAACTGCCGCGCCGCGTTTGATTTTTACAAATTCTGTCTCGGCGGCAACCTCACCTTGCAGACCGTCGGCGAATCGCCCATGGCAGATCAGATGCCGGCGATGCAAGACCTGATCATGCACGTCAGCCTCGCGACTGGCACTCTTACCCTCATGGGATCCGATATGCTCGGCCCCGAAGGGTTAACTGCCGGCAACAACATGACACTCAGCCTCAATTGCGACAGTGAAAAAGAAATCAATGATTACTTTGCCAAACTCTCCGTCGGTGCCAAAGTCACGCATCCTCTCAAGGAAGAATTCTGGGGCGGTATCTATGGCGACTTTACCGACCAGTTCGGTGTGCGATGGATGCTCAACTTCCAAAAGCAACCCATGCCCTAGTGCTCATAGGACATTCAGATCTGTGCATTCCCGTCGAATTTCGAAAAACATCGATTGGCAAAAAATTGATTGAATTGTGGCGTGGTTTGTTATATAGATCAATGTGCTTGATTTATCAGAATAAATACGAACAATAATTCTTATGTCATTTGAAATTACCCGTGCCCGGCCCGATGACGACATGCTTGTTATTGGTGATCTGATCTTCGAGACCGATCTTTTGCTGTTTCCTTTTCTGTTAAAACCCAAACACAAAGCCGTTCCCTTTTGGGCCAATATGGCAAAGCAAGTGGGAAATCGGTTTTCTTACCAACGCATGTGGAGTGCCCGACAAAGTAGTCAAGTTGTTGGAATTTTAATCGGCTATGATGACAAAGATATCAGCACGTTGACAGATTTATGGCAATTTGCCAAAACTTGTCCCAAACGCGATTTGCTGGGATTAGCGCTGCGTTCGTCAACATTGGATCTGCGTTTGAATTCGCACCACTACCCCAACTCCATGTACATCCAGAATATCTGTGTGCACGAAAATTTCCGTCGGCAAGGAATTGCAACGGCGATGATTCAACAATTTGCTGCAGAAGCTCAACTGAACAAATATGCCAAAGTTTTTCTGGATGTTTCGATCGAGAATCCGACTGCCAAAAAAGTATATGAAAATCAAGGTTTTAGAGTCATCAAACAAAAGCAACTGAATTTTCGCGGCCATAATCTGGGCACCTACCTGATGGAAAAAATTCTTTCCCCACAGGATCAGACAAAGCCTTGATTCCAGTTTGACCCCTGCTGACGCCTTTTGATAACGAACCCTCCCGTGGCCGTTACCGGGTTTTTTGGGGCGCATTTCATTCAGACTCGGAATGAGCTACAATGCCGCTACGCAAAAAATTCAGTTATACCAAGGAGAAAAAATGACCAAAGGTTTACTGGCAAAACAAACGATTGCCATCCAAGCGCCGGTCACGGCCGTCTGGGAAGCCCTGACCAATCCCGCCAAAATCAAGCTGTACTTGTTTGGTACCGATACTGTCACGGACTGGAAAGTGGGCAGCCCGATCACTTACTCAGGCGTGTGGAATTGTAAAGCCTACGAGGACAAAGGCAAAATTCTTCAGATCGAACCTAACCAACTACTGCAGTTTACGCATTGGAGTGTGATGTCGGGGACTGCCGATGCGCCGGAAAACTATTTCACTGTTACCTACAAACTCTTCAACCAGGGAGAAGTCACCGAACTCACCGTCACCCAGGAAAATATTGCCCACCAGAAAGCCAAGGAAGAATCCGAAAAAAACTGGGGCATCGTTTTGCAAGGCATTAAAGCAATTACAGAAAAATAACTTGTTTTTGAAAACAGCAAAACAACAATGGTATAATTAATGCCTTGTAACCCACACATCAAGGCGATATGAACGACGAACCTGAACGCGGACAACATGATCTGTTTGCACACATTTACCACGACTGGTATGAAAATTTTCTGACCAGAAATCCCCACGAGATCCCTCGTTGGCAGCAAACGACCAGAGATTCGCTACAGTGTCTTGACGAACATGATTTCCCAAATCCACTTCACAAACCAGCACCCCGCATTCTGCAGGCAGGCGCCGGCAGCCCTCGTCAGATTCGAGCCTTTGTGGAATTGGTTCATAAAACCAACCCAAAGGCCCCCATCACTACCATAGACAAAACGCAAGCTGCGCTTGCAGTTGACAAACAAACTCGAAGCAACCTCCAACCCTGGACACCGATTAAGCATAATCTGCTAGATTACGGATTTAACCCTGGCTCGCTGGACTGGATTGACGCGCAGCAACTCTTGGTGTTTATCGCACCAGAAAACCTCAACCGACTCTTTGCCTCCTGGGCATCTTCGTTGGCACGGGATGGCGTAGTCACTTTGCGTGAGATGGAATTGGCTGACCATCCGGTATTTGACCGAACCGCGTTACGGATCATGCGTCGACTCCATTTAAACGAGACCTATATTCACACGATTGCTGAGCTGAAAATTACGGCACACAAGGCCGGATTGGAAATGATCGATACCGGTATAAATAAAACAAGTGGTAAACGCATCCTGATTGCCCGTCCGACATAACATCAAATTGCCCAATTCACTGCTCCACTTTGGAACCGGCTTAATTTATCTGACGACATATATTTGTTATAGTGCGTTTGCTGTTTATCGTAATTCTGGGTTTATATTATTGCATGCTTAAATAATACCGAGGCTCCATGTCCAAACCCATTCCTGCCACCAGTTATCCAATTAGTCCACTCATTCAAAAACGCTGGAGCCCGCGTGCTTACGCGGCGAAGACGATCCCAACGGAACAAATCAATAGTTTGTTGGAAGCAGCGCGTTGGGCTGCCTCGGCCATGAATGAACAGCCCTGGCGGTTTATTTTTGCCACACGTGATCAGACAGACCGTTTCAGCCAGCTGCTTGCCTGCCTCAACGACCCCAACCAGGTTTGGGCCAAAGACGCACCCCTAATTATCCTGACCATGGTCAAAACCAAATTTGCCGGTAGTGGCCAACCCAATCCCTGGGCACAGCACGATTTGGGTCTGGCCATTGGCAACCTGACAACGCAAGCGACGGAACTGGGATTATTCCTTCACTCCATGGCGGGATTTTCGATTGATAAAACCAAGACGACGTTTCATCTGGCCGATGACTTACAACCGGTCACCATGATCGCCGTTGGTTATCTGGGTAATCTTCAACAACTGCCTGAACCACTTCAGGCCAGAGAAATTGCCCCGCAATCGCGCCTCGCCCTGGCTGACCTGATTATTTCTCCCACCTCCTAACCAAAAAGGTTTTGTTCTATGCTCACTCACCTCAAACCTCTTCGCCGCCTGGACGTGGTGTTGTTTGCGATGATCGTTGTATTTTGCTACTTTGCACTGCAACAGGGTGACATCTGGGCAACGGGAAGTGGCTCAATCACCTACCTCAATGGGCACATTCTGGATTTCTACGACTACAACCTGAAAGCCATCGGAGAATTCAATTACCTTCCGCCGACCTTTATCCTGTTTGCACTCTGGAATATTCCCATCCGGCTGCTAGGCATCATCAAGGACGTCCCTTCAACTGCTTACACCGCGGTGTTCTGGTTCAAACTGCTGCCCACCATCGTGCTCGGCGCGAGCGCCATTGTTTTGTACAAAATTGGCGAACTGATTGGTTTGAGCAAACAAAACGCCAAACTGATGACAGCGTTCTGGATCAGTACTCCGCTATTAATTTTCAGCCAGTTCATGTTTGGCCAATACGATATCTTTACCGTTTTCCTGACGTTGCTGGGATTGTATTTTTACCTGCGTCGAGAAATGCGCTGGTTTGTTGTCAGCTTTGCCTTCTCGCTGACCTTCAAATACTTTCCCGCCATGATTTTTGTGCCACTGCTGCTGCTGGTCGAAAAAAGGCCAATGAAAATTCTCTCCGCCTGCATTGCTTTGGTTATTCCTGCCGCATTGGTAAGTTTGCCGTACTTAAATTCCAGCGCTTTTCGCGATGGCGTGATCGGCTTTCAGACCAACAACCGCATTTTCGCAGCCGTCATCAGCGCGGGCAGCTTTACACGCATTGAAATTATCCCCTGCCTCTGGCTGATGATTTGTGCCTGGGCATTCTGGCGCAAATTCGAGTTTAATCGCCAATGGATGGAATGGTCCCTTTATCTCTGTCTGGTTGTAAGCGCACTGCTGTTTTCATTTATGAGTTCGAATCCACAGTGGATCTTATTTATTACACCTTTTGTTGCCATCACCACCTTCATCAATGCCAAACCGGATTTGTTTATCTTCCTGGATCTGGCCATGATGTATGGCTATATTGGAGTCGCAGTCAATGCGTTTCCGAACATTGTGGACCAGCAACTCTGGCACTTTGGCGTTTTCGGAAAATGGGCTGTCAATAATCCAGTGATCAAGATGAAAGACCTGCTCGTAACCACAGACACGGGATTGTTGTTTACAGTTTTTGCCACTGCTCTTCTCGTCAACGTTTTGCTCAAAGCCCCGATCAAAAGGCTGGGAGCCTGGGTTTATGACAGTGATCTGCCACTTGTCAAAAAGTGGAACCTGGTCCGGGCACGATTTTTGATCGGTGTCATGATTTTTCTGATCCCGGCAGCAATCTGTTTCTGGATCTAATCGGGACAGTTTTACGCCATGGCCAAAACGTGCTAACATCGCGTGTATGGATAAACTCATACTACAGCCCATTGTCTCGATCGTGCTGGCAACCTATAACCGCGCTGCATATCTGCCGCAGGCAATCCGTTCGGTCCTGGCTCAAACCTGTCAGAACTGGGAGCTGCTGATCATCGATGATGGCAGTAACGACGCGACCGCAACGATGATCCAAAGCTGGACAAGCGATCGTCGGATCAAATACTTCAAACGCCCTTATCTGGGCAATCCACAAACGGTCAACTTTGGCTTTCAGGCAGCCCAGGGAAAATTTGTCACCCTGCTTGATAGCGATGACCGTTACACCCCAAAACACTTGGAACAACGACTCAAAATAATGGCCAGGGATACTCAAGTTGATATGCTTTATGGTGGTTTGCGCATCATCGGCAATCCTTATGTGGTCGACAAATACGACCCGAACCAATGGATTCATTTGTCGCAATGTTTTTGTGGCGGAACTTATTTTGGGAGACGTCAGGTTTTCCTGGACTTGGGTGGATTCCAAAACCTGGACTATGGCGCGGATTCAGAATTCATGGAACGGGTCATTGCTGCCGGCTACAGGGTCAAAAAAGTCGGCTTTCCTACTTACGTCTATGATCGCACCACACCGGACAGCATTACCAATCTGATGGCCGCTGCCCGATCATAATTTCACCCGAGCTTTGGCTTTGTTTTACCTACCAGAAATGGTATGTTTTGGCAGGTTAAATGTGTTAGTGGATTGCCGACCAAAACATCCACCGACTCCAGCCAAGGACAAGTCATGACTCCCACCCGCCTAGTTAAGTTACAAATCGATGCCAATCAAGTGGCTTTGCCCATGATCAAAAGTACTGCCGGTGCTGATGGCATTGATATCAGCAAACTCAAAGCCTCCACCGGCCTGGTGACCATGGATCCTGGTTTTGCCAATACCGGATCCTGTGTCAGTTCAATCTCACTGGTGGATGGGGACAAGGGCATTTTGCGCTACCGCGGTTATGACATTGAAGAACTCGCGGCGCATTGCTCCTTTGTCGAAGTGGCTTATCTGCTGATACGGGGCAATCTCCCAAATCAGCAAGAACTCCATACCTGGAGCGAACGCCTCAATAAGCATTCGCTCATTCACGAAGACATGAAAAGCTTTTTTAACCGCTATCCACCCAACGCGCATCCCATGTCCATCCTGTCCGCCATGGTGACATCGCTGGCGAGCTTTTACCCGCACATCATGCAAGGTGACCCGAATTTTGATACTACTGCGGCGAGATTGATCGCCAAGGTCCGCACCATCGCCGCCTTTTCTTACAAAAAATCCCAAGGTGACCCGGTCGTCTATCCACGTCAGGATTTGCCTTATTGTGCCAATTTTCTCAATATGATGTTTGACTCACCTGTCAAAAGCTATGTTATTGTGCCGGAAGTGATTGCTGCCCTCAACCAACTGCTGATCCTGCATGCCGACCACGAACAAAACTGTTCCACATCAGCCGTCCGTCTGGTGGCCAGTTCCGGGGCCAATTTGTATGCCAGCATTGCTGCCGGAATATCCGCACTCTGGGGTCCACTCCATGGTGGCGCCAACCAGGCAGTGATTGAGATGCTCACCAGTATCCAGACAAACGGTGGCGACGTACACCATGTCATTGAACGGGCCAAGGATAAAACGGATCCCTTCCGTCTCATGGGTTTTGGCCACGCCGTGTACAAAAGCTACGATCCGCGTGCCAAAATTACCAAACAACTGTGTGATACTCTGTTACCCAAACTCAACGTCCATGACCCGCTGCTCGAGATCGCGCTTGAATTGGAACAGGCTGCACTGCGGGATGACTACTTCGTCGAACGCAAACTTTATCCCAATGTGGATTTTTATTCTGGCATTCTTTATCGCGCCATGGGCATCCCCACCAACATGCTGACCGTCATGTTCGCCATCGGCAGGCTGCCTGGCTGGATAGCGCACTGGAAGGAAGCAACCGAAAGTAAAGACCAAAAAATCTGGCGGCCTCGGCAAATCTACATTGGACCAACACGACAAAAATTCGTTGCCATTGACAAACGATAACCATCAAACCAATTCGATTGACTTACCCAAGGTAAACAATGCTGCAAGCAGTCATCTTTGACATGGACGGTGTACTCATGGACACCATGCCCATGCACAACAAAGTGGAAATCGAACTGTTCCAAAAACATGGCATCACCATGACAGCGGCAGATTTTCATCCTTTCTTTGGTATGCCATTTCAAAAACTGGTTAAAACTGTCGGCCTCAAAAATGGTATCGTTCTTTCTGGCACATCCCTTGAGCACGAAAAAGAACAACTCATGCTGCAGGAAACAGAACCCATTGCACCCATGCCAGGAATCATTGATTTGTTGCAAAAACTTAAACATAGCAACATCAAGACCGCCGTTGGATCGAGTACAATCACGAGTGTTGTGCAACATTTGCTGGGCCGCGCTGCACTGCTGCCATATTTTGACGCGATTGCGACGATCAGTGACGTCAAGCAAGGGAAACCATTTCCTGATATTTTCCTCACCGCCGCCCGCCAATTGCAGACTGATCCCTCGCAATGTCTGGTATTTGAAGACGCCACTTCCGGTGTCCAGGCCGCCAAAGCTGCCGGCATGGTTTGTTTTGGCTATGCCGCCGCCTCCAATACCGCACAAGATTTGTCTCACGCCGACTTCGTCTTTACTGACTTCACCAAACTGACACTGAATGATTTGAAACAATACTTTAACCATTAGACACAAGTACCTTTTATCATGACATCAAAATTAAAACACGACCTTCCCCTGCTCCTGATATTTTTTGTCTTGCTGATCGGCGCATCAGCAATTGGCTTTGGCCTGAAATTATTCAATCAAACCCCCTTGCCAGGCTCACAACAAAATGGTTCCAAAACCGGAAGCATCAACATCCAAGACGCGACCCTTCCTTTATCTTATGAACTGGACGAACCCAACGGGATCCGTCTCATGCGCAACAGCATCGAAAATCTCTATCCAGAATTCAAAACCTTTGAACACCTCAATTCCTTTGCCGGGAACGCCGTCACCTACACAGTTAAAAATGGTACGTATTACTTTGCTTATGAGATTCTTGGCAGTGGTGTCCCTGTGGCACAGGCAAATTGCTTTGCCGTAAGCAGCAATAAGCAAGTAACAAAAATAGGAACCTTTCCTCAACCAAACGGTCAAGGCATTGGTTTCTCCAATGTTGACCCAACGACTTGCCAAGGTATTAAATAAGGGCACTCGATTTGTGCTAGAATTCGAATGCTCACCCATCATGGGAATTCTCTAAATGGCCAAAGTTATTCTCTACATTGCGCAAACGGCGGATGGATATATTGCTGAAAGCAATGGTTCAGTATCATTCCTCGACCAATTCACGGCGGGCAGCGAAGACTATGGTTACGCCAAGTTCCTCAAATCGGTCGGTTCGATCATGATGGGACGTAAATCCTATAACCAGCTCAAAACGTTTGGTGAATGGCCCTATGCCAAACACAAAACCTACGTCTTTACCTCGCATGTCGACGCTCACACACCCAGGCACATTATCCTCACGAATTCACCCATCATCCAGTACGTCAACGCCATCAAAGCCACCGAAGACAAAGACATCTGGCTGCTCGGCGGGGCAGAACTGGTACGCAGCTTCCTCGATGCCAAACTCATCGACGCGATGATCATCACCACCGTGCCGTTGCTGCTGGGCGGTGGCATTCCGCTTTTTCACCAGTCACGTCACCCGGTTATCCTTGAATTGCTGGACACCAAAAAATTCCCCGGCAGTATTGTACAAACAACCTACGGTTGCCTGTACAGCAAAAATTAACTTGAAAGAGCCTTAACTTATGTACAAATTTTTTGTTTTTTGTCCACACGACGACGCGCTGATTGAGACAATTGTCGATGCTGCCACAGATGCCGGCGCTGGCAGAATTGGTCAGTACACACACTGCGCATTTATCACACCAGGTTTCAGCAGCTGGAAAAACGAAATCGGCACCAACCCGACCATAGGCAAGGTGGGGGACTTTCAGGTCGAAGAAGAAGTCAGAATCGAGATGGAATGTCCCAAAAATAAAATGTCACAAGTCGCAGCAGCAATCAAACAAGTCCATCCCTATGAAACTGTGGTGATTGATGCCATTCCCATGGAACGGTATTAAGCCAAATTTGCTAATTGCAAGTTTTAAGCAGACAATGCGCACATGGCTCAAATATTGCGTGCACAAAAACTGATTGCGGTTATTCACAAAGGCTCTTCGCTGCCAATTGTGGTCAAGGCCTATGATCACCGGCCCTATCTGGTCAAATTGCAGGGCACGGCCGAAGGTCCAACCACCCTCGTCGTCGAATGGCTGGCGACCTACCTTGCCTATCTGCTGCAACTGCCCGTACCCGTACCCCAACTGATGACTGTGGACAAAACCCTCACCAACATCCCCGCCCATCAGGAAATCCGGGAATTAATCGTAAAAAGTTCGGGCGTTAACCTGGCTTTCCCTTTTTTTATGAACACGACACCGTTTGACATCACGAGCGACGCTTCGCTCCCACGCCGCACGCTGGATGATTTATTTCTGTTTGACTGCCTCCTGCTCAATATTGACCGCACTCCACCAAACCCCAATCTGTTTCACGCCGATGGCAAGCTCTGGGCCACGGATTATGGGAGTTCGATGCTGCTCAAGCAAATCGTCACCAATGCCCCTTATACGCTAAAAACACTGCTGCCTGAGATCAAACGTAATCCGCTATACCGCACAGGAATTGATCCCTCGACGTTTATTGCCAAACTCAAAGCCGTGAATCCCAAAGCCCTGCTCCAGATTGCAGGACTGATGCCCTCGGCATGGTTCATGGAACCAGCCAATCAATCGATTGCCGGCCGGATCAAACTGGCCGATGATTTGCATCAAGCCTTGCAGCAGGCGGAAACACGTCTGCAGGAGATGCTTCCCCTGTTACATCACCTGAGTATTCCCACGGAAGAAGAACGACTCGCCAAAGCCCAAAAAAACAGCGCTGCCTTGCGCTCCAAATTAAAACGCCCTTAACAAAACGACCGGTTCCATAGACAATCGGCCGGTACACTTCAACCATCAGAGGAAGCCATGCCAACGCGAGACCTGCAAGGCGCCAAAAATGCCTATGAGTCAGGTGACAAAGCAGCCAGCCGCCTGGCGCATGATGCCAAAGCTGGATCGTATGAACAACACCGGACACAGGGGAAATATCTCAAATCCATGGTCTATGGTGGCCTGGACGGTATTCTAACTACTTTTGCCGTCGTTGCTGGCGTCACTGGCGCCCAGCTTGCCGTTGGCGTAGTCCTCATCATTGGTTTTGCCAATCTGCTCGCCGATGGTTTTGCCATGGCAACAGGCGATTTCCTCAGCACGCTGGCCGAAAACGAATACCAGGACGCTGAACGCAAACGCGAAGCGTGGGAAGTGGAACATTATCCGGCGGGCGAACAAAAGGAAATGCAGGAACTGTATATAGAAAAAGGCATTGCACCGGATGACGCCGCCACCATGGCCTCAATCCTGGCCAAACATCCCAAAGCCTGGGTCGACATCATGATGGTCGAAGAACTGGGCCTTAGCAATGACAAGGAATCTCCAGTCAAAAATGGAGCTGTGACGTTTGCGTCTTTTTTTACCTTTGGCTTTATCCCGATTCTGAGTTATCTGATTTCTCGTGTCATCCCCTCACTCCAATCCCAGGATTTCCTGATTGCGGTCATTTTGACTGGCGCGACACTGTTTTTCCTGGGCACACTTAAGTCGCACTTCACGGACCGCAAGTGGTATTTTGCCGGGCTGGAGAGTTTGCTCATGGGCGGTATTGCGGCGACGGCGGCGTATGTAGTGGGTGTAGTGCTGCACGGGCTGGCATAAAATGCCCAACAAACTACTGCAAATTTTGAACTTTTTCAACAAGGGCTGGGAAGTCTCACTGCTTGCTTTTTTGCCGTTCATCCAAGCTGCCTATCATCTTGACCTGATCCAAATCAGTCTGCTCAGCACAATTTATGTTCTGTTTCAAATTGCCATTTCACTGTTTGCCGGACAACTCGTCATACGTTTTGGCAGCAAGCGGATGATTCAGTTCTCCTTTGTCTGCTTCTTGTTGGCGTGGGGTGGATTTAACTTACCGCATCAATTTCTTTTTTTGCTGCCGATTTATGCCTGTGGTGGATTGGGTTCTGGGATTTTTGATCCGGTTGGCAGTGCTCAGATCGCCAAAACGTCGACCCAACAAAAAAGAGGACAACAAATTGGCAATTATGGCGCGATTGGTGACATGGGGAGAATTGGGGTCGCGGCTTTATCAACGCTGCTGATCGGATTGGTTGGATGGCAGGCAACGACATTAATCTTTTTGGTGCTGGTGAGCCTCTTAATTGTTAGCATTGCAGTACAAGCGTCTACCTCGGAACCGCTGGAAAAGTTGGCAAAGAACACATTGCACATTCGCGATTTGCTCAAGAACCCCGCCTTAATGCTTGCTATCGCCGCTGGCGCCCTGGACTCGTTTGCCAGTTCATCGCTATATATCTTTTTGCCTTTTTTGCTTGCGCCAAAAGGGATTTCGCTCGCATCATCGGGATTACTCACGGCGTTGTTCTTTGGTGGGTATCTGGCAGGCAGACTTTTGCTGGGGAGGAGCGCGGATCAATATGGCAAAGCCAAAATTTTGATTCTGGCCGAAAGTTGCATGGCAGGACTTATTCTTCTGCTTGTTTGGGTCAACGCCATTTATCTCGTCATTCCATGTCTTTTTGGACTTGGTGTTTTTACCCGAGGCACGTCGCCCGTGATTAAAGCCATGGTGGCTGATGCAATCCAAAACCCGCAAGATTTTGAACAAGCCTACGGCTATTATTCCTTCGTTACCCGATCATCATCACTGATCAGTCGTCCGGCATTTGGTTTTAGTGCGGATCAATTTGGCATTGGAGTCGCCTTCTACCTTGCGGCGATTGCAGCCTTGCTGACTGCGCTACCAGCCTATTGGTTTAAACGGTTAAAACACGCGGTTTAAGCAAGTCATATCCGGGACTTTTTTGACAGGATAAGTATTTGTGGTATCATGGCACCACTTCCAACTTTTCATACTTATCATATTTAATTTACGAAAGCCATCATGGCCAAACTCAACAAAAAGGCATCTGCACTGCTGGGGACACTGGTAATTGGCGCTGCCGTGGGATCCATTGCCTCACTGCTGCTTGCACCCAAAGAAGGCAAGGAAGTGCGCGAATATTTTTACCAGAAATGGAAACAATCACGCTTCAATAAAAAACGAAGCGTGGAGACGGATAAAAACGAGGAAACCAACGATGGCAACTAAAGAACAAGCGTGCTGCTACGGGACCACCACCGTCTCCGAACGTGGCCAGATCGTCATCCCGCATGCCGCGCGCGAAAAACTCAGCATCCAGGCTGGGGACAAACTCATGGTTTTCGCCAAAGGTAATTCCATCCTGGCCATGATCAAAACCGACAAAGTGGAAGAATTTATGAACGACATTGTCGCCAATATCTCCAGCATCAAAGAACAACTCTAGGCCTGATTAACACGTTAATTTTCATTAGACAAAGGAATAGATCATGTCCTCGTCTGCTACTTCCATCTCCCAAAAACCGCTGGCCAAATGGCTGGGGTTGCTAGTTCTCAGCCTGGCGCTGGCCATCATCGTCATTGATGGCACGGTGCTCAATGTTTCCATTTCCTACCTCATTCGCGACCTGCATACGGATGTCCAGACCATGCAGTGGGTAATCACTTCCTATTCACTGGTCATTGCGGCGCTGACTATTGTCGGCGGACGACTGGGCGACTTTTTCGGCCGCAAAAAAATGTTCATGCTGGGCGCCGTCATTTTTGCGATCGGCTCCTTTACTACCGCGATCAGCACCAATGTTGGCATGGTGTTGCTGGGTTGGTCACTGATCGAAGGTATTGGTGCCGCGCTCATGATGCCGGCCACTGTTTCACTGGTCATGTCGACGTTTGCTGGCAAAGACCGTGCCATCGCCTTTGGGGTCTGGGGCGGAGTTGCCGGTGCGGCTTCTGCTGTCGGGCCAATCCTGGGTGGTTTCTTTACCACGTATTACAGCTGGCACTGGGCATTTATGATCAACGTTGTCACTGTGGCTGTACTACTGATTGGATCTGTATTGATCAAAGAATCGATTGACGATAAAGAGAAAAAAAGTTGGGACATCCCTGGCATCCTGCTTTCCAGCATAGGGCTCGTGTCACTCGTCTACGGCATCATTGAATCCTCCGATTATGGTTGGTGGATCGCCAAAAAAGCTTATCCGCTTTTCGGCCAGCAACTTTCCCCCATGGGCTTGTCCGTGGTTCCCTACCTGATCATCGCCGGCCTCATCATGCTGGCTGCTTTTGTGGCCTGGGAACTGCACATTGAGAAAAAAGGCATCACCCCGCTCGTCTCCATGAAGCTGTTCAAAAGCAAACAGTTTTCCGCTGGTGTGATCACGACGACGATTCTGACTTTGGGCCAGTCGGGTTTGATTTTTTCCATCCCAATATTTCTGCAGGCGGTCAAAGGATTGGACGCCATTCATACAGGTCTCGCGCTGCTACCGATGTCAATTACCCTGCTGATTGTCGCGCCACTTGGTGCTGCCATCAGTCGCAAGATTTCACCCCGGCATTTGATCCAACTGGGTCTGCTGGTCAACATCCTAGCTTTACTCGTACTGCGCTCCGAAACAGCTGTCAACGTCACGGCGGCGAGCCTCGCGCCCGGCTTGATTCTCTATGGCATTGGCATGGGACTCGTGATGGCCCAGATTACCAACATCACCCTGTCGGGCGTGGATGTCAGCGTTGCCGGTGAAGCCTCGGGTATCAACACCACCATGCGTCAGGTGGGACAATCACTCGGCACTGCGATCATTGGTGCTATTTTCATCTCGGCCCTGACCGCCAATGTGACCACCGCCGTGAACAACAATCCTGCCATCCCCGGCGGAGCCAAAGCCTCCGTCATCGCCAAACTCTCCAATACCAATTCCGAATTCCAGACAGCTGCCCAGGATTCTGGCTCTGCCCAAACCCCACCGCAGGTGCTGAACGCCGTCATGGAAATCAAAAACCAATCCATGGTGGATGCCAGCCGTTCATCAATGCTCTATACCGTTGGTTTTGTGGTGCTCTGCCTCATCGTCACGTTCTACCTGCCCAATGTCAAAGTTTCGGAACGACATGGGGCGCCAGCGGAAAAAGATACACAAGAAACCCCGATTGCCGCTAAGTAGGAAGTAATTCTTAGTAAAAAAATCAAATGCGCTACCCACTGCAGACTGGGTAGCGTGTTTTGGTAAATAGACTTATCGCCAGGCAGATTTATTGATTGATCCAAGTGATGTTAACAACCATTCTGTCAGGCAGGTCAGCCAATTTTGCAGTTTTGCCACTGGCTAAATCGACGATAACTGCTTTACCATGATCAGCGATAACCAGCCGCTTTTGCTTGTCCAGGGACAGGACTGATGGGTAATAACCTGGTGATGACATCCATTTCAATATGGTACGTACTTGTCCGTTGCTACTTTGTTGTAAGTTGTGTACGTTCCAAAAATCATCCTGAAAGTAAAAACTGCCGTAATCTCCAACTCCCCACTGTTGGCCCATGGCACTGTCATAAAAAGCCTGAATACCACCTGCCAATTGATAAGGTGAAGCAAGCCACGCCATCAATGTAGTGCCGCTAGTAGGTATTGCAAAGCGACTTGCAATCACGTCCTGATAAAAGCCATCATAAATCGAGTAATTCATACTATTATTGACAGCAGGCAGTGTTTGGATTTCTTTATAACCAAGCGGTCTGCAATCGAAAAGCTGACATGTTTGTTCATTGCGCGCGACAAGCTTGGCCGAATCCAAATCATAAAGATACTTATTAATGACGGGATTATCAGCATCACCATCGGTAGTGGTTATACCAATGAGCAGCTGACCCGGAGTTTTAGACCAAACAACACTAGTGGTACCGGTTTTCGTCAATGGAACATCGTGTAGGACATCCTGTGACCACTTTTGGGTAGTTATATCGTAGACAAACCAGGCATCATGGGAAGCACCATGAATACCATCAAAAGTGCTCAGCAACAACTTCTGCTGCGATGCCGATGAGGCGACAATACCAACAATACTATTGGTAGTTGGCAAATCACCTAACTCAATAATTTTGGCTCCATCTAGTTGCTCCAGAAGCACATTCTTGGACTGTTGCTGGACCAAATAAATTCCAGCACTATTACGATCACGCACCATGTCAAATTGTCCGGTTTTGAGCACCGTTCCATCTGCCCGAACTAGACGCGACGTAATCTGATCAGGAGATGGCCTATTTGTTAGCGGAAATACTGTTTGCAATAAGAAAATTGGTTCCTCTCCCTGCCAAGTAATATCCGACAGGACTGCATTAGTTTTGAGTGGATTCCATCCATTAGCAACATAACGATAAGCAATGACACTACAGGTCAAAAGGACTGCGAAAAGTAAAAGCCCGGCAGACGATAGGAGAATACGAAAGGTAAACTTATTGCCCTCTGTTTGATCGACTTGCCTGAAAATATATCTGCCTGCCAACATGCGACTTAGAAGGATCAATCCAAAATTAATGGCTATCACGAACATCATTACCAAACTATTTCCGAGTAATCCTGTGTAGAAAACATGTCGATTAATCGGTTGACTAACTAACTGAATTGCTTTTTGATCAGAAATAATGCCGAGACAGAATATAGCGATCAAAAAACTGGCAAAAACAACGGCCTTGATACTATCCCGCAAATTCAGTTTGCCGGCAGCCAACCCAACTCCCTGACCAATCATCAACAATTCCGGCACCAGAACAAAGGCCACCAGAAACGCATCTGGTATCCCACCTTGAGGGGAAATAAACAAACTAAATACACTAGGAACCACAAACCAGGCCAACAAACTCATGACTGCCAATATCAGCCCCCATATAAACGGACGAAAGTACATGAGCGGCCCGATTATCGGAATCTTTTCATACTTGCGGTGTACCTGATGTAATTCGTTACCGACCATGGCGGGATCTCCAAATGATTGTTGAATTATTTCCTTGATTTCACTATCTTGCTTTCCCTGCAACTGCAGCGAATGGGATTTTTCGAAACAATGCGATTCCAGTTCGCGACGAATTTCATCGCTTGCCGTTTCAGGCAGCCGCGCGCTCAACACAACCTGACCAATCAGATCATCAAAATCAGTTTGCATCTTTTTCCTTGTGCTTAAGCCAGGCTTAAAACGTGGTTCACGGCATGACTGAATTCCCGCCAGTCTTTGACTCCCTGCGCCAGCGCTTGGCTGCCTTCGGGTGTCAATTTGTAGTACTTACGATCGGGTTTGCCTTCCTGCGGGACCCAGTGACTTGAAAGCAAGCCAAGCTTTTCCATTTCGTGTAATGCCGGATAAATACTGCCTTCGCCAAACTGCAACGCTTCCTGACTCTGGTCGGCAATCGACTTAATGATCTGGTAGCCATACATCTCACCGTCTTTGAGCACAGCCAGGATCAAGTTTTTGGTTGATCCCTTGATTAACTCTTTGGAAAATTTCATACTAAACCTCAATGATAATGAATGATTGGGAAAACTATTTGGCAATGAATGAAGACAATTCGTAACCCGCCCCTGTTGGCAGATCGGTCAATTTGGCCACCTGGCGTGTGGCAGGATCGACAATCATGAGCTGGTTGTGGTCGGCAATCATCAACTTGCCGGAGTCGGCAATGGATTCAACAAGAGGCAATTCTTCAGCCGTGGTGTGCCAGCTCAACACAGTCTCCGTCCTGCCATTGGCGTCGGTACGCCGCAGTTCGTGTCCGTTGGCATACCCCTCTATCAGCATCAAATTGGCATACACGCCTGTTCCTGTAATTGGAGCGTACCTGGCGGACGACTCCCAAGTCTGATAGATGGAAAATGGAAATGCCAACATAGCCAGCATCAAATTATTGCTCCCATGCAATAACTCAAGCCGTACGGAAGGGCTCTGTTGTAACGGCATATCCCATTGCATGGTATAAGAAAAATGATTTTGGGAATCATTAAAAGCGGATGATGTCCCTTCCCTTCCTCCCGAAGTCTTGGTTACCTGGCTGTGCAACACACTCTGATTTGTCGTGAGATCGACCCGATACCAACTGTAAAGGTAGAGGTCAGATCCTGGCGCGGGTTCAATCAAGGTGACATCCAATTGCGTCGGGGAGGCATATCCTATCATCACCGCATGCGAACCATCTCCACCGATTTGGCCGGCATTGGGTAACAACAATAGCTCTTTGACTTGATCCCCTTCCAGTTGTTGCAAATGCATTCCGTTTTTTTCCCACGCAGTGATGTAAGTTTTTCCAGTTACCTCCACACGGTGTACTTCAAAATCGCCTTGTTTGACCACTTGTCCTGTGGCCCGATACAGCCGATAACCCAAAACTTGCGAACCAGTCTGAGGAGATATCAAGCGCTGATCAATCATGATATAGGGCACTTGACTACCCCAGGCAATGTTAGCCAGACGGGTATTGGCCACAACCGGCGAAGAACGGGTCAAATTAATGCGCACCAGGATAATAAGCAACAGCAATCCCAGGGCTATTCCAATTAATTTAAAACTGGATTTCCAGACTAAAATCGTCGCTTGCTCAACTTTTCGAGTCGACAATGATTGCATCACAAGCCGTGCCCACACTCTGCGTCCAATCAAGCCCGCAGCCATAAACACTATTAAATAGATGATCGCGATCAATGCCATGTAGCCATCTAACGCTGTAACTTTACCTACCTGCTCAATCAACGATGGTGCCCCGCTGGCAGCAGACGGTGATCGTTCCATGTAGGTGACAAAGAATTCAGAAAAAACAATTAAAGCAGCACCCAATAACATCAACGTCGAGTAGGCAAAAGTTTTGACAGTATCCAACCATCCTATACGCTGCAAACCCAGGTAACATCCCTCAAAGAAGGCCACCACAAAAGGGCAGATCAGCAGTAATGCTTGCGTCCAGATGGGAATGGGTGTGGTTGAACGCAAAAAAGGCAAGTAAACAAGATACAAAGCCACAAAAAAGATCAGATTAATTACGCCCAGCTTAAACCCGCGGACAAAAGGCCTGAACCCGACAAGCGGACCAATAATCGGGAGTCGCTCCCCAGGACGATGGACCTGATGAAACTCAGCGGCAATGTGTTGCGGGTCACCAAACGACGCGCGTACGTCTGCTTGTATCTCATCCTCTGATTTGCCTTGGAGCCGCAGTTCGTAGGACTTTTCATAAAAATGTGACCCCAGTTCACGCGCAATCTCCTGCTGTTCGTGCCGCGACAAAAGTGAAGCGCTGGCAATCTCCAAAGCAAATGGATGAAAAGGGTCGGCCATGAATTTATACCTTATGATACGATGCATATGCATCATAATCTAAGGTATAAAAACTGTCAACAGGCTATTCTAGCTTTGTATTCTACCTCGAGATCTGTAGAATAGATCGCATCCAGCACTCCTATTCGAAAGTCTTCCTTTGTCTACTCCTCCCCGCATCGGTGTCGGTGTCCTCATCTTCAGAGACAAACAAGTTCTCCTGGGTAAACGCCTGGGCGGCCGCGGCGCCGGTGAATGGGCGCCGCCGGGCGGGCATCTGGAACACAACGAAATGCTGCTCGATTGTGCCCGGCGTGAAGTGTTGGAAGAAACCGGCCTCAAGTTGATCAAACCAGAAACGATTGCCTTTACCGAAGATTTTTTCAAGGTAACCGACGATCATTACATTACTTTTTTTGTCATGGCATCAATCAAAGGGGAACCCCAGAATCAGGAACCTGACAAATGCGAAGGCTGGCAGTGGTTTGTATGGGACAAATTCCCCAAACCGTTGTTTTTGTCCTTCAACAATTTTCTCTCGCTCAAATTCAACCCACTTAAACCATAGATAACCATGTTGCCTGACGAAACAAGCAAACGCTTTGTGGCGGTGCTCAACAAAAAAATTCCCATCGGCCAACTCCTCAATGCACTCGGCCACATGACCGCTGGCCTTGCTGGCGGCTTCGGCATTGGCACTGACATGTGCTTCCTGCAATACGCGGACAAAGATGGTGGCAAACACCCCAACATTTCTCATTATCCCTTTATTGTGCTCAGGGCTGATAACAGCAGCCAGATTCGCAAAGTGCGCCAGGAAGCCTTGGTACAAAATTTAACCTTCACTGATTTCACCAGCACCATGACCATCGGCACATCGCAACAACAGCTGGACGCTACACAAGCGACCGATGAAACAAATTTGGAATATTTTGGCATTTGCTTATTTGGAGAAACAGCCGTAATGGCGCCGCTAACGCGAAAATTCTCATTGTTTGTGTTATGATTTAATTGTTTGAATATCTATCATCAAAGGATCTGGCATGGCTGACGCCCCAAAAACTCCTGCCGAACAAAGTGCATTTCCCGTGACCGGTCAGGTTCCCGCTGCAACTCAACCCAAAGCAGAAGCACCTCAGGTTAACGTTGCCCCCTCCAGCTCCTCCCGCGCCAGCCTCCACACCTGCCGCCGCGCCCGTACCCGCATCAAGCCAACTACCGACGCCCGAATTTGCACCAGCGCCAGTCAACGTCAAGGAAAAATCGATTGGTGAGCTCTTTAATGGCGCCATAGCCATTGTCAAACAATATGCACGGGTTTTCCTCGCCTATGCCCTTATCATGGCAGTATTTGGCGCCCTTTCTTCCACCAATGCCGCCCTGACTAAAGCAAACATTGCTGATGGCAATATGACTTCTAACGAACTTAACCCCGCACTATTTGCCATTGGAATCATTATCTTCATTGGCGTAGCGATTGTGCTGATCGTACTGTCAGCCTGGTACTATGCGATATTGTGCAACCTGGTCAAAAACGCAAAATCCCCCTCCCCTTCGCTCAAAACCATTGCCAAACAAGCCCGGACCAAACTCATGCCCATGGTCTGGACAGGTATCATTATGGCGATTCTCATGATTGGAATTTGTCTTCTGACTGGCATTATTGTTTATCTGGTTGCCGTCGCTGTTGGACTCCCTGCCATCGCTTTCCTGATTATCGTCCCCATCTTAATCCTCGGGTTTTACTGGTTGTTCGCCATGGCAACCGCGGCTATGACGCCACTTGCTGGTACCGATGCCATTCGTTATTCTTACAACCTTGTCAAAAATCGCTGGTGGAGAACATTAGGTCGTCTCCTGGTCATGGGCATTGTCATCGGCCTCGCCAGTGGTGTGGTGACACAGATATTTACAGCCATTGTAGGCACCAGGGGCGCCCCGGTTGTCTTTTTGGGATTCTACCTGGCTAATGTGCTCACTTACTTTCTGGAATCGATTGTCTCGGTTGCCACCATCATCATGTTCTTCAACTATCAGGAAACCCGGCCGGAACTGCTCGAAAAATTCATCAAAGCCAAACAAGCCTAAATCATCGTCACCAGTATCAACAAAGCTGCTGTGTTCCTGATTAAACAGCAGCTTTGTTTTGTGTTTTGCAGTAAAATGCAGCTGTTTCACACCTAACTCGAGAGACGATGACCACACAACTCCAAACCGTTCTCATCACCGGTGCCAGCAGCGGCATTGGCTGGGACTTTGCCCACCTGTTTGCCCGCGACCACTTTCGGGTCATCCTCACGGGGCGCAACGAAGCCAGACTCCACGAACTCAGCCAGCAGCTCACCCAAAATTATCAGGCCAAATGTTTTGTCATCGGCAAAGACCTCGGCCAGCCCAATGCAGCGCAGGAACTTTTTGATGACCTGCAAAAGCAATCACTTACCATCGATGTGCTGGTCAACAATGCTGGTTTTGGCGGATTTGGCGCCTTTGCGGAGCAGTCAGCCGACATGCAACTGGCCATGCTTCAACTCAACATGGTCTCGCTGACGCAGCTCACCAAACTTTTTCTGCCCCACATGCTGGAACAAAAAAATGGGCGCATTCTGAATGTCGCTTCTGTGGCTGCTTTCTTGCCGGGCCCGTACATGGCGCTTTATTACGCCACCAAAGCCTATGTGCTGTCATTTTCATCAGCATTGAGCGAGGAACTGCGCGGAAGCGGTCTCACTTGTACCTGTCTCTGCCCCGGCCCGACAGCTACCCATTTCTTCCACAATGCTGGCAACGACCATGGTCTCGGTCCCGCCTCCCTGCGCATGTCATCGGCAGCTGTCGCCCGCATCGGTTATCGTGCCATGCAACGTGGACAAGCCGTCGTGATTGCAGGTTGGATGAATACGCTGCAGACCTGGATGCTGCGGTTCACCCCACGTTCCTGGATCGTTAAATTCATTGCCAAGCTGCAAAAAACCAAAACTTTAGCGCTTTGACCAAATCTTCCACAAACCGTTACCAAGTCAAAGCATTGCTCATGTTTGTGCCCTGGCACTTCGAATCATTTCGAGCAATTGGTCATGGATTTTGCCATTGCTGCAAACAAACCCATTGGTCTGCCGGTCATAACGCTGCTCGTGGCCATCCAGATCCGACGTCTTGCCACCTGCCTGCTCCACCAGAATTTTCAGTGCCGCCGCGTCCCAGGGGAAGGAATAGCCAAACACCGCGCCTCCTGCCTGGCCACTCGCGATTTGTTTGGCGCCAAAAATAAACGAAAGAAAAGTGGACGGGAACGCGCCTAACGTTTTGAGCTGACTCCAGATCTTGCCCACATAGGCAAACCCTTCCAGCACCACAATCTGTTTGGCCAGACTGGTGCTGTCATTCACCTGCACACGACTGCCGTTTACCATTGTCGGTTGTTCCAGCGTCGCGCTATAAAATAATTTTTGAAATGGATCAAGCACCACGCCCACGACCGGCACGCCGTCTTCAACCAGGGCCAGGCTGAAAGTGGAAATGCTAAGCCCGTGCGAAAAAGGAATGGTCCCATCCACCGGATCACACACCCACAAAAAGCGCGAATCATTGGCATGACTTTGTTCTTCGCCGAGCACCGCATGCCCGGGAAAACTTGCGTTCACTCGCTCCACAACCAGCTGATTGATCGTCGTGTCTGTTACCGTGAGCGGTGTCCCGTCTTTTTTCCACTCCCGTGTCATATCAAAAACAAAATTGCCCTGCATAATCTTCCCCGCTTCCCGCGCCACTTCCGTCGCAAACTGAAGATAATCCTGGTACAAGTGAAGCCTCCTTTCATAAATTGCTAGTTTGGATACCATGCTGAGCTCCTGTCCTTCGCAGCCTCGCGAAGAGGGATGACTCAGCCCCTCGCATTTGGGGACTGGTAATGAGAGATCAGATGCCGAATCAAATTCAGCATGACATAAAACAACCGTTCCAATCCCGTGCCAATCTTATCACTTTTCTCTATAATGCACTTGTCCACTTCTAATGAGAATCGACCATGCCATCACCAACCGCTCCCATCACCTTTGATGATTTTCTCAAGGTCGACTTGCGCGTCGGCACCATCTTGCAAGTTGATGATTTTCCCGAGGCACGCAAGCCGGCGTTTAAGTTACTCATTGACCTCGGTCCCGACATCGGCATCAAAAAGTCGAGCGCCCAAATCACCAAATACTATTCCAAATCCGAGCTGCTGGGCAAACAAGTACTGTGCGTCTGCAATTTCCCGCCGCGCCAGATTGCCAATTTCATGAGCGAAGTGCTCACGACCGGTATTTGTCCTGACGAGTCAACTGTCATCCTGGTCCACCCCGAACGGCCAGTAGCCAATGGTTTACGCTTGCTCTGACAACAAACACTTGCTTTGCATATCCTCTCACCTCGTCCCAGGGCATTGCTTACTTGCCACCAACTGCTTTAATATCATGGCGGCAAAAACGATTTTTTAATCAATGGCGAACAGAATGAGCGTAACCCATTCTCTCGGTCTAGCTCATGATCAAGTCAAAATCTCCCCTTACAACGCTGACTGGCCAGTGCAATTCGACCTGGAAAAACCAGCTATTATCAAATGCGTGCAGGACTTCCAATACCGTGATGTACAACACATTGGCAGCACTTCAATTCCTGGCCTCTGCGCCAAACCGATCATCGATATTGCGGCTGCTATTCCATCCTTTGATCATGTTGAAACGATCAAGCTCAACCTTGCCAAACTCGGCTATGCCCACATCCCCGGCCGTGGCACTGCTTTTCGTGAATTCTTTGCCAAAGGCCCGGAAGACTGCCGCACCCACTACCTGCATCTCACGCTTTGCCCCAGCGATGAGTGGAATCGACTGCTGCGTTTCCGTTACCGCCTCCACACCAGTGATTCTCTGCGCGATGAATACGCCGCGCTCAAGCAGCAGCTGGCCCGTGAATTTCCCACTGACCGTATTGCCTACAACCACGCCAAAGCCGAATTCATCGAGAAATGCCTGTTGTAAAAATTCCCCTTGACCCTCCCCTTGGGGCAGCGTTTATCGTCTTTAGTGGACCGAGACAAGGCGCCCTCTCGACCAAATTTTTACCCATCAGCGAGCGAGGGGTATGTTCACCATTGGTGAGTTTTCCCGCATCACGGGACTCAGCATCAAAGCTCTGCGGCTTTATCACGACCGGGAACTGCTGGTACCAGCTCAGACCGACCCGGCTTCAGGCTACCGCATTTACAGCGATGCCGATGTTGAACGCGCCAAAGTCATCCGCACCCTGCGTGACCTGGAATTTGGCCTCGACGACATTCAGGCCATGCTCACGGATTATGACGACGATGCCAGTCTGGTCTCATTTCTGGAAGCCAGACAACAGGAAATTACGCTGCGACGCACTCACCTCAAGCACATTTCCCGCGAGCTCACCCACATTATCCAACAGGAAAAGGAGATTGCCATGACACTGCAGTCCAACGAATTCGACGTCGAAACCAAAACACTCAACACTGAATTGATCGCTTCCATCCGCTTCCAAGGCAAGTACAGTGACGTTGGCCCCTACTTTGGCCGCATTGCCAGGAATTTCGGCCGCTACCTCTGTGGCAAACCGCTCTGTCTCTATCACGACGGCGAATTCAAAGCCGAAGACGCCGACATCGAAGTTGGTTTCCCCATTCGTCAGGGACAATCCAAAGATGGCGTCACGGTCAGTGAACTACCAGGCGGCAAAGCCGTTACCCTCATCCACAAAGGGCCGTATGACACCCTTAGTGCCAGTTATCAAAAAATTTTTGCCTACACCCAGCAAAACAAACTCCAAACCCTGATTCCCTCGCGCGAAGTCTACCTCAAAGGTCCTGGGATGATCTTGAAAGGAAACCCACAGAACTATCTGACGGAGATACAGGTGCTGGTCAAAGAGTAAGAGAACTCCCCCTTCCCCCTCTTTGTCTAAAGAGGGGTATTAGAGAGGGCGTTATGCCCGTGAATAGAATTCCACGATATCCCGCACCACGACAGGCTCAGGAACATCTGCAACCTGTGGCATGGCGAGCACAGCCCCACTGCCATCGGCGGCGCGGCTCAGCCACCGCGGCAGTTTGATGGTTTTGTCCTGCAGGCGCAATGACACAACAGGAGTGGCTTTGATTTTGTCCTTGAGCGTGACTACATCCCCTACCCTAACCAGGCAGGAAGGATAGCTGACACGTTTGCCGTTGACGAGCACATGTTCGTGCGTTACCAGCTGGCGTGCCATGGCGCGCGTGGGCACGAAACCCAGACGGTAAACCACGTTGTCCAGCCGCATTTCCAGATTGCCAATCAGCAAATCAGCGGTATTGCCGCGTCCACTTGTGGCGGAGGAAACATAACGATAGAACTGCTTTTCGCGCAAGCCATAAAGACGTTTGGCGAGTTGTTTTTGACGCAATTGTTTTTGGTAAGTCGAACCGCTGCGGCGCATGCCACTTCGGGCATTGGCGCCTGGCGGCGTTTCCAGCCGTCGCAATTTATCGCCCTTGTTAAACAAATCAAACCCTTCGCGGCGGGATAATTTATTTTTTGGCCCCGTGTATCTACCCATACTGGATCCTACTAATATAATTATAGTATGAATAGAATAACACAAAATCACCATCTGGCAAGCATTTGCCCTTCGTCAAACAAGTTATTTGTATTATGATACCTGCGCCACTAATTTAAAGTTTACGCACCTGTTTTTCCTCACGTGTTTCGTGATTAGAATTTAGTTATTAAAATTTAATGCCTTATGTCCATCCAGGAACGCCTCCAATCGCTCGCTGACCCTGTGCAAGCCGTGAATCTTGCCCACTTTTTTAAAACCGGCCCTGGTCAGTACGGAGAAGGTGATCGCTTCCTGGGCATCAAGGTGCCCACCCAGCGACAGGTCGCCAAGGAATTCAAAAACTTGTCTCTGGGCGAGCTGGAGACACTGCTCGCTAGCCCATTGCATGAATGCCGGCTCACTGCACTGATGATTCTGGTGGAACAATACAAAAAGGCAGACGCGACGGTGCGCCAAACGCTCTACAATTTCTATCTGGCTCACACCCACGCCATCAACAACTGGGACTTTGTTGACCTGACTGCCCCCAACATCGTGGGCCAGCATTTGCTCAACGACGGTAAATGGAAAGTCGTGCTGCCGACCCTCGCCAAATCCGCCAACCTCTGGGAACGCCGTATTGCCGTACTGGCAACGTACAGTTTCATCCGCGCCGACCAAAGTGAACCCATTTTGACCATCGCCGCCCTGCTCCTCCTGGACAAACACGACCTGATCCACAAAGCCGTGGGCTGGATGCTGCGGGAACTCGGGAAACGCAACATGGCGGCCGAAACTGCCTTTCTTGACCAACACTTCCAGACTATGCCGCGCACCATGTTGCGCTATGCCATTGAAAAGTTTCCAGAACCATTAAGACAACATTACCTCAATAAATAAGCACACCCCAGGATGCTCAATGAGACTGAAATAAATCGAGAAAAAGAATCTTCTACTGTCTACCAGTTGAACGTTTCTGACGCACTGGATGCTGCTTGCAACGAACCCAAATACGGCAATGACGTTTCTTCATCAGAACAACAAGCCATGGTGAACGCACTCTGCCGGTTAATTGCAAAGGGGCTCCGTCCCAATGTCTTGCGCAAGCTCTGGCGCAGTTACTGGGCGTCACAATTTCTTGACCGTATTCATGTCCGGGATCCTCGCTTACGCAGGAGATATCTCGATCAAATCATGCAAACAATTGCTCAAAACACGTCCAGCACCGAGAAATGATGCTAGAGCATGCAGATCCTGGAAGCCAAAGCTAACAAAACCCTATTTATCCTTCACAATAAATGATGAGTTGTGGTAAAATTCCAACCACTATTTATTCATCACCAAAAGGATGGGATATGGACGACTCGGGCTCCAGAAATTGGGAAGCCATCTCCGGTTCAACTTTTTTCTATAGACAACAGTTTGATTTGCAACAAGTATTGGAACCGTTGGCAAAAGTGGTCGGGGAGGATGTTCTGGATGCCGCTTTGCGCACCGATACGGGCGCAGAGGTTACTCGCTTGGCCGTACATGGGAATTTGGCCAGAGCTGTTAAATTGGCCAGATCATTGGATTTAAGTTAAAAATTCCCCAAAACGCTTTCTTTCATTTCCTGCGCGCTTTACAATCAAACTATGCACCAACTCATCGTTTTTGACTGGAATGGTACCCTGATTGCCGACACTCAGGCCTGCATGGCAGCTGACAATGCTGTGCTCATGGCCTTTGGGGCCAAACCAATTGGGCTCAAACGCTACCGCGCCACCGTCATCATCCCGGCTATGCAGTTTTATGTCACCAACGGTTGCTCACAAACCGAGATGGAGGCGGACATCCCACGCGCCCGTCGCGTTTTTCATGTTACTTACGCTCCGCTTGCTTCCAAATGCCGCAGTCGCAAAGGCGCGCGTGCCGTTCTATCGTATCTGCAAAGCCAAAATATTCCAGCCATCGTCCTTAGCAATCACACGACCGAAGACATTGATTACCAGCTGCGTCGACTTGGTTTGCGCCACCTGATCCGCGACATTCTCGCCAACTCTGGGCTTGACACGGCCATGCAAAGTCGCAACAAGCAAGGCAAATTGGAACACTATTTAAACGAAAGCAAAATCGATCCCCAGCAAACAATCATCGTTGGCGATTCCATGGAAGAAGTTGAAATCGGCCACAACCTCGGCCTCTCGACAGTGGCCATCCAAGCCGGGTATTATTCCACTGCGCGACTCAAAGCTTCCAAACCCGATTTTCTACTTACTTCACTCTCCCAAATCCTGCCCATTATCCCCAAAGGAAAGTCATGAAACTTCGCCATGCCTTGCCAGTCTGTTGCGGCATTCTACTCAGCCTGACACTCTCGGCCTGTACCACCAATGAAACCAAGGGTAGCACCAATTCGCCAATCCCGGCTACAACGCCCGTTTCGCAATCGCTCACCAATCCTTCCAGTGCTCCGGCCACAGCCGTTTCCATGCCTGCCGACAACGCTATTGAAATACTCTTCAAAGACATCGTCACCCAGGTGGGGTTGCCTGCTTCACCTGTCACGAGCAGCACCTTCAGCTGGCTCAGCTCCAACGGCAGTGCCTCAACAGTCAGCGGTGAAGTTCTCACCCTCGCCAATCTGACCGCCGGCCAGATCAGCCTGATCAACTACTATTTCCAGGACAATGAATTTATTGCCGATCCCAACAATATTGGCAATGGCACCATCACGGGCAAAGAAGGCTACCTCAAAGACAACCTCGTCTGCCTCGAGACCAAAAACGGCGGCGGCCCCTACACTGCCACGATTAGCTGCGGGAATCTGCCGTAACCGTTATTTTGACATTCCCATGCCCAAATCCCAACCACTATTTGCACCCAGAGAAACCTTTAACCTGATCTTGAAATGGTCTATTATCCCGACCTTTGATCTTGTCATTGCCTATGGTGATCAGGGCGTGGTACTTGTTAAACGAAAGATAGCTCCATACAATAATCAATGGGCTTTGCCAGGCTTAAGAATGTACAAAAATGAATCCATTGATGATACACTCAAACGCATCGCCATACAGGAACTCGGACTAAAGATCTCGACAACAAACAAAAAATTCCTTGGTCAATTTTCTGCCAAATTCAAAACAGAACACAACCGTCAAGATCTCTCTACCGGTTACCTGATCAAAATTGTCGCCGACCAAACAATTGTTCTAAATTCCACGCATTTCTCCACTTCCAAAATTATTTCTGCTGCCGCGCAGATTCCATCCAACACTGGCGCCATGTATCGTTTTTATCTCGAAACCTATTTCAATTTTGGCTAAGACATGCTCATCCGCGACCGTATTTATGGCGAATTCGACATCACCGAGCCCGTGCTGTTGGATCTATTGCAGTCCAAACCCGTCCTCCGCCTTCAAGGCATCAACCAGGCCGGTGCTTCCCAGTACGCCATCACCAACAAAGACATCAGCCGTTACGAACACTCCGTCGGCGTCATGCTGGTCTTGCGTCAACTTGGTGCCAGTATTGAAGAACAGATTGCCGGGCTGCTGCACGACACACCGCATACTGCTTTTTCGCATGTCATCGACTTTGTTTACCCATCGCATAACCACGAATTTCACGAACGCTTTTTTGACCAGATTATCCTGAATTCAGAGATCCCTGCGATTTTGGCCAGAAATCATTTTCCTGAAAATCTACTGCGTAATATCCATGCCTTTGGGTTGCTCGAACGCGAGCTTCCGGACCTCTGTGCCGACCGCATCGATTACACCTTGCGTGACGCCTTTGCCTACGGACTGCCGACGGATCCGCGCAGCTTGTTTGGAGGATTTTGCGTAGCTGACGGGGAAATCATTTGCCGCGACCTGCAGTCGGCCATCGACTTCACCACACTTTATCTGCGCCTCGATGAAGAACGCTGGTCTGCCCCACTCGAGGTGGCACTGTTTCAGTTGCTCGCCGATGCCATGAAAATCGCACTGGACCTGGGCATCCTGACTGAAACAGATCTGTTCGAAAACGACGCCTTTGTCTACAACAAGCTCAAAAATAGTAACCAAAGCGACATTTTGCACAAACTGGAGATGATCAATCCCAACCTGCAGATCATCGACGATCCCGACAATTACGATTTCTTTTCGCGTAACAAACTGCGTTACGTTGATCCCAAATTTCCGGCCGCTGATGGCAACCTGCAACGACTTTCCCAAGTCGACAGCACCTGGGAAACGCGCCTTAATCGGCACAAAACATTAATCGAACGTGGCAATTACGTCAAAATTGTGGGTTGGTAGTTACTTTAAAAGATCATTCACCAACACGTCACCAGTCCACTTTGCCTTGTATGATCGCCGCAAAATAACGTACAAAATACTCAAAAAATCCTTTGAGGCAACCAAACCTTTGGCATTGATCATGCCCAAATGGCCAAATTCTTCCGGGTAGACAAAGTATGTTTTCAGCTCATAACTGGGGAATTCTTGCGACGAGCCGTCGACAAAGTTAAACCTGATATAACAAAACTGCGTCGTTACCATCTTGCCATTGTTATCTTTGTCTGTGCCGCGGTTGATGCTCACTTCGGTCAGTTGATGCCATGGCTGAAACCATGCTCCCGGGTTATCGGATTTCATCCCAGACATCCCACCACCGATTCCTTCTTCATAAAGAATAACCTGTTGGCGTGGTTGTCTGAATGCCAAAAAGACCAGCAGGACAAACACCACAAAACAAGCAATCCAAAACCCTGCCTGGGCGTTATCAACCTGTTCTTGTGGTGTTGAACCAATCAGATAAAAAAAACAAACGAGTAAAGGAATGATGGTGAATGTCGTGATCAGCAACCACAGCCAGAACTTCTTCTGCAATGCCCGCGGTTTGCTAAAATCCGGACATTCCAGATAGGCAATTGGCATTTTATCGGCCAGAAAATACGGCTCTACATTTTTCTTTGTCAGTTTCGGCGCCATAATCTTCCTCTTTTGTTATAACCACTCCGATATTTATTATATAATACTAACCATAGTTACACATCACAGGATTGATTATGTCGCCTCTTCAAGCCATCATCTTCGACCTGGACGGCACGCTCGTCGACACCGAGCCGCTAGCCAATCAAGCCTGGGAGCTGGCCTGCCAAGATAGCCAGCTCCTCTGCCCGGCGGATTTGCCGACCCGTCTCTATGGTGTAGGTGGTCATAGCGCCATGATCGACATTTTGCGTTCCGAATGGCCGATCAGCAACAAACAGGCAATCGAGATCATCAACCGCGCAGGCGAACACTATACCCTGCTGCTGGACACCAAACCGCCACTCACGACCGGCGCGCTGGCGCTGCTGGATTTACTTGAATCGCTTGGCATTCGTAAAGCACTATCCTCCTCATCCACACGACAATGGGTGCACAAAGTCCTGGATTTTCATGCCCTCTCTCCACGCTTTGAATACATTATTACCGCCGACGACCTCCAAAACCTCAAACCACACCCAGACGCCTATGCCACACCAGTCAAGCTACTTGGACTTTCACCCGACGACTGCGTCGCGATCGAAGATTCGCCAACGGGTGTGACCTCAGCCAAGCTGGCCGGACTCTCCACCATTGCGGTAAGCAGCCCTTTTGTTCATCAGGAAGCCATGCGTCACGCCGATTGCTATGTCGACGGTTTACACAAAATCAATCGCCAGTTCCTTGATACCTTGCACCGCCAACCAAGCCATCCATCAAACCCTTCCTAAAATCCCCATTTCAATTTATACTTTGCCGGTGCCTTTGTCCTTGTAACTTCAGCTTAAAAATATCTCAGTCCGTCCGATTTTCGCAGAAACGCTTCAAGAAAATTGGACACCCCTTCGTTCTTTTGCCTACTTTTCTTACTCAAAGAAAAGTAGAAGTCTTGCTCTCATAGCTCAACTGGATAGAGTGTCGGCCTCCGAAGCCGAAGGTTGTGGGTTCGACTCCCACTGAGAGCACCATTCTACGCTAAAGCTTCGAATGGCAGGCCATCAAGCTGAACTTAGCGAATCTGCGAGCTTAGTGAAACTTATTAAGAACATTTTAACAAGTCATCACGTTTAGATGTACTAATCCCTTGGGATCCCGGAGTCCCGTCATCGGGACGCAGGGAAATGTGAAACAATCCCAAGTAAAAACCACAACCCGCCAAATCCCGTTCATTTCCGAATGAAGCGGGGTTCGACTCCCACTGAGAGCACCATCAATGAATTCACCGCGGTCTAAAGACACGCGGTATCTAACTTACTAAGTGTGCTACCTTTCCTTATCCTGGTCTTGGATGTACTTTCTTACCACCTCTTCTGTCACACTGCTATGGGTGGACACATAATACCCATCCGCCCA
>CAISZI010000036.1 GCA_903889905.1 Candidatus Wirthbacteria bacterium
AAGACGGCATCCGCTGAAAAACGTGGCACAATTCAAAACGAACTACGTTCTTTGGCCGACCTGACATTTGAAGGGCAAAAACCTTCGGACTATTACAAGTCCAAGGTTCGTAAAGAAGCCGAAAAGATGGCGCACATGCTCGAAGCCTATATTCACGCACCAGAGAAGTTTCGGCAGGTAGCCCCCACGGTCTTTGCTGACTTCGATGGATTCATTCGGCAGACACCGGAACTCGCCAAACTCGCAGACATTAAGCAGGGGCTTGCGCTAAAGAGGATGGATATTGCCCGTAAGATTGGCGGATACCCCGTCGTTGGTTCGCGCATCGTTCCAGAAGCAATCGGGCAAGTCCTGAAGAACCACTTATCACCTACGCTCTACAGCAACGAATACTTTGGTAAGTTTTGGGGCGCATACATGGGTGCAGCTAACCAGTTAAACAGGTTTCAGCTTGGGTTTGGTTCTCAGTTTCATGCTGGATTCACTTCGATGGAAACTATCATCAGCGAAGTGTCCCTTGGTGCCAAGGCTCTTACCAAAGGGGACATGAAGAACGCAGCAAAGTTTTTTGGTAAAGCCCCCTTTGAAGTGGTGTTAAATCCTATCCGTGGAAACCGTGTGCTGAAAGCCATGCAGGGAAACTCTCCTGTTACGCCTGAAATGGCAAAGGTGATTGAGGGCATTCAGGCAGGATGGTTGCGCCGTAGTATGGATCGCCGTCTGTGGCCAGAAAGTACGCAGTCCATGATAAACGACTGGGTAACAGGAAAACCTATTAAGGCAATCGCTCGCGCTCCACTGGCTCTTGTTGAGCAAACCATACGCCCGGTCATGGAATGGTTGGTTCCACGGCAAAAGTTCGGTGTATTTTCAGAGACTTTGAATTATTGGCTTGAATGTAATCCTAATGCCACACACGATGAGTTTGTCAAACAGTCGCAACATATTGTTGCCATATTGGACGAACGTTTAGGTCAAGTAAACTACGAACGCATATTCGCAAACAATGTAGCCAAGAACATTGTGCAGGGCGTAGTCCGTGCTCCAGGTTGGACTGGTGGTACTATTCTTCAGGTTGGCAGAGGATTAACCGACCTTGCTGGTAACTTCAAAGACTTAGCAACTGGCAAACCTACGGAACTGTCAGACCGTTCCGCCTATACTTTGTCGCTGGTTGTTGTAACTGCCATTGCCAACGGCCTTTTTACCAAATTATTTACAGGCGAGAATCCTGATGCTATGGACTTGCTTGCCTTCCGTACCGGACTAAAGGACGAGAAGGGCGATTACGAACGGTTCATGTTGCCAACTTATATGAAGGATCTGTACGCCTATGCCAAAGACATCCGCGATCTAAAACCGGCTCGTACATTGTTGGCTAAGACACATCCCGCAGTATCTATGCTGAATGAAGTCAATGAAAATAAGGACTACTACGGTGTTGAAATTAGGCATAAGGGCGATTCTCTTGTTGACCAGTTTGGGCAGTTGGCCGGACACATTGTGAAGGGTTTTATTCCTTTCTGGATGCGTGGAGTTCAAAAAGAAACCGAGCGTGGTGCAGGACTTGTTGAAAAGACGTTGCCTCTTATCGGTGTCATGCCAGCCCGTCGCGCTATGACCGCTTCACGTGCTGAGGAAATCATAGATGAATCGCGCAATCGTATGGAACGCCGTACTAAAGTACAGTTTGAAAAATCAAAACTCATGTCGCAGTTGCGGAACAAGGTTGCCCGCGAAAACGAGGCAAGCTCCGATAGTTACCCGGAACTTGACAAGGCATTAGAGGAAGAAAAGATCACGGGCAAGGAGTACAAGGAAATTATCAAGGACGCCATGTTGCCGCCACTTGTCCGCGAGTTAAAGCACATTGAAGTGCTTGATGCCGTTCGTGTTTGGGATGCCGCTACCGATGTCGAGAAGGAGCAGATACAGGATACGGTGTTAAGCAAAATCTATAAGGCGACCAATCTGACTGATGACCGCAAGGCAGAACTGGCTGACAAGGTTGCGGCCTTTGAACCAAAGCAGGTTGCGCCATGAAGAAGCGCAAATCCATCCGCAATCACATCGTCAAGCTCTGCCGCAAGCCTAAGCAAATTGGCAAGAC
>CAISZI010000037.1 GCA_903889905.1 Candidatus Wirthbacteria bacterium
CCGTACTTCCAGGGACACGTCAAAGTTAATCAGAGACAGATTCCTCTTTGACAAGCATTTGCAACATGTTCTGCTTTCTACCGTTGAGAATAGTTCCGTTGCCATTTTTGGGCCAGATTCGACCACTGCTGCCTATTTCGTGGCAACACACAGTAACGCGATTTTGTTCAGTTGTGCTATAGACCGACCAAGGCAAGCGTAAGATTTTGCTGAGCCGCAAAGTGGCGTAGTGCTTTGGCAATGTTGCTGAATGAATTGAGCCGCAAAATACTAATAGCGAGATTTTTCAAGGTTGCCATAACCTGCGGCGCTGTTTTGGTGCGAATTTGAGAGCGATCTTCGTCGAAGGTAGTGTCTCTCACATAATGCAGCGAATTTTCAATAGACCAATGTCCTCTATTGAGGTCCAGAAGCCGCTCTGGTGATGCCTGTTTCGGAGTGAGACTTGTGATGCCAAAGACCACTTCGTGGCGTTGCTTACCTGATTTGAGTATTTCAGTAATTCGCTCAATACGCATAACCTGTTGGTGGCATGGGAATTCCAAGTAGTCTATCAGTTCTGTGCTGGTCCATATTCTTCTGATTTCCAGACGGCCATGGCCTTTATCAAGGGTTTCATGCTCTGGGGGGAAAAGACTCCATCTTTAGAGTCTCAATATCCTGTTTCAGGGTGGCCTGATTATCTTTGACCGTAAACAGGTAATCAGCATGTTTTTCTTCCACGATAAAACGGGCAGTATCCTTCTGGGTATGCATGGCATCAGCGGTTATAACAGAACCGGTAATGTCAATGTTTTCAAGTAGGGGTCTTACAGCGGTAATTTCGTTGCTTTTGGCGGCAACTGCCTGTTGAGCGATCACGATACCCTCTTTATGGAGGAAGGCGCTTACCAGATGTGTTTGTTTCCCTTCTGAAGACCCGGAACCTCGCGACGTCTTGCCATCAAGAGCGATGGCATTGCCAGCAACTGGCGCCTGGGTAGCCAACCACTGGCTAACCGCTGTATCGAGTTCAACGGCATCGACCGTTTGCAAAGTTCTGCGCAACGTTGGTTCGCTTGGCGCAACAAAGAGGCCTGAGTTTTTATCAAAGCGGCACCCCATGCGCTTACGCATATCCTGGTCAGATCTTTTTGCCCATTCACCAATGGCGGTGTATGACTTTGCACCGCTCAAGACGGCGCATACCGCAACGGTGAGCACAGAAAGCATGCGGTGCCTGATCCCTCGTTTCATACGTGGATCCGAAATAGCACGTAAGTAGTCAATAAGACCGCCAGTTGTCTCAATAGCGACTGCATCAAGGTTCATAGCATCCTCCGAAGACAGCAGTTCCGGATGTGGCATGGGATCGGCAAGCAGGTGAAGAGCATTGTGTGAAAGCGGGCGCACGAAGATTGTTTTAAGGTTTCCGTGCTGGTAGTATTTTTTGCCGTTTCTATTGAAACCGCGAGTTTTGCCAAGCGGAAGCCAACCGGCAGCCTTGTAGCAGGTGCCTAAAAATCGGCTGTCATCAACAAAGGTTTCCACCAATAAGATTGGATGACCGTACACCGCCTTCCAATCTGCGGAAAGTCGTTTCGTTGTCAGCGACAATACTTTTGATGCAAGGTTTTTGATTCTTACTTCAGGCAGAATAAGAAAACGGACATTATTTGTAAGCAGTTTCAAGCGTTGCCATTGTATTGCCGGTTTCCATCCGATAAAACCATCACGATGACGGCTCTTCAAGGCAGCAGCGCCAAAACCAACAAGCGCGACCCATGTACCGTCGAGGATAGCCACATATCGCATGGCTTCCCCTACAATGGCCCGCAATCCGAGATAATGATGGTTCTGAACAAGCTTATCCCATTGTTTTTGTTCACTGGCTAAAATGGGACGGACTTCGAGATTACCAATCGGTTGGTATTCAAATAGAACAGGAGAGGATATCGATACTGATCCTGGATAAGATGGCATGAATTGATATTACATGCAGAAAAAGGAAAAGACCAGTGATTTTTATTTCATCTGGAATAGCGTGTAGTTGAAAATGACTTTGACGTGACCCTGGTATCCCACCGTCGATACTTGACATTTTATTTGCTCTTTTGTTAAATTCTGCAACTCTCGTAATATCAAAAATCATACGTTTAATATCCGGTATTTCTGTTTGAATATCATCTAAATTATTAGTGTCTATTGTAGTAGGTTTGGTGATTGGTACGTTGACGGATATGGTACCAGAATCAGAATTATTTCCAACGGAAATCACCTCTGATTTGTACGCGTCAAGGGCCGCATCATCGACGATTGCCTTCGGAAGTACTACGTCAATAGGGGCGACGACAGGAGCGGATATTGGCAGAGAAGCTTCTGCGGTATTCGTCAAATGAAAAGAG
>CAISZI010000038.1 GCA_903889905.1 Candidatus Wirthbacteria bacterium
ACGACAGGCGACAAATATTTGTCGCCTGTCGCTGCATAAACCTAAGTTTAAGCTACTTCGTTTCACGGTGTGTCGTATGCTTCTTACACTGTTTACAATACTTCGAGATCTCCAAACGTTCAGGGTTGTTACGCTTGTTCTTGAACGTATGATAATTGCGGGATTTGCAATCAGCACACTCGAGCGTGATCAAAAAACGGATACCTTTCTTGGTTGCCATCCTGTTTCAGTGCCTCTTCCTAATTACTCAATAATCTTGGTAACGATACCTGAACCAACGGTGTGACCACCTTCACGAATGGCAAACCGGAGACCAGCTTCCATCACCACGGGATAAATCATTTCAACACTCATTTTGACATTGTCACCAGGCATGACCATTTCGACACCTTCGGGCAGCTTGACTTCACCCGTCACGTCCGTGGTGTACAAATAGAACTGAGGTTTGTAACCGGTAAAGAATGGGCTATGACGGCCACCTTCTTCCTTGGTCAGGACGTAAAGTTCGGCTTCAAACTTCGTGTGAGGAGTTGCGGTGCCAGGTTTGGCCACCACCATCCCACGCTGGACATCTTTCTTTTCGATGCCACGTAAGAGCAGGCCAATATTGTCACCAGCCCGGCCTTCATCGAGCAATTTGCGGAACATTTCAACACCGGTAACCACCGTCTTGCGGGCAGGATCTTTGGTCAGGCCAACGATTTCAACTTCTTCGTTGACTTTGACAATGCCGCGTTCCACTCTGCCGGTAACCACAGTGCCACGTCCCTTGATCGAGAAGACGTCTTCGATTGGCATCAGGAAAGGTTTGTCGGTAATACGCTGAGGAATCGGGATATTGGTATCCAATGCGTCGAGCAACTTGGCGATGCAGTCAACACCCTGTTCGCCAGCTTCCTGGGCAAGGGCTTTGCTGGCTGAACCACGCACAATGGCAGTGGTATCGCCAGGGAATTCGTATTTGTTAAGCAATTCGCGAACTTCCATTTCAACCAGATCCAGCAGTTCAGGATCATCCACCAGGTCAACTTTGTTCAAAAAGACCACGATGGCGGGAACGTTAACCTGTTTGGCCAGGAGCACGTGTTCTCGCGTCTGAGGCATAGGACCGTCATCAGCAGCCACGACCAGGATAGCGCCATCCATCTGGGCGGCACCGGTAATCATGTTTTTGATGTAGTCAGCATGCCCGGGGCAGTCAACGTGTGCATAGTGCCTTTTGTCAGAGGAGTATTCGACGTGTGAGGCTGAAATCGTCACGGTCTTGGTCGCGTCGCGAACCGTACCACCTTTGGTGATTTCAGAATAGCTTCTCTTTTCAGCCATGCCTTTTGCAGCTTGGGTAGCTACCAAAGCAGCCGTGAGAGTAGATTTACCATGATCGATGTGACCAATGGTGCCTACGTTGACGTGCGGTTTCGAACGATCAAACTTCTGTTTCTCTGCCATACTAAAATCTCCTTTATCTGATTAAGGCTAAGACAGTATATTAAATAACGCCTAAAAAGGCAAGATTAGCCACTTTGAACTACAAACTGACAACAATTAGACCGAAATTTTGGTCACGAGAACTTCGGTAAGATCCGCGCGATGACCGCTTTCAACGTGATAGTTGGATTTGCTTTTGAATTTCATGACATGGATCTTTTTGCCACGAAAATGCCGCACAACCTTGAGTGCTACTTGTGCGCCAGTCACCTGCGGGTGGCCAACCACTGCGGCTTCACCATCCACCGTGCAAAGCACTGAATCAACAGTCAATTCTTCGCCAACCACCTGCGTCAAACGGTCAACCGAAATCTTGTCATTTTCGGCTACCAGGTACTGATGACCTTTGAATTCCAAAACTGCCTGCATAGATCACGCATTTTAAAAAATCAAACAGACGAAAATATACGGCATTACCGTTGTAATGTCAATGTAAATAGTGGTGATGACCGGAGTAAAGTACGACCGGATACATAAGACCCAATTGCAAACCGAAAACTCCACGCTTAATTTGTCGGCGGAATCTGAAAATACTGAAAAAGCTGCTTGGCGATTTCGCGAAACACCGGGGCGGAAGCCATGGACCCAAAACGCATGGCTGGCAGGGTTTTTTCGGTCAGGTTCATTTTGACCAAAATCAGGAATTTGGGGGCGTCCGCCGGCGCAAAACCGACAAATGATCCAATATAGATATTGGGATCATAGCCGCTTTTGTCCTTGCTGGCAACCTGTGCCGTCCCTGTTTTGCCGGCCACGCGGTAACCTGGGATGGCTCCGGGCTTACCTTCGGCACGATCCACCACATTGACCATCATCGCCGTCACCTGATCCGCAACGTCTTTGGAGATGACCGGTCGCGTGGGCTGGTGCTCAATCGAAACAACACTATCGCCACGAATTTGTTCCTGCACGATATAGGGTGAAATCATACGGCCGCGGTTGGCAATGGTGGCAATAGCCGTGGCTACCTGAATCGGTGTCACCGTAATCCCCTGCCCAAAGCCTGAAGTTGAAGTCAGGATATCGTTCCAGTCAGACAGTTTGTGCAGATTACCGGCTGATTCGTAAGCCAGGTCAATCCCCGTTTTGGCACCAAATCCATAACTTTGCAGATAGGTATAAAAAACCTGGGAACCCATGGTTTGTGCCACCTGCGCCAGACAGACGTTGTTACTGAGTTCCAGACAACGTGAAAGCGTCAGCTGACCGCTGCCTTTTAGGTCCCAGTTATGGATGGTCCAGCCGCCAACCTGAAGCGATCCACCATCCATATACGTGTCGGTTGGCTTGACTTTGCCACTATCCAGGGCGGAAGTCATGGTCACGGGTTTAATAATCGAGCCAGGTTCAAACGCACCGCTGATGGCCGCATTACTAAAAATCGCATAACCGCTCTCGATCAGGGCGCCTTTGTCGTCATACAGGGCTGCCTGGTAATTGTTGGGATCAAAAGTTGGATAATCCGCCATGGCCCAGATTTTGCCTGTCACTGGATCCATCACAATGGCCGTTCCGCTCGCGGCTGAGGCCCGCTCCACTCCCCATTTTAATTTGTCTTCTACAATCCGCTGAATACTGCTGTCAATTGTCAGTTGCAGGCCATAGCCGTCCACCGGATCAGTCTCTTCATTCAGACCGATCGGGATGGGATTGCCAGCCGTATCCTGCTCACGTTTGATATACCCGTTTTTGCCTTTGAGTTCTTCATTATAAAACTGCTCGAGTCCGTACTGGCCGTCGCCATCGGGATTAAGAAAACCCAACACATGGGCCAGCATCGTGCCTTCGGGATAAATGCGCTTTTCCTCAGGATCAATCACAATCCCACTTAGTTTAAGGGCAATGACTTTTTGGGTCGTTTCATCGTCAACATAATGTTTGATCGGGGAATAATTAGTGTCCTTGGAGAGCATTGGTGTGAGGTCCGCCTCACTCATCTGCAAAACTGGCGCCAACGCCTTACTCGTGGCAGAAACGTCAGCAATCCTGGATGGGATAGCGAAAATCAGATGCAAATTGATATTGTGTGCCAGTACCAGCCCATTGGCATCCTCGATGTCTCCCCGTTTGGCATAAACGATATGCCCTTTGGTCCGCTGATCCTTGGCCTGTGCCGAAAGATTAGCAGAATGAATCACCTGCAAATCAAACAGTTGCCAGACTACCACACCAAAAATAATAATAAAAAAAACGGCAACTGTGGTAAGTCGCCAGCGTTCATTGGGCTGTTTATACTGTTTTACGCTTATTTTTTTGACCATTGCAAAAGCGGCTTATTGACTTTGGTTAGTAGCTAAATAATCGTCCTGGCCCTGCCACCAGAATTGCAGTTGTTCTGCTGGCACCATATGCAGGTTATTTGATGCCGCGGTATTGATCACATTAAGGGCATTATGTTGTGATATTTCGTACTGCAGTTTGCGGTTGGATTCTTTCACATTTTTAATGTCCGTCTCGAGTTTGGTAATGGCATAACCCGACATGGTGAGCTGGTTGACCTGCATGAAATACAAAATGCTCAGCACTGCAGCCAGTGCAACGGTGACAAACGACAGGCTCATCATGCCAAAGCGAAAACGCAATTTGACAGTATGGCGGCGCGTGGATCGCTGCTGAGTTGGGGCATCACCGATGACTGCGACATATGCCATTTTGAAGTCCTTGGTTTGAGCTTACTTTGTTTAAATTTTTTGCGCGATACGGAGTTTGGCACTGCGGGAACGGGAATTTGTTTTGATTTCCGCTGTGGAGGGAATCAGGGGTTTGGTTGTCAGGATTTTGATGTCCTGGGATTTGTCACAACGGCAGAGTTCGGGAGGCTTGAAACAGACACAATGCCCTGCGTGCCGTTTGAATGTTTTTTTGACAAAACGATCTTCGAGCGAATGGAACGTGATCACCGCGATTCTGCCGCCAACCATGAGGTTAGTGATGGCACCATCGAGACCATCCTGGAGACTTTGAAATTCGCGATTGACGACGATACGCAAAGCCTGGAAGACGCGTGTGGCGGGATGGATACGCTGGCCTGGAAACCTGGGAACCACCGCCTCGATGCACGTTTTGAGCTCCACTGCCGTCCGAAAAGGTTGTTTGGATTCACGCCAGGCGACAATGGCCTGGGCGATTTTGCGGGCGTGCGGTTCCTCACCAAACTGCGTAAAAATATCCTGCAGTTCCTCGACTTCCATCAAATTGACCAGATCCGCGGCCGTCAGCTCATTGGCTGGATCATAACGCATGTCGAGGCTGGTTTCGTCACGAAACGAAAACCCGCGTTCTGCTTCCAGCAAATCCGACGACAATCCCAAATCAAACAAAACCCCGTTAAGGTGCGCTACCTGTGACTGCTTCGCGATCCTGTCGATATCCGAAAAGTTGGCTTGCACCAGCTCCAAACTACCCCACCCACCTGCTCTTGCTTCTGCCTGCAGCGCCTCACCGATGATCAGCGCGCTTGGATTTCGATCAATACCGATCAATTTGCCCCTGGGGCTAAGTTTTTTTAAAATTTCCCGGCTATGCCCTCCCCCGCCAAACGTTGCATCAATATAAATACCGTCGGATTGGATCTGCAGCCCCGTGAGCACTTCTTCTAACATGACTGGAATGTGTACGGTGGCTGGCATGGAAATGGTCCCTGTGGTTAGTTTTGTGTTAAGTAGCAGAGGAATTTTATTTTTATTTCATTATTCCGCCCCATTCCTCTGCTACTTAATTTTTTGTTTTCTTGTATTGATTTAATAAATATTAATTTTTGATTTCTGAGGTTTGACTGCCACGTGTCAAACCTCAACCATCAATCTATATGCCTAAACTGGCTAAATGCTCGGCAATGACATTGCTTTCACTTTCGGCTTTGGCCGTATATTTTTCCCATTCAGTCTGGCTCCAGATTTCAATCCGGTTATAAAGACCGGCAACCACGGTTTCTTTGGTGATGTGGGCATATTCCAACAGATAGGCGGGAATGTTGATGCGTCCCTGTTTGTCGATCTCAACCTCGGCGGCGCCGGCGAACATCAAACGCACAAAGGCACGTGCGTCAGCCTGGGTGAGCGGTAATTTTTTGAGTTTATCGGCCTGTTGCTGCCATTCGTCGTAGGTATAGATGAACAAACACCCGTCCAGACCACGCGTGACCACCGCACCCCGTGTCAGGTCTTCGCGAAACTTGGCCGGAACAGCCAGGCGTCCTTTGGGATCTACATTGTGTTTGAATTCACCGATGAACATGCGAGCGTCCTTGATTGGCTTGGGTGATTGAGTTATCCACCGATTCCCCACTTTTCCCCACCTTTTTCCACATTCCTGCAAAAACCACCACTTATTTACCACAAAGCCACACCCATGTCTAGTCTTTTGACGAAAGAATTTACCGTTTGTACAATTTGTGACTTTGAATAATCCTTAAAATATTACTGAATAACACTTTGTCTGGGTTTAAAGAATGTAAAAAAGGCAGAAAAGTCCTCTTGCACAAGCTCAAACAGCGTCAGGTATGCACCTTCTAGCAACCTGAAAAGTCTGACAGATCAGGCATTATCACAGACTGAAACCATTGACAGTAATAGCAGATTGCGTTAAACTGGAGAGATTTAGAAGTTTACAAATTAAACAAAAAAACAATGAAAGCAAACCAAAAACCGTATTTCAAAAGTGTCCGCACACCAGAAAACGCCCTCAGGACAGATGCCCGCACGAGCTACAACTCCACGGTGTTTCAGGCTACAGCAGGCACGATTTATCCACCCAGGTTTGCTGACATAATCCCATCTGTGCCCAACAAACTCTGGGATACGCCCCCAAAACATGTTGGTTCTGCCAGGCTCGATATTGACAGCGCGAACCATACCTATCATCCCAATCTGGTGGTCGGTGCCAGAACGGCAGCGGCACTGGAGACCCCACACCTGATCGCCCTGGGGCTGGCCGTGATTCTGATCGTGATCGGTGCGGTAAGTTTCACGATTTAACTATTTCACTCATTAAACGTAAGCCCCATGGAACCTATCTCGTCTGCCGATGCCCGCACGCAATTCTCGGACATCCTGGCCAAAACCTTTTACCAAAACAAAGTCTACGTCATTGAGCGCTGTAACAAGCCCATGGCCATCCTGATGAGCATTGAAGATTTTGAAAAATTAAAAGGCGGTGAAGTTACGCCACCGGCCAAAAAAAACACGATCAAAAAGAAAGGAGCCTGAAATGAACAACACGACGAACAATATTTTTTATCATCCACTCACGGTCGGGGGTACTTTTTTCCTGTTCCCGGCGCAAACCCTGACTTTTTCCCTGGATCGCAAGCCAGAGACCAAAAAGACCATGACCAAATACCCCCAAATCAAAGTCACTTATCAAAAGAAAGGCGCCTGAATGGATATCCAGATTCAAAACAATAACTATCAGAAATACTATGACGCCCTCAAACTGGTTACCCGCGAATACCGCAAAACCGTGAGTCGCAAAAAATTCAGTGATGCCAACCAGCAAACCCTCCAACCCATCATCAAAGGGAAGACAAGCAAGACCTAAACTATCATCCCAACACCCCCAATGTTCACACCTCAAAACCTCAAACCTCAAACCTCACCTCACTCCACCAATCGCCAAGCCTATTTAACCCAAACCGGGAAAATGGGACATTTGGTGTTGGTAGTCAATTTAATTGCCAAAGGCCGCTAAGCCATGCGCATCCGCATTTCCAAACACAAACTGCATATCATATTGAACCTGATCAAAATCAGCCTGCTGGTCATGGTGATCGGGGTGAGTTATGCAGCGGTCAACACAGTCAACAACAAACCACCAACCTTTGTTTTGGCGGATTTACACTGTAGTGGCGATGGTGACTGCTCGTGCAAATGCGGTAAAGATTCACTTACAGGTAATTGCATCACCTGCTTTTGTCACCATTACACCGACTCAAGCGGTAACGCGGCATCGGCCTGCGACTTCCCGAGAGGTGGTGGAGGCCCGCCAGCTCCGCCTGTTTGTACCAATCACCCGCCAACCGTCTCCATCGACAATTCAAGAATTCCTGTCAATGTGATGCCTGGCAAAACTATCACCTTTAATATTACATATACGAATGGCGAATCCCCTGTTGGCAACCAGACCATCAGTTCAATCCTCACCACCAGCCCTGCCAACCTCGGCACATTTCAGGCACTCGACAGCAATGGCAATAACATTTCACTACTGAATGTCCCACCTGGCACCTACACGATCAAATTTACCGTCAACGCGGATGTAAGAAGTGGCACCATCCAAATTAATGCCACCGTAACTGATAGTGGCGATGCCTGTGCCAATACCGGGACTGCAGTCAGCTCCGCCAATGCCATGAACATCGTTGTGCCCCAATACGATTCGACGACAGGCAAATATGTTTACAATGAGACAAAGCCGATCTTTAATGTGGCTCCTTACAACACCACCAACAATAACCGTGCCGAACCTGGGGATATATTGCGTTATGACATCAAGGCACAACTCAAGACGCCAGCTACCTTTGCTACCTCGCAGCTGAGCTTTACGGATTACCTGCCCGGGGTATCGACTCCTGATCGCAGCTGGAAAACGGAAACATCAGGTGCGACGGACATCAAGGACATGAGCTTTGTGGACAACATGACCGGTTGGGCTGTGGGTGTATCGAACGGGTTGTTTGGGACTATCTACAAGACCACCAATGGTGGCGTGAATTGGATACAACAATACAGCGCAGATATGGGCGCTCACAATGTCAATCTCAATGGCGTGGTTGCCATCGATACGAATACAGCCTGGGCCGTTGGCAATGCCGGCAGTGTCTTCCACTACGTCGCTCCAACCTGGAATTATTCGCAAGTTGGCACCAATAATTTAAATAGTGTTGCCTTGATCAGTGGCGATGGCCCCATCACAGTAGGCTCAAACTGTAACATCTGGGCTTACTATGCCAATGCCTGGCATGCCATTACCCCAGTGGGTGCCTGTACCGCAGACCTTAATAAAGTAGTCGTCACTCCGCACAATACCCACTATTATGCCTATATTGTCGGTAACAGCGGCACGGTGATTCGTTATGACAGCCAAACTCACACCGCTAGTGTCCTGACTCTACCGACATTACAGGCAACCACAGCGGATCTATTAGCTGCCTATTATTCCGGCCAAAATCAAAATCTGTATTTGGTTGGGGCTACTGGCACTGTCCGTATTTGCAATAATCCAACCGCAGACACCAGCTGCAGCGCCTGGAGCACCTCAATCCCGGCCCATGACACGGTCTTTGGGGATCGCACGCTCACGGGGATTGGCTACTACAACCCGGACAATGGTTTTATCACTGCCAATGATGGAACGATATACAGTACGGGCCAGAGCAATGCTTCGGCCTGGACTGCGCTGCCTGATGCAGAGCCACAGGGGCTGAATGGCATCAGTGTTTACAACGTTAATCCCAACCAGGCTGTCTGGATCTATGGCAAAACCAATGGCAGCATTCCGGCCATCTACAAACGCAGCTTTAGCAGCAACTGGCTGGTGACGCCATTTAATGGCACGACACAGATGAACGCGATTGCCGTGGATGTAACTCAACCCTCAGTTAAAACAGCTGTAGGTGTCAACGGCGGTCAGGGTATCATTGAATATACCAATGATGGCCAAAACTGGAATAATTTTATAGGTATTGGGAATTCTACGCTAAAAGGAGCCGATTTGTTTTTTGGTAGTGGATGGGCAGTTGGAACTACCAATGGAGTGTCCCCTGTTTTCTACCGTTCAGCACCTGCAGTTGGCAACCAAACGGCTGCACCCAATTGGACCTGGACATTACTTTCAGCCAATCTGCCCGGGGATGCAACTGGCCTGAACAGCATTGCCTATAACACCAAAGCCCTCTGGATCGTGGGTGACAATGGCAAAATGTACATGTCAGTTGATTATGGCAACACTTGGTCAGAACAAAATTTCCAGGCAGCCGCCGGCACCCCCACCAATATGTGGCTGGGTGACGACAGAAATCATTTGTTCCACTTTGATGGAACCAATTGGAGCGTGGAACAAATTCATTCCGCGGCTCTCGCCAACGTACAGTTTGACATCAACAAACTAGTGCTAGACGGTAACGGGAATCTGTGGTCTCTCGCAACTGACATGACCAATCCAAACACGCATTATGTGCTGCGACGTGATCATGCGACTGCACAATGGGACAACTGGACCCCCGACACCAGCTGGAACTACGAGTCCATTGCCATCGCAGCGATTAACAATCAAGTTTACATTGGCACGACTGACGCAACGACCTTCGGCCATTTTGTATATAGTGACGCTAGTTCAAAACAGTGGAATACCTTAAACGGTCATCAGATGCATAATATCAACGCCATTTTAATCAATGGTAATGATATATATCTCGCTGGTGACCATGATGAAAACCACCTCGACTACAGTTCCTCTGCCATTATGAGGACCAAAACTGATGCGGTTGGTTCATGGGTTGAAGAACGAACCTGCTCTAACATAATTGATGCAGCGCACTGTTTAGCTTCACAAATATCACCAACATCTGCCTGGACTTCCATGTCATTGGTTGCAGATACCATTTTTGTCGGCGGTAAGGCGGACGGCAATTTCGACCGAGTGATCAAGGGACAAAACCTAGCTTGGACTGTAGGCCAAATCAACAGTCCAGCAACCGTGTGGAATAACGTCAGTATAGACACTTCAACTTTGGTCAACAGTACCCCGCATGACGTCAACGATCTCTGGACCGATGGCTCGGTGGTCTGGATTGTCACCAACGCTGGCATGGCCTACCGTCGCGACAGTGGTGGAGCCTGGACTTTCCGGCCCGTCAGCAGCGGCGGGAATTTGCACAGCATTGTCAAAACCAGCGATATCGGGGGTTACGTGATTGGTGAAGGAGCTACCATTGATCAGACCGGCGGTGATCTGAGCTGGACTTCACTCAGTGACCGCAGCAGCGCAAATTTACTCAAAATTGCATTTTCGCACAGTTCCAACTTTGGTGTTGCGGTTGGTCAGAATGGCAAAGTATTTACCACCCAAAACGGCATCCTCTGGACTGCCAAAACAATCGCTGATGCTGGTGCGAATACCTTGTCTGATGTCTCAGTGAGTAATAACAGCGCCTGGATCGCCAGCGGTGGGAAAAACGTCCTGTATTCAGCGGACAGCGGCGCTACCTGGACCACAGAAACCTATGCGTCGGGAACAGTGCCAGCCATTTCGGCCATTTCATTTATGGACGATACGACCGGATTTACTTCCCGCACCAATGCGACTGGCATTTATAATACCACCAACGCCGGGGTTGCCTGGGGCAGCAAAACCATCGATGCTTCCACCAACATCAATAATCTGACGTCGATCAATGCCGTGGCAGCCGATACTATCGAAGGTGTTGGCCAAGGGAATGTCAGCGGCAGCAGCAAAGGCATTTACGTATATGGCAGCGGGATCAGCGATTTCTTTGTGCCGGAACAAAACTTTACGGTCACCAATTTTTATGGCACCAAATACTTAAGCGCCAGCGTTGGACTGGTCGTGGGTGATGCTGGCATGATCTTCCGCTCGACCAAAGACCTGAACAACAACACAGTCTGGACCGCCATCCCCAGCAACACTACCAAAAACTTACGTGCCATCGATTGCGTCGGCACCATCTGCCTCACGGTCGGTGACAACTATGGTGGCGCTGGATTCGCCACCGTATTGATATCGAGAGACAGTGGTTTGACCTGGGCAAACTATGCCAGAACCATCGCCAGCTTCGATGCCAAATCCGTTTCACTGGCCAATGACGGTCAAAATCCAGCCCATGTGATCGCCAAAGTTGCCGGTGAAGACACTGTCACAAACTTTGGCAAGGTCTACAGTTCTGATTTGACCAGTAACACTGTCTGGACAACGGAATTTTCTGACAATGCGAGCCCCTCGCTGAACTCGATTTCCTCATATTATTACAAAGACGCTGCCACTCCAGCCAATTCCCGTTTCAAAGGTGTGGCTGTGGGTAATGTGGTTGCCGGTACATGGAACATGCTTTGCTATGGAATCCAAAACAGCGGTGTCACGGATTGCAATGGCAATCCGGATCTCACTCATCCATTGGGCTGGTATCCTGTAACGCAGGGCAGTATTGGAGCACCTGGCGGTGACAACCTTTACGGCGTTTCCTTTGCGCCAGCTGCTACTGCCAGTTCCAACCCAACCGTGGCCTGGGCTGTAGGTGACAAAGGCACTATCTTGAACACCGTGGACGGCGGTAATAACTGGACCAAACAAACTGTGGCAGCCTATGAAGGCAAACTGAATGCCGTGTCCGCAATCAGCGCGCAACACGCCTGGATTGTCGGCGATCTGGTGTCGTCCTTCCCCGCTGTACTGGAGACCAAGGATGGCACCACCTGGGATGCCAATATGAATGTCACCAATGTGAGCTTGAATGCCGTTTCCACTGTGGGTAGCAGTTACTTCGTCTTTGCCGGCAATAACAACACCATCATCTCGGCCGATAGCTCGGTCGTTGCCACTGCCCAAACGCGTTATGCTTTTTATAAAATCAACACAGCCATTCCGATTTGCTACGGTGCGCAGAATAATGTACAGGATCCCAATACAAAAATATGGTCGGTTTACAATACTGATACCGGTGCCTGCACCAATCCAGCCCTGACCTACGCCGGCAACACTCCTGTCTGCACCGCCAGCAATGCGGCTTACTGGAATGGCGACATCAGCGTGCCGGGTTGCCCGAATTTTTATGATGCTGCCGGCAATTCGATCAGCCCGCGGGATGCCAACACACCGAGCAATCCGCTCTCTGGTGCTTCCGTCGGTGAGCAGGACACCAATCGCGACGTGGCCATGATCCAGTGGTCCATTGGAGACCTAGGTGGATTAAACAACAACGTGGCATTGCCCTACATGGCCTTTGCCCACTTCAAAGTTGGTATTGCGGTCAATATTCCTCCGACCAACAGTCTCACCTGTGCCGAACAGAACAATGGTCAAAACGGCCCGAATTGCGAAGCCAATGCCGGACAACTCGAACTAATGAATCAGGTTCAGATCAAAGATGCCTACACGACGCTGGGCGATGATAATTTTGATGGTTCTGTGTCAGCCGCCGATTATTATCTCTACAAAAACTACGTTTTTACTGGTACGCCTGGCACCAAAGACTGCAAACCGCCCGATTGGACTTTCAGCACGGATGCAGCCCTGGGTAATGTCTCGGACATCTTCTGCGATGGCAGCAACTTGCGCATTGTACCCGCACCCGTCAGTTCTCCCTTAAACGCTTCCCCTCAGGCGGAACAAGGTATTTTGTACTACAGCAAGGCGGCGGATGGATACAACCCCTATCCCAAATCCGGGAGCTTTGCCATTGAAGCACGCACCAACTTTGTCTACAACGACAAATCCGGTTATGGTGGCGCTGCACTGGGAATTTCAACTTTGCCGTCGGGTGGCCAGCACATCTGCTACAATGGATCATTTTACACTTGCCCTGACAACGTCCCGACAGATCGCTTCTCTCCCTCCACTATTGCTGGTGTTTCTTATGCCGAAATTGTCGTTACGCCAATGTTCAAACGGGATGTCAACTTTTTTAATGTTAGCGGCACCGGCATAAACTGGAATAACAAGGGCGCCAATCAGCCCTTTCTGATCACCCGCTGGATCTTTAATGCCACCAAAGGGACCTGGTCGCAGTCGATTTATATGACTGACACACCAGTCCCTGCGTCGCAGACGGCGCCGTTCATGACGGGTACTCCTGTGCAAACGGCGGAGCAAACAAATGCCCGTGCCCAAGGCCTCTCGATTGGCCACCCCGTCCGCTTTAGAAGCGGCAGTGACAACAACGCCAGCGACAAGGCGATCTGGTCAACTCCAATCGTCAACTACATCCGCATCTGGAACCTGTCCACTGGCTTTTTCCATACCTACACCTACGTCAGCGTCGACCCTGGCTCCGTACAGGGACATCTGTTTGAAGACAAAAACGGCGACGGCGTGTGGGAACCAGACCAGGGTGAAACACCACTGGCCAATACCACCGTCTATCTCACCAATTTTGACGCCAATATCAACCCCACCACATTTGATGTTTCCAAGTTAGCACTGGCCGGCGATGTGCAGGGTGATGTCTATGGCGTCAGCAAAGAAACAGAAAGCCCCAATGAAGCATACTTCGAAAAATATGCTGGCACGATAGCCGGAGGTTCCATCAATTGGGTGCCAGTCGATGCGGGCAACAACAGCCCGACCATCGAGGGCGGACACACCATGCCTGGTCAAAGTGCCGGAGCAATGGATGCCAAAAATGATAAATGGGTGCTGGCCACCACGACCAATGCCCAGGGGGTTTATAATTTTCAGAATTTGCCGAGTGGCAATTACATGGTCTGGGCCAATCCCACCAATCCGCTCCACCCCCAAGTTGCCAATACTTATGGTGCACCGCTGCAGAACCTGGCCCCGACCTACAATCTGACCTATCCATCAGCAACGAGTTTTTCGAGTGTACCTGGCAGCGTTTACCAAAAAGTCGCCGTCCAACCCGTCAGTCTCATCCCCGACAACAGCACCGCGTATTACGATTTTGGGTACTGGGTTGCTGGCAGTATCGGCGGTACGATTACCAATACCGTGGACAAGCAGGGAGTGGATGGCATTCCGGTCACGCTCAAAGTGACCGGTAAGGTCAACCAGACACTTCTCGCTGGACAATCGGATTTACCCATTGCGCTGGATGGCGACATTAACAGCTTTAGTGAATACAAACTGCCTGCAACCGGCATCATCAGCTTCAGCGACACCTATGGCAACATCGAAAAAGACGCCAATGGCACGCCCGAGACTTTTTCGTATGACCGCGTTTATTATTCTTCACTAGCACCCAGTGGCTGGTATGTCCATTTGGCCGGCAACAATCTGACACGCATGGCTCATGGCAACACTGATGGCATAAACATCAATCTTCGCACCACCACAACCGATGCCAATGGGCTTTATTCCTTCAATAATTTAGCGGTCGGCCGTTACGCTGTCGAAACCTCCATCGTTGCCGGCTGGCAGTTAGCAGTCACAAATCCACTGCAAGCCAATCCCCAGAATCCGGTCAGCATAAGCAGTGCCGCACCGTCGCTGGCCAATGTTGATTTCAAACTCACACCGCTTGGCGCCAGCATCTCTGGTTTTGTCTGGAATGACACAAACGGAAATGGGACACGGGACAAAAACGAATCAGCACTTGCCAATGCTGTCCTGGCTGCAATTCCTCTGGTTGATACTCACAAATTAGAAGACGTCAGCACCAGTCCGACCAAAATTATGGTGCAAACCAATGTCTCCGTGACGACTGCCATTACCTGGTTAGACAACACCAATGACTATTTAGACGGCGGCATATCATTGGCAAATCCTGGTATCCCTTGTGTTGGCGGCTACCTGCTGATTGACAATGAATTGCTTCATTTTAATAATCGTTGCCCCAATCCCCAGACAACAATGATTCTGCCCGAATCAACTTACACGCGTGGCGATGTAAACTTTACGGTTCGCAGAACACATGTTGCGAATGCCCCTGCCACATATTTTAGCGATAGCGCTTTTGATGCCAACCAGGCGTCGTACTATTTGACCAGATCGGATGCGAATGGAACCTATGCCTTCAAACTCAAACCTGGCCAATATTATCTTCAGGAACTCAATCCGCCTGGCAACGGCTCACTCTCGGCTTTCTCCAGTACAACCCCTGACATCCTGCCCAATCCCGCCACTCAAACGGCTCCCAATAACGTCTTCACCGTGACCTACCAAAACGCCATTACCCAGCAGAACTTCGGTGACTGGGAAGCCATCAATCTCAGTGGACAGGTCATTGACGATGATACAGGCAATGGTATCAACGGCACTAGTTTGACTTTATCTGTCCATACCACGGCAGCTCATTTTGACAATACGATATTCACGGTGCCAACCACCAGCTTTGCGGTGACTAATGTCAAAGGCTTCCCCAATTCCGGGACTGCTTATGTCAACCAGATTGCCTTTACCTACGGCAGTATCGATCCGATCACCAACACCTTTGAAAATGTCAGTGGTCTGGATAATTTCAGCTGCGACACCTGTGATGTCTATGTCACCGTCAAAACAGCCACAAGTGGACCGCTCACCATCGACAACAGTGGCACGGCAACCCAGGGCGCGTATAACTTCATCGTCTCATCCCTGTCCGGCGGCAACAACGAATACCACCTCCACGAAGGCAACTTGCCCAACTGGGGATCGACCTGGGACAAAGATGGTACGGCCGGCGGAACCAATGACCTGGATACTATTTTCCTCAATGCCGCCAGTCACGCCAGTTCCACAACTTCCAGCAGCGATAACAATTTCTATGACAAACTTGGCTCAACGGACGACACCCTTGCCTGCGGCATCAATCAGTCTGGCCAAAAGGATCTCCAGAATGCAATCAGTGGCTATACCTGGAACGACAACGGCAACCTGGGTGGCAATGCCAATAACGCCGTCCGTGAAAGCGGCGAAAATGGCCTCGGCGCCATCAAGGTGCAGCTTATCGGAACCGATGGCAATCCTGCCCGCATCAACCCACAGGTGGGTGCAGTGCTCGATGCCGGTGCTGGTCCGCTCAACATTACCGAGGACCAGCAATCGGGTTATATTTATGCCAGTAATAGCGCCACCGGCAGCGACAATATAATTGGCAGTGTGACCCAGCTGGACAGTAAGTCTATCGCCACGGTCAATGCCGGCCTCACTCTCACCGTCGACAAACCCTATGCCCTCACACCCAACGCGCTCACCACGGGAACACTTGCCGACGGGACGCGCCGGCTGTTTACGACGACATTTAAGAATAATAACGTTTACGTTGTCAGCAATGACGCGCTCAAGCTGTCCGTCAACATCGGCATCACCAATCCGACCAGCATCCTGGCTGACAACTTTAGACATAGAATTTTTGTTGCCTCTCAGGATGGCAAAATCTTTAGCTTCAGCGATGCAGCCATCGACAATACGAGTCTCACGAGCTACCCCAACGTCTACTCAGGTAGCGTTAACGGCAACGCCCCAGTTCACTCGATTGTCATGGACCCAATCAGTAACTATATATTCTTTACCTTTGGCACCGACAGCTCGCTGGGGAATATTGCCGGCGACACCGGCATTGGTTATGCCACAGTCGATGACATCATCGCCGCTCGTGGTTTCCCCTACGATAAGGGTAAACCGTCACAAGTGATTCCAACCTTCAATGCGGCTCACCCCAACGGTGCCAATTTGACCCAACTGGCTGTCAATTCGCGCACACACACCCTCTACGCCATCGACAATACGCTGCATGGCATCTGGATCATTAACTATCGATTCAATCAAACCGGACTCTACAGCAGCCAGATCGCGCCCCTATTTGTCGCCATTAATGGCGCGACCAGCCTCAACAATATTGCCGTGGACGAAAGCTGGAACCGCGTCGTCGTCACGGGCCAAAGCAACCTCGGCGGCACAGTTTACGTCTTGCGTGGCGCTTCCGGGACTTTGGACACGGAACCAATTCAATTAGGCGCTGGGGTCACAGCTGCGGGTGTTGTGATTGATGCCAGCACCCACAACGCTTATGTTACTAACAGTGCTCATGCCGTTTCTGTACCAAACTGCAACACCACACTGGATGGCAATGACACACCATGCACGGGTATCTATGTGATTGAATGGGGCTACCCCAACTCCGATTGCAATGCGGGCGGCATTCCAGGCGAGACTAAAGTTAATGGTAATCCCTATGCCACGGATGCCTCCGGCACCGGTTATTTTGAATTTCGTAGAGTACCTGCGGGTAATTACTCGGTCTGTGAAGATTTGGCTCATTCCAGCCTGCTCGACAAGGCTAATTATCAGAATTCCACCCCCATCTGCGCACCGGTTACCCTGATCGATGGCGGACATTATCAGCCGGTCACGTTTGGCAACTGGGTGCCGACGACGGTCGGTGGCAATGTGTTCCAGGACAATAGCACGGCCGGTACAGCCGGGGTCAAAGATAATGGCGAAAACGGAGTCGGCGGCGTCACCACCACTTTGTACGACTTACGTGCTGTGCCAAACCAATCTATCTTTGCCAATTTAAATGCCGCTATCTTCCCCCATGCCACGTATTCACCACTTCTAGGTGATGCCGTCAATCTGGTTGGACTATGGAAACTTGATGACAATAATGCGGCATCTCCCACAGCCAAAGATGACAGCTCGGTACTCCCGCAAGATCCAGGAACACTAGGAACCGTTCCGCTTACAGACAATTCACAACCCAGCTTGAGCGATTCAAGCATTTCGGGTTATGCCCTGGAATTTGGTGGCAACAAACAAGACGCGTATGAAGTCAGTTCCAACACGAGCACACCCTTTGATCGCTTTCAACCCAAATTGGCGGAATCCTTCACTGCGGCCAGTAGCTATACGATTGGATCTATTGCTGCCAACATTTATATGTCAAGGGACAACCTCACTGATCAAAACTACGACAGCAATTCTCCCAAATATCTGCAAGCTGAAATTTATGACAGCATTAACGCATTACCCAACCAAAGCAAAGGTATCTCCGGCTGCGTTGCTACGTCAAACAACAAGGACAGCACCAGCTGGATGACATTCCCCTTTGCCGTCAGGGATGCCCAGAGTTATAGCGTACAGAACGGTCAGACTTACTTTGTGGTGATCAGTGCCTATACTGATGGCAGCTGCACCCAAAGCCCACCCGTGGGTGCGGGACAACCATGGTCCGATACCGCAAGCTGGGTAAAAGGCGACGGAGTCGGAAATAACCAACTTCTTACTCCCAATCCTGGTTCTCCAACCGGTTGGGGATCCCCCATGCCGCCAGGCGAAGGCCTCTTCCGCATTTATGATGCGATTAACAACGATGTTGTCACCATTCCATTTGCAAGCAAACTGCAAGTTCCTCAGGGCAACATCAGCCTGTATTTTAATCTTCACGCCAATTTTGACAGCAGCAGCACCCGTAAACAGGATTTAATCAGCAAGGGCGATGTCTTTGATATTTACCTCAATCCAAGGGGAAATAGCCAAACCCCTGGAGCTTTATGTTTCCATGTTGCCAATACGTCAACGAACACTTCCGCAACCGCCTGCACAAACAGTTATCAGACAGTCTGGTCGGCTAGACAGCTCCTTGGTCAACGCGAATGGTATCACGTTGTGGCCAGCTGGAGTCCGACACAAATCACCATAAACATTGACGATGCAAATCAAACCAGTGCGAGCGCTCCAGTTTACAACAACGCGCCCTTCTATGCCGACCCCAGCAATCCCAGTGACTGGCTGATTGGCAATGATTCCTCCAATTCCCATGGTTTTGACGGTATCATTGATGAAATTTCGTTCAGTGACACACAGGTTCAGTATAACTATGCGCCACTCTCCACAATTTACCTGGTCACCAAAGCCAACGCACCCTATACCTATTTCCCGGCTTCCGGCTACGTCATGATCGATAGTGACCTGTTTCAGTACACCTCGGTCGTCAATACCGCGCTGGGCACGACAGCGCTCAAAGGTGTGACGTTCATTGCCGGAAGTGGCAATCATCCCCAGAATCACATTGGTGGAAGCTCGGAAGTATTGTATGTGCAGAAACCGGTTGGCAATCTGAAGACGTCTCCGTTCACAAGCAATTCCACCAGCATGCAACTGACGACCACGGATGGTTTCCCTGATGCGGGCATTGTCAAAATCGGTGATGAATTTATTGCCTACGGTGCAATCGACCGGACAACCAACACGCTGCTCCAACTGCAACGTGGCTTTGGCAGCGGCGCGACTACGCTTTATCCTGTGCCCAACAACAATGGCACACTGTTTCGCGTTGCTCCTCTCTTTGGCAGCAGTATCCAAAGTCCTTTTGCCCAAATCAGCACGGATACCACCCATCTGCAGTGGTATGAAGTGCCTGGCGCCACCGGTTACAACATCTATCGTCAGGATGGCAACACCTGGAATTTTATCAACAATGTCAAATCCGGCAATCAAACCTACTTTGATGGCGTTGGCACAATTGCTGCTTCTAATCCAATCCCAAACTATGGCAACATGCTAACCCTTGCTGCAACTCATGATTTGGGAACACCTGTTTTCCTGGTTCATACCTCTACCACCTCTTCCAACAATAATGGCGACTACCAGTTCAACCGCATCCCCACCGGAACTTATGGCGTGGCGGAATCCAATCTTTATGGCTGGACCTCAACCGGAGACAGCGACACCTTGGGCGCGGTTACCGATTACACCGACCGTGACAACGGACTTGATTTTGCACAGTCCTATTATGTTAATCCCTCCAACCCCATTCTTAACGACAAAAAGACGATTGTCACTTCCCCGGCGACCAATCAAATCAGTGCAATCAATTTTGGTGATATTGTTTCACCGTCTACCATTTTTGGCCAGGTCTGGAACGACCAGAATGGCAACGGCGTCATGGACAACAGCGAACCGGCCCTGGATGGCTCGATCATCAAACTGCTCTGGGCTGATGGATCTCCGACCGGCGCGCAGTGGTTCTGCGTTGGTTACGGTTCTATGCCCCAAAACAGCGCCTGCCCGCCCAGCCCCGTGCCTGCCACACGCACGACGAGTGGTCAATTTTTCTTTACCAATGTGGCACCAGGCAACTACCTGATGCAAGAAACTGACCCGAGTGGCTATGTTTCTACCTATCCGACCAACAACGTCTTCCACATCAATATGCGTGCGGGCGAATACTCCAATGCGTTCTACTTTGGTGACTGGCTGCCCAGCAACAACTTTGGCGCCGTGAACGGCACCGTCTTTAATGACAACGGGGATGGTCAGGGCTTTGCCCGCGATGGCATCCGCAATGGCACTGAAGCAGGAATTGCCAACGTACCAGTCGATCT
>CAISZI010000039.1 GCA_903889905.1 Candidatus Wirthbacteria bacterium
ACCATTTTATCGGTCACGTGGGCTGTGATCCTTTTGCCCGTTTGCGCAACCTCTGCATGGAGAGGCTATTGCGAATGAAAGCCCTGGATGATTTCCGAGTGATGGGTGATTTTGTCGTTGCCATTGATGGCACCGGCTTGATGAGTTTTAGCCATCGCCACTGTCCCCACTGCCTGACCCAAAAACACGACGGCACCATTACTTATTTGCACCCGGTCCTGGAGGCAAAGCTGCTCAGTTCCACTGGGTTGGCTTTGTCCATGGCCAGCGAATTCATTGAAAATCCCCCCGGACTGAGCGCGGAGAATTATTCACTCATCAAACAGGATTGCGAGCTCAAGGCTTTTGACCGCTTGGCCTTGATTCTCAAATCCGCCTTCCCTCAATTGCGCATCTGTCTGAACGGGGACAATCTCTATGCGTGTGGACGTTTTTTTGCTCTTTGCCTTAAAAATCACTGGCATTTTGTGGTCGTCTTCAAGGAAGGCCGCATGCCTGAACTGTGGCGGGAATTTCAAAGCCTGCTGGATATAAGTCCTCAATCCCAACAAAAGCTGCTCCTCCCCAATCGCTCTCATCAACTCTATCGCTGGGTCGAACAGATTGAATATATTGATAGTGATAAACGAACTTGGACTCTGGGTGCCATCCTGTGTCAGGAAACATCACCAGAGGGTCAACAAACCACTTTTGCCTGGCTGACCAATTTGGCGGTCAACCGGCAAACAGTTGTCCCTATTGCCAACGGTGTGGGACGCTTGCGCGTAAAAATAGAAAACGAAGGCTTTAATGTTCAAAAAAACAGCGGCTTGAACCTGGAACATGTCTTCAGCCAAAACTGGGATCATGCCAAGGCCTACTACTACTTATTGCAGATCGGTCATCTGCTGATGCAACTGTTGCACCACAACAGCCAGCATCGGGCCTTGGCTAAACGTTATGGCCACAAATCTGTCCTGGATTTGTGGGGTGCTCTCAAAAAAATCCCCCAACGCTTATTGGAGGCTCTGCGATATTATTATTTCGAACCCATTGATTTTGATGTGGATTTGGCCAAAAAATGCCACATGGGCTTGGACAGCTCTTAATTCTTTGGCTGAAGATCGGTTCCCGTTCAAGCCGCTGTCGCTTCACGCCTCTTTCCTAAATGATTGAGGCGATGCCTTCTGCTCGCCTTTTTTCTCCCTTCTGGCCAGCTTCACCTATCGATCTTCGTCCCTTTTGCCTTCCTGACTGGGTATTTCTCAGCGCTGAGCGGCGCCCAGCGGCGGGAAATTCTAAGATTTCGCACCTTGTCGACGGGTGTTGTCGGCTATAATGCGTTGCCGGAACGACTTTCGGTTGAGATAGAGTCAGTATCTTCAAAGTAGTTTAAAGGCCTATTTTTACAGGGGAGCGGCCATTTTTAATCATTATTATTCGATGGGCAACCACTGCGCCGGGGAGAGGCTGGGTTAGAGCCCTGGGTTAACGCCGCAGGAATGCTTCTTAAAAAAGTTGTCGCAAAGCCATATTTTAGGCTTGTAACTGATAATACATTATACTTATCATATATCCGAAGTCGTAAAAACGACTGTTGTTGCTATGAAAGTGCCTAAACATCCTACGTTGATCCGGCGGTTTCTCACCGCGCGGCAAAAACAGTTTCAAGCCAATGGCCCCATATTGGCGGCCAGCTTGGTTACCATTCGTCGCCGATGCGGCAATCCCAACTGTCATTGCCAGCAGGGGGAAAAGCACCCAGGCCACTATCTGACCTGGAAGCACAAGTCAAAAACTCACACCGTCTATGTGCCGACGGATCTGGTGGACCAAGTCAAAGAATGGACTCAAGAACATCGTCGGCTCAAAAAACTGGCTCAGGAAATGACTCAATTGACCCTGGCTTTGATCAAAACCCATGTCACCGAAAGACGGCGGCGGCAGCCAAAGTCGTAAGTCTTGGTCAGACATTCATCAAAACCGTTCGTCATTTCTTTCCGAAATTCTCCGAGTGGCTCGACGAGTTGCCGGACACTCGCTGGAAGCCGCTCATCGATTACCATCAGCGGTTTCTGAGTTGGTATGGAATTCTTCTTTTCGGACTGAGGCTAAGCAGCCGCCGCGGGGCCGATCAGGATTTGCGTGATATCGAATGCGCCATTTTGGACAACCTCAATCACTTGGCGGGCACGCAACAGAAGTCCTTGCCAGTGTCCAAAACACTCGACCATTTTATCGGTCACGTGGGCTGTGATCCTTTTGCCCGTTTGCGCAACCTCTGCATGGAGAGGCTATTGCGAATGAAAGCCCTGGATGATTTCCGAGTGATGGGTGATTTTGTCGTTGCCATTGATGGCACCGGCTTGA
>CAISZI010000040.1 GCA_903889905.1 Candidatus Wirthbacteria bacterium
TGCGGTTGCTTGACTCGCCCCCAGGTCTTAGTTTGGTTTTTTCGTACCAATGAGGCAGCAAATTGCGCCTCTTTTTTTGTTTTGTGTATAATGCAACCATAGAAATTTAAACAGGAACGCCATGCAACGCTACACCCTGAAATGTTACGACTGTGGCACCGAGCACGACGAACAGCAATCGGTAACCACATGCTTTAAGTGCGGCGGGCAGCTTGAGGTTTATTACGACTACGAAGCCATCACCGACAGGCTCAATGTGCAGGCACTCAAAACGGCGCCGGTGTCGGCGATGAAGTATCTGCCGTTTTACCCGATCGACAATTACAAAAACGTCTATTCGCTCCAGGAAGGTGGCACACCGCTTATTCACGCCAAGAAGTTGGGCGAAAGTCTGGGCCTGAAGCAGCTGTTTATCAAAAACGAAGGGCTCAATCCAACCGGCGTTTTCAAAGACCGTGGCACACTCGTGGAAATCGCCAAAGCCCGCGAACTTGGCGCCACGGCGATTTGTCTGGCCTCCACTGGGAACATGGCTGCAAGTTGCGCCGCTTATGCGCAAATTGTCGGGTTGCCGTGTTATGTGTTGGTTCCCCAGGGAACGCCGGTAGGCAAACTGGCCCAGACGCTGATTTCCGGTGCACGTGTGATCCAGATTCGCGGTACGTATAGCGACTGCGCACGTCTTGCTCAGGAAATGGCCAAACGTTTTGGTTACTACCTGGCAGGAGACTATGCTTTTCGGGCCGAGGGGCAGAAATCGCAGGGGTATGAAATTGTCGAACAGCTGTTTTGGAAAAGTCCTGATTATGTGGTGTGCCCGGTGGGTTGCGGTACCAATTTGCATGGCATCGGCAAGGGCCTGCGGGAATACCTCGATTTAGGTTTTAGCGATAAAATGCCTCGCCTTGTGGGAGTGCAGACACCGGGATGTAATCCAATCGTGGATGCATATAAGCGTGGCACCAATCAATTCAAATCTGTAGCCAAACCCAATACTTTGGCGAGCGCGATTGCGGCTGGCACGCCGCTGGATGGCCACAAAGTCCTGGATGACATCTTTGCCAGCGAGGGTTTTGCCATGGAAGTGACGGATGATCAAACCATTGCTGCACAGCTAAATATGATGCGCCTGGGCGGTGTCTTTGGCGAACCCTCCGGTGCATTGGGTGTCGCGGCCGTTGAACAGCTTGTCAGCGAAGGCAAGCTCAAGGCTGACGATACCATTGTCGTGATCGTAACCGGTAACGGGTTAAAGGATCCCAAAACGCCACTTGACGCTTTGCCCGAGCCTCCGAGCATTGAACCTGACTTTGGCGAGCTGGAGAGCTTTATCGAAAACAAACTGTACGCCATTCATGAACAGCTCACGCCCAAAGCCAAGCAAAAAGTAGTGTTCAAGACACTGCCGGATCAGGAACAATTACATAAAGTGATTACCAAAGAACTTGGTATCGAGGTGAATGAGCATGCAGTGACTGAAATTCTGGCCGAAGTGCACAGCTTCATGGACAAAGGCAAAACGGTGAGCAAGTCTGACCTGGTGATGATTGTAGAAGAAGTTTTGGATAAACAGGCCGTGGTGGATCCGCTGCTGACTATTGTGGATTTTGAGATTAATACATCATTGCACCATCAGGCAACAGCCAAAATCAAAGTCACTATTGGCGGTGAAGATAAGCAACTTATGCATAGCGGCGTGGGACCGGTTGATGCTGCCATTTCTGCGCTGCGTGACGGCCTTGATGGGAAGCTTATGGCCAAACTGACTGATTACACGGTAAACATCCTGACCGGTGATATTGATGCCACGGTGGAAGTCAAAATGACGTTGGTGGATGGCAAGCGCAACAACAAAGTCGTTTCACGTGCCACTTCGCCCGATGTGATCGTGGCGTCGCTAAAGGCTTATGAAAAAGGGATTAATTTGTTGTGGGCAAAAATTAAATAATGCTTGGAGGGTTACAATGCAAATCATTCATACGGACAAAGCACCAAAGGCTGTCGGGCCTTATTCACAAGGAATCGTCTCGGGTAGTTTTTTGTTCACCGCTGGGCAGATTGGCATCGATCCGGTAACAAGTGAGTTACGATCAGGAATTCAGGCTCAGATCAATCAGGTTTTGAGCAATCTTGAAGCGGTGTTAACAGCAGCTGGCACCAACAAGACACGTGTGGTAAAAACAACGATTTTTTTGCAAAACATGGATGATTACGCCACCGTCAATCAGCTTTACGGCGATTTTTTCGGCAGCCACAAACCAGCCCGCTCCACGCTTGAGGTCGCCAAGTTGCCCAAGGGCGCGCTGGTGGAAATCGAGTTGGTGGCGGTGATCTAGTGGGCGATTTTTTATAGTCATTGCGAGGACCGGAGGGACGTGGCAATCTAGTTGAGTTTCATTATTCCGACAACAGCCGCAACTAGATTGCCGCGGTCGCAGACTCCTTCGCAATGACAGCTTAGTTTTTTTCTCTCCCCCTTGGGGGAGAGTTAGAGAGAGGGGAAAAGGGAAAGATTTATATCTTTTCCTTTTCCCCTCTCCTTGCGTCCTCCCCCCCCGGGGGGAGGAGATGAATAGATTATGAACTCGCCTGCGTGTTCACTTCGTAGCTGGTGTTGGTGGATTCGAAGAAATTGACGAGTTCCGGCACATCGGTGGCTGTGGCCATCCATTTGGCGGGGTTGGCGGTTTTGAAATAGGGTTCAAAGCCCAGTTCCTCGAGCCGGCGGTCGGCCACGTATTCGACGTACTGGTTCACATAATCGGCATTGAGGCCAAGAATGCCACTGGGCAGTGCGTCGTTATTGTATTCACGTTCCAGCTTGACAGCATCCACAACCATTTGGTGAATGCTTTTGGCAAAGTCTTCGGTCATGATATCGGGGTTTTCTTCCAGTATCGTTAAGAGCAGATTGATACCAAACTTGAGGTGCAAACTTTCGTCGCGCAAAATCCAGTCAATCAGCGAACCAAAGTTGCGCAGTACATTACGCTGGCGAAAACTGAGGGCCAGCATAAAGCCGCTGTAGAACCAGATTCCTTCCATGACGATATTGTAAGCGACGAGGTTCCCCACGAGTTGGCGTTTGCCTTCGAGCGTGTTAACGTCGAGGTGCTTGCTGGTCATGCGATCCATGAATTGCAGCACAAATTGTTCCTTGGCTTTCATCGAAGGATACTTTTCCAGCCCATGGTAGGCTTTGTCCATGTCGATTTTAAACGTCTCGAGCACGTATTCAAACGTCATAGAGTGGTTGGCTTCCTCGAACATTTGACGAGCCAGGTACATCTTGGTCTCGGGTGGCGCCACGTATGGGTAAACCCCAAAGGCCAGTGCATTGTTGACCAGGAATTCAGAGGGGTTGAAGTAGCTCATGAGGAAGGTGACCGCGTGCTTTTCGTCATCGGTCATGCGTTCCCAGTCGCCGAGGTCTTCGCCTAGCTGTACTTCGTGTGGGAACCAGCTGTTGCGGATGGCCTGTTCATACAGGTCGTAAGCCCACTGGTATTTGACGGGTTTGAGGTTACCGATAAAGGTTGGGTTGTTGGTGAGGATCATGGTTTCGCCTCCGGCGGGGGTAAGAATGTTTTGGTCTTCTCCTCCCCCTGGGGGGAGGATGCAAGGAGAGGGGAAGTCGGCATTAAGTCGCTAAGATTTATGATGGGAAAAAGGGGAAACCCCTCTCTCTGTCTCTCCCCCGGTTGGGGAGAGGAAATAAGGTTACTGGCAACTTTCGCAATTCAAGCGTTCCTGCGGATCAACCGGGCAGGCGGTGCCGGGTTTGGTTTCAACAGTGCTGGAATCGGTGGTGGTGAGGTTAACGAAAGTGGTTGCGGTCGAGTCTTGGGTGATGGTTGTCGAGGCATTGATAGAGGAGTGAACGTCGCTTTGGCTTGTTGATGCGATTTTGAAACCACCAAACCCTTTACGGCCCATACTTTCGCGTTTATTGACGGTGCTGGTGCTCTGTTCGGCAGTGTGGCGTTGTTTCATGTGCAGGTAGTAGGTGCTTTTGAGGCCCTTCCGCCAGGCGTTTTGGTAGACAGCCATCATGTTACTGAGCTCGCGTGTCTCGAGGTAGATGTTACGACTAATGGCCTGGTCAACCCATTTCTGGGCTGCCGCAGCAATGTCGGTGTAGGCGTCGGCGTTGATCTCAAACGAGGTTTTGTACAGAGATTTGAGTTCGTGGGGAATGTCGGCAATGTCGGTGATGGTGCCGCGGTTCTCGACAATTTTGTCCTTGAGCTGGTCCCAGAGGTTGACCTTTTTCAGATCTTCAACCAGGTTCTGGTTGACCTCAATGAACTTGCCCGAGAGCGTATTGCGGCTGAAAATATTGGAAAAGTTAGGGTCGAGTCCAGGTGTTGTCCCGGCAATCAGGCCAATCGTGGCGTTGGGGGCGATGGCCAGCAGATCAGCATTGCGAATGCCTTGTTTGACTTTGGCGCGAAGTTTGTCCCAGTCCAGTTTGCTGCTTTTGTTGACATTGAGAGTCTGTCCGCGCTCTTCTTCAAGGATAGCCAGCGTATCGATCGGCACCATACCTTTGGACCAACCCGATCCCTTGAAATTGGCATAACTGCCTTTGGTCTGGGCCAGATTGCAACTTTCGTCGATTGCGAGGTAGCTGATGAATTCCATGACTTCGTCCATCAGGCGCGTGGCTTTGGGGCTGTCGTAGGGGATGCGCAGTTTTTCAATGGTTTCGGTAAAGCCCATCAAGCCCAGTCCGACCGGACGGTTTTTGCCATTGGAGTTTTTGGTCTCGGGCACGGGGTAGAGGTTGATATCAATCACGTTGTCCAGGCCAGCCACGGCTGAGCGAACAGCTTTTTCCATGCGAGTGAAATCGATCTTGTCTCCGTCCACAAAACGGCTGAGGTTGATGGAGGCCAGGTTACAGACAGCAATATTGTCACGGTCATTGGGTAGCGCGATTTCGGTACAGAGGTTGGAGGAATGGATGACGCCTACATTTTGGGTCAGGGCGCGGACGTTCATGGCGTCTTTGAAGGTGATCCAGGGGTGCGAGGTGCTTTGCAGACGGATGAGGATTTCCTTGAGCTGCTCGCGCGCCGAGATTTTTTTGAACATTTTGAGCTTGCCGGTGGTGGCCATTTGTACGTATTCGTTGTAACGCTTGCTGAATGACTGGCCAAACAGTTCGGGCAGGTCGCTGACTTCGGCCGGGTCAAACAAATACCACATTTCGTCATTCTCGACGCGGCGCATGAATTCGTCCGAGATCCAGGCGGCGATGTTGGAAGCGTAGGTGCGGCGGTAAGGATCGCCCGAGTTTTCGCGCAGTTCCATGAATTCGTCAAATTCGTAGTGCCAGTTTTCCATATAGAAGCAGATGGAGCCGCGGCGTTTGCCACCCTGGGTAATGCCTTTGATGGTCACGTCCAGCACTTTCAGGAAAGGAATCACACCCGACGATTTGCCGTTAATGCTGCGGATGTAGGAGCCGATGGCGCGGATGTTGGTGACCGACACGCCAATGCCACCCGCGTATTTGGCCAGCTGCATGGTGTCGCTCACGGTTTTGCCAATGTTGTCGATGTCGTCGTACATGTTGAGGATGTAGCAGGAGCTGAGTTGTGGATGAGTGGTGCCGGAATTGAACAGGGTTGGAGTGGCGTGCAGATACTCGAGTTGGGACATATGGTGGTAAAAGCGAAGGGCCGAGGCTGTGGGATCGCTTTCATTCAGACTAAGTCCCATGGCCACGCGCATCCAGAAAGCCTGTGGGGTTTCGGTCAGTTTCTGGTTGCGGTCACGAAGCAGGTAACGGTCATGCAATGTAGAAAGGCCGAGGTACTTAAAAAGTTGATCGCGTTCCGGCACGAGCGCTGCGGCCAGTTTGGTCAAATCAAACTTTGTCGCCATGGCTTTGTCGAGCATTTCGATCTCAACGGCCAGTTTGATGTAGCGGGGAAAATAATCCTGTTGCCACTGCGTCAAATCTGCGTCGGCTTCGTAGCCTTCCATGCATTCCTTGTAAATCGTGAGCAGCAGGAGGTTACGGGCAATGTGGTCGTAGTCCGGATCGTCTTTGATGTTCTGGCTGGCCGCAATGATCAGAGATTTGTCCAGGTCGCGTGTGGTGATGCCACTAAACAGGGTGAGCTCAAAGTCGCTGATGATGCGCATGACTTTGTTGGGAATATCACTAAGGCCAGCAGCAGCCCGCTCGATGGCATTGTTGATCATGTCGGCGCGGTACGGCTCGGTGGCGCCACTGCGTTTCTGGACGAGGATTTGGGACATTTTTTTACTTTATCTTAATGAGTTAGTCAGATTGTATTTGTCCGAGTTGAAAAGGCCTGGTCAGGATAACCAAAACCGGCACTGTCGTCAAGTGGTAAAAATACTAGATATAGGGTTGATAAGTTTGAGGTGACACAAGATGTTGGTAAATGGTTAGAAATGGTCGCGACTCCTGGAAAAAGCATGTGTGATCGCAAGTCGGCCCCAGACAGGGGCGTTTTAACGAATTCGTCGCGAGTTGTCCAGAATTTTAACAGGGATGGTATAATTAATAGATAAATTTATTACAAAAACCAAGTATGCAAACCCAAAATCAGCCTCAGCTAGCCTCGCAGCCCTCTCTGGAGCCACTTCTGGATGAAGAAGACGAACTGCAGCCTCTACCTGAAGTCTCTCCCGAAGCCATGCCTGAGGCTGCACCTCAACCCGAGCCTGAATCCCCAAAAAGTGAGGCGGTCCAAGCCTTTGACCAGGATCAGGCGGCATTGGTGATGGAATTGATGAAAACAGGCCCCAAAGTTCTCGGTGCCTTCAAAATCGGCAACATGACCTACAAAATTGAAACGTACTATGAGGCATCCAAGGGAATCTGTTATCGCGTGGGAGCATTAGAGAAAAGCCAAGCAGCTGATGTGGCCGCCTTTATGTCAGAACGTGATTATGCTCACCTGGATAAAGTCACGACGATTGAATTGATGCAATTTCCAATGCTGACCCAATTGATCGATCGCAGTGGTGGCGACAACAAAATTAATTTTTTTGTTCTTGATAAACAGAAGTTCGCCGAACAGGAAGTGTTGCGTGGTATGGCGAATGCCAACACGGTCAGTATTCCACTCGAAGGGCAAGATAGTGGTGCGGAGATTTCCTACATGGTAATGCGCGACGTTGCCAATGTCCGCCGTGCCTGGCTCGTGTTGTTTCCATTCAAAATTTCGAGCGGCGAAACGATAGTTGATAACAAGCAGCAATATACCGAAACAGTTGACAATGGAGACCGTGATTTGCATCGGTTTGTGGCGCAACAGCTTACTGAGCTAGTGCAAAAAGAACACGATAATCCCAAACAGGGTAAGAAATATACCAAGGCCATGCAAGCGTATTTGAGTAAGAGAAAAAACAGGCAACAATTTTTGCGTGAAGTGGCGCTGGAGTTACGTGGTCATGGCCATGGCGCGAGTAAAAAGGAAGAGTTGGATGTTCATCGTGAATACTTAAATCACGCATCCATGGATGAGCTCAAAGATATCTGCGGACTGATGTACACTGCCGCGATACAGGACAAATCCATCAAGGCTTATGAAGACCGCGTCCGTACCCTGCAACAGCCAGAAATCCCTGTATCCGCGCCAGAAATGGCTGCGACAGGTTCAGGTGGTCTGGTGGATGCACTCAGATTGAAATTAATGAAACAAAGACTAGCCAAACCTTCGCCTGCGATTGACTCGACAGAGATAACACCTTTGCAACAGCAGCGTGCCGTTCAGAAGGAATCGTTAGCAAATTACGACAACTCCAGGGTGGTGGATGCAATGTCCGCTCAGCTTAGGTCAAAACCTGATCCAAAGCTAAACGTTGTTCCGGATCTATTGGAAGCGTCAGCAGTGTTGTCGACTGAAGCAAGTGTTCAACCCATTACCGAGAGTAAGCAAGTTGGTGAAATGCAAGTCGATGCAGCGCCAGAAAAAGAACCGAAAACCATGACAGGGGCAGACACGGTCCAGGAACAAAGGTCATCAGCCGAACTGGAACACGATTTGGCGAAATTACTGACTTCGGACAAAATTGAAAACATTGAATGGATCACTGATGTTATGACGAAACTGCTCAAATACCCCAACAAAGGCGTCGATCGTTCTCAACCACCCGATAGTCCGGAACAGTTGGCGGCCAAATTGCACTGTATCCAGCAGCATAACGCACAGGGCGAAGTTTCGTTGGCGCAGCTGGCGATAGACGCCGAGGAGTTTATCAAAAATAAAGTGGAGGGCCATGCATCTATGCCTTTTGCTTTGAAGTGGTATATCGATGAACGATATATGAAATTGTATGTCCTCGATTATCAACTGATGCGTGAGCGGGAGATTGCCAGTGAACCGCAATTTGAACAAGTTGACGATAAATTGTTACCGATCGACTACAAAAAAGATAGAAGTAAAACCCACAAAGAGCTATTAAATTGGTGGGATGCAGATTGGATTAAAGAAATGGATGGTGCAGCTGTGTGGGCTAATTCATTATCTCAAAGAGTATCCTCAACGAGTCACAGTGAGGGTGAAACAAATTGGTTTATACAAAATGGCAGCAAAAGTGTATTTGAAGCAGATACACATAATAATTTGTTTATCTTAGATATGCAGAGTGAAGAATTTCTCAAAAATCTTCAGGATCATCAAGATTATCAACATGAGCAATCATTGGGTAAACAAATGACGGTCGAAGCTGTGCTCTGCGATTCTTGTAATGGCGCAATCCGTTTGAACTCCCGGTATTGTATGCTGGAAAAACCAAATGAGAATCAAGTGTTTCACTATTTTTTTATCATCAAAAAAGAGGATGGAAGCAACTGCGCGGCCAATGTCAGCTTGACGCTTGAGCACGGGAAGGTGGTATATAACAAAGTAAATAGTATGGGTGAGGGCTATATTGATCCTAGTAGAGTTGCAAATCCAGAATTGTTTTTTACATCAGATGCTGCTTTGAGAGATTTAGATAGAGAGGATCTCAAAACACAAAAAGACGTTTTATTAACAAAACAAGAAATACAATTAATCGACAATGACAATAATTTAGACGCCACCCAACGTGAAGAACTAAGGCACAATTATTTGACTCGTGATACATCCAATCAGGTCTGCATCAAGGTGCAGGATTTGCTGTCGGAACATGGAGTGTCTGTCACCCGGCATAAATCAAAGAAAAAAGCTCAAACGCAGATGGCATTCAGTCATGCGGTGGGAAATCTAGGGGCAAGCTACCAGTTGGTGCCTGTGCGTGAGGACGAATCCATTGCAATTTTGGATCTCAAAGATGGCGAAACCAAGCCTTTTTATTTTGTCAAAGAATCCACCGGTGCGTCCAAGGACTTTGAAATCTTTACTGTCTGGCTCAACCGTGACGGCCCGATAGTCAGAGTGTGTGAAGGTCTGCAAGACCTGGATAACATGATGTTTGTCTTTGGCAAAAATAATGGCAAGATCTATACAAAAAATAGATTAAACAAAACTTTTTGGGACAGATTTAGCCGTTGATTAAACAGATTAAAATTGACACTTTGACTAATTTTGCTTGACAGTCGATCTCCCCATACGCTATATTCCCCAAGGGTCAAATTTAGGGAGCATCGATTTGTACCAAACTTGCCAGGCAACTTCATGAAAGTCATAGCCTTTCTACCCGAAACGGTAGAAGGGCTATTTTTTTATGAAAAGACCGGGGGAATTGTTGTTAAGTGTTGTCAACCAGGCAAGCAGTGTTGTTGGTAGTAAGGATCCCTCGACAAAGCCTCGGGATGACAGCCATAAGGAGCCAACATGAAGTCTGAAAAAGCGGTTCTTGTTCTCAAAGACGGGACACGATTTGAAGGGCGGGCGATAGGGAAGCGCGGCATTTCGGTCGGTGAAGTGGTGTTCAATACCTCGATGACCGGGTATCAGGAAATTCTGACTGATCCGTCGTATGCGGGGCAGATCATCACGTTCACCTATCCGCTGATCGGCAATTACGATACCAACTACGAAGATTTGGAGTCGCGTGGGGTGTTTTGTCGCGGTGCCATTGTCAAAGAGCTGGAAGATGAGGGAAACAGCTGGCGCGGAAAGCATAATCTGGAAGATTTCCTGATGCGGAATAACGTGATTGGGATTGCGGGAATTGATACACGCAAATTAACACGGCATATCCGGAATTTTGGCGTTTTGAACGGCGCGATCGTCTCGGGACAGGAGCTGACGGATATTGTGGTGGCGGATGTCAAAGCCCGGATCGACGCCTTTACGGATCGTGAAATGATCCGTGAGGTGAGCTGCAAAGCTGTGTATCACTATGATGCGCCAACCGAACCATGGGTAACTTTTGAGCATTGGACGCGGGACAAGGCAAGACGGGATGCGGGAGGAGATGGTGAGTTGAAGGGGTTTTTTATGCCAAAAGCGCGGGGGAAAGGTGATGACCCAGCGGTCATTGCGAAGGAGTCTGCGACTGCGGCAAGCTTGCAGCATGAAATGAGAGCGGAGAGAGGCAGCACGATTGCCACGTCATCCCATCGGAATGGTATTCCTTGCAATGACAGCGTAGATAAGGCACAAAACCATAGAAAGATTTTTCATTTGGTGGCTATGGATTTTGGTATCAAGACGAACATACTTCGTATGCTCTATAACGAAGGCTTTGACATTACCGTGGTGCCACAGGACACGAGTTTTGAAACCATTGTGGCTCTTCAACCGGATGGCATTTTCCTCTCCAATGGCCCGGGCGACCCCAAATCCATTCCGGATGCCATCAAAGTGATTGGTGAACTGATTCATTACTTTCCGACCATGGGCATATGCCTGGGGCATCAACTCTTGGCACTGGCCACGGGAGGAGACACTTATAAGTTGAAGTTTGGGCACCGTGGCGGCAACCATCCGGTCAAAGATTTGAAGACAGGGCGTGTTTACATTACTTCACAAAACCATGGTTATGCTGTGAATCAGGATTCACTGGTAGGGACTGGACTAAGGGTTACTTTAGTTAATCTCAACGACCAGACTGTCGAAGGCATGGATCACGAAAACTTGCCGGTGTTTTCGGTACAGTATCATCCCGAGGCAAGCCCGGGGCCGCAGGATAACCATTATTTGTTTGGGAAGTTCAGGAAGCTGATTGAAAAGCCGAGGATGGGGTAAGAGTACCGCCCCCTGCCCCCTCCTAATTTAGGTGGGGGTGTGTTTGTCGGGGCGATTCATGAATCGCCCTCTTTAAAAAAGGAGATGTGCGTGCCAAAACGAGAAGAAATCAAAAAAGTACTAGTGATCGGGTCGGGGCCGATTGTGATCGGGCAGGCGGCGGAGTTTGACTATGCGGGGGCGCAGGCGTGTTTGTCGCTGCGCGAGGAAGGCGTTGAGACAGTGCTGATCAATTCCAATCCCGCCACGATCATGACGGACTCGGACATTGCCGACCGGATATATATCGAACCCATGACTGTGGAAGTAATCGACCAGATCCTGGAGCGCGAAAAACCACAGGGCGTGCTGCCAACGCTTGGCGGCCAGACTGGTTTGAACCTGGGTATGAAGTTGGCCAAAGAGGGAATTTTGGCCAAACACGGTTGCGAACTTCTGGGTACACCCATGGATACAATCTACAAGGCCGAAGACCGGCAGGCATTCAAGAATTTGATGCAGGAAATTGGCGAACCGATTCCGGCTTCTGTGATTGCCACCAATTTGGATGAAGCCAATGTATTGAAAATGGAAATCGGGTTACCACTGATTATTCGGCCGGCATATACCCTGGGTGGAACCGGTGGCGGGATTGCAACCAGCGATGCTGAATTTGCCGAAATCGTGCACCGGGGCTTGGAATCCAGCCCGATCCACCAAATCCTGGTGGAACAGTACATTGGCGGGATGAAGGAAATTGAGTTTGAAGTTATGCGCGATAGTGGTGACAACTGCATTACGATTTGTTCGATGGAAAACTTTGACCCGGTGGGTATTCACACGGGTGATTCTGTGGTTGTCGCGCCTTGCCAGACGCTCACGGATCGGGAATACCAGATGATGCGCTCCGCATCGATTAATATTATCCGCGCGCTCGGGGTAGAAGGTGGCTGCAATGTGCAGTTTGCACTGGATACGTTGAGCTTTCAGTACTATGTGATCGAGGTCAACCCGCGCGTCAGCCGTTCGTCGGCACTCGCATCCAAAGCGACTGGTTACCCGATTGCGCGCATTGCAGCCAAAATTGCGATTGGGATGCAGCTGGATGAAATTCCCAATGCCATTACCAAAAAAACCGTGGCGGCTTTTGAACCAGCCATCGATTATTGCGTGCTCAAAATCCCGCGTTTTCCCTTTGATAAATTCCCCGAAGGCGACCGTAGCCTGGGCAGCCAGATGAAAGCTACGGGTGAAGTCATGTCCATTGACCGCACTTTTGAGGGCGCCGTTAAGAAAGCATTGCGTTCGATGGATACCAAGCCCAACCTCGACGAGTGGCTCAAACACGACAAATATTGGGCCAAAGCCACGGATGTGCGGTTGTCTCTGATTATCGCAGCGTTGCGCCGCGGCATTACGGTAGAAACGATCAATGCGGACACGCAGATTGACTTGTGGTTTCTGCGCAAGTTGCGCAATTTGGTCACCATGGAGGAGCAACTGGCAAAACTGGCGGCATTGAAAGATGAAGAAAAGAATTTACAGCTTGAAGCATTATTAAAGCGAGCCAAGCAGTTTGGTTTTGCCGATCATGAGATTGTTGCTTTGACTGACGTGACAGACACTCAACTGAAGCAGTTGCTGGGAACAATGCATTGTGCCCCTACGTTTAAGATGGTGGATACCTGTGCCGGTGAATTTGAGGCCGTCACACCGTATTTTTATTCCACCTGGGAAGACGAGAACGAAGCTGTGCCGTCAGGCAAACAGGACAAGGCCATTGTCATCGGTTCTGGCCCGATCCGCATCGGGCAGGGGATTGAGTTTGATTACTGTTCGGTGCATGCGTCGCTTGCCTTGCGTGAGATGGGGATTGAGTCAATCATGATCAACAACAATCCCGAAACCGTGAGTACCGACTTTGATGTGTCTGATCGCCTCTACTTCGAGCCGCTCGAGCTAGAAGACGTGGTGAATGTTTACAACAACGAATCAGTTGGACTCGATGATGGCAAGAAGCCCAAATTCATTGTCCAGTTTGGTGGACAGACATCGCTCACCGTCGCCTCACAACTGGCCAAGGCCGGCGTGATTCCGCATGCCGGGCAAGTGGATAGTATTGAGCTGGCTTCCAACCGAGGTCGTTTTGAAAAACTACTGATGGCACTCAACATTCCCTTTCCCCGTGGCCATGCCGCCAAAACTGCGGCCGAAGCACTCATTGTAGCCGAAGAAATTGGCTTCCCGGTTCTGGTGCGGCCTTCCTTTGTCCTGGGCGGTCGCGCCATGGAAATCGTCTATTCTCTGGACCACATGCGCGAACTGATTGATTATGTCTTTTCCGTCGTTCCCGACGCGCCGGTGCTGGTGGACAAATACATAGACGGCAAAGAAGCCGAAGTCGACCTGTTGTTTGACGGCAGCGACGTGCTGATTCCCGGCATCATGGAACACATTGAGCGCGCTGGTATCCATTCGGGCGACAGTATGGCGGTGTATCCGACCCAGGGTCTGACATTGGAACAGATCGACAAAATGGTGGACTACTCCATGCGGCTCGCCAAGGCGGTTGGCAACATTGGGCTGACCAACATCCAGTTTGTCTTGCAGGGAGGTGACGTTTTCGTCATTGAAGCTAACCCGCGTGGCAGCCGGACGGTGCCGTTTCTGAGTAAAGTGACGGGCATTCCCATGGTCAAACTTGCGACACAGCTTTTGTACGGCGCAAAACTTAAGGATTTGGGTTACTTTCCGGGACTTTACCCCTCGAGCGGCGTGGTGGCGGTCAAAGCGCCGGTTTTTTCCTTTGCCAAACTCACGAACGTGCGCACCAAACTGGGGCCCGAAATGAAATCCACGGGTGAAGTCATGGGCATCGACCGCACCTACCCCAACGCCTTGCGCAAGGCATTCATCGCCTCAGGTATCCAGATTCCGCTTGAGGGCAAGGTTTTTGTCACTGTGGCGAATCGTGATAAGGAAGAAGCTTTGAGTATTGTGCGCGGCTTTGCAGAATTGGGTTATGCAATTGTGGCAACCGAAGGTACGGCACATTTCCTTTCTGAACATGAAATTAAAGCCGCCGTTGTGGGGAAAATTTCCGACGATCCCAAGAATTCCATTTTGAAACAGATCAAAAACAAGCACATTCAACTGGTCATCAACACTCCGGAAGCCAGTAAGGACGCCGAAAGCGACGGCCCGCAAATCCGCACGGCGGCGATCCAATATGGTGTGCCTTGCCTGACATCGCTCGACACTGCACGCGCCTTGCTTTTTAGCTTGCGTGCCCGACGGCAGGGAAAGGATTTGAAAGTGCGAACCATGGCAGAATATTTGGAGAGTTAGTTTACCCAGGTGCGCAGATAGAAAGACTTAAACTGGGTAGGTTTATTAAGTGGTGATTGCGGCCTGGGGGCAAGCCAAACAATCCTCATCAATGCTTGTTTTGTGTTGTGATCGTCACTGCTTGGGTAGCTTCTCGTTTCTAAAGATCCCGCGTGATTGCGGTTGCTCGGCTTGCCCCCAGGCCCTTGTTTTAGTTTTGTTTAGAACTAGTAGACAATGAAAATTGAGTTTTTGCCCTGTGCCGTTTACAATGGCGGCAATTAAGCCTAAACACGGGGGAAACCATGGCGAAGTTTCTGGTCATCGATTTTGACAGCACATTTGTGAGATCGGAAGCCCTGGAGGAATTGGCGGCAGTTTGCCTCAAGTCGAGTACAAAGCGGGAGGCAATCCTGGCCCGCATCAAACAGATCACCAAAGACGGCATGGAAGGCAAACTGGGGTTTAAAGCCAGCCTCGAACAACGCCTCAAACTGCTTGCCGCGAGTCGTAATGACTTACCACTCGTGATCGCGCGTCTCAAACGCAAAATATCGCCTTCGATTTTGCGCAACAAATCTTTTTTTCATGACTTCAAGGACCAGATTTATATTGTTTCGGGTGCGTTTAAGGAAATTGTCGATCCGATTGTGGCGCAATTTGGCATTGACCCCAGCCACGTGCTTGCCAACGAATTTATCTACGACAGCAAAGGCAAGATCACCGGTTTTGATCACAATAATTTGCTGGTGCAACCCGAAGGCAAAGTCAAAGCGATTTTGAGCTTGAAGCTGCACGGCGAGATTGACGTGATTGGCGACGGCTACACCGATTTACAAGTGCGCGAACTAGGCGCCGCAAACCGCTTCATTGCCTTTACCGAAAACGTGAAACGTCAGATTGTGATGGACAAAGCCGACCATATAGCGCCAAATTTTGACGAAGTGCTTTTCCTGAACAATTTTCCGCGTGCTATTTCCTTTCCCAAAAATCGCATTCAGGTGGTGCTGCTGGAAAACATCCATCCACGCGCTGTGGCGATGTTCGAACAGGAAGGATTTAAAGTCGAAGTCCATGACAAAAGCCTGCCCGACGACAAGCTGACTGCTGTCATTGCCAAAGCGCACGTGCTAGGTATTCGTTCCCGTACCCAACTCACGCCTGAGCTGTTGAAGCAGGGGAAACACCTGCTGGCAGTTGGCGCTTTTTGCATCGGGGTGGAACAGATCGCGCTCGACAAAGCCGCCAGCCAGGGCGTGGTCGTGTTTAATGCGCCTTACAGCAACACCCGTTCGGTCGTCGAACTCGCATTGGGCGAGATGATCATGTTGCTCCGGCAAATTACAGATAAAAATGCCAAGCTGCATCAGGGTATCTGGGACAAACAGGCAGTCGGCTCCAATGAAATCCGCGGCAAAAAGCTGGGCATCATTGGTTACGGCAATATTGGGACACAACTCTCGGTGCTGGCCGAAAACCTGGGCATGGAGGTTTACTATTACGACCTGGTTGAGAAACTTTCCCTTGGCAATGCCAAACGGTGCCGATCTATGTCAGAACTTTTAAAAAAAGCCGATGTCGTCACTGTGCATGTGGATGGCCGCAAGGAGAACAAGAACCTGATTGGTGCCAGGGAATTTGGCCAGATGAAGGACGGGGTGGTATTTTTGAACCTGAGCCGTGGACAGATTGTTGACCTCGGGGCGCTGACCAAAGCCATCCAGTCGGGCAAAGTGCGAGGTGCCGGCCTGGATGTGTTTCCCACCGAACCGCGTGGCCAAGACGAACCGTTTCTTTGCACACTCCAAAATTTGCCCAACGTCATCCTGACGCCACATATTGGTGGCAGCACCGAGGAAGCGCAGTTCAATATCGGTGAATTTGTGGCGACCAAATTGATCGATTATATCAACACCGGCAGCTCATTCATGAGTGTGAATTTTCCCAATATCCAGCTGCCACCCATCCAAAAATCCCACCGGCTGCTGCATATTCACCGCAATGTGCCGGGCATGCTGGCCCAGATCAATGGCATTTTTGCCCAGCATGGTATCAACATCGAAGGCCAGTACCTCAAGACCAAGGAAAACATCGGTTATTGTATCACCGACATCAACCGCAAATACTCGCCCAAATTGATCGACGAACTCAAGCAGATTCCAGACACGATTTCATTTCGTATTTTATACTAACGACCCATGGCCAATAAGACTTTTCTGACTGTCGGTCCCAGCGCACTTTACCCCACCGTGCCGCAGCACCTGCAAACGGCTTTGGCCGCAGATGTGATGTCTCTTTCGCATCGCAGCAAAGCTTTTGTGGACATTTATCAGGGCGCTGTATCCGCCTTACGCGAGCTGCTCTCGATTCCTGCAAACTACTACGTTTTTTTTGTTTCGTCATCACTGGAGAGCATGGAACGGTGTTTGCAGAATACCGTCGAACGCAGTAGTTTCCACTTAGTGAACGGAGAATTTTCGCGCAAATTTTTTGAATTTGCCAAGCAACTTGGGAAGCAGCCACAGCAGTTGGAAGTGGCGCCCGGTCATGGTTTTTCGTTTGACGAGATTGTCGTCCCCGCGGAAGCCGAACTAATTTGTATCACTGAAAATGAAACCAGTACGGGCGTTGCCTTACCGCTTGAGTTGATCAGCGCAGTACACGCCAAATATCCAGACAAGTTGATCGCAGTGGATATTGTTTCCTCCGCGCCTTATCCGGCATTGGACTTCGCTACGATCGATATGGCCTTTTGGTCCGGCCAAAAAGGTTTTGGCATTCCCGCCGGCATGGGCGTGCTTGTGGTAAGCCCTCGCGCCATTGCCAAGACGGAAAAGCTCAAAGCGACTGGCGTTACGATTGGGAGTTTTCATAATTTCATCGACCTTGCCACGTTTGCTGCCAAAGGACAGACACCCGAGACACCCAACGTGCTGGCGATAGACTTGATGGGGAAAGTGACAAAGGACATGCTGGAGCTGGGGATAGGAACAATTCGAATTCAAACTCGAGCCAAGGCCAAATTGATTTATGAATACTTAAAGCGTCATTCCAATTGTCAACCCTTCGTGACCGACGCAGCCTTGCAGTCTCAAACGACAATCGTTGTCAATGTGGGATCGAATTCAGCCAGTTTGATCAAACGGTTGGAGGTGGCTGGTTTTGTAGTTTCGAGTGGCTACGGGCCGTTCAAAGACCAACATCTTCGCATTGCCAATTTTCCAGCAGTGAGTGTGGAGGAGATGGAGAGGTTGGTGGGGGTTTTGTGATGCCGGGCCGTCATTCTGAGCCTTTCCGAAGTGCGAAGAATCCTTACTGTGAATTGAGGTTGAAATGGTGGAGATCGCTTATGGCCTCTTACTCTGTAGTAAGCATGCTTCGTTTCTCTCAGCATGACAACGATGATTTAAAGTCAAATAAGGTAATGAAAAATGCTCTTGCCGATGCATAACTCCTCGACCTCTTTCTTCACTCGCCATCTTCCTCCCAGCATCTCCATCGGCGCAGTTGGCTCGATCAAACCCCTTTTCAATCCCAATGGTTTGGTTACCGTTGACGGCCTCAGCGACCACTACGATCAAAATCGTTTTCCCGTGGACTTCGACTTTGTGGTGCCATTTAACGAAAAGCACTTGGGGTGGATGCGGCAGTTTGGAATTCCAGAGGAGTACCGTATCCGCGAAAGCTCGGACAAAGTCCAAATTCTGGAATTTGACGCTGATTATCGTCAGCAAATCAATGAAACGATGACCGAACTGAGTGAAATTTCCAATTGCCACCCCTGGCAGGATGACATTTCCCGATTTCGCTATCAGCAGCGCTGGATGACGATCGCCAAACTACAGGCGGACTCATTTTTGTCGCAAGTGGACATGTCCAAAGTGCGTTTACTGGCGCCGTTGCGTGCCGGGGCACTGGCGACCGTGCCGTACCAACTCCCGCCAAACCAGATCGGAGCAGCGGTTTACAAACGGCTTCCCAAAGCGAACGGTGAAACGTGGGTTGGCCTCAAAGACGTCCACCTGCCAGCGCTCGATGCGAACTCGATCGTCGTGGTTACTGAAGGCTGTACTGGTTCTGGTGCAACGGTGGTGGCGACCATGTTGTACTTTTTGGCCATGGCGATTCCTTGCCGGCATTTGGAACTCCACACCATCAACAGCCCGCAGCACAGCATGCTGTTCATGCTCTCCGCCGCAGCGGAGCTGGGTTTTGAGCTGACGATACGGTCGGCCACGATTTCGTATTTTGAAGATGCCAAACTCTATAACCACTGGGGCAAACCGGAGTGGCTGGATTTTGCTTATGTGCTGTCGGATGTCGGTGATTTTAGCGTGCCATTGCCGCCTGCGTTCAACGCTAGAGCCTGGTGGAACATCGGGCGACAAGGGATATAGGCCATGGGCTCGACTTGTTGTATAATTAAACGATGAGATAATGCTTGTCTCATCTTAATTTTTAGCAACAGGTTGGCGTGACCCGTTCCAGGCAGTTCAAACAACCATCCATCTGGGCACAATACCGGGGCGGCTTTTCCACCCACACGGCGGTAGCGGTAGGGATGTTCGGGGTCATGATCTTGATCACGGGTTTTGTGCTGCTGATGATTAACGGGTATTTTCGTAATTATAATTTTGGCAATTTAGCGGGATTGCACTCAACTCCGACCTTGACGCCGGCAACGGCTACAGTCAAGGAAGTGTGGGGCAAAGCCGAGATCAAGCATGGTACGGATGACCAGGCCGCTTGGTCACCGTTGGTGGAAAATGAATTGATCGTTTCTGGTGATGAAATCCGCACCGGAGTGGATGGATTGGTTACGATTGCAATTCCTGGCGGCAGTGAAACGCGGGTTAATCATCAATCACTCCTAACCTATGCCTTTGGCGTGAACACCAAAAACGCGAGACAAATTGGCGTGACCGTGAAACAGCTCATGGGAGAGATTTATCACCTTGTTATCGAAAATAGTGGCAACCAGTTGACTTACACCGTGCTCACCCCGAATTTTGTCATGACAGCCACCGAAAATAGCAGCAGCAATACCTTTGTGAGTACCGAGCCAGTCGAGGCCACTGTTCAAACAGTCAGCGGTGTGGTGGTAGTGGCGCCACCGGATGGCAACGAAGCCACCACGACCAATCTGGTGGAAGCGCAGCAAATAATCACCGATCCCAATCACCAGGGTCTGACCATTTGGAACATTCCCACCAAGCAGCCGAATTCCTCCTGGATCATTGCCAACATGCAATTAGACAAAACCAACGCTATTCATTGAATTAATTCCCTCAACTCGGTACAATCAGGCCCTTACTTTGGACACAAGGGGCCACCCATGTCGGAAGTTGTATCCTTGCCAGTCAAACCACTAATAGTGATTGCTTTGGGCGGGAATGCAATTTTGCGTGCCAGGGAAAAAGGGACTTACAACGAGCAGATGGCCAATGTGAGTGCGACTTCTGCCAATTTGGCAAAACTGGTTATGGGGAATTTCCGTGTCGTGATTACGCATGGCAATGGCCCGCAAGTTGGCAATTTGTTGATTCAACACGCGGCCGCCCAAAACCAGGTGCCAGCTTTGCCCATGGATGCCTGTGGCGCACAAAGCCAAGGTCAAATTGGTTATATGATGCAGCAAACGATGCGACAGCATTTGCGTGCGGCGGGTTCGGTTGTTGACGTGGGGACGCTGGTGACGCAAGTGGAAGTCGATGCCGCTGATCCAGCCTTTGCCAAACCAACCAAACCCGTGGGACCGTTTTATGATGCGGCGACAGCCGAACGCATGCGGTCACAGGGTTACTGCGTGATCGAAGACAGCGGCCGTGGTTATCGTCGTGTTGTACCGTCGCCGATTCCTCAACATATTGTTGAAATAAATATTGTGCGCGCGCTGGCCAAGGCTGGCATTGTGGCGATTGCCGCGGGTGGCGGCGGTGTGCCCGTTGTTGCAACCGAGGCAGGATATAAAGGAGTGGAAGCCGTGATCGACAAAGACATGGCCGGGTCGTTGCTCGCACATGAACTGGACGCTGACTTGTTTGTCGTTCTCACCGACGTCAGCCGTGTCTGCCTGCATTACAAACAGCCGGATCAGGAAGAACTTAAATCCATGAGTTTGTCACAAGCGCATCGGTACCTCAGCGAAGGACACTTTGCCGCTGGCAGTATGGGTCCAAAAGTGCTGGCCTGCATGAAATTCATCGAACGTGGCGGCAAGCAAGCGATCATTACGAATCCGGCGAGTATATTGGAGGCGGTTAAAGGGGAGGCGGGGACTGTAATTTATTAATTCTGGAACAAAGCGACAAAGTCCGTCATTGCGAGGAGTCATCGACGCGGCAATCTTTCGGCTTTTGGGAGGAAAGATTGCCACGTCACCCCGTCAGAACGGGATTCCTCGCAATGACAGAATTAACTAATGACATCAACAGGAGAGTAAAATGTTTCGTCAGAAAGTGATCATCATGGGCGCGGCGGGGCGAGATTTTCACAACTTCAACGTCTACTTCCGCGACAAGGAAGAATTTGAGGTTGTCGCTTTTACGGCGACGCAGATTCCCAATATTGACGGCCGCAAATACCCGGCCGAACTGGCGGGTACGCTTTACCCCGATGGCATCGATATTTACCGCGAAGAAGAGCTGTCGCAACTGATCAAACGTTTTGATGCCCGTACCGTCGTTTTTGCCTATTCGGATGTTAGCCATGAGTACGTCATGCATCGCGTTTCATTGGCCAATGCCGTGGGGGCCAATTTCCTGCTGCTCGGAGTGAGGGACACCATGATTAAGTCGATCAAACCCGTGATTTCGATCTGTGCCGTGCGCACCGGCAGTGGCAAAAGTCAGACATCGCGTGCGGTGGTTGGTTTTTTGAAGACGCAAGGCCTCAAGGTTGTGGCCGTGCGCCACCCTATGCCTTATGGCGACCTGGCCAAACAGGCGGTGCAGCGTTTTGCCACTTACGATGACTTTGCCAAACACGAGTGCACGTTTGAGGAGCGCGAAGAATATGAGCCCTACATTGAGCAGGGATTGGTGATTTATGCCGGTGTGGATTATGGTGCCATTCTGACGCAAGCCGAAGCTGAGGCCGATGTGATTGTCTGGGATGGTGGCAACAACGACACACCTTTTTTCGTTCCGGACCTTAATATCGTTGTCGTCGACCCACACCGTCCGGGCCATGAGCTTAAGTATTATCCTGGCGAAACCAACCTGCGCATGGCCGACGTGATTGTGATCAACAAAATGGACAGCGCCCAGCCTGAGGGCATCGAAACCGTCAAAGCCAACATTGCCAAATACAACAGTCGCGCCCGGGTGATCGAAGCGGATTCGATTATCGACGTAGCTGATCCGACGCTGATTAACAATATGCGCGTGCTCGCCATTGAAGATGGTCCAACCGTGACACACGGTGGTATGGGGTATGGTGCCGCCTACATTGCAGCGGAAAAGTTCAAAGCCTGGCAAATCGTCGATCCGCGGCCATTTGCGGTGGGTTCAATCAAGGCAACCTTTGCCAAATACAGCCACCTCGACAAAGTCCTGCCGGCCATGGGTTATGGCTCCGCGCAAATGCAGGAACTCGAGGACACGATCAACGCGAGCAATGCCGAAGCGGTTGTAATTGGTACTCCCGTGGATCTGGGCAAGCTGTTGCATATCAATAAACCCTATACCCGCGTCACTTACCGTTTGGCGGAACGTGGCGACCTCAAACTTGCCGAGGTTTTACAACCGTTCATTCCTGCCACAACTATCCCAACTGTTCAAAGTCCCGCTTCAACCATCACCCCAAGGAGTGTCTCCATGCCAGCGACAAACCTTCCCCAGAACTCGGTTCGGCATTTACTCCATTTCAAAGATTACACCGGCGCCGAACTGCGCGAGATCCTCGACCTGGCGCACAAAATCAAAGCCAGTCCCAAGGAATACTGGTTTGCTCTTGACCACCAGACGCTGGTCATGCTGTTTCAAAAGAATTCGACCCGCACCCGCGTCTCCTTTGAAACCGGGCTCACTCAGCTCGGCGGCCACGCCATTTTTCTGGATTGGAAAAATACCCAGCTGGACAAAGCGAGCCTTCCTGATGAAGCGCGCTGCCTGGCTCGCTATGGCAACATGATCGCCGCGCGGCTCAAAAAGCACAGCGACATCGAGCAGATTGCCGCCTATAGTCGCGTACCAGTGATCAACATGCTGTGCGAGAAATACCATCCCTGCCAGTCACTCGCCGATTTGCTCACCATCGAAGAACATTTGGGCAAACTGGAAGGCAAGAATATTGTCTACACTGGCATTGCCAACAATGTCTCCAACACATTGGTTGACGCCGGCACCAAGCTTGGCGCCAATGTCATCCTGGCCGTACCCGAAAAAGACCCGGATGCCCTGGACCCCGAACTTGAAGCCGCTGCCATGGCCACTGGTCGCTATCACGAAACCACAGATTTGCTCGAAGTCATGCCCACAGCCGACGTCGTCTACACCGACACCTGGGTCAATATGGAGCATTTTGACGACCCCAAATTCGCCGCCGAGAAAGCCCGCCGCGAGAAGCTTTTCGCGCCCTACCAGGTGAGTGCCGCGCTGCTGGAGAAGACCGGAAGCCATGCCCTGATCATGCACGACCTCCCAGCCCACGATGGCTATGAAATCACTCGGGATGCCATTGAGCACCCCAATTCCATCATCTTCGACCAGGCCGAGAACCGGCTGCATGCCCAGAAGGCAGTCATGGTGTGGTTGCTGCAGAAGAATAAGATGGTATAATCAATTCTCACCTTGATATCTTATTTTTATAAGTCTGAGAATTTATGTCGGAAATCGGCATTGGTGATTATGGTATTGCTGCCGATGGCGAGTACGATCCGGCAGGCGAAATGCATGATTCGAGATCACCAGAAATATGTGTAGGGGAGTTACGATCTCTGAATGAAAGTATGCATAGTTTAGTAACGGAGTTACGTTATTTATATACGGAGATTGAAGCCTTGCGAGCGCAAGGAAATCTCAATAAACAAGATCAAAGAAAGTTAAAAAGACTCCAAAACGACGCACCAAGCACATTAAATGTGCTGGAAAAGAAAAGGAAAAAATTTGCCACGCGACGCCAGTGGTATATTGATCATGATCCGAGTTATGCCGGCTTTAAGTAATCAAACTCCTTCATCTTCCACCAGGCCGAAAACCGCATGCATACTCAGAAGGCATTGCTGGTGTGGTTGCTGCAGAAGAATAAGATGGTATAATCTATAACCTCGCTGCAATGCGGTGGAATCTATCTATTTTTATCGAGGTTGGAAAATGGCTAAATCGACTGTTGAATTAACTGCTGAGGGTAAATCCCAACAAGCGTTTTTGGATGAGATCAAACTCGATGAAAATAACGCACACGCAGACATTATAAAGGATATTGATGAATTGATTTTAGAAATTGATACAAAGGGTGAAGTCGAAGCCGATCGGTACTCAGCAGCTATTAAGAATTTTAATGATTTTTTTGATATTCGTTTGCCTCAAAACTTTGCTATTGATTATGTTCACATTCAAATTCTACTTGATTTAGTTGAAGCAGAATTGTCGCGCTTGAGTAAAACTGACAGTGAGCCGACTTTGGATCAGGTTGGCGGGCTTGAGGGGCAGGGGTAGTGAGGACGTCGCTGGCGGATCCAGATTTAGCCAAATAATCTGAAATTATTAACTCAATTTTCATGGAGGTGCAAACTGGACGAGATTGATGATAGTGGTTACCAAGGAGAGACAGATCGACCGAATGCCTCTCTGACGGTGGTTCAAATTGCGGCAAAAGTATTAGCTGATCAGCAGCAATGACTGCTCATCCTGTAGATTTAGGAGAATCTCCGGCACTGGAGCAACAAGAGGACAAGAGCAATTCAATTTTGGCATTGCAGCAGAAAGAATTGGCAGCAAAGTATCAAGAGAATATTTTATTAGCTGAGTACAATGCCCTAAAATCTAGACCATCCACTGCACTTGCAGATATTGATGCCGCCTTCGATCGTTTAGTTGCAGCATCCACGCGAGTAAATAATTTGGAGATAGACTTGCACAAATTATGCAAGGGGCCAGGCTCAGATGAAAATGGTTCATTTAGATAATCAAAAATGAACATATTGTAATTTCATCAAAGAATGCTGAATTGACTAGCTGAAGTGGGAATAAAACCTTGACCGCTCACATTATTTCTGTTAGTTTGTTGGCGGTCCGAAAATGATGTTTAATGCTTATTAACCATGCTCAAACTGATTCGTCTTTGCCGTCGCATGAAGCCCGAACTCGAGCTGTGATTACTATTCCCCTTTACCATTGGTAACAGGGGATTTTTTTTGGCCATTTATCAACCATTCTGGAGGGCAGTATGCCTAACTTCGTCGGACGCGACATCATATCCATGGATGAATTCAGCCGCGAGGACATCATGTATGTCATGCGCGTGGCTGAGCTGATGGAAAAAAACAAATATCCCGAGCTGCTCAAGGGCCTGATCGTGTCCACGTTGTTCTTCGAACCCTCTACTCGCACGCGCCTTTCCTTTGAGACCGCCGCGCTGCAGATCGGTGCCCAGGTCATTTCCACGACCGGCGCCCAGTTTTCGTCACTCTACAAAGGTGAAACGTTGCAGGATACTGCTGCGGTGATCGGTGGCTATGCCGATGTGCTGGTCATGCGCCACCCGGAAAAAGGTTCTGCCCGTGCGCTTGCCGATGGTACCGACAAACCCATCATTAATGGTGGTGACGGCCCCGGCGATCATCCAACTCAAACGCTTTTGGACCTTTATACCATCCTTTCAGCCAAAGGGACACTGGATAACCTCAAGATTGGCTTTGTCGGTGATCTCAAATACGGGCGTACCGTGCACTCACTGGCTACGGCACTGCGCTTTTTTAACCCCGAACTCTATTTCATCGCGCCCAAAGCACTCGCCATGCCCGACGAGTACAAGGAACGCCTCGACAATGCCGCAGTCAAATACCACGAGAGCGAAAATCTGGATGACTTTATCGGCGAGGTGGACATCCTGTATGTGACCCGTGTGCAGAAAGAACGCTTTACCGACGTCGAGGAATACAACAAGTACAAACTCATGTACATCATCGGTAATGACACCCTCAACAAAGCGCGCAAAGATGTTTCGATTATGCATCCGCTACCACGGGTCGGCGAGATCAAGACCGAAATCGATAACTCCCCCAATGCCATTTACTTCCAGGAAGCCTGGAACGGCGTGCCGGTGCGCAAAGCCTTGCTCGCACTCGTCACTGGTCGCTTCAAACTCGAAGACCAGACGCAATCGGGTAAATTGGTCAAGAAAAATGTCCTGCTCACGATCGGTTCGGAAGATAACAAGAAGAAAATGCTGCCCGACATTCAACAACTCGCCACAGTCGGTTACAACCTCTATGCCACCGCAAAAACACACAAATTCCTCAAGGAAATGGGCGTCGAAAATACCCAGCTGCACAAGATCAGCGATACCGGCAAGCAACCGAATATCAAAGACTTCCTGGAGCAAAAACGTTTTGACATCATCATCAATATCCCAAGTGGATTAGGCAGCGAAGAAGCTACGGACGGCAGCCTGATGCGCCGCATGGCCATTGAACAGAGCATTCCGCTGATTACCGACCCGCAGGTGGCGCACTTCCTGATCGCGGCGTTGAAGAAGGAAGCGTAAGAATTACCTCCTCCTGGCCTCCCCCTAACTTAGGGGGAGGAAGAGGAGTAATTCCTTCCTCTCCCCCTTTGGGGAAGAGTTAGAGAGAGGGGAATCAGCAGCCCCTCACCCTCCCACCAGGGGAAGGGGAAGATTGTGCCAAAGAATTAAAACAATTAGTGAACAGGTTTGCATGAACTTCCGCGAAAAACTTGATCTCGTTGTGACCCGGAACAATTCTCTGGTTTGCGTTGGGCTGGACAGTGAAATTGCCAAAATGCCGCCGCATATCCAGTCCATGGAAGACCCGCAGTTTGAATTCAACAAGTCGATTATTGACGCCACAGCCGACCTTGTGTGCGCCTACAAGCCCAATATCGCTTTTTACGAGCTGTTTGGCGCGCGCGGGATCACGTCCCTGCTCAAGACGATCGAATATATCCCCAAAAATATTCCGATCGTGCTCGATGCCAAACGTGGCGACATTGGCGATACCTCTTATATGTATGCCAAAAGTTATTTTGAGACATTTGGGGTGGATGCCGTGACGATCCACGGGTACATGGGATCTGACACCGTAGCGCCGTTCATGAAATACGAAGACAAAGCCATTTTTGTGCTGGTCAAGACGTCCAATCCGTCGGCTGTGGAGTTTGAGGACATGGAACTCAAGGATGGCAAAAAACTGTATATCAAAGTCGCCGAGAAAATCGCGGAGTGGAATGAACTGTATCCGGGCTTGTGTGGTACAGTCGTGGGCGCGACCTTTCCGGCTGATCTGAAGCCGATCCGAGTAATTTTACCCGATGTTCCGTTTCTTGTCCCCGGACTGGGGAAACAAGGTGGTGACACTGAGCAAACGGTTTTGAATGGGATGGATGCGCGTGGCAGAGGGCTTTTGATCAACTCGGCCCGAGCCATCATCTTTGCCGGTAATGGCCTCGACTTTGCCCAAAAAGCCCGTGAAGAAACGCTTAAATTGCGCGACAAGATCAACCAGTATCGCAAGGGGTAAAACCGTGACCAAATATCTCCTCAAGCAGGGCACACTCATTTCGGCAACTGGCCGACAGGTGGCTGATCTCATTATCGACAATGGCAAAATTGCCAAAATCGGTTCAAACCTGACGGCCTTGAGCGCCTACGAAATCAATTGCGATGGCTTGCTGATACTCCCGGGCATGATCGATACGCATGTGCATTTCCGCGATCCGGGTCTTACCCACAAGGCTGACGCAGCCACGGAATCGCTGGCGGCGCTCGCCGGTGGCGTGACCACGATTTGCGACATGCCCAATACCAAACCACAAACGACGACAATCCCATTGGTCAAAGAAAAACAGCAGCTGTATGCCACGAAGTGTTTGTGCGATTTTGGTATTTATCTCGGGGCAGCCAAAGACAACCTTGAGGAGCTCAAGCGAGCAGACGAGGACAATACGATCCCGGCAGTCAAAATTTTCATGGCCGAGAGTACAGGGGAGATGACGTTGAGTGAAGATGAATATCTAAAACCGATATTTGCGCAGACACGCAAACTACTGCTTGTCCACGCCGAAAACGAAGCGCGACGACTCCACCGGATCGAGCAGTTCAGACAGGGAAAGCTCAAGGAAGCAATGGGTATGGCGCCCAATGACCCCTATCTGCACGGCATTGTCCGCGACAACAAAGTTGCCTCCCAGGGCACCAAACACGCGGTGGAACTGGCGCTTGCGGCCAAACACCGGATGCATGTACTGCACGTCTCTGCCCGTGAAGAATTCCCTTTTTTGCGCCAGGGTCTCGATGCCGGCCTGGTCACGTCGGAAACGTGTCCCCAATACCTGTGGTTTACCCGCGAGGACACCAAAGTGCATGGACTGTATCGCATCATGAATCCAGCGCTCAAAGGCGAAGCTGACCGCGCGGCCCTCTGGGAAGCTTTACAAACCGGTTTGATTTCCCAGGTTGCCACCGATCACGCGCCGCATCTGCCTGAAGAAAAAGATTTAGGTTATGGCAAAGGGCCCTCCGGGCTTCCTGGAGTACAGTTTGTCCTGCCACTACTGCTGGCCAAAGCGCAGGAGGGAGAGCTGACTCTGGAACAAGTGGTGCAACTAACCAGCTTCAACCCTGCCCAGAATTTTCAGATCGAAAATAAAGGCCAGCTCGCCGAAGGCTTTGATGCCGACATCGCCATTATTAACCCAAATGCCAGTGCCATGATTCACGCTGATATGGTAAAGTCTAAGTGCGGCTGGACACCTTATGAAGGTGTTTTGCTGAACGGCGGATTGGTGGAGAAAACTTTCGTCCGTGGTGAACTCAAATTCAACCGCCACAGTGATTTCAAAGTTTCCATGCTTCCAGGCAAGACCATTACGGTCAGGCTTTAACTTTTAGAAGGAATTTCGATGCCAAATCAACCCAATGTCGCGTGGTTATTTGACACGAATGCACTCAAAATGGCGCCCGCTGATTCACCTTTTTGGCTGATTTCCGGGCAGATATCGCCTTATTACATCAATACCCAGTTTTTGTGTGGCGGTGAAAAAAAAGCAGCTGAAATCCTGGCTTTCATTGATAGTGCTGCCGACGACCGGTTGGCTTTCCCGGCCAGGATGCTGGCTCAACTCAATGATGTTTATCACCACCATGCCATCTACCGCACCATTGTGGATGCCTTGGTGGAAACGATCCAGCTGGATGCCGCGCTTGCCAAAGTGGACTTCATTTCCGGCGGTCAGCGTCGTGACTGGTTCTTTGCGCCGATTGTCGCCTCCAAGCTGGGCAAAACGTGTTTGTATATTTACAATGACCTCAGCATTATCGACGACGAAGGCAAAAATGTGGAGGATATCATGCGCGCCGGAGTTATCAACGTGGCGGATTTGCTCACGGTTGGGGCCAGCTATGTCAAAAAATGGATTCCAGCACTGGGTAGTATTGGTGGCAGATTGCAACATTCCGTGAGTGTCGTAGACCGGCTCCAGGGAGGTGAGGAAAATCTCAAACAGGCTGGCCTCAAAAGTGTGCACGCGCTATTCAATATTGACCACACACTATTTGATGAAGCCCTGAAACGTAATTATATCAGCCCGGAACAGTTTGGACTGGTCAAAAAGTATGTCGCTGACCCGTATCACTCCATGCGTGATTTTTTGCTCGGGAATCCTCAGTTTATGGAAGCATCACGCGCCTCTACCAATACCAAAACCAAAGAACGGGTGGAACTGATGGACAGGGAAGACTTGTACAATTTATAGTTGAGGTCAAATTGTCCACGCAGCGACGTTATCAAATCGCGGTTTGTGGTTCTGCGGTGGTAGAAAGCGAAACTGTCGCCCAGGCCGCGGATGCAATTGGTCATGAAATTGCCAAACGGGGTTTTATTCTGCTCACAGGTGGTACCAATGGTTACCCACAGCGGGCAGCCCAAAGTGCACAGGCAGCAGGCGGCCTCAGCATTGGCATTTCACCGGCTGCAAATCGCTCGCAACACGTTAAGGATTACAAAATTCCTTTGCACGAATACGATGTCCTGGTCCTCACGGGCATGGGGTTTTCTGGTCGCAATGTGACACTGGTGCGCAGCGCCGATGCCGTCATCTTTGTGGGTGGACGCATGGGCACGGTCAATGAATTCACGACCGCCCATTCCGAAATGAAGGTGATCGGCATTTTGTCCGGCAGTTCCGCCAACATGGATTTGTTGCCGCAACTGGCGGCTAATGCACATCGCCCGGGCGGAGTGATCCTTTGCGATGCCGATCCCGTGGCGCTTGTAGCCAAAGTCATTGCTCAACTCGATGCAACAGAATCTGGAGAATTGTATGGTTAATCTGGAAACCACGTTTTGCGGCCTCAAACTGCGCAATCCCACGATTCTGGCTTCGGGCGTGCTTGGGGTCAATCCCGCCACGATGGCGCGTGTCTATGCCAAAGGTGCCGGCATGATTACGCTCAAATCCATCAGCCACGAAACCCGCAAAGGGTTTCCCAATCCAACGATGCTCGGCACCAAACACTATTTCATGAACGCAGTGGGCCTCAGCGGTGTGGGTGTCGACAATTCCGAAAAAGTGGTCAAGCAACTCAAAGCCGCTGGCATCCCGATTATTGCCAGCATTTTTTCCTGTTCCTTTGCCAAAGCGGCCGAAGTCGGCGCAAAATTTGAAGCCTTTGGCGCGGACATGCTGGAAATCAATGTTTCCTGCCCGAATATTGTCCCGGGCGAGGGTATTGGCACCGCGATTGGGGTGGAAGCTGAGCTGACGGCTCAAATTACAGCCGACGTGCGTAAGCAGACAACCATCCCTTTGCTGGTCAAACTGACACCCAACGTCACCGACATTGTCAGCATTGCCAAGGCTGCGGTTGCCGCTGGAGCTGATGGACTGGTTGCGGGCAACACGTTTGGCCCTGGACTTAAAATCGACATCGAAACGGGGCAGCCGGTCCTCTTTAACAAATTCGGCGGGGTTAGTGGCCCCGGTATTTTTCCGCTGGCTTTGGCGATTGTTTATAAACTTTATGAAGCGGTCAAAGTTCCGATCATTGGCATGGGTGGTATTACCACATACCAAGATGCGCTTGAAATGGTGATGGCCGGCGCCACTGGCATTGGCATCGGGACGGCAGTTTATTACGAAGGCATGGATGTTTTTCAAAAAGTCGTCGCTGGGATGACTGAATGGATGGAAGCCCATGGGTACCATTCCTTGGATGAGATTCGTGGAATGGCGCATGGCGCAAAGCAGGAAGAACCGGTTGTGGGTAAGTGTTAATCCAAAGTTGGTTAAGATTGTCATCGAGAGGAGTCCTTCGTAAGGCTCAGGATAATCATCCTCGACGTGGCAACGCTTCATAAGTAACTAGATTGCCGCGGTCGAAGACTCCCTCGCAATGACAGCTAACCTCGAAAAAGGAAAAAATCATGACCTGCTGCAAAGATCTCAAACCTGCCCTGCCCAAAGCTGTGCGTATTCTCAAACACGAGCAACTCAATGCGCGTATTAATCGACTTACGCTGGATGCCAGGATTGACTGCCAGCCAGGTCAGTTTGTCATGCTCTGGATTCCACGCGTGGACGAAAAGCCGTTTTCGGTGGACGGCGCCAATCCACTTACGATCACTTACGCCAAGTTCGGCGCTTTTACCCAAGCTCTGTCCAAATTACAAGTTGGGGATAAAGTTGGCTGGCGCGGACCATTGGGCAAAGGTTTTAACCTTGTCGGCCAAAGACAACTTGTTGTCGCCGGTGGCGTAGGGTTGGCATCGGTCATGGATCTGGTACGTGTCATGTGTTCCCAGAAGCTCGTGGTGGACGTTGTCGTCGGTGCCAAAAACCAGGCTGAGATTTATGGCCTGGACGAGCTCCGATCCCTCGGCGTGGGAGTTTATCCTTGTACTGACGATGGCAGTGTTGGGTTCAAGGGTTTCACAACCGACCAGACGACTTTGCTGCTTACCCACAACAAGTACGACCAGGCCTATGCCTGCGGACCTGAAGTCATGCTGGTTAAATTGCACAAACTGCTTAGCGAAGCCAAATTGCCGCATCAACTTAGTCTGGAACGTTATATGAAGTGTGGCCTTGGGATTTGTGACTTGTGCTCGATCGATGGCTTTCTGACCTGTCAGGATGGTCCGGTTTTTAATGAAAAGCAGATTGATCAAATGGAAGAATTTGGGAAGGTTTACCGGATAGTGACAGGGGAAGAGGTGGCGGTAAGTGGAAAACATTAGTCGGCTCTTTAATGTCATTGCGAGTCCAGTCGGTGGGACGCGGCAATCTTTTGAAAAGAAGAAAAATTGCCCAGCTGTGCTGGACAAAGGCCGCAGTCGCTGACTTCTTCGCAATGACAGTTTACAGTTTTATCTTCAGGAGATATTATGAAATTCTTCGCCGGCAGCAGTTCACCCAAACTCGCGAGCAGCATTGCCCACGAACTGCGGACCATGCAGGGAGGCGCTGAGCTGATCCAGTTCACCGATGGCGAGATCAGCGTCAAAATCATTGACCATGTGCGGCGGCGTGATGTCTATGTGCTGCAGACTTTCAACGAACCAGTGAATGACAAAATCATGGAACTGCTGATTATGATCGACGCTTTCCGGCGTTCCAGCCCGCGTTCGATCACAGCGATCATTCCTTATCTAGCATACTCGCGCAAGGAAAAAAAGGACACCCGGCACGATCCGATCTCCGGCAAACTGATTGCCAATTTGCTCCAGCAGGCCGGCATTACCGGGCTGATTACCACGGATTTGCATGCTGACGCCATCGAAGGCTTTTTTGATGTTCCCGTGATCAACCTCTCGGCGAGTACACTTTTCTCGGACCACCTCCGACCCAAGCTGGATATCAGCAATACCGTTGTCGTGGCGCCCGACATGGGCGGGGCCAAACGTGCCCGCAAATTTGCCCGTGAACTCGAAGTCCCGGTGGTCATCCTCGAAAAAGTCAGGCCGCACAATTCGCCCGACAGCGAAATTGTCACCATGATCGGCGACGTGGAAGGCAAACATGCCATTATTATCGACGACATTGTTTCCACGGGTGGCACACTCGTCAATGCTGCCAAACTGATCAAAGAGCGCGGCGCCAAACAGGTCGATGTCTGCATCACCCACGCCTTGCTCTGCGGCAGCGCTGTGGACAAAATCCAAAACAGCGTCATTCAAACCATGTACATCACCGATTCCGTACCCGTGCCTTCGGCCAAAATGTTGGACAAGTTCGAAATTCTCAGCATCGACAAAATGATCGCCTGCGAAATCAACGAGCTGCAGGCGGAATAATTTTTTGGGGGTATATTATGGTTTCAGGAGTTCATGGTAACGGGCGCGCCAGACGGCAGCGTGAGGAGGAACGGATTATGTACAATGCCGATGATTTGAACGGCTACGAATTCAAGATTCTGCGCGGGTATTTTCCGTCGTTCAACAAACCGGAAGCTTTGCGAAAAGCGTTGACGGAAGAAGCCCAGAATGGCTGGGAACTGCTGGAAAAATTTGATAATAACCGCATCCGCCTCAAACGCCACAAACCCAACACCATTGATGCAATGATTGGAACCGGTCTGGATCCATACCGTTCCCGCCGCACTGACTGGAGGGATCCGGAGGCGCGCAAAACACGACTCTGGATCATCCTGGCCATTGTTGGACCGATAGTTTTTGCTTTACTGCTGACGGTGACCATTTTGCTGGTCGTGTTTGCCGCGGTTTGAAGACGGTTCGCCGTCAGATTGCCATTTGCGCCGGCATGCGATAGAGTGTGGGAGTGTTTATGAGGACAAAAACTAAATCCAAAGGAAACCAATGCCTGAACTTCGTCTCAACCCGTTAACTGGTGAGTGGGTCGTGATTGCAACCGAACGCGCCGCGCGGCCAGAAAGTTTTAGCCAGAAGGACGTTGTCAAGGCGCCACCCATGAATGCCTGCCCGTTTTGCATGGGGCGCGAAGACCAGACACCGCCTGAAGTTTATGCGGTTGGGCCCGAAGGTCGCCTGCCGAATACACCGGACTGGAAAGTTCGCGTTGTCCCCAATAAGTTTTCCGCCTTTGCCCGGGATATAATTCCAGCGGATGAAGGCTTTTTGCAGGTGAACCCCAATGGTGTGGTTGCTGCAGGCTATGCCTATGGTGCTCATGAAGTGATCGTCTCGAGCCCGGCGCATGAGCTGAGCATCGGGCAGCTGGAACTTGAGCAGGTGGAGCGTATTGTGCAAACCTATCAGCGTCGTTACCGCGTCCTGGCCAAGGACAAACTGGTCAAATACGTGCAAATCATCTGCAACCATGGCAAGGTTGCCGGCGCCTCGCTCGAACATCCCCATTCGCAGATTTTTGGCATGCCCGTACTGCCTCAGAATATTTTGACCGAAATCGAACGCACACGTGAATATTACAAACTCAACAAGCGGCATATGCTGCTCGACGCTGTCCAGAATGCCCGCGAGAAAAACCTGGTGATATACGAAAATGATGCCTTTGTCATGTTTGAGCCTTTTTGGGCCAAAGTGCCTTTTGAAACCTGGATCGTGCCCAAGCATTGGGAGTCACGCTTTGACCAGCTGACTGAAGTTGAACTCAATGCACTCGCCCAATCGATCAGTATCATGTTGCAAAAGCTTTACCTCAAGCTCAATAATCCGCCTTATAATTATTACATCCACACGCTGCCCGTGACCGAAGAAGCTGGCAAAGATAAAGTTGGTTTCCTCTGGCACCTCGAATGTATTCCGCGCATTTCGATTCAGGCTGGGCTGGAATACGGTACCGGGGTTTTTATCAACACCATGATGCCGGAAAAAGCAGCGGAGTTTTTGCGGGAATCCTAAGATGAATCTGTCGCAGGTTTACGATACGTGGCAAAGCAGTTGGCACTGGCTTGAAGGTCAAGGCCTGGGGGCTTTTCGTTGGATTTTACTGGGTGTGATCCTGACGTTCATCTGGCTCAGGATTTTAGTCCCACTCATTTATTGGCGCGCCAAAACAGGGCAACAGTTTTTTTCAGACGAGTCCCGTAAACGTATCCAAACCGTGGGGGCCATTTTGCGCGGGACCGGGTCCGTGTTGATCTGGCTGGGAATGGTTACATTGTTGCTGCGCGACCTGGGCGTGAGTTTAGGCACCATTTTGGCTAGCGCCGGCATCTTTGGCCTTTCGGTCAGTCTGGGCGCGCAGGGGTTGTTCAAAGATATGTTTGCCGGTATCTTTATCCTGCTCGAAAATCACTACAATATCGGCGATGTGGTGGATATCGCGGGCGTTTCGGGTAAAGTGGAAGAAATTAATCTGCGCACCACCATTCTGCGGGATCTCAAAGGTGCGATGCACATCATTCCCAATGGCAATATCACCATTGTCACCAACCGCACCAAAGAGTGGGCGCAAGTCGTGCTTGATACGCCGATTTCACAGAAGGCCGATATTGATCATGCCATCAAGGTGATTACCGAAGTCAGTCTCGAGCTGATGAAGAACAAAGGTTTTCAGGAAGCCGTTTTGTCGCCACCGCGTGTCCTGGGAGTAAATGAAGTGACGGCCACACAGGTAACGATCCGCGCCCTGGTCAAAACCGCGCCCAACAAGCAATGGGCGGTTGAGCGGCTACTGCAGAAAAAGGTAAAACAGGCGTTGGATAAAGCGGGTATTGTTTAAACATTTCTTTAAAAACATGACGGGATGAATGGACAAGAAAAATTACACGGTCGAAGCGATAGTGCTCAAACGCATTAATTTTGGCGAAAAAGACCGACTCGTGACACTGCTTAGTCCCAACTATGGCAAAGTACGTGCGATTGCCAAAGGCTGCCGTCGGCCAGGGAGCAAACTTAGCGGCCATATGGAGTTGTTTGGCCACGTGAAAGTTTATCTTGCACGCGGCCGCAATCTGGATATCGTCAGCCAAGCCGAAACCATGATGAGCAGCCGTCCGGTGCTGGGTAATCTGGATATGCTGGGTTGGCTTTTTTATGTGGCTGAACTGATCGACATCTTTAGCAACGAAGGCGAAGAAAATTACCCGCTTTTTAAACTTGTCAGCGATATTCTGGTTGATCTTCCAGTGCTTGCGCGAACGGCGCCGGCGGTATGTGCTTTTGAGTTTAAGCTGATCCACCTCCTCGGTTACAAACCTGATTTGGATGCCATCAAGCTGGAGCCGTTGGGGCCACTGTGGTGGAGTCCTGCCCGTCATTCGTTTGTGCCAGCAGCCCAGGCGCAGCATATGATGGAGGCTTTGCCGCTTTCGGCGGCGGCTGTGCATGTGTTGCGGGAGATGGAGTTAGGGGAAACCACGGATACGCTACTCTGGCAGGATGCGGCAATCGAAGAAGTGCGCTGCATTTTGCGAACGATTATCGAATCTGCCTGTGACAAACGGTTAAAATCTCCGCAATTTAGAGAACAGATCAATATGTTGGCTTCATGATGATACGCAAGATTTTTAACTATTATATGCGGATCCTCAGTGCGAGCCGCCAGTGGATACTGTTGGCTGGTATAGGCTTTGGTCTGGGTAGCCTGGTGGGTTTTTTGAGTGTGCTGTTTCACATCGGACCGATCCTCAAAGTGCTAAGCTTTGGCGTGAGTAGCCTGGACCAGCTCGCGCAGGACAGCCTCCAGGCCGATGGGTGGGGCAGGATCATGTTGATCTGGCAGAATAACCTGACTGCGGCAGTGGGTTTGATGTTCTTTGGACTGATCGTTGGTTTTATCCCGCTGTTGGAAATGGTCCTCAATGGCCTGATGCTGGGGGCGGTGGTGTATGTCGGGCTTTTTGTGCAGCATCAGCCGTGGCTGCTGGCGCTGGGAATAGTGCCGCACGGCGTCATTGAACTGCCTGCCATCATTGTGGCCGCTGCTTTTGGTTTTAAATTAGGCACTGCCTGGCTGTCCAAAGACGCACAAGGCAAACGGCTCCGCGTGCTGAATGATACGGCGCTGGAGTGTGTCATGATTGCACTGCTGTGCGCTATGCTGCTATTTGTGGCGGCCGTGATCGAGGGGGGATTAGTCTTCAACCTGGCACTTGGGAGTTAATCGACTGCCGCGGGTTGTAATGTTTGTAAATACTGCTTCAGTTCCGGCGTGAGTGGCGCTTCAAACTGGGTTGATTCTTTGTGCCCAGGCAAACGAATGGCCAGTTGGAAAGCATGAAGAAATTGCCTGTCGAGTGTCGGGTCAGCCTTGCCGTAAGTCACATCACCCACCACGGGGTAGCCAATGGAGGCAAAGTGGACCCGGATTTGGTGCGTTCGCCCGGTATGCAAGGTAATGCGCAATAACGAAGAATTAACACCGTGACTGGTCGCTGATTGATAATAGCTGAGGACTTCGTAGCTGGTGCGCGCTTCGCGGCCGGCTGTGGTGATGGCCATTTTTTTGCGGTCGCGGCTGTCGCGGCCAATGGGGGAGTCAATTATGGCTGATGGCGGTTTGACAAAGCCATGCACCAGCGCAAGGTAGGTTTTGGACGTTGTGCGCCCGGCAAACTGTTTTTGCAGTTCAGCTTTGGCCTGGGCACTTTTGGCGATAATCATCACGCCGGACGTATCCTTGTCCAGGCGGTGGATGATGCCGGGGCGAAGGTCTGTGATGGGCTCAGGAGTTTGTTGCAGATGATGGAGGATGGCGTTGGCGAGCGTGCCATCCCAGTTGCCAAAAGCCGGATGGACCACCAGGTGCGCAGGTTTGTTGACCACGATGGCATCGTCATTTTCAAACAGGATATCGAGCGGGATATCCTGCGGGATGAGTGTGACTTCTTCACGTGTGGGCAGCACAATAGCGAGCGTTGCCCCGCCGATACAGCGCGCGCCGGCCTTGGTGACGATCTGGCCGTTTTGGGTGACCAGCCTGGCCTGAATGAGTTCCTGCGCCTTGGTACGGCTTAAATGGTCAACTTTGGTCGTGAGAAAAACATCCATGCGGATGGGCTGCTGGCCTTGATCGATGACGAGGTGAAGCGTTTTCATGTGTTTGGTGATTAGAATTTAGGATTTACTTCTGATTGTACTATACTATGGCGGCTGTCATTTCTGAAATTGCTGAGGTATCGCTATGAAAATTCTGGTGACCGGTGGCGCTGGTTTTATGGGAAGTTGTTTTATCCGGCGAATGTTGCATGAGCATTCAGACATTGCGGTGACAAACCTGGATTTGTTGACCTATGCCGGGAATCTGGAAAACCTAAAATCTGTGGAGCAAAGTCCACGTTACCGCTTTGTTCAGGGCGACATTGGCGACAGTGCGCTAATTAACAATCTCACACAGGGCATGGATGCCATTGTCAATTATGCTGCCGAAACGCATGTCGACCGCTCCATCCACGATCCGGCAGCTTTTGCCAGGACAGATGTCATGGGCATGCTGACGCTGCTGCAAGCCGTACGCCAGAACAAGGTTCCCAAATTTGTGCAAATCAGTACCGATGAAGTTTACGGTTCGCTGGATGAGGGTGAATTTACCGAAGACAGTCCTTTTTTGCCCAACAGTCCCTATGCCGCCAGCAAAGCCGGTGGTGACCTGATGTGCCGCGCCTATTATGAAACTTACCAGACCCCGGTAATCGTTACACACTCTTGCAATAACTACGGGCCTTACCATTTCCCCGAAAAAATGATCCCACTCTTCATCACCCATCTGCTCGAAGGCAAGCAGATCCCTGTTTACGGTAGTGGCGCCAATGTACGGGAATGGCTTTATGTGGAAGACCATGCGCGTGCCATTGATCTGATTCTGCACCAGGGCAAGGTCGGCGAAGTTTACAATATTGGCAGCGGATGTCGCATGACGAATCTGCAGCTGACGCAACAATTACTGGAATTGCTTGAGCTAGGTGAGGATCGTATTGACTACGTCAAAGACCGGCTGGGGCATGACAGGCGCTATGCGGTTAATTTTGATAAACTCAAACGTGAACTTGGATTTACGCCGGAGTGGTCACTGGCAGACGGTTTGCGCGCGACTGTCTCCTGGTATCGGGCCAACCCGTTTTGGTGGCAAAAGTTGAAGCAAGCCAGTGACCCGTTTGTCAATAAATAACATGCTCACTTTGTTTACCCATCTTGGACTTACTGGCAAGTTGACCACCCACGATGATGGGGATTGTCTGACGGTACTTCCTCTTTCGCGGCAGGCTCTGGTCACTGCCGAGCAGGTGCATGGCAATCGTTTGGTCTGGGTTGGCGCCAGTGATGCAGGTAAGCGCATGCCCGCTGTGGATGGCTTGCTGACAAGTGCCAGGGGAGTTGGTCTTGGGATGCGTGTCGCCGATTGCGTACCGATCTATATCTGGCATGAGACGGTCGCGATTTATGGACTGGTGCATGCCGGCTGGAAAGGTATTGCGGCGGGCATCGAGACCAGCCTTACCCTTGAACTCGCTCAACATTATCCACTCTCGTCATATCACTTTTACCTGGGGCCGGCGATTGGCGCATGTTGTTTTACGCTGGGGGCCGAAGCTTACAGGCAACTGGTTGGAGCAGAACAAGCCAATGCGTCACAAACCGTTGATCTCCGACTTCTCCTAAATAATCAGCTTGTCAGCCTTGGGGTCCCGGCCGTAAACATACAATGTGATGAGCGCTGCACCTGTTGCGACAAACAGTTTTATTCCTATCGCCGCGATCACACTCCTTTTCGGATGCTGGCGACCTGTGTGATGTCATGAGCGTATAAATTTGTTAGAATGCGGGCAGTTATATTAGTCTAAACCAAACGAGGAATGTTTTGATTTACGGACATGAGAAAGCACGCGACTACTTGGCAGCAATGCTACAGCAGGGCAAACCAGCGCACGCCATCATGCTGATTGGTCCAGCCCAGATTGGCAAATTTCTGGTGGCGGAAGAATTCGCTGGAGCATTGTTGTGTGACCATTCGCACCAAGGCAAAGCCTGTGGGCAATGCAAATCCTGCCAGATGATGCAGCGGCATGCCCACCCGGATGTGCTGCTGCTGTCACCCGATGCAGGCAAACAGACCATTTCCGTGGAAACTTATCGGCAGGTGGAAGTGCAACTCTCGACCAGTGCCTTCATGGGTAAGCATAAAGTGTTGATTGTCCGCGATATGGATATGGCCAATAACAGCGTGCAAAACGCAGCGCTCAAAACCATTGAAGAACCGCCCCGGGGCGTCATTCTGATTTTACTTTGTGCCCAGCGTGACCTGATTTTGCCGACGATTTTGTCACGCGTCCTGCTGCTCAATTTAAATGATTTGCCCGTGGCTCAAACCCAGCAGTTTTTAGCAGAAAAGAAACTTGACGGCGACTGGGCCATGTTGTTACAGCTGCTTTGCGGGGGCAGGCCGGGAAAAATTTTGCAGCTACTGGCGCAGGAGGATTACCAGATTTCATTGTTGGCGCAGATCAGTGGTCATCTGGAGCTCCTGGGGCAGACCACGCAGGAACGCATGCGCGCACTGGCCATGCTCAAAATTGACAGTCTGGAGGGTGCATTGAACTGGCTTGATTTTGAACTGCAGCTGCTGCGCGAATGCGGCCGGTCAAATAGTCATTTATTTGCTATAATGCAGCGGCTGGGGCACACGACACTGTCAGTTGATTGCAGTCAGCCGGCGAGGCTGGAGCAATTGCAGGCAAGTATGCGTCGTGGTATTGAAATCCGCGGATACCTCAAAGCGGGTATGAATTTTTCACTGCACTTAAACCAATTTTTACTTTCGCTTCCCCAATTATAGTTAGGAGCGCGGATGGCAGTAACGGATTTAGTCGATGTGGTGGGAGTCACCTTTCAAAATAACGGCCAGATTTATTATTTTACACCTGGACAGCATAGTCTCAAGCCCAAGCAGCAGGTACTGGTAGAAACCACCAAAGGCAAGGAAGTCGGTTTGATTAAATTCATGACCAAATTGCACCTGTCCAAGGTTACCGTGCCACTTAAGGAAATTTTGCGTGAAGCCACGGAAGCCGAAATTCTCGACAAGCAAAGTTACGCAGATAAAGTCGCAGCAACACTCAAAACCTGTGCTGCCAAAGTGGTGGAACATGGACTTTCGATGAAACTGGTGGATGCCAGTTATTCCTATGATGGCAAGCGGTTGACTTTTTATTTCACAGCCGAGGGACGGGTTGATTTCCGGGAACTGGTCAAGGATCTGGCCAAAGTGTTTTGTACGCGCATCGATCTCAAACAAATCGGCCCGCGGGATGAATCCAAACTCAAAAACGGCATGGGCATCTGTGGACGCGTCCTGTGCTGCGGCAGCTGTCTTGTCCGCCCCAATTCCCCGACGATCAAAATGGCACGCAATCAGCAGCTCAGCACCCGCAATACTGACAAGATCTCCGGCCTGTGCGGTCGCCTCAAATGCTGTCTCGAGTACGAAGACGAAACGTATGAAGCCTTACAGAAGAATCTGATCGAGATTGGCAGCATTGTCAGTTACAAAGGCAAGGAAATGAAGCTGATCGATTACAAACTGCTCAAACAAAACGCACTGCTGATCGAAGTGGTTGACGGTATGAACCGTTATGTCGAAATACCCATCGCGGATCTTGTTGTTGTCAAACCAGCTGTTCAATCGGTGGAAAACCATTCATGAACAACGTGGTTCTGAATTTCGCTTTTGGCATTTCCCTGACATTGCTGCTGGCGGGCATTGCTGTCCTGCTAAGTTTGTTTTTGCCCGAACGCGCGCAGGAAAAAACACTGGAGACGGTACACGAGCGGACGCATTTGCAGGAACAACGCAAACTATCCCTGACACGGCGGGCACGACTTGCACTGAAGCAGGGGATTTTTGAATTTGCCGAGGACTTGCTTTATCAGGCAAGTGGCATTGACGACCGGGACGCGGCGGTTTTGGAGCAACTGGCTGTTTCATTGCAAAAACAGGGGAAATTCCACAAAGCCAGAATTATTGCCGAAAAACTGGTAGGGTTGGTTCCGACCGAAGCCAATTTGAATCAGCTTGGTGTCATCTATCAGGCGATTGGCGATGAAGACGAGGACATTGCCTATTACGAACGCAGTATTGCCTGCTATCAGGCAGTGCTCAAAAAAAATCCGGATAATCTGGACTCATTGATTGGTATTGGTAAAGCATTTGAGCATAGCGGTGATAACGTGGGAGCCATTGCTTCTTTTCTTAAAGTCATTGAGCAGCATCCACATCAATACGAAATTGTGGTCAGAGTGGCAGATTTGTTCAGAGCTTTGCGCGACCTCAAAGGACTGGAAACGCATTTGCTCAAGGCAGTCGATTATTTTCCCGAAGATGCAGAGATTTTTAAACGACTCACTGAGTTATATTTTCGCCAGAAACGTTTTACCGATATTGTCGCCATGGAGCCCAAGTTAACTCCGGGCAAACTGGCCGAGGACAGCGTCGTCAAGTGTCTGTCTCTCAGCTATTTTTATCTCAAATCCTATGTCGACGCCAAACGCCTGATCGAAATGCTGGTCGAACGGGATCCCGGGCGTGCCAGTCATTATTATAATTACGCGTTGATTTTGCATGCCATGGGAGACAAAAAGCTGGCACTGGCGCAGTTGCAGAAAAGCATTGACCGGGATGATACCACGGCTGCTTTTTACTATCTGCGCGCCAAAATTTGTCTTGAACTGGGCAACAAAGCTGACGCTATTCCCGCGCTGCAACGCGTTGTGGAACTGGATGGCGATCACTTTGAGGCACGCCAGCAACTGCGGAGGCTGGCCTGATGCACCGTTTTTATGTGGACACACCGCTTGCTGCCTGTAGCGACCTTACCCTCGACAAAATCCAGTCGCACCAGATCGAACACGTTCTCAGGCTCAAGCCGGGGGAGGCACTGCGGGTGTTTAATCAAGGCGGTGAATTTGAAGCAGTGATCGCTGCCATTGACCGGCATCAGGTGCGTGTCGCGCTGCAGTCGCCTCTGGCCATTGCGCTCCCCGGTGCCGTGGCAATTACTTTGTTTGTCGCCATGATCAAGCCTGCCAAAATGGATTGGCTGGTGCAAAAAGCCACGGAACTGGGCGTACGTGAAATTGTTCCGCTCAAAACCAAGCGTTCGCAGGTGGAGCATTTCAATCACGAACGTTTTGGTAAAATTGCCCAGGAAGCCACGGAGCAGTGCGAACGCCTGGATATTCCTTCGCTTTGCGCCATCGTATCCCTGCCAGACGCCCTGTCTAAGTTTAAGGGTCTAAAACTGGTTGCCTGTGAGCGGCATGGTCAAAATCCATTGCCGGATATTTTTGCCAAACGGCCCGAGATGCCAGCGCAGATTGGCTTGTTTATCGGTCCGGAAGGCGGTTGGACAGAGGATGAGATTGTCTTGTCCAGCCAATGTGGAGCACAGCGCGTGGGGTTGGGGAAACGCATTTTGCGCACCGAGACAGCCTGCTTGACACTACTGGCACTGGTACAGCATTATGTCGGTGAGATTTAGCTTTTTGGGAGGAACTGCCAGATGGAAATAAAGTCAGTGGCGATTGAAAAACCATTGGAAGTCAATTTTATCCTGGGGCAGTCACATTTTATTAAAACCGTGGAAGATATCCAGGAAGCCATGGCGAACGTCAATCCTGCCATCCAATACGGTTTGGCTTTTGCCGAATCCTCGGGCCCCTGCCTGATTCGCAAAGCCGGTAATAAACCTGAATTGGTGGAACTCGCGGTCAAGAATTTGCAAGCGATTGGTTGTGGTCACAGCTTTATCCTGTTCCTGGGCAATGCCTTTCCCATCAATGTGTTACCCACGTTACGGGCCATTCCCGAGATCGTGGGGTTTTATTGTGCCACCGCCAATACTTGTGAGGTGATTGTGGCCGAAACCAGCCTTGGCCGGGGCATCATGGGCGTTGTCGACGGGGGAGTGCCGCAGGGCGTGGAAAATGATAAAGAGGCCCAGGCCCGCAACCAGTTGCTGAAGCATTTTGGCTATAAATTTTAGAATAAGCTGGAGACGTTGCCACGGGAAGTCAGTTTTGGTATTATTACTTGCGTCGTCAGATTTTTTAGAGAAAGGGGTGAGGTAATTGTTAAAAGTTAATGTCGGCAAGACAGAACCAGTCGAAGCGGCGCTTAAGCGTTTGCTGAAGAAGGTACAGAAGGCCGGACTGATTGCAGAAGTCAAACGCCGTGAGTTTTTCGAATCGCCAGAACTCCGCAAAAAACGCCGTAAAGCCGCGGCCATCCGCAAAGAACGTAAAAAAGCAGGACTTCCCCTCTAAAGTAGTGGACCTGACATCAAACCCTCAAGCTCTGGCAGTGTTGAGGGTTTTTTTGTTCTTACTGAGGAATTGCTATGGTAGCAAAACTATTTGAACAGCTTCGCCATGACCTCAAAAGTGCGATGCTCAATCACGAAGATCTCCGCAAAGATACGATTCGCCTGATCATTGCTGCGTTTAAAAAAATAGAAGCCGATACTGGCAAAGACGTTGACGATGATGATTGCCTGAACATTCTGCTGCGGGAAAAGAAAACCCGCCAGGAAAGTGTGGAACAGTACCGCCTGGGAGGCCGTGAAGATTTGGCGCAGAGAGAGCTGGCCGAGATCAGTATCATCGACCTGTATCTGCCAGTACCAATGAGTGATGCCGATGTGGAAGCTACAGTAGCGCGCGTCATGGCTGAGACGGAAGCTGTGACAGCCAAGGACATGGGCAAAGTCATGGCTGGCCTGGGAGCCTTGCGCGGGAAAGCTGACATGAAAAAAGTGAGTGCACTGGTACGGGCAAAACTTAGCTAATTTGGGAAAACGACCATGACTTTTCTGGTAAGTGGTTCCATTGCCTATGACAATATCATGACGTTTGGTGGCAAATTCAAAGAGCACATCCTGCCCGACAAAATGCATGTGCTGAATGTCAGTTTTCTGGTGGACTCGATGCACAAGAATTTTGGTGGAACGGGTGGTAACATTGCTTACAATTTGCGACTTCTGGATCAACCGGTTAGTTTGTTTGGCACGGTGGGGAAGGATTTTGACAGTTATCGCGAGCATTGCCTCAGTCAGGGCATCGACTTGAGTGGCGTGCGGGAATTTGCCGATCTGCATACCGCATCGTGCTTCATTACTACTGACCGTGACAATAATCAGATCACCGGTTTCTATCCGGGCGCGATGACGAAATCTGCAGCCACCCAGATCGCGATGCTCTCGAATTTGAGTGAGATCGACTTTGCCATCATTGCGCCAGACGATCCCAAAGCCATGCTCGAGCACGCGGAGCAGTGTCGGCTTGCTCGCATTCCCTTTGTCATGGACATTGGACAGCAGGTGATTGCTTTCGGTGGCGAAGACTTGCTGGCAGCGATTGCGGGGGCGACGACGCTTATTGGCAACGATTATGAAATTGAAACGTTTCAACGCAAAACGGGTAAAACTTTAAAGCAGCTGCTCGCTGAGCTGGATTATCTGATCGTCACCAAGGGCGGTAGTGGATCAGTGATTCATACTGCTGCCGCATCATTTGACATCCCTGCGGCTGAGCCCACACAAGTCGTTGATCCTACTGGTGCCGGCGACGCCTATCGGGCTGGCATTCTGACCGGACTTAAGCTGCAATTACCCTTGGCACAAACCGGGCGCATTGCCAGTTTGATTGCATGCTATGCCGTTGAGGAATATGGCACCCAAAACCATCACTTCAGTCACCACGATTTTTGTACCCGTTATCAGCAGAATTTTGATCAGGTTTGTCCAATTCTATTAAATTGAGGCCGAAGATGCGACCCACGCTGGATAAGAGCACGACGCCGATTGTTACCATCACCACTGACTTTGGCGAGCATTTTGCCACGGCGCAGATGGAAGGGGTTCTGCTTGGCATCAACCCAACTGTCAAAATCGTCAACATTACTGACCATGTAAGGCCTTTCAATATTCTGGAAGGTAGCTTTATTCTGATGCAAACCAGTCGCTTTTTTCCCAGCGGCACCATACACGTCGCCATTGTCGATCCTGGTGTTGGCTCCAAGCGGCGCGGACTGGTAATCAAAACACATAAATCGTACTTTATCGGACCAGATAATGGCTTGTTTATGCCGATTATCAAAAATCAGGTGTTTGAGTGGGCGATCGCGATCGATGAAGAACATTTTCCCAATAAATCCAACACTTTTCATGGCCGCGACGTGTTTATCAAAATCGCCGGGTTTCTTTCTCGTGGCGACGATGTGTCCAAACTAGGTGACAAAATTGATCTGGCCGCATTGGTTCCCATGGACCTGCATCTGGACCAGATTGTGCATATCGATGGCTTTGGCAATATCAAAATTAACCGTGCCGCGCTCACTGTCCCGTTTGGAACTGTCGTCCCTGTCGTCCACAAGGAACGCGAATTTACCGCACGCTATGAACGTACCTTTAGCGATGTTGGTATTGGGGAATGGGTACTGGCGGTGGGCAGCCATGACGTACTGGAACTGGCCATGAATCAGGGCAATGCGTCCAAGGTGCTGGGTGCCCGAGTGGGCGATGTGGTCTCCGTGACGGAACCAGACAATGTTTCCAGCCAGACTGGACCAACGTTGTTTGAAATCAATAATTAACGCCGCATTTTGGTGATCTGATCGCGAATCATGGCGGCTTCTTCGAATTCCAGACGCTGGGCTGCGGCCTGAATGCGGCGTTCCATTTCTTTGATCAGCTTCAGTTTGTCGGTGGGTGAAAGATTGGCGACATCGATTTCTGGTGCTGCGGCAATCGGTTTGGGTTTGGCACCTGTGTTGTCAAACATGTCTTCACGAATCGCTTTCATGATGGTTTGCGGTGTGATGCCGTTGTCTTTGTTGTATTGCACCTGAATCGCACGACGGCGGTTGGTTTCACGGATAGCAGCGTCCATGGATTTGGTCATGCGGCCAGCATACATGATGACTTTGCCCTCAACGTGACGGGCGGCGCGGCCAATTGTCTGGATCAGGGCCGTTTCGCTGCGCAGGTAACTTTCCTTGTCCGCGTCCAGAATCGCGACCAGTGTGACTTCTGGGAGGTCCAGACCCTCTCGCAGCAGGTTGATACCTACCAGTACATCATAAACACCGAGCCGCAGGTCACGTAGAATGTCGACACGGTCCATGGTTTTGACGTCCGAGTGCAGATAGTTGGTTTTAATCCCATTCTCGAGCAAATAGTCAGCCAGGTCTTCGGCCATTTTTTTGGTCAGGGTGGTGACGAGTGCGCGCTGGCCTTTTTGGACGCGGATTCTGACTTCCTTGACCAGATCCTGGATCTGGTTTTCCACTGGACGGACTTCCAGCTCCGGATCGATCAGACCGGTCGGGCGCACCAGCTGTTCCACCGTTTGTTTGGAAAATTCCGCTTCATATTTGCTGGGAGTGGCCGAGACAAAAACGCACTGTTTGATGCGTTGCCAGAATTCACTGCCTTTGAGTGGCCGATTATCGCGTGCCGACGGCAGGCGGAAACCGTAGCGGATGAGCGTGTTTTTGCGCGATTTGTCGCCTTCGTACATGGCACCAATCTGCGGGATGGTCATGTGCGATTCGTCAATAAACAGCAGAAAATCCTGGGGAAAATAATCCAGCAGCACAAAAGGCGGATCACCGGGTTTGCGTTTATCAAAATGCCAGGAGTAATTTTCGATGCCGGGGCAATAACCAGTCTCCTGCAGCATCTCAATGTCAAAGCGGGTGCGTTGTTCCAGCCTTTCGGCTTCCAGCAGAAACCCGTTGCCGCGCAGCTCTGGCAAGTAGGCATTTAACTCTTTTTCGATGCTGACAATGGCGTCCTTGAGGCCTTCGCCAACGGCCACAAAGTGCGTCGCCGGGAAGATTTCGATTTCACCCAGTTCTTCCAGAATTTCACCGGTAAGTGGATCAAAAGTGCGGATTTTGTCGACATCATCGCCAAACAGTTCGAGCTTGATAGCGATTTCACCATAGGAGGGATAAACATCAATAACGTCGCCGTGGACGCGAAATTTACCCCGGCTGAAATCAAAGTCGTTGCGCTCAAACTGCATATTCGCAAGCCTTGTCAGTACTTCACGGCGGCCAATGAACTGGCCTTTTTTGAGGTTCAGCGCGATTTTGAAATACTCGGTGGGTGAACCCAAACCATAAATGCAACTAATCGACGAAATAATGATGGTGTCGCGCCTGCTGAGCACACTCATGGTGGCCGAATGACGCAGACGCTCGATTTCTTCGTTGATCGAGGCGTCTTTTTCGATGTAGGTATCGGAAGTTGGGATGTAGGCTTCTGGCTGATAGTAATCGTAATAGCTGACAAAATATTCCACGGCGTTTTTGGGGAAAAATTCCTTGAATTCGGAATAAAGTTGAGCTGCCAGGGTTTTGTTGTGTGCCAGGATCAAGGCCGGGCGTTGTGTCTCGGCAATCACTTGGGCCATGGTGTAGGTTTTGCCACTACCAGTAACCCCGAGCAGGGTTTGTCGGTCAATGCCGGATTTCAGTCCCTCGACAAGTTTGGCAATGGCCTGGGGTTGGTCGCCTTTGGGAGAGTATGCGGTGGTTAGTTCAAAACGATTTTTTTTTTGACGTGCAAGCAGTTGTTCGGGCAAAATCATGATGGTTCCCTAAAATTAGTATTTGCGTTCAACCGAGATCATCCCCGGCATGTGTTCGAGGCTGTGAATGACATTGATCAGTTCCAGCAGGTCATAGACCCGCATCGAAATTTTACTGGTAAACACACCTTTGTCGGCGTCACTGTGGCCTTCCATGCTGGTGACGAACAGCTGCTGGTCGGAAATGGTATTGATGACATCTTTGATCAAACCCGTATGATCGCGGGCTGTCAGCTGCAGTGTCACTTCGTAGGCTTCTTTCTGGTCCTGTTCCCAGGAAAGGGGAATGACGCGTTCAGGCTCGGCACGCCGTTCCTTGATAATGTTTTTGCAATTGAGGCGGTGCACGGTAATGCCCTTGCCGCGGCTGATATAACCGACAATCTTGTCACCCGGAATGGGCTGGCAACAGGGTGCCATTTTGACGAGCAGGTCGCCAGTACCAAGAATTTTGGCCAGGGGTTTTAGCTGACGCAGCTGGTCTGTCTTGCGTACCGCATGTGGCACTTGCGTCGAGGGCGACAGCAAGGGATGGTCCTTGACCAGCTTTCCCAGGATCTGGCTGACATTCAGGGCGCCGTAGCCAAGCGCCGCAAATAAGTCTTCGGCATTGGGATAGTTGAGATCTTTGGCAATGTGTTCCCAGGAATTTTTGGTAATGTCTTCAAATTTGGTGCGGTTGATTTTGTGCAGTTCAGCTTGCAGGCGTTTTTTGCCGGACTGCACATTGTCGTTGTGCTGCTGGCGCTTGAACCACGCGCGGATGCGGCCGCGTGCGACATTGGTTTTGACAAATTCCAGCCAGTCACGACTGGGACCGCGTCTGTGGGTGGATTTGAGCACTTCGACAATGTCGCCGTTTTTGAGCTGGAAATTAAGCGGCACCATGCGGCTGTTGACCTTACCACCTAGGGCGTTGTTGCCGAGTTCAGTGTGAACGCGATAGGCGAAGTCCACGATCGTGGCGCCTTTGGGCAGGTCAATGACATCGCCACGTGGGGTAAAGACAAAGATCTGGTCTTCAAATAAATCGAGTTTGAGTGATTCGACGAAATCAAAAGCAGTGCGGAATTCTTTTTGCCAGTCGATCAACTGGTGGATCCAATCCATGCGATCCTGCACCGTGGCATCCAGTTCGGACATTTCTTCCTTATACCGCCAGTGCGCGGCCATGCCATATTCCGCGGTAAAATCCATTTCTTCCGTGCGCAACTGAATTTCCAGTTTGGTACCGTCATCACTGATCACGCCGGTGTGCAGTGACTGATAACCATTGGATTTGGGGATGGCAATGTAGTCCTTGAATCGTCCCACAATGGGACGCCAGATGCGGTGCACCAATCCGAGCGCCTGGTAACAGTCTTTGACATCATTCACGATCAGTCTTAGTCCAATCGAATCGAGCAAGTCCTCAATCGAGGCTTCCTTGTTTTTGACATAAACATTCATGTAAATGCTGTATAAATGTTTGGCGCGGCCCATGACTCGCGCTGTGATTTTGGCTTTGGCCAGTTCGTCCTGCAGGTGTTTGATATAAAGTTTCAGCTTGGCGTCGCGTTGGGATTTGGTAGCGCGCAGCTGTTTTTCGATCGTGTTGTACATCTTGGGTTGCATACAGCGGAACGACAGGTCTTCGAGTTGCCAACGGATATCGGCCATGCCGAGGCGATTGGCGAGTGGGGCATATATTTCCAGTGTTTCGGCGGCAATACCTTTTTGTTTGTTGCGCGGCAGCACACTAATCGTTTTCATGTTGTGCAGACGGTCACAGAGTTTGATGATAATGACGCGCACGTCTTCAGCCATGGCCAAGAACATTTTGCGCAGGTTGCGTGCCTGCTGTTCTTCCTTGTTCCTGAGGCGCACGCGGCCGAGTTTGGTAACGCCGTCCACCAGCTGGGCGACTTCGGCACCAAATTTGGTTTTGATTTGCTCCAGGGTGACCGGGGTGTCTTCGGGAACGTCATGCAGCAGGCCGGCGATCAGACAAGTTGCATCCATGCGCATCCCGGCCAGCTCTTTGGTCGTTTCCAGCGCGTGTTCGACATAGGGTTCACCACTTTTGCGGAGCTGTCCTTCATGCGCAACCATGGCAAAAGCGAGCGCCTCGAGCACTTTGGTCTGGTCGTCGAGGGTGAGATAGGCGATCAGTTTGATCAGTTGGTCATGGTATTGCGGAGTATTGGCCATAGGGAATGTTTTGGGTGAGGATTGGTTTTCGGTGTAAATCAGTTTAGCACATTTGGGCCAGATTTTGTTTATTTTTTGGGTAATAACTTAGGTTTTTGCAAAGGAATCATGCTTTTTCGACTGAATCCCCAAGTCAAAGCAATAGCCTCCTGGTGGCGTCGCTCGATCAGAATTTCATGAACCGTACATTTGATCCAGTTTGCGTTAGTCACTAGGTTGCCCAACTGAGCAGCGGCGCCAAAACCAGGCAGGGGATGATTCGAGATTGCTATTTGCAACACGGACTGGAGCGGATGAAACTGAACGCAACTTCGCCAGCTCACTCGCCCAGAGGCCGGGCAGTAATTGCCGGCACGGCTTGCTGCTCAAAAATCACGGCGACACTATCCTGGTAAACAATTCTATACTGGGTGTTTTGGCGTAAACCACTATCCAAAATGCTGTTTTTTTTGACGAGCAGTGTGCTGATGTGATTTTGGGCCAGAATGCCGGTCCACTTGGCACTGAGCCAGTTGATGTCATAGTACTCGGCGAGAATGTGACGTGCCGCTGTTTGCCAGCTGGCCATGCGGCCGTCAATGTAAACTTTGGTTTGCGGCAAGTACCAAGTCAGATAACCACCCCAGCCGTATTCGTTGAACAGGTTTTGCGCTGGTGGATGTGCTTGCAGGTAATTAACCGCGTCCACCGGATAGTCGGCCTGGCGAGCCAGGGATTGCTCGTGCAGCGTCTGGTCTGTAAACTGCCAGATTTGGTTGCCGGCCAGAGCCAGACAGCCAAGCACGATCAGCAGGTTGAATAACGTCGAGGCCAGCAGATGCCAATTGGGTTTAAAAAACTTATCCGCTGTGCGCAAAAACAGGTGTACCTGTGGTGTCATGGCATAAACAGCAGTCATTAACCATGGCAATAAAAACAACACCAGCAGAGGAGTGTGGCGGATTGAACTGAAACCCAGGTACAGAAACAGTGGCAGGAAAAATACGTGAAAAAGTGACAGGGGCTTTTTGAGCCAAACCAGCAGCCAGAGGCTGATCAGGACAAATCCACCCATCAGCAACCCCGACATGGTTTGAAAATTAACTGACAGCCACTCGTTGATGTGACCACGGGCGAACTGGTCGAAACTGGTGCGAAAGGCTTCGGTATAAATCTGATAGGTGTTAGGATTGAGCAGCGTGGCAGCCACAGAAATCAATGCTACCAGCGCAAGATGCTTGATTTGGCGAAGTGTTTCAGCCTTGTCCTGTGGATGAAATGGATCCTGGCCGGGGCGGATCAGGTTGACCGCCAGATAAAGCAATGCCAGCATAAACATGCCCAGTTCAATCACAAATCCACCGTGTAAATTGGCCCAAACCAGCATAAGCGGTGGTAAAATCCAGAGCTGTTTACGCGAGCCAAGGAAAAATTGCCAGAGTAGATAATTACAGACAGCAAACCCCAGCAGCGTGATCACCTGTGGCCGGGTGCCAATGATCGGAGTACAGATAACTGCAGCGATAAGTGTCCAGATGAGGGTAAGCAGCCGCAGTTGCTGGCGGCTGAATGTCTCGAGTAGTCCCAGGTGTCGCGCCATCAGGTTTCCGGTTTTGGCGGTAAAGCCAAAGACCATCAGCCCGAGTGCAGCAAATACCAGACCCAGCCCGAAGTATCCACTATAGTGTTGTACCACATACATGATGATGTTGGTGAGCCACTCGTGGTCCACCCAGGGGTAGCCGGTCATGCTCCATGAGTATTGGTCGAGAAAGGATGCGTGGCCGTGAAGGATGTCCTTGCCAACACGCAAATGCCACCACATGTCAGGATCATTGGGAATCCGCAGCAGTACGGCTACGAACAGGCCAAAGAGGATGAGTGGCAGTAAATTGATTTTTTTAAACATGTTTAACGAATATCCTTGAGCAAGAGCTGGAGCGATTTCAATCCTTCCCAGGTATTTTCTTCCACTGTGAAGGCCAGGTCGTGGGCTGGCTGGTGGCTGAGGGTGTCGAATTTTTCCGCCATGCCAAAGCCGACCACATCAATTTTGGATCGTGCATTGAGTTGGCTTTTGAAATGGTTACGTTTCTGGCCCATGGTGCGGCGATTGAGCAAATTTGCCTCAAACAAGGCAAACACGGGTTTGGGGTTGAGGTGGCCAAAGGGCGCCAGTCGATTGACGATATTAAGCAGATCGTAGCTGATCTCGGCAGTGGTCAGGTGCCCCGCAATTTGCAGCTCGGGGATGAGGTCCGCGGCGGCCAGGGTTCGATTGGCGTAGTCAATAAACTGCTGGGTGAACTCAGGCAGCTGTGCGGAATTTAGTTCAAAACCAGCCGCCTGAGCGTGCCCGCCAAATTTGCTCAAATATTGTTGATGCTCGCGTAAAGCATCGGTGACATGAAAACTGGCAATGGAGCGCGCAGACCCGCGGCTAATATCACCTTCCTGGCTGATTACCAGCACGGGTTTGTGGTACTGCTCACATAGTTTTCCCGCAATCAACCCAACAATGCCGGGATGCCAGCTGCAGCCGGTGATGACGAGAGCTTTATGCTTTGGATCATGCGCCATGGCCTGTGTCTGGGCTTCAGCGACCAGCGTCTCGGTAAGTTTCTGTCGCTCGACATTGAGATTCTGCAGGTTAGCCGCGAGTGTCTGCGCCTGCATTGGATCATCGCACAACATCAGTTCCAGTGCTTCGTGGGCGTGGCGCATACGGCCTGCTGCATTGATCCGTGGTGCCAACTGGAAAGCAATCTGAAAGGTGTCAATTTTCGTGATGTCAATGTTGGCGACCTCAGCCAGCGCGATAAGACCGGGGCGTTTGCTCTGGTGCAGGGTTTTGAGGCCCAGCGTGACGAGTGTCCGATTTTCACCCAGAAGTTCGACGATGTCTGCCACCGTCGCAATGGCGACCAGGTCGAGCGGATGATGCTTGGCGCGAATGCCCAGTTGTGCTTTGAGGGCTTGTAAAAGTTTAAAAACAACACCAGCGCCACAAAGGTTTTTGTACGGATATTGATCGTCTGCTTGGTGGGGATTGATCAGGGCATCGGCCGGTGGCAGAATTTCCGGTACCTGGTGGTGGTCAATGACAATGACAGTTAGCCCGAGTTTTTTTGCGAGTTCAATTTCACGTACATTGGACGTGCCGCAGTCAACGGTGATCAGCAACTTTGTGCCGGCGCGGGACAGTTTTTCGACAGCGGCTTGATTCAGGCCATAGCCTTCGGCGCGAATCGGCAGGTAGTAATTCAGTTTGTCGGTCACGGACTGCAGTGTCTGGTACAAAATAGTGGTGCTGCAAACGCCATCCACGTCATAGTCACCAAAAATGGTGATTTGGTCTTTGGCGGTAAGCGCTGCCTGAATCAGCTCAACTGCTTTGCCAATGTCTTTGAGCTGAGTAGCTGCATGAAAATGGGCAGGCGTGGGATTTAAGAATTCTTCAATTTTGGCTGGTGTGTCAATCTGGCGCTGCTGCAGTAAATGTCCGAGAAGCTTGGGAAAGTCCAGGTAAATGGGGGGCAGATCGGACTCATTTTGGTCACTGATAATCCATTTTTTGCTGGTCATGCAATCCTTTGTGTTGAATCACGATGGTAAATATTTGGCAAAGCTAAAAACAGGATGCTATAATCGGCCTGTTATCCTATTGCTGGAGAAAGACCATGCTGGTAAAAGACATCATGACCAAAAAGGTCATTTCCGTAACTCCCGAAGCGACTGTGACTGAAATTGCGCAAAAACTGATTGATCATGGCATCAAAGGCATTCCCGTGGTCGAAGCTGGCATTGTCGTCGGCATCATCACTGAATGCGACATGATTTTGCAAAATGCCCGGTTGCATCTGCCGACTTTTATCCAGATCCTCGATGGCATCATCCCGATTGGCGAGCGTAATACCGAAGAAGAGCTTCGCCGTATTTATGGTGTACATGCCGCCGATATCATGAGCCGGCCGCCCATCACCGCTTCGCCTGACATGCCCGTTGAAGAACTCGCGACACTGATGTGGGAAAAGAAAATCAATCCCGTGCCCGTGGTCAGCGAAGACAAGCTGGTGGGCATCGTAAGCCGCGCCGATATAATACGGCTTTTGCTCAAAAACGCCAAATAGATCCGGCGAATTCGAATAACCAAATTTTAATAACCAAACCAAAAAGAGAGGCACATGGCCTCTCTTTTTGGTTTATCTTCGCATCGTAGGGCAGGGCTCGCCCCTGCCCTCTGCTTATCGGATTGCCGAGAAGGCGGGGGCAAGCCCCGCCCCTACGAGAATTGGATTGTCAACAATTCTACGGATATTTGCGATTCAGCAGCCGTGGAAACGGTGTGGTTTCGCGCACGTGCGGCAGGTTGCAGATCCAGGCGACGATGCGTTCAAGGCCGAGACCAAAGCCGCTGTGCGGCACGGAACCATATTGACGCAAATCCAGGTACCATTTAAAGGCATCCATCGGCAGCTGATGCCGCTCGATCGACGCTTTAAGCTTGTCAAAGTCGTGTTCGCGCTGGCTGCCGCCGATGATTTCACCATAACCTTCGGGCGCAAGCAGGTCATTGCCCATCACAACTTTTTCATTGTTGGGATCGCGCAGCATGTAAAAGGCTTTGATCGCGGCCGGGAATTTTTCGACAAACAGCGGTTTGACATGAGCCTGCATCAGCATGGTCTCGTCGTCGTTGCCAAAGTCCGTACCCCACTGAATGTCGGAGCCGAGCTTCTGAAGTTCCAGGATGGCTGCGTCGTAGGTGAGGTGGTCAAACGGTGCCTGGACTTTGAGCAGGGGAGAGATGTCGCGTTCGAGGATGGTCAGTTCATGGGTACGATGCTGGAGCACTCGGGCGACGAGGTAGCAGACCATGCGTTCCTGGATCTGCATGTTTTCGGCGTGGTCGACAAAAGCGGCTTCGGCGTCGGTCATCCAGAATTCGATCAGATGGCGGCGGGTTTTGGATTTCTCGGCGCGGAACACGGGTTGGAAATCGTAGACTTTACCCAGACTCATGATACCGGCTTCCAGGTAGAGTTGGCCGCTCTGGCTGAGGTAAGCCGGTTCGCCGAAGTAGTCGATCGCAAATAGTGTGGTGGTGCCTTCGCAGGCATTGGGGGTGATTTCCGGGCAATCGAGTTTGATAAAACCTTCCTCGGCATAAAAATCCTGAATCCCACGTTCGAGTTCGTCACGGATGCGCAAAATTGCCCACTGGCGTTCACTGCGCAGCCACAGGTGGCGGTTGTCGAGCAGGAAGTCGACGCCATGTTCTTTTTTGCCAATCGGGAAGTCTTCGCTGGCGACAGCAATGACCTGGGCATTTTTGAGTGTAAGCTCAACGCCGCTGTGTGAACGTTTATCTTCGCATACGACGCCCTGAACCGTCAGTGAACTTTCCAGCGTCAACGCGTCCAGTTCTTCAAACAGTTTGTCATCGATTTCACTTTTGACAGCCACAGCCTGGACTGTGCCGGAACCGTCACGGATTTGCAGGAACTGGATTTTGCCGGAAGAGCGTTTGTTGAACATCCAGCCGCGGATTTCCACTTCCTGGCCGACAAATTGTTTGAGTTTAGCAATCGTGGTCGGTGCAGCCATAGCTGTCCTTAGTTTAGAGGGTTAGCTGAGCAATTGCTTGGCTGATTCAATAAAATTCTCGGCTTTTTCAGCACTTAGTCCTTTGATTTTGGTGAGCTCGTCGAGTTGGGCCGAGGCAATATCGGAAAGCGAGTGGTAACCCGCTTCGTGAAGTTTTTCTACCATTTTGGGGCCGACGCCTTTGATCTGGCTGATGTGTGAAGCGTCGCTTTCGGCTTTGTCCGATTCCAGATTGTCGTTGACCTTTTTATCCACCAGAGCACGCAATTCATTGGCGTCCTCTTCCTGTTGGGCTGAAATCTGGTCTAGGATTTCCTTGGCTTCTTCGGGTGTTTTGACGTCCAAATGCCAGCCGACCAGCTTGGCGGCGAGCCGCACGTTCTGACCGTCTTTACCGATCGCCAGCGACAGTTGTGCTTCCGGTACAATCACAATGGCGCGGTCATGAGCTTTGTCGAGGATGACCTGGCTGATCTGGGCTGGTTTGAGCGAGTTGGCGATATACATGCCGGGATCGGCGTCGTAAGCGATAATGTCGATTTTTTCGGTGCCGAGTTCGTTCATGATCACCTGAATACGGGTGCCACGCTGACCAACGCAGGAACCGACGGGATCGACGCCGTCCTGGCGAGCGGCGACGGAAATTTTGGTGCGACGGCCGGCTTCGCGGGCAATGCCTTTGATTTCGACGGTACCGGCATAAATTTCGGGAATTTCCATTTCAAACAAGCGGCGGATGAAGTCGCCATGTGCACGGGACAGGACGATTTGCGGTCCCTTGGTTGTTTGGGTCGTTTCCAGCAGCAGGGCACGGACGCGCTGGCCGGTGTAAAAATGTTCACCGGGAATCTGCTCGCTGCCTGGCAAAATGGCGTCAGCACGGCCCATGTTGATGATGACGTGGGTGCGTTCCACTTTGCGCACCTGGCCAGAGAGAATTTCGTTGACTTTGTCGGTGAATTCCTTGAAGACAATGTCGCGTTCCACTTCTTTGACGCGCTGCATCACGACCTGTTTGGCGGTCTGGGCGGCAATACGGCCAAAATCACCTGGGGTCACGTCCACCAGCACATCGGTGTCGAGCTGGGCAGCAGAGTCATAAGCCAATGCGATGATCAGCGGGATCTGTTCTTCTTCCATGTCTTCGGCAATTTCCATGACAACGGTTTTGAGTGCAAAAATGCGCATTTCGTCGGTTTCGGGACTGAAATTTACCTCGACACCACGGGCGTCGGCATGGTCTTTTTTGTAGGCTGACACCATGGCGGATTTGAGGATTTCAACGACACTTTCCTCGGGAATGCTTTTTTCGGCAGCAATTCGCTTAATTGCGAGGGATAATTCGCTTTGCATGTTAGCTCCTTGCTAAAATAACGTATTAAAAAAGGTGGGGCCCGGCCTCACCTGCTTACTAACCATTAAATGTGTTTGTATTTTATCAATTTGGGCCCAAAAAGCAAGTTTCGGGCAAATGAAAAATTGTGTTATAATTAAATGATCAGTCCATGACTCAAACAAAAGGAACATAAGCATGTTTCAACCAATAAATCTCAAAACCCGTATTCCACTCGTGTTTAGTCTGTCAGTGCTGATGCTGGCAGCGACAATGTTTGTTACGCAAGTGTTTGCCAGTGCCAGTGTTCAATTCATTACACCTGCCTCTGGCTCCACGCTCAATGGTAAGACACAAATTGAGGTAGCCTCGGCCGACGCCAGTTCAGTGTCCATTTATCTGACCCGGTCTGGCACCAGCAGTAATACGTTGCTCGGTCAAGCCCGTCGCGGCTCATCCGGCAACTGGATCCTGGAATGGGATATGAGTGCTGTTGCATCGGGTGAGGTCGAATTACAGGCCAAAGCACTAGATAGCCATAATAACGTTTTGCCTTCGGCTAGCGTCAATGTCAGCGTCATTGGTTTACCCAAAACAACGCCAGTTTCCGCACCGGTAACAAAACCCACCCCACCCGCACCAGTCACAGCAGCCATAATTCCTTCAATCCCGTTGACGTTGAACCATACGAATTCATTGCAAGCCATTGCTTCCCCAGTATTGCACCAGATCACGCTTGCCCAAAGTTCTATCCCCAATGCGGCAGCGTTACAATCCGTGCCGGTCAGCGATCATTTGTATCCCACGGGATTATCGATTGGACGTTTTGCACCGAGCGGTGGCGTCACAAGTTGGGATTATGAAACAGCTATTGCGGGCCACGGACCAGCCAATGCCAAAGTCGAGCTGCATGTCTATAGTGAACCCATTGTTGTCAGCACAACGACCAATGCGCAGGGCGATTTCGTCTATCATTTTGATCAAAGCCTGCCTGCAGGTGATCATGAAATATATATTGCCGTTGCAGATTCTGCCGGACAATCAACAGAACGCAGCAATATCTTTACTTTTGTTGTGGGTGCGGCGGTGGCTTCAGATTATCCCACCACAGCGCTCAATGCCGTGACCGACAATGATCAGATGCTGCTCTGGAATTATGTTGCGGTGACGCTGGGGATAATTGCCGTCGTGGGTATTGGTTTCCTGCTTGCCAAGAAGTTACTGTTTAAATCTCCCAAATAATTTTCGGTTAAAGCCATGCAGTTTATCAAAAACAAAATTTCCTCTTATATTCGTTTCCTGGCTGACAATCAGCAGGTTTTTCTATCGTTGCTGTTGATTTTGCTTGTTCCTGGCATTCTGGTGTTCAATACGGTGTTTGTGGTCAAGTCCATGGACGACAATATGAATTACGAACTGCGCCTCAAAGCCGAAATGGCTGGCAGTATCGTGGCACGCTACTCGTCGGATTTGCTTGGCGATCCAACCCAGCTGCAAGCCAAAATCAAACTTACCGTCGATGAAAGTCTGCACAGTTCCACTCGCAAAGTGACGATCATGGTGCCTGAGGGTGAGAATTTTCAGGTGCTGGCCTCATCGGATCAAAGTGAAATTAGCCAAATTCGGCCGCAGCTGCAGTACACCGTTGCCTGGCATCAACATGCCACCATTGCTCAACTTGTCCAAACGGTTCAAAATCACCAGACCGAGCGTCTCTGGCAGGTGGTGACGCCTATTGCCACGCCCACAGGTTCAAAGCTCGGTTTGGTCGAAATCCTGGTTTCTACTGCCGACATGGATGCCCGTACTCAAACTGTGCTGGTCAATTCGGTGTTGGTACTGGTGGCTTCCATTGGTCTGGTGCTGCTGTTGATTGCCAACAATGCCCGTTTGTTTCAATACGCTTTGCTGTTCCACAAACTGCAGGAAGTGGACAAAATGAAGGATAACTTCATCTCGATCGCTTCCCACGAACTCAAAACTCCCGTGACCGCTGCCAAAGGCTTCCTGAGTCTGGTGGAACAGGAAAAGCAAGTCCTGCCAGCCGAAATCCAGTCGGACATCAATAAAGCCAATATGAGCCTGGAACGGCTTTCTGACCTGGTCAACGACCTGCTCAATGTCAGCCGCATCGAACAAAAACGGCTTGCCATTGATCCGGTGCCGACGGACATCCGGACTGTGGTGGGTGAGGTTTTTGAAGATTTGTCCGGCTCAGCCCAAAAAAAAGGACTGACGATTGAGTATCACCCGTTCACAGGTGAATTGCCTCCGGTCTTGATCGACCCCGCCAAATTTCGTCAAATCATGGTTAATCTGCTCACCAACGCCATCAAATACACCATTTCCGGCAAAGTGGAAGTGAATATCATTTTTGAAGATTTGGGCAAAGTAGCCGTCAGTGTCAAGGATACCGGTATAGGCATGTCTGCAGGCGATATGGAAAAGTTGTTTACCCAGTTCTATCGCGTCCGCAATCGCAAAGCTCGCGACATTGTCGGTACGGGCCTCGGACTCTGGATCACCAAACAGCTGACCGAGATGATGGATGGCAAAATTCTGGTTGAAAGCATCGAAGATGTCGGTTCCCGTTTCACGGTCGTCTTTTCCGTCATCCCGACCAAGAAGAAATAAGTGAGGAGAAATTTAGTGTTTAATAGCATCACCAAAATGACAAAAAAAAAGAGCAGTTTATCAACGCTTGCCAACCACAAGACAATCAGCGATGCCCGTCGCATGCTGCCACTTGCGGAGCTGAAGATCCTGATGGTGGAAGACGACCCGTTTTTGCGCGACCTTTACCAGCGTATTTTTGACCGTGCCAGCATCAAGGTAGAACTGGCGCGCGACGGTGAAGAGGGTTTTGACGTGGTCAAAGCCCAGAAACCCGATCTGATGCTGCTCGACGTGATGTTGCCCGGCATTACTGGTCCCGAACTATTGAGCAAAATGGCCAAAGAACTGGAATATGTCCCCATGGTGATCATGCTCTCCGACCTGGATCAGATTGGCGTGAAAGACAAATGCATCAACCTGGGTGCCAAAGCATTTATTTCCAAAAACGACGTGAGTGGCCCGGAGTTGCTACGGAAGGTTGAAGAAATCTTGAAAGCGTAGGCTTGACCATACCTTAAACGAGGCTTAAAATTAATACCTGAACTCATCAGGCGAAAAAAGCTGATTTCACCCTAATACCAAAACCCGTTTCCGCAGGTTAGCCCTCAAAAAGCAAAAACAGAAATGTTTAAACCATGGAAACGGATTTTTTTATGAGGGAAAATCATTAAGTATATTGTTCGACAAGCAAGTAAAGTAACTAGACGTCACATTTAATAATACAAGGAGTGACGAGAAAATATTGAGCGTAATGGTGACATCGCGCAAGCCACGGTTTGTTTACACAGGCAAAGGTGACTACGCCGCCACGTCGCGGGCGTCGTTTAAGAGGGTGAAGGCACAGGCGATAGAGGATGTGCGGTGGCGGATTGAGGAGATGGAGAAAAGAGTTAATTCGTAATTGGAGTTTGACATGGTTGAAATTTCCAAAGAAATAATGGCAGATGCTGTCAGAATATTGAACTTCCTCGAAAACCCGGCTTACTTTTGCGACAAAAGGACACACCTGTTGATGGGAAATGAGTTGATGCTGAAAATGTTTGGATTAAATGAAAAAATGGCCAGTCACATTCTTGGTAAAAACTGGATTGACGTACTTTTGGATCAGAATTTCGGTGTTCGATCGATAATCCCGCCAGCTGAGTGGGAAAAATTAGCTTTGCAACAATTGGTCAAAATTCGTCAGCTTTACCCCAAAGAAAGCATTCTCGAATTTGAACGAGAAATGTCAAAATATCAAGAGTTTGATTACTTGTGGCAAAAGAGTAAAGAGTTGGTTTCGGCAAACCCAATTTTTGAACGTGGCGTGATGAAGTTTGATTTGGCTGGATCTACCAAAACATTTATCCTCTTGGCTTATCATTATCCAACTCAGGATTATTTGATTGTAGAGTATTTGCCGGCAGATAAGGGCACAACCGATTTCTTGGATTTGATGAGAAAAGAAAGAGAACCAACAGAAATTTCAGATCATTTTGTTACAGAAATGATACGAAATTACAGTTTGATCAGGAAGTTGAGGGAATCACCGATAATCCTGATGAATTGTGTTAAAAAAGAAGCGGACTGTTCAGGCAATGACTTGATTAATGCTCTACGAACTATAGTGGACAAGGTCATTGGCGGTTTTGAACCCAATACCAATTTTTCAATTCGATCATCTGTTCGTCTCAAATACGAAATCCTCCGCATGATGGCCTACGAAGGTGCCACCGACGAGCAGATCATGTGGGACCTGGGCTTCGAGCCTGACAGCGACTTCTGGGCCAAGCGCAATGGCGACATTGCGCGCAAACCACGGTTCCCCTACACGGGCAAAGGCGATTACGCTGCCACGTCACGGGCGTCGTTTAAGAGGTTGAAGGCTCAGGCGATTGAGGATGTGAGGTGGCGGATCGAGGAGATGGAGAAAAGAACTAATTAAGTGTCGGGTTTCCTGGTGCTCACTAAGCATCAATTATCTAGAATTGCGTTAGTTGTCGCCTGGAAATATAAATCCCGCCTGCACAAGTTGTCTCAAATTAGTGAGATTCACAATGCGTTGCGAAAAATGTTTGCGAGTGGTTCTGTTTTGCATGAAATCACTTAGAAGATAAGTATATCCGGTTTGATTTGGCTTTTTGCGCTCTTGACGAAAGGGTTTGTTGAGATAGGTAAGCATATCCTTGACAGGCATGTCGCCATTGGCGAGGCAAGCTTTGACCCGGTCAGCACTTGTCTTGTACTTAACAATACATAGATGTTCACTTCGCTGGACAGCAAAATCAGGGTCATAAAAAAGTGCAATCATACCCAGAAGGTGATCGGTATGCATATTTGGAGTGATGTTTTGATTTGGGGATGGATAAAGTTGTTGATTAATTTCAGCCAGTGGATTTAATAGCCCTGCTTCAGGGATCTGATCGGGCGAGATTGCACTTCCATTCGTCACATAATCGCGGATGGTAGGTTTATTCACCTCAAGCGCAATATAGGTTGCCGGAGATTGTCCAAGCTTACATTTGTAAAAAGCGGCATCTCGACCCAGTAGTGAGGACAAGACGCTTTGATTGTCATCGCAAGACGACAAGACAGCTAATATCCCAGGGTGCTTATCACTTATTGGCACAGAATGACGGAAAACCGTTTTGGGTTGATGCGTATGGAGCGAAATATGATCGTTAATTATGCGAAATGTGTTTGGGTCTGTTTTCAGAACCAGGACAGACCTCGGGGCGTCGTCCCATGCCTCCCGTTGCTGGCGCGTGGATGGCATGTGCCAATGTGCTGCATATTGAACGGATGTTCGTTGCTGACCTGTTGGTTTTAACCAGTTCTGTACAAAAACACCAATGGGATCCTGGGCGTCAGACATCTGGTCAAAGAGCCGGTCACTACTGTTCAGGATACTAAAAGAAAGGGCGTCATCCGCGCGCAGAGGGAGTGGATGGTCATTGTCGGCGGCATGAGCATCAAGTTTAAAGTTTTTTATCTGGGTCCCAAGTCGTATACCACTGGCTTCGAGTCTGCTGATGATCAGGTCCGACATCTCTCGCCAACCAAGGAAAGTCGCCAAATTGGCAGCAATACGACCGCGCAGGAGTTTAACGTCTTTCATTTTGCCATCCAGATTTTCGCAGATATCAGCAATTTTAATAAAAAAGGCACGCCAATGCTCAGGTGACTTGGTTGCCGATTCAAACACGTGGAGCAGAGAGTAAACCACGTGCAGTATTTTTTCCTGATCCTTTTCGCCAAGGGTTCCGCTGGTTTCTTCGATTAAATCAGCTATGACCCGATACAGGGGATGTTTTTGGAGCATCTCATGGTTCAGGTTGGTTGGGAGATCGGGCTCGGTAACCGCAGCAATCACTTCTGTGAGCGTTTGGGCGCGGGCGGTATTGCCAAACAGTGTTTGGATCTGGTTGATCCAGGCGGCCGCTTTTAACCCGTCACCCAGATCCACATCTTCAACCACGTCATGCAGCAGGGCAGCGGCAATCGTGATAGCATCTAAATTGGCCTGCATCAAATGTTGGGCAATAGCGATGGGGTGCATAATATAAAGTTCACCATTTTTGCGTCGCCTGGCTTTGAGGTCATGGTTCGATTGATGCGCAAAAGTGGCCAGATCGAGGGCTCGAATGATAAAGGCTGCGTCCGATGGATGATATCTCTGTCTGATCTCATGGCTGATTGTAATGTAGGTGTTTTCAAAAAGTCGCCACGCATTATCGCAGCTCATGTTATTGACCAAATCAGGCCCTGAATCGGTTGGATGCGCATAGTCTCTGAAGCGATGGATGTCATCGATTTGAGCCTCAGGCCCGATGTCAAAAAAAATACTTGGCATTTTTGGCTCTAATGGTTTAAAGCGATCCATCACGCGTTTTTTGAACAAAGCGGTCAGCTCTTCCGGTCAAATCAACCATGCGACTTCTAAAGGTTTTAAATTTCATGTTGGGAGCAAGTGATCTTAATCTAGTAACAGGTGACAGACATAGATCTGGATGATATTGCGATAGCGTTGACTTGGCTCGTTCCTCAAATCCTTCGATTTTGAGGAGTTCTTGCACTTCTTCAACCGTCATGTCGGCGCTTAAAAATGTGATCCATGGTAAGGTCTCTCCCGTTTTGATTTTTTGTAACCATCTGACCGGAACAACGGGATTCTCACCGCGTTGAAAGGGGAGGTCTTCGTAGTAGCAAAAAGACACCATGCTCTGGATAAAATCGAGCCAGGTGGGGTCTGTATCATCCAGTGTTGGTAAAGAATAAAACAACCGGGCTTCCGGCACCTGGTAAAAAGGCACCTCATGGGGGCGTGTTATCGCTTGCTTTAAAGTCGGCTGACCAGAGATAACATTGATGACAATGTGCCCGTGTAGACTTTTGCGATAAAGTCCAAATTGAAAATTTTGGCGGCCAAGCAAGCGTTGAACTTCGCCATAAGCAGTTGCGTGTGTTGCTGTCAGTGGGCTAACGATTTTCCTGGCAACGCGGACTGGAAACGAACGAGGAATGCGGAACGATTGATCCGGAGCTGACGCAAAGGCTTCCGGCGGCATCGTCAGCGTGATTTCGGGAACCAGATTAATACCATCCGATGTCTCGATCGATTGTAATTGCCGATCCAGCAACGGCCAGGTGAAATTAACTTGAACTTTAGCTCGCGAAAGACCGGGAAAGAATTGGTCGATTATTTTTGCCACCAGCATTTCAACTGCATCATCACCTCGAGTATGACACCAGTCATTCAGATACCTTGTCGCAAATTGTTGGGGCGGTTCGGTGTAATTTTCGTAGTAAGCGTCGTCGTTGCGTTGGTGTCTGATGCCACGACTATAACGCAAACCAGAATTTTCACAGCGTTCCATCAGGGCTGTTTGCATTTCAGGCCAACCAGCCAGGTACGCCGAGTTGATACCAATCCGACCACGCAGAACTTTTTCATCTTTCATGTTGCCATCAAAATTTTCCCACAAATCGGCTTGTTTGATTGGAATGGCACGGAAATTGGCTGGCAGCATCAGTGCCCAACTGAAGAGACGGTTTAGGTTGCGAGTTGTTTCATAGGCTTTGTGTCGATTTTCATGGGGTATGTGATCATGAGCATACTTTTCACTTAGAAACGCTATCTGAGCCTGTTGAAACGGGCTTTTGCGAAGATTGGTGTCATTGTCGTCGCTGGCCGTATCGGTTACTGCTACTAAGACATCGGACTGAATGACAGCTGCCGGATCTTCACCACCACTTACCTCTTGAATGTTGTATTGCCATCCGAGGCGATTATTTAAATTGCCACCTAATTTGCTGTCCTCTGGTACATCATGCAATAAAGCTCCGGCGACAGTAATGGCGTCCCAATTGCCTTGTGCCAGCATGATCGCTTCGGCCAACGGATGTTCCATATACAGGGCTCCGCTTTTGCGAAATTGTGCCTTTTTGTTTAAATTGAATTGGTGTGCGACAAAGGCGATGCGAAAAGCACGGTAGATAAAAACAACGCCTTTTTCGTCAAATTTTTGTAAAACCAGGCTAAACAATTCGTCAACTTTTGTTTTGAAGTGTTCAAAAACCTCCGGCTCAAGCATAGCTTTCGCCACAAGCCAGTACATGCGGAAATCCCAGTGTGGATGCGCCGCTTCATAGGCTTGTTCGTCATTTTGTTCGGATTGCTCTGCTGTGGGCATAGGATTGTTTGATAAATTTGGTCAAGGATTGAAATTATACCATTAGTTGGCGTTGGATTGACAACAAGATCAATTCTGTTATGATAGTGATGCTTTAATACATTAAAGCAATTTCGGACCAAGTAGGTTTGGATACAGGAATCAAGCGATCGGGGAAAATACCAGGTGTGAGCCCCGACAGACGTTCCGAATCGAACACAGCCGATTGATTTCCGCCTGAGGCGGACGGGGAACCGACGTTTTGTCGGCAGAAGACCGTTATATCGAAAAAGTGCTGAATTAGACTGTCATTGCGAGGACTCTGCGCCGCGGCAATCTAGTGATTTAGAATGAAACTAGATTGGCACGCCTTGCAGCAAGGCTCGCAACGACGATAAAAGCAGAAATTCAGCAATCAAGGATGGGACCACGGGTCGCGATACGCGCTCGTTCCTTCAACGCAAGTTTGGAGGAATGAGCGCGTATTTTTTGTTTTCATTTTTGGAGTTTGGTATGTGTCGACTCAAAATGGCGGTGCAGAACAAAGGTAAGCTGGGGCGAGTGATTTTACCGTTTTTGGAACGCGCGGGGCTGCGGTTCGACATTGTCGAGCGGCAGTTGGTGGCGCGGTGCCAGAATTTTCCACTGGATTTGCTGTTTGTACGACACAGCGACGTGGGTGTGATTGTCGAGGATGCGGCAGCTGACCTTGGGGTGATCGGGAGCGATGTGCTGGCGGAACAGGCGTTTGGGGTTAAACATATCATGAACCTTGAACTGGCGAAATCCAGTCTTTGCCTGGCGGTGCCGGAAAATCTTGGCGCAACACAAGCGAGTGACTTGAATGGCAAGAAAATCGCCACGAATTTCCCGAATTTAAGCAAGCAATACTTTGAAAAATTAGGTTTGAACGTGGAAATTGTCCGGTTGCGCGGGTCGGTGGAAATCGCACCCGTGCTGGAAATTGCTGTTGGCATCGTCGACCTGGTCGCCACGGGCACGACACTGCGGCAGAATCGGCTCAAAGTAATCGACAAAGTGATGGAAGCGCAAGGCGTTTTGGTCGCTGGCAAAACCCTTGGCGATGACCAGTTGAAATTGGTCGAGGAACTCAAATTCCGATTTTTATCCGTCATTGAGGCCAGAGACAAGAAATTACTGGTGTTTAACCTGCCCAAGGCGTCTTTGGAGCAGCTTGGCAGTATCGGCCTGGGACTGGATGGCCCAACCGTGTCGGAGGTCCGCAATGGCACGGTAGAAATGGTGGACGTACAAATCGTGGTGGAGGAAAGCGAGTCGTGGGGCGTGATGCGCAAGCTCAAGGGGATTGGGGCGAGCGGGATATTGGTGATGGGGATAGAGAGACTTGTTAGTTGAGGGTTGGGAACGGGAATTGTAGGGGCGTTTCATGAACCGCCCTCTTAAATTAATCGAATGAATGAAAGATTGCCACGCCTTGAGGCAAGGCTCGCAATGACGGATAAATTGTTTGAATATAGGAAAAAACATGATTAACATCTACAAATGGTCGGATACCGACCCCAAAATCAAACAAAAAATCATGCAGCGGGCCATGGTGGATATTGGTGAAATTCGCGATTACGTGGCTGGCTGGATGGACAAAGTGCGAAATGAAGGCGACACGGCCATCGTGGAATATGTGCGGCAGTTTGACAAAAAGGATTTTGAACTTGGCGAGTTGGTTGTGTCACAGGCGGAAATCAAAGCGGCTTATAACAGGGTTGACCCGCGCGTTATTGCCGCAATTCGCAAACAAATTGCCATCTCGACCAAGGTGGCCGAGGAGCGTTTGCGTAAACCGTTTGAGCTCAAAGAACTGACACCGGGTGTCCAGACGGGTTACAAAATCACACCTATCGACGCGGTGGGCCTCACCGTTCCAGCCGGGCAAGTGCCACTTCCGACCGTAATGCAAATCCTGGCTGTGAATGCCAAAGTGGCTGGTGTACCGCGGGTTGTGGCTTGCTTTCCGCCCACAGGGGATTATCCCGAAATGTTGATTGCTGCCGATATTGCCGGCGTGGATGAAATTTACCGCGTTGGTGGAATTGCCGGCATTGCGGCCATGACCTATGGCACCAAGACGATCAAACCGGTGTTGAAAATTTTTGGTCCTGGCAGTAAATACACACAGGCAGCCAAACTGCTGGCGTTTGGCAAAGTAAATATCGATATGGTGGCTGGGCCGTCAGAAGCGTTGATCCTGGCTGATGAAAGTGCCAATCCTGCTTATTGTGCTGCTGACATACTGGCACGCGCCGAGCATTCGCCGGATGCCTGTGGCGTATTAGTGACGACGTCAGCCGCCTTGGCTTTGGCAACAAAGGACGAGATCGAAAAGCAGTTTGGGTTGCTCAAAAGGCAGGAAATCATCAGGCAGTCTTTGGCAATGTATTCGGCCATCATTGTCGTCGCAACGTGGGACGAAGCGATTGAGCTCACAAACGAATACAGTCCCGAGCACCTGGAAATCATGACCCGGGAACCGCTTCAGCTTTTGGACAAAATCCGCAATGCCGGTTCAATCTTTTTGGGCGACTATGCACCGGTCGCGGTCGGAGATTATGCCAGCGGTACCAGCCACATATTGCCGACCGGCCACTGGGCCAAAATGGCGTCAGCGGCTAGTGTCGAGACTTTTCAGAAAATATCGGAAGTGCAATTGTTGACCAGAGTTGGTTTGGAGAACCTTGCCGATGTGGTGGATGTGATTGCGGATGTGGAAAGTTTGGACGCGCACTGGAATTCGGTCAATCAGCGGCTCAAGAAACCAAGGAGAATGCGCGATGAAACTTGAAGAACTGGTCAAACAATACAAGCTTAAAGCTGTTTGCTGCGACATGGATGGGGTGTTGATTGATTCTTTGGGATTGGATCTAAAAGTCGTTAATGTCCTGTTGCGAGAAATTGGCTTGTCGCCGATTGCAGTGGCATTTATTAAAGCCAATTTTGCCCTCAGCGTGACGGATTTTTGGACAGCGATATTGGTTGAAATTGGTTGCAAGCCGAGTAATCCTTTCTTACCGCAAGTTGTAGACAGTTACAACGCAGTCAGACGCAAGGAAAAGATCGAACTGCTGCCGCTGGTTAGGACATTCCTGGAGCAGACAAAGAAACTGGGGTTGGCGGCGACCGTCGTCTCCAACAATGCGGACGAAGAAGTGAAACAGATTTTGCTGAAAAGTGGTATAAAGCCATATTTTGGATTTGTCATCGGAAACACACAAATCGATTACCGCAAGCCAGCGCCTGATTGTTATTTGCTGGCGGCCAAAAAACTCAAAGTGGAACCGCTGCATTGTCTTGTCATCGAAGATTCTGTGATTGGGTTGCAGGCTGCCAGAGCGGCTGGAATCGGTTGCGTCCTTGGCGTAGCAACAGGTGGTGAAAGCCTTGAGGCACTCGGAATTTACGCTGATCTGGTGATAAATGATTTAGGAGAATTGTTATGAACGCTCAATTGGGTGGCGATGGCAAAATAGAAACCAATAATCAACCCCTGAGTTTATTCGAGATCCAAACCATGGCCAAAAGCGACAAAGCGCAGGCCGAAGTCGAGTTGCTGGCGGCACTGCAAGTCATCTTCTGCGACCTGGCGATCGCAAGCGTCCGTATCAACCAGAGCGCTGTCTCCCTCAATTCCATCAACGGCATTGTCGTCATCGCGGGCGTGGAATACTTTTTCAAATTCCATTCCGAAGAAGGCGAAGAACAAACCATGCAGGAATATTATCGCAGCGAGCTCCTTAGCGAGGCAGGTTATGCAGTGATGATGCCGGTTTATAAATCGACAGAAAGTGGCAAACAAATATTGATTTATCCCAAAGTGGACGCTCCGACGCTGTTTCAAGCCATGGACCAGATGGATCGCGGGTATTTGGTGGAGGGCAAATATCCAGAAGGATCTGAGCAGTTGTTACAAGCGGAACGGGAAGCGGATCGCCGTAAAGTTGAGGTTTTGTTGCGGACGCTTAAACTGGCTCCTGCCGCGGCCGTGGCGGCAGAAGGCATTAATCAATTGTTTTATGTGCGGCTCGCGGATAAAAGGACCACACCGCGCGTTGACCTGTTTTATCGGGACAAGGCCGTGCGGTTACCCGATGGCGGCGAAATCGGGTTCAATCAGCTGAGCCAGCTAAAATGGGTAATCAATGGCGTGGCCTATGACGAAACACTGGAGGATCTGATCCAAACCGCGACAGGGCTGCTTGATCCGCTGAGACTGGCAGAGTATCCGGTCGTTACGGCGCACGGCGATGATCACAATGGCAATAAATTTGTGACGCCAGAAGGACTGATTTACCTGGATCCCGCTTTTGCCGGTATGTATCAATACGCGCTCTTGAGCCAGGTCAAAACGACCTTTCACGACACCCTGGCGCACCCATTGTGGTTATATAATCCGCAAGATTTTGCGGTGCAGCTTGAGCTGAAGATTGAGGATGGAATGGTTCGGATGGATAACGATTTCAACTGGCAAAAGGTAGCACCACTACGCGAGCAAATGTTGCAGATCAAGCTTGAGGAAATCTGGATTCCTCTGTTGCGAGAGCTGAAAAAGCGTGGTTGGTTAGAAGAGAATTGGGAGAACTATCTGCGCAAAGCACTTTTTGCCTGTCCGTTTCTGGTTTACAACCTGATTGATAATGCGCGCTATACAACGGATAAATCGCTTTTTGCGTTGGCGCAAGCGGTCCGGATGGGCAGCAAATCCAAAAGTGGAATGATGGAGCCGTTTTTAGAAAAATTACGAACAGCCATTGAGGCATCGCCATGAATGTAAACAAATTCATTAATCCCTGGATCTTGCAGCTCAAGTCCATTGACTGGGGCAAGTCAGTTCCTCAACGCGGTATACGACTCAACTTTGGTGAAAACCCAATTGCCTTTGAGCCAGCTTTGCAAGCCATTCGTGCTGAAGCCAGCAACGTGAACCGGTATCCGGAGGTCGATAAATCCAAAGAATACCACTTGCTGGCCGATTATTGTGGCGTTAAACCCGATCAGGTCATAATGACGAATGCAGGCGATGATGCCATCGAAATGATTGCCCGGGTTTTCCTTGGCCCTGGAGATATGGCGCTGGCGGTCATTCCGAGCTATCCGTGTTACGCGGCAGCAACAGAAGTGGTGGGCGCATCGTTGGTTACGATGGAACTGGGGGCGCAATTTCAGCTTGATGTCAGCGCATTGATCGAAACCGCTAAGCGTAATAAGGCAAAAGTAATCTGGATCGCCAATCCCAATAATCCAACCGGGAATCTTTTGCTTGATCTGGCACAGATTGGTCAAATTGCCCGTTCGGTCGATGCCATGCTGATCCTGGACGAGGCCTATTTTGAATTTTCGGAATTTAGTGCCGTTGGCTTGATCAACAACAATCCCAATCTTGTCATTGTTCGAACTTTCAGCAAGGCTTATGGGCTGGCTGGTTTGTCGTTTGGTTACCTTTTGGGCAATCAGGAAACTATCCAGTGCATGCGCCATCTGCAGGATGGTCCACAAATCTTCAGCGTCAACCGTTTGGCAAGGGCAGCGGCCAGGGCTGTATTGGAGAATCCAAACGCGGCGCAAGCTTTTGTCGATTCATTCAAATCTGCCAAGCGTCATATGGAAATGGGGTTGGCGCAAATACCGGGGATTGAAGTACTCCCAGGAGTGACAAGCTTTTCTGTATTGAGGCTGACAACCATGACTGCAAGTCAGTTCAAAAACAAGCTGGCCCAACAAGCTATATTCATTAAAGATTTAAGTATTTACAATGGGGTCAAGGACAACTTGATATATATGGGCATTCCAGCCCTTAATGACCAGCAAACGGTTTTAAGGGAAATAAAATCAATTCTGGAGGGAAAATAATGATCATCCTTCCTGCCATCGACATCCTGAACGGCAAATGTGTGCGACTTACCCGCGGCAATTTTCAGGACTCGAGGGTTTACTCAGTGAGTCCGCTGGAGGTGGCGGCCGAATTAAAATCCCTGGGCGCCACCTGGCTGCACCTGGTTGATCTGGATGGTGCGCGGCGTGGCAGCAGTTCTAATGGTCAGTTGATTCAGGAAATCGTGTCATCGACGGGTCTCAAAATTGAGCTGGGTGGCGGCATCCGGACGCGTGAGGTGATAGAAGAGTGGCTCCAGCTCGGCATTGAACGTGTTATCCTCGGCACAACGGCAGTGCAAAATCCAGATTTTGTGGTTGATGCAGTTCAGACTTTTGGGGCAGATCGTGTGGCTGTCGGCCTGGATTTCAAAGATCAAAAACTCGCCATCAAAGGCTGGCTCCAAAACGTTGCAATTAATTGGAAAAAGTTGGTAGAGAAGTATGTAGAGGCCAATGTGACCAATTTTGTTGTGACCGATACTGGCCGGGATGGCATGTTGGAAGGACTAAATTGGCGCTTAATTGAAGAATTCTTAAAACTGCTTAAGCCTGACAATCTAGTCGCTTCCGGCGGAGTAAGTTCGCTTTCGGATTTGTCACGAGCGCAGGAACTGGGGTTGCAGGGTATCGTGGTTGGTAAGGCCTGGTATGAAGGTAAAGTGGACCTGGGCGAGGCGTTTCGATTGTATGGCCAGGAGGAAAAGTGATCACGATCGTGGACTATGGCGCGGGAAATCTGACGTCGGTGAAGTGGGCGGTGGAAGAGTTGGGTTTTGAGGTGGAGGTGACGGCTGATCCATTGCGCATTCTTGGCGCCGCCAAAGTCATCTTCCCCGGCGTCGGCGCGGCTGGACAGGCGATGGAAGAACTGGCGAAGCGCGGCTTGATCGAATCGATTCGTGCAGTAGTTGCCAAGGGGACGCCCTTTTTGGGAATTTGCCTGGGGATGCAGATTTTGTTTGACTGGAGCGACGAAGATGGCGGGATCAAATGCCTCGGTTTGCTCGCAGGTAAAGTGAAACGGTTTGATTTTGGCTCGAATTTAGCGCAGTTAAAAGTTCCGCACATGGGTTGGAATCAGGTACGACAAACGGGTTTGGAAGCCAGCGGGCTATGGCAGGGAATTGGTAACGAAAGCAATTTCTACTTCGTGCATTCGTTTTATTGTGAGCCAGTGGACAAAGCATTGGTGATCGGCGAAACAGAATACGGCGGTGTGTTTACCGCGGCAGTACAGCAAAAAAATGTCATTGCCACGCAGTTTCACCCGGAAAAAAGTGGTAGAGTGGGTTTACGGTTTTTGCAGAATTTTTGCCAAGGAGATTATGGTGGCCGTTTTACTCGATGACGGGCGCTTTGAACTGGATCGACCCTGGTGGTATTGGATCAAATGCCGGATGGACAATCCGATCAGGTGGTTTGGAACCCGCAGTGTCGCGGGATTCTATTGGGATGCCTGGCGGTATGGTTTGCGGCCCTGGCAGCAGGTAATCGGGATCACGCCGGAACATAAGCGATGCGAAGATCTGACGCCTGCAACTGGAGCATGGTACGCAAGGCTGGATTTGGTACAAGTCCAAAAAAATGCCGAGCGAGCCATGCTCGTGATCGAGGAAAATCTAGCCCAGGTGAGGAATGCTGGTCAGGTTGATGCCGGTTTGGTGTGGTTTTTGGCTGGGGCACGACCAACTACCAGTAGCCCTGGCAATTGGGATCAACTCTGGCTACAAAAAATGGGGAACCCTGATTTATGGATGTGCCTTCCCAGCCTGTTTGGCCTTCGTTATTTTTCCTATCTGTTCAATCGTGACCTTTGCTCCCACATTCTCAGTTCCCAGCAAGTGGCTTTGGCCCCATACAGGAAGACAACTGTCGAACAAACGGTGGCGGACCTTCTGGCCGAGGATCCCTCGGATTATGACAAATTCGATCGATTGACGGATAGAGAAACTGGCTATTCGATGCCCTATGTTGGCGATCGGACCAAAAGCATGACCATATATGGTGCCCGGCAATTGCTAGTGGGCGCCAGTCCCGTCGAAGTGACAGTTTCTCGGGAACGTTATATCGAAGAGAAATCGCCATTGAATGTTTTCATTCGATTACAGATCTTGCTTGCGATTCGTACCGTTTCCGGACCAGCGTTTCGCTGGAGTTGGCGAGAGAACAAGAATTTCGATGCCATTGAATTTAAAAATGACGTTGAAAAACAGTACTGGCAGGAAGTTGAGACGGCAGTGCGGCAGGGAATACCGGCTAAATTTCCCTGGGTCACCCAGGACATGATCTCGGCCGTGTGGAGAACTTGCCATGGGTTTGCCGACAGTTCACTCGGCAATTATGAGATCGCGGGTTGGGGGTTTTATGGTGACAAGGAACAAATCGGCAAAACGGAATTCGAACGTTTTTTGGCCGATAAACTCGAACCGATTTATCGCGAGCTGCAGATGGAGGAATGGGTCAATACCATGAAGAATAGAATCTTCAAATCTCAGGAAGGTAAACCCAAACAGCGTGATTAATTTGTTCGTTGTTGACGCAGCCCGGTAGAGTAATTGGTCTGGTAGAAGGTAAATACTGAATTTATCAACTTTGGCAGAGGACAAAATGGCGGTAATCTGGGAAAATGAGCGTTTTGTCTATGATCGGCCGTGGTGGTTTGGGATACAGCAGCGATGGAAGCATTTGCCCAAAATATTTGGGGGCCGCGGTTACCTGGACAATGTCTGGCTTGCCTATCAATCCGGCATGCGTCCCTGGCCACTTTGGTGCAGTACTGCCAAAGTGCCACGTGGGTGGGATGAAATCGTCGTGACGCAAACGCCCTGGTACACAACGATCGACCTCAAACAGGTTGAAAGCAAGGCCAGGCAGATGATGCAATTGATCGCAAGGAAGGCATTATCAGCAGACTATTTCTGGACTGTCAGTGAGGAACTAATCTGGTTTCTGGCCGGCGCACGACCTGCCATGTACGGGTTTGCCCGGAGTCAATTGCAATGGTTGAAATTAGCGGGTGACCCTGATTTATGTCATGCACTGGATTCCATGTTTTGTGCTCATTCCAGCTCACTTTTGATCAATCGTCGCCTCGGCGGTTTGATCATTGCCGCGCATCCAGAGATCTATCAACCATGGCGATGTTCAAGTGTGGAGAAGACGATTGACAGGGTTCTGAGCCAAAGTGTCAATTCCGGCATAGTGAGAGGCCGTTTGAGTGAGAAAAGCAGCAAGCTGTCATTGCCATTCAGCGCCAACCGTTATCAACGGGATGCCATATCCTTAGCCAAGGAGCTACTCTTGGGAAAATGTCCGGAACATCTCCGGGCGATACAGGACCGTTTGTTACCAAAGCGAACGCCGGAGTATGCTTTTGTTGATTATTTGATCAATCAGGCGATTCAATCGTGTTCGGATGATGCACGCATCTGGTGGTCATCCATGGGGAGGGATTTTGGTCAAATACAATTCAAACGCGAGACTGAAAAAAAGTACTGGGAAGAAATTCAGGCGGCAGTCGAAGCAAAAGCCGTTGCCAGGACAGCCTGGGTAACCAGGGAAATGGTCTATGCTATCTGGAAAACGACGCACGGTTTCGTGGATAGGAGTTTGACGTATTATGACATTGCTGGTGTGCGTTGCTATGGTGTGACTGATCTGGTTGGCAAAACCGCTCTGGATCGCTGGATGAGTCAGGAGTTGGATGTTCTTGGCCAAAAAATTGGGTTGCAGGAGTGGGTAACGGCGGTACAGATGAACATTAAAGACAGGGACAAATAAATGCTTACCAAACGCATCATTCCCTGTCTCGACGTCAAACATGGCCGCGTCACCAAAGGTGTTCGTTTTGCGCAAAATCGCGACATTGGCGATCCGGTGGAACTGGCGCGAAAGTATTATCGGGACGGCGCCGACGAGTTGGTGTTTTATGACATCGGCGCTTCGCCCGAGGACAAAGGCATTTTGATCGACTGGGTGCAAAATGTGGCCAAAGCCATCCACATTCCTTTTGCCGTCGGTGGCGGCATCCGTTCTGTCACGGACATGCGGGCTGTTCTGCTCGCCGGCGCCGAAAAAGTCAGTATCAACAGTGCAGCGGTTTTGAATCCGCAGCTTATCGCCGACGGTGCCAAAGCGTTTGGTGCGCAATGCGTGGTGCTGGGTGTAGACGTGAAACGGGTTACTGCCTCGGCGTCAGTCCCGAGCGGGTTTGAGGTTTACATCCATGGTGGGCGCAAACCAATGTACCTGGATGCGCTCGGGTGGATCCAGCGGGCAGCCGAACTGGGCGCGGGCGAAGTGTGTGTCAACAGTATTGATGCGGATGGCACGAAAGCGGGTTATGATCTTGATCTGTTGGAGCTGGTGGTTGATGCCGTTGGTATTCCGGTAATTGCATCGGGTGGCGCGGGATCGATTGAGGATATCATTTCGGTTTTTCGGCAGGCCCATGTCGATGCGGCGCTGGTGGCGTCGATTGTGCATGAGGGAACGGTGACGATGGGGGAGATCAAAAGGAAATTGGGAGAAGAAGGTTTTTTAGTCAGGAATTAATTATTCCGTCATTGCGAGCCATGCAGCATGGCTCGCAATGACAATGGAGGGAAAATGCCAAAAGAACTTTCGGATCTTATTTTCCAAAACTCCCTCATCCCCGTCATCGTCCAGGACGTGGCGACGCGCGACGTGCTTATGCTTGCCTGGCAAAATCAGGAAGCGATCGACAAAACTGTAGAAACCAAGGAAATGTGGTTCTGGTCGCGTTCGCGGCAGCAGCTTTGGCATAAAGGGGAAACCAGCGGCAATCGACTGCTGGTGTGTGGCGTACGTGTGGATTGTGACCGCGACACGCTGCTTTATCTGGTTAAGCCGACGGGGCCAGCTTGCCACACGGGCCAGGGAACGTGCTTTGGGATCAAGGCGTTTTCATTGGCTATTCTTGAACAATTGATCGCCAGCCGTAAACAAAACCCGCAGAGTAACTCCTATACCAATTTACTGCTTGATGATCCCAAGAGTATTTTGGAGAAAATCATCGAAGAAGCAGGCGAAGTGGTGCAGGCCGTGGCAAAGCATGAAGGCACAAGACAAATTACCTGGGAAGTGTCGGATCTGCTTTATCATCTGCTAGTATTGCTTGGCAGCGAAGGAATTCCGCTCAGTGCAATACTGGCAGAGCTAGCGGCTCGACATGATGAGCAGAAGGAACAGCTTTCCTGACCCACGACTTTTTTGGGCGGTTTGGGCAATTCGCTGGCAGATGGTATAATAATTGGAGCCTATCATCTCTAAAATCAAAACACATGGAAGATACGATTTTTGCCTCGGGAACGTTCTGGTTGATCAGTTTGCTGGTCGTAACCACGGTTTGGATCGTGCTGACGCTGCTGCGGCAGTCACGCATTCGCAAAATTAACACGCCCACCGTGGTGCTCGCGCTTTCAGTCCCCAAAAATAACGAAAAATCACCCCTCTCGGCTGAACAGTTGTTTGCTTCCCTGCATGGCTTGCATCGCAAGCATTTTCAGGCGCTGACGTATGGCCAGGTCAATATCTCACTGGAGATTCTGGCCCAAAAAGGCGCCATCCGGTTTTATGTGACGGTACCCGAAAATCAGCAAAAATACATCTGCAACCAGATTTACGCCCAGTATCCGGATGTCAAAATCGAACCAGTGGATGACTATGCCAAGGTCTATGATCTGAGTGTGATTGAACGCGAAGCGGCGGGGGCCAATATTGTGCTGAACCGGCCGTTCGTTTATCCGATCCGTACGTTTCAGAATTTTGACGTCGACCCGCTGGCATCCATGACCTCAGCCTTGTCTAACCTCGATGAAGGCAATGAAGTCTGGGTGCAAATGGTACTCCGGCCAGTCGGCAACAGCTGGCACGCGCGGGCGCACCACTTTGTCGGTCAACTGCGCAATGGCAAGCAGGGATTTTTGGGCAGTGTGTTGATCAATTTGATTCGTGAAATTGTCCATATAATTTTCATCGGCATTCCACGTGCGTTACTTTTTAATAAAGCGGGACTGGAATCCGGACCAGGCAGTGAAACTAAGATTAGTGACGCTGATTCGGCTGCTCTTAAATTGATTGAAGAAAAAACGACAAAGCTGGGGTTCGCGGTTAATTTGAGAATTCTCAGCATCGCGCCGACGCGAGAAGCGGCCACCACGCATGTGCAGCAGTTTATCTCGACCTTGCAGCAGTTCAATCAGCCCAATGCCAACGGGTTTCGCATGGGCCGACGTATCCTGAGCATGGGTAATTTCAAGGAAAAGTACAAAAACCGCCGTTCCAAAGGTTCCAGCATTATCATGAATACCGAAGAACTGGCGTCGTTTTATCACTTGCCCAACCAAATGGTGACGACACCGACGATTGTCTGGTCGCGCGCGCGCAAAGGCGAACCACCGCCCAATTTGCCCATTACCACACCCGATGGCGACAACCGTAATTTGACGATTTTTGCCAAAACTGACTTTCGGCACGAGGAACGCAAATTCGGTATCAAACAGCTTGACCGCCTGCGGCATACGTATGTGATTGGAAAAACCGGCATGGGTAAATCCACGATGCTGGCCAACATGGCAATTGACGACATCCGTTCTGGGCGTGGCGTGGCGGTGATTGACCCGCATGGCGACCTAATCGAAACCGTGCTGGATTACATTCCCAATAAACGCGTCAACGACGTAGTGATGTTTAACCCGGCAGACCGGCATTTCCCGGTGGCACTCAATATGCTCGAATCAGTCAACGACGAGTTCAAAGGCCTGGTGGCGTCGGGTTTGATCGCGGTTTTTTATAAAATGTATGAAAACAGCTGGGGCCCGCGCATGGAGCATATTTTGCGCAATTCCATCCTGGCGCTACTGGATTCGCCCAATTCGACGCTGCTTGGGATTCCGCGCATGCTGGTGGACAAGGATTATCGCAATTCTGTGACGCGAAACATTACCAACCCGACTGTCGGCATGTTTTGGGAAAGTGAATTTCCCAAAATTGAAACCAGCCGTACGGCAGCCGAATCGCTAGGTGCAGTGCAGAACAAAATGGGTCAGTTCCTGAGCGCGCCGATCGTGCGCAACATCGTGGGCCAGCCCAAAAGTACGATCGACATCCGCAGCATCATGGACGAAGGTAAAATTCTGCTGGTCAACCTGTCCAAAGGGTTGATCGGCGAAGATGTCAGCGCCCTGATGGGTGCCATGATGATCACCAAAGTTCAACTCGCCGCCATGTCGCGGTCGGATGTGCCTGAGGAGAAGCGTGTGCCGTTCTATATGTACGTTGACGAATTTCAAAACTTTGCCACCAGCAGCTTTGCCACGATTTTGTCCGAAGCACGCAAATACAAACTTGGTCTCACCATGGCCAACCAGTACATCAGCCAAATGCCCGAAGATGTTCGCGCCGCCGTGTTTGGCAACGTGGGCACGTTGATCACCTTTTCCATTGGTGCCAGTGACGCGCCATTTATTGCCAAGGAATTCATGCCGGTTTTTGATGACAACGACGTTATCCATTTGGACAAATACAACATTTATCTGCGCCTCACCGTTGATGGCCGCAATACTGAACCTTTTAGCGCCACGACGTTGCCGTTGCCAATCAACAAAAGCAACGCCCGGGACAAAATTTTGCGTGTCACGCGTGAACGCTACAGCAAACCGGTGGACAAGGTTGAAGAAAAAATTGAACAAATGGTGGGTTTTCACCAGCTCAAACAAGGGGAATCGGAAAAAGTTGCGCCGGACACCAAAAAAATTGTTGCTGCCTCACTCAAACCGGCGGTTCCAGCTCCAGCTACCGCCAAGCCAGCGGCTGTCGCTGTGATCAGTCCTCGTGCCAGCAATCCTGCCATGCAAGGCGGAAATGCCAAAATTCCACAACCCGGCGCGACAGCAATTGCTATCCCAAATGCACCCGTAACTTCACCCCAATCGACTCCAAATCCAGCACCTCCCGCCAATCATCAGGACAATGCCCGCGCCTCCATTGCTCAAGCTGCCACCCAGGTAGCCGCCAATCAGCGTGAGCGTAACCGTTTGAATCGCAACAAACCACAACCTCCGCCACTAGGGCCAAAAGGTTAGTCATTCTGAGTGAAGCGAAGAATCCTCACTGAGCCTTGAAAAGGTGCTTGTGGTTTACCCATTGTAATACTCTTGCAAGTAGTAAGGATGCTTCCTCCTTCGCAAAGCTTCGGAGGACGGGTCGTTTCCCTCAGCATGACGGACGGCAGTCATTCTGAACGGAGTGAAGAATCCTCCCTGAGCCTTGAAAAGGTGCTTGTGGTTTACCCATAGTGATACTCTTGTAAGTAGTAAGGATGCTTCGTTTCTCTCAGCATGACAGTCAGCAGTCATTCTGAACGGAGTGAAGAATCCTTACTGAAACGTGAATTTGTACATGTGGTTAACCATGGTCAGCTCTTGTAAACAGTAAGGATACCTGCCTGGCAGTAAACAGTCTTCAACTGCAACAGTTTCAGCATGAAGGACTGCAGTCATTCTGAGTGAAGCGAAGAATCCCTACTGTGTCGTGAGACCAAACATGTCGTATCCCCTAAGTGATCTTTGTTCAGTAGTAGGGATGCTTCGTACCTCAGCATGACGGATGCTGCTTCCGCCCATTTGAAATGATTTGTGCTATTCTGTGGCTACTTTCTACATTGAGGCCCCATGTCTGCCACTGCCACCCATTTTATCGTTGTTGATCTGGAAACCACTGGATTGGAATCCCGCAAGGACGCCATCATCGAAGTTGGGCTGGTGCATTGTGCTTATGCCATGGGTGAGATGAAAGTGCTGGAAACCTTTGAATCGCTCGTCAATCCCGGCCGCCATCTGGATTTCCTGATCGAAAAAATCACCGGCATCAGCAATGACATGCTCAAGGATGCGCGTTCTTGGAGCGACGTGAAACCCGAAATTGTCGCCTTCATTGGCGATTTACCACTGGTCGCACATAACGCGGATTTTGACATGGGATTTCTGGACGAAAATGGTGTCGACACCAAAACACACTCGATTTACGACACATACTGGCTTTCGACTTTGCTCGTTCCCGAAGCCACCAGTTATGACCTGGGTTACCTATGTGAATTCTTTAAGGTCATGAACAAACAGCATCACCGCGCGCTCAATGACGCTGAAGTCACGGCACAGGTTTTTGGACAGCTGCTGGATCGGTTTGACACGCTTGACAGCCAGTCTTTGCGTAACGTCAAAACGTTTATCGAGGACCGCAACTGGTCATATGCCACATTGCTTCCGGCCAAAGGCAAACGGGCTGAAAAGGATGATGCCACTGAAGCCGTTGTTTTACGGCAGTTTGCTAATGCCCAAGAATTGCACGACCATCCGCTTGCGATCGACAACAAGGCGCTTAATTCAGTTTTCGCGGCCAAAGGCCACCTCAGCAAGCAGTTTGCGAGTTACGAAGAACGACCCCAGCAAACCGAAATGGCCGTCGACATAGCAGGCGCCCTGACGACAGACAATATTCTGGCGATTGAAGCCGGCACAGGTGTCGGTAAATCGTTGGCTTACCTGGTCCCGGCTGCGCAGCTTGCGCTGCAGAACAACACACAGGTGGTCATCGCTACCTTTACGCTCAATCTGCAGGACCAGCTGGTGGACAAGGATATTCCGGTTGTGGTCAAGGCCATGGCCAAATCCTTTGCCGATCCGCCGCTTTCGTATGCCATTCTCAAAGGTCGCGACCATTATTTGTGTTCACGGCGACTCAAGTATTTCTTGAAGCGCCAGAATTTGAGCGACTATGAAGTCAGTTTTGCCGTCAAGCTACTGCTGGCCTTGCCAAGGCTGGTGGAAGGGGTGAAGCAGGAAATCAGCCTGTCGCGCGCCGAATACCGGCTCTGGGGCCAGGTCAATGCCGCATCCGAATTTTGTTATGGCCAGCATTGTGACCACAGCGAATCGCCCTGCTTCTACGCCAAAGCCTGGAAAGCGGCCAAGAATTCTCACCTGATTGTCACCAACCATGCCTTTTTGTTCAGCAACCAGCAGTTGGCTGGTACCGATTTTCCGTTCGTCATCATTGATGAAGCACACCACCTGGAGGATGTCATTTCCGACCAGAACACACAGGAATTTGACGAGTTCCAATTCAAGGAGTGGCTTTCGGGTTTTGGCCAGAAAAAGGGTGCGACCTATGCCGGGCTTTTGGGCGAACTGCAGGTTTATGGCGCAGCGACCAAAACGGACAATCTGGAGGATTTGAGCCACATTTCGCGTTTGGTGCAGCAGTTAAATAAACAGCATAAGCATTTGGCGAAATTTTTGTTGGAAATTCTGCAACCCGCCGGCACCACAGCCGGCCTTTTTGCCGCCAAAAAAGCGCCTACCGAAGCGCCAGTGGGGGATTGGGACCGCAACAAACGCATCACCGGCGCCATCCGTGAATCCGGTGCCTGGTTGGAAATTGAAAAGCTGGTCGAGACGATTGCGCCAAGTCTGGTTGAACTGGTGGAATTGCTCACCGCACAGCTTCCCGATGATCAGTTTGCCAAAACCGACCTGGGACGAACGGTCAAAGAGCAGGTTCAAAGCCAGATTGACCAGGCCAGTTTTTTTCGCCAGGTGCTGCAGCAAGCCATATTGACGCCACGGGATAACGAATTTGTGACGTACCTTCGCCTTGATCCCAGGCTTTCCAGTGTGGCCGTGCGGGTTGTGCCGTTGGAAGCTGGTAAGATCTTCCACGATGATTTTTTGGTCAATAAACGGGCGGTAATTTTGACGTCAGCGACACTGTTTGGCAGTTCCGACGAGTACCTTACGCGTCAGCTCAACCTGGTGGATCTGGTGACGTGCAAACGCATTGCTTCGCCATTTGATTACCCGCGTCAGGCGCAGCTGTATATCCCATCGGATTTGCCACACCACCATGATGGTGAGTTTGAATCCTACTTGGGGAAGCAGCTCAAGGAGCTTGTCAAACTTCACCACGGCCGGGCCATGGTTTTGTTCACATCCTATGCCCAGCTCAAACGCATGCACCAGAAATTATTGCGCGAACTGGATGAAATAGGCATCGAAATTCTGTCCCAGGGCATTGTCGGCAGCCGCGCCAAGATCGTACGTGCGTTCAAAAAGAATCCTAGCAGTGTCATCTTTGGCACCAACAGTTTTTGGGAAGGCGTGGATTTCCCTGGCGACGAACTAAAAACTTTGGTGATCGTCAAATTGCCGTTTGATGTTCCGTCGGATCCGATCTTTGCTGCACGCAGTGAGAAATTTGAGAATGCATTTACCGAATATTCCCTGCCGCGCGCCGTGTTGCGCTTCAAACAAGGCTTTGGCCGACTCATTCGCACCAAAACTGACACCGGCATTGTCGCTATTCTGGACAAACGCATCGTCGGCAGCGGCTATGGCAAGGAATTCCTCAAGGCGCTGCCGGAGGGGATGAAGCGGATTGCGGAGCTTTAGTTTTTTTACTTTCTTTTTGTTCATACAATCTAGTGTCAGCTTCTTTTTTTGTTTTTTCAAGTCCTCCCGCCAAAAAATGGCCATTCTGGTCTCGAGTGATTTGGCCGATGCCATGCGACAAACTTACTTTGATGACATTATTACCGTTTGGATGGTCCCTGACAGTGAATTCAAATGTATGTAAGCTTTCTAAAACTCTCTCCAGAATTGATTCAATTACGCTATGGGCATTGCCTTTGATGCGAATTTCAAATTCATCACCACCAAAACGTCCTACTGTAACCTTGACAGGTCCATTTTTTCTAAAATTTGAATTCAGTCGCGTTCCAATCGCTTTCAATACTTGATCGCCAACTGAATGCCCATAGGTATCATTAATACTTTTGAATTTGTCGACATCAATCAAGATTATCACTACTTCATTAACGTCTGGATCAGTATCAATTTGTTCTAATTCTTCATTAAGTGCCTTTCTATTGACCAATCCAGTCAGAGCGTCAGTGTTGCTGTCTTTGAGCAATTGCTCCTTGGTGTCCACCCCTACATAAAATCCTTGCAACTTTCCATCGACAATAATTGGCTGCCATTGCAATCTCATAGACGTTAATTGGTCCATTATGATCACAGATGTTACGAGTTCGTATCCTTCGGGTTTAGATCCGGGCTGCTGACGCATCGTAGCGCAGATTTGGAGCAAGTGCTCATATTGTTTGATTGACTCCGGTGGCATGAGTTTGGCTAGCGAGGGTGGGTTGTCGACCGAGAAATGCAGATACTCAGCCAATTTTGGGCTAAATAGAACATTGGGTCTTTGTGCTGCCGGATTTTGATCCCAAAGTAGCACGAACCCGTTTTTATCAATTTCAAACCAACTTAGAATCTTTGCCAATAGTACCGCTTTGGCGATCTGATCAATTTCCATATTGCCAACGGCATCAGTCACATAATTCAGCAGAACATGCAAATCTCTTCGGTCTTGAGTCCGTTGCGCCCTGGACCAATCTTGTGCTGTCAAGTTGGCAGTGTCACCTGAGAAGCCGACTTTTGAATCGATAACAATTGCTTTTGCATTATTGCCCATTAGTGGCTTGAATTCATTTTCTTCTATTCCTTTATCAAAACTTACATTTGAAAAAGGGTCCAAACCAGCTAAAAATGCTATGGTATCATTGCCTGGAATTGGTGCTTGCCTGACGTCATTGAATGGCTTGCTCATCAATATATCAAAACGAGTTTTTGATGAATGAGTCTCAATCGAAAATCCCACATATCCGGTCTCGGCCCTGTCGGTCATAAAATTAACCCATAACATAAAATAGCTGGAAATTAATTTTATATTTTTTAAGTAATTCGTGCAAGGTTAGGATTTGGATTAATTACTTGGTTTTTATACTGACAGCGTATTATAATGCGGGTTGAAAACTTATTAGCGGGTTACCCATGTTCAAAAAGCTTTTTGGCAAAATTCTCGATTCCAATGACAAACAAATTAGCCGGCTCTGGCCGATTGTGAGCCAGGTCAACGAATTTGACGAAGCATACAAGCAACTGACCGACGCAGAACTCAGGGCCAAGACGATCGAATTCCGCAAACGCGTGCAGGAGGACGGCGAAGCGCTCGATGACATCCTGCCCGAAGCCTTTGCCGCCGTCAAAAATGCCTGCCGCCGCTTGGTAGGTCAGCGTTGGGAAGCCGGTAGCATTATGCAAACCTGGGATATGGTGCCGTTTGATGTACAAATTATCGGTGGGATCGTGTTGCACCAGGGCAAAATTGCCGAAATGAAAACCGGTGAAGGCAAAACCCTGGTGGCGTCCATGCCGCTTTACCTCAATGCACTCTCGGGCAAAGGCGCGCATCTGGTCACAGTCAACGATTACCTGGCCAAGCGCGACAGCGAGTGGATGGGCCATATTTATGAATTTCTGGGCATGAAGGTCGGGTGCATTCAGCACGGCTTGAACGAAAAGGAACGCCAGCAAGGTTACGCCGCCGACGTCACTTATGGCACCAACAATGAATTTGGCTTTGATTACCTGCGCGACAACCTGGTGCCGGACCTGACATTTTGTGTACAGCGCGACCTCAATTTTGCCATTGTCGACGAAGTGGACTCGATCCTGATCGATGAAGCACGCACGCCGCTGATTATCTCTGGGCAGGGCGAAGACAGCACCGACTGGTACATGAAATTTGCCAAATTGATTCCCAAACTGACGCTCAACGACGACTATACTGTTGAGGAAAAGGATCACGCCGCATCCCTCACTGAAGCCGGACTCGAGAAGCTGGAAAAGTGGATGGGCATCGACAACTTTTATTCCGAAAACGCCGCCCTGGCGCACTATCTGGATTCGTCGCTGCGTGCCTTTGCGCTCTACCATCTGGACAAAGAATATGTGGTCAAAGAAGGCGAAGTCATCATTGTCGACGAATTTACCGGTCGCCTCATGGTGGGGCGCCGTTTCAGCGAAGGCCTGCATCAGGCGATCGAAGCCAAAGAAGGTGTGGTCGTCAAAAAGGAAAGCCAGACGCTGGCCACGATCACCTTCCAGAACTACTTCCGCATGTATGACAAACTCGCCGGCATGACCGGTACTGCCGAAACCGAAGCCGAGGAATTCGACAAAATTTACAAACTCGACGTGGTCGCTATTCCAACCCATCACCCCGTCATTCGCCAGGACGAGAACGACCTGATTTACAAAAACCGCGCGTCCAAGTTCCGCGCCATTGCCCAGGACGTCAAAGCAAGGCACAAAAAGGGCCAGCCTGTGCTGGTCGGCACGATTGCGGTGGAACTGTCTGAAGTACTTTCTGACTTGTTCAAACGCGAAGGCATTCCGCATAGCGTCCTCAATGCCAAACAGCATGACCGCGAAGCATTGATCGTCGCTGAAGCCGGCAAAAAGGGCGCAGTCACGATTGCCACCAACATGGCAGGTCGTGGTACCGACATCAAATTGGGCGGCATCGAAGCCTCAGCCGAACTCAAGCAGGAAATAATCGCTTTGGGTGGCCTCTACGTGATCGGTTCGGAGCGCCATGAAGCCCGCCGTATCGACAACCAGTTGCGTGGTCGTTCCGGACGTCAGGGCGAGCCGGGTGAAAGCCGCTTTTTTGTGGCGCTGGATGACGATTTGATGCGTATTTTTGGCGGCGATCGTGTCTCCAAACTGATGACATCGCTCGGCATTGACGAAGACACGCCGATCGAAAATGGCCTGGTGTCGCGCTCCATCGAGGGTGCCCAGAAACGGGTTGAAGGCTATAATTTTGATACTCGCAAACATCTGGTCGAGTACGATGACGTGATGAACAAGCAGCGCGAGGTGATTTATGGTTTGCGACGCCAGATTCTCAAAACCGCCTCGGGCAGTGTGGAAAAACGTGTGGATGAAGATGGTATTGAAGTTGCACCTCCAGTTGCGCTGCCTGAACTCAAATCCGCTGACCTGATTGACAGTTTTATCGAACAACTGGAGAAAGATAATTTCGCCGACTATCTCTATGTGCTTACCCATCAGCCCAATTTAAGTCATATCATCCTTTTTATGTTATTTCGTGCGCTGCATGACCTGGCTGTGAAATATGAAGCCACGCGCGTTGGCACAGAGTGGGAGACAACGGGACTGATCAATGAATTGCGGGCGATTATTCCCTTTGGCCCTGATAATCTAGAGGCGCTCCAAAACGACTTGTCGCTGTCCATGGATGCCGAAGACTTGCGCGGTAAACTTTTTAACCTGGCCTTGAGTGCTTATCAGGCCAAAGACCAGCAACTGGGTGAGCTGATGCGTCAGGCGGAACGGGTGGTGCTGCTCCGGACGATTGATCAGTTATGGGTCAACCATCTTGATGTCATGGATGATCTGCGGCAGGGGATTGGGCTGCGCGGATATGGTCAGCAGGATCCACTCGTTGTCTACAAAGCGGAAGCGTTTCAGATGTTTCAGGGCGTGGTCGAAAATATCCAGGACGCGGTGGTTAAATCTATTTATCGGATTGGCATTCGTGTCAATGAAACCGTCGAAAAACCCCAGCAGGCTTTCAAAAACGTCCAGGAACACGGTGGCGAGCTCAAAAGCAGTTTTAATGAAGCACGTCAGGCAACCAGTGGCAAAGAAGAAACGCGCAAGCCTATTGAAAAAAAAGGCGAGTATGTTAATGTGGGTCGTAATGATCCCTGTCCGTGTGGAAGTGGTAAAAAATTCAAGAAATGCCATGGTCAAAACTTAGAGGCTTAATTCTATCAAAACAAATATATAATGATGACAGCCAATCCGTCGCTAATCGACTCGGACAAGCTTGGTTTGTGGCGTTCGCAGTATCTGCTGGGTTTGGATGTGGATTCTATCAACGCAGACTTTGGTGTCGAACCGTCTTAATTAATCGCAATTAAGGCAATATTAACTAAGATTATTGGTGTTTTTCCTGAAAAAATGATATATTAAAATCGACTTCAGAAAAATTGAAAGGAAAAAAATGACATACAAAGAACACTTTGGTCTGCGCGAGCAACCTTTTCAGCATGCACCAGACCCGCGTTTTTTCTATCTGACCAACCAGCACGAAACGGCGATGGCCAAAAATGCCTTTGTGGCCGAAAACAAACTGGGTTTGGGCGTGACGATGGGCGGTCCAGGCACAGGCAAAACAACGCTGTCGCGTATCATGTTTCAGAAATTTGCTGACCAGAAAGAATTTCAAACCATTCTGCTCGCTGATCCGGCTTACAAGACGGACAACCGTTTCCTCAGGGCTGTGATTCAGGAATTTGAAGTCGGGGAAACACAGAAAGCCATGCAGGACAGCCTGGATATCTTTGCTAAATTTTTGGAACAAAAAGTTGCCAAAGAAGGCAAAACCTGTCTGCTGCTGATCGACCACGGTGAACGCATGAAAGAAGAACTTTATGCGATCGTCAACGACATGCTGGAATTGCGCGGACCGGACAAAAAAGGTCTGTTGCAGGTATTGGTCTTCGGCCGTCATGAACTGCGTGACAAAATGAAAGACCCCCGCAGTGGCCATATCAGTGACAAAGTGGCGGTATCCTCGTCACTGGAGGCCATGACTTTTGAGGACATGGTTAACCAGGTGCATTTTCGTTTTCATGTCGCCGGACTCGATGACCATCCTTTTAAGGCCGATGCACTCAAGGAATTGTATATTGTCAGCCGTGGCAATCCGCGTGCGGCTGTGCGTCTCGCTGAGGTGGCGATGAACGAAGCGCTCAGGGAAAAACGCACAGACATCCATGCCGACCTGGTGCGCCAGGCAGAAGTTGTCGTGGGCATGAACCATGAACATCTGACGCTGCAACTGGACGAAGAAATCAAGAAAGCCAAAAAAGGCAAACGCGGCCGTCCTCCCAAAGAACGAGCTTAGGACTTTTTGTTATAACCGCCTGATGAGGGCGGTTTTTTTTTCTTGTTTTTTCCCGTATAATGCAAACCGATTCAACCATCATTAGGATATGGGCATGGCCAAAAAAGTAGAAAAGAAGAAAAACAATTCATCCCAACTTGTGGTTATTGGTACCATCATTTTTTTCATTGTCCTGGCGGGTATTGCCATTGCCGTTGCCAAATACCACAAACCCTATCAAGTTGCGGATATTACCGGTATGGATCCGCATAGCACGGGACTGGAAACTGCCAAACTGACGATGACCGAATATGCCGACTACGATTGTATCCACTGCCACGACTTTGCAGTTGCAGTATTGCCCGATTTGGTCAAGAAATATGGTGACAAGGTTCGTTTTGTCTTTCGCAATTTTCCTCTCAATGGCGAACAGGGTGATTCCTTTGGTTTGATGCTGGCGGCGGAAGCGGCTGGTGCCCAGGGGAAATTTGCTGAATATCAGGATCTGATCTGGAAAAATTATGGTTCCAATACCGCCATCAAGCTCACCGCCTACGCGCAGCAGCTCAAGCTTGATGTCCCCAAGTTCACTCAGGATATCAACGGCAAAACTTACCGTAGTCGCATTCTGCAGGATCAGAATGATGGGATCAAGCTGGGAGTGGGGGGAACGCCAACCTTTTTCCTGAATGCCACGCGATATTCCGGCGCTAATGACATCACTTCACTTTCCAATGCCATTGATGCGGCTTTGAGTAAACTTTAGCGCCTAAACCCAAGGGCACCCATGAAAAGCTGCCTTTTTTTTGTCGCAGTATTTGCACTGATCTTACTGGTTGGGTTGGAAATATTTGGTTTGGTGCTAATGCACACCCCAGCGCCAATGATGAAAGATTCACTGGGTGTCTATGATACCCCTGAACACGCTTTGGATACGTATATCGCAGCCCGTAATGCCAAGGACTATTTGCATTTCCTTGAGTGTCAGGGTCAGGACACCAACGTCGATATAACTCCCAAAATCAGCGCTGACATGGTGCTTTGGGGCAGTATTAACAATTATTCTGTCAGCAATATTGAGCGGCATCAGGACATGGCCAGGGTTACGGTCACACAGGACTTTGTTTCCGATGGTGGGAATTCATTTCCAGGCCAAAAGGTGGATTATTATTTTAACAATCAATCTGGCCGCTGGATTTATCTGCCCTCAGGCATGAAACAAACCGTGCTTTGGCTAAGGGCGAGCGTTATGGGAATTGTGTTCAAATGAATGCTGCAGAAAAGGCTGTATTGCAGCTTGTTGTTTATTATGATTTGTTTGAGCAGACGCTCAGTTTGTACGAATTATGGCAACTGCTGCCGCCGCTTGGGGCTTGGAATGCCGATTTTCAGGCTTTTGTGGCAGCTTTCCAGCTAAGTGAAACGCTGCGTGAGCGGCTGACGATGTGCGGTGATTATGTAGTGCTCACCGGACGTGAGCAACTGATTGAGCTGCGCTTAAGCATGGCGCCGGTCAAGCACAAACTTTGGCGCCGCGCGCAGTGGATGACTCAGATTGTGCGGTTGATCCCCTTTGTGCGGATGGTTGGGGTTTCGGGTTCACTGGCGCAGGAAAGCGCGAAAGCAGATAGCGATATTGATTTTTTTATCATTGCCCAGTCCGGTTATATCTGGTGGGTACGTTTCTGGAGCAAACTGATCCTCAAGTTGACACGGCTGGATCGTAGCCCCAGGCAAACAGGGGGACATTTTTGTTACAACCATTACGTCACCACTCAAAGTCTGAGACTGGATAGCCAGTCGGAATATGTGGCGCGGCTTTTTTGCCACCTGGTACCGGTGTATGGCTTTGCGACCTATCGCGACTTTTGCGCGGCCAATACCTGGATCGCGCTCTACGTGGAAAGGTTTCCTGTTTATCATTTTCCGGAATTCGATATCCTGACTGACCATGGCCTGCCAGCGGCAGTCAAAAAAGGATGGGAAAAAATGTTGCGTGGTAAATTGGGCAAAAAGTTTGAACAATGGTTAAAAACAGTGCAACTGAGACGTATCCTTAGCGATGACCGGCGGCTCTCGCCTGGATCCCAGGTGGTGACAGAGGATGATTTATTGCGCTTTCACCTTGAAGCCAAAGAACCATTGGTCGCGGCACATTATGCGCAGAGACTTGCCGAGCTCGGGCTAAATTGTTAAAGTGCTGATACTTAAGCCACATCAGGAAACACCATGAATTATACTTTTGAAACTTTGCCAAGCGGGATTCGGGTTTTGCTGGCCCCCATGGCCGACGTCAAATCAGTGACCACGATGATTTTTGTCGCTGCAGGATCGCGTTACGAAACGCCGGAAATCAGCGGCATTTCACACTTTTTGGAACATATGTTTTTTAAAGGTACCAAAAAACGCCCGACTTCGCGCCATATTTCGGAAATCGTTGATGCCGTGGGAGGGGAATTCAACGCCGGCACCAGCAAGGAATACACGGTTTACTATGTCAAAGCCGCGTCCAGTCACCTCAAATTGAGCCTGGATGTGCTGTCTGATATGATGCTGGGCTCCAAGTTTGACGCCAAAGAAATTGAAAGTGAAAAAGGCGTGATCCTGGAGGAACTCAAAATGTATGAAGACATGCCCATGCGTGATATTGACGAAATTTATGAGGGGCTAGTCTATGGCGATCAACCGCTTGGTTGGAAAACTGTGGGCAGCCGCGCAACGATTTCCGCCACGACGCGTACCAAAATGCTTAAGTATAAAGAAAGTCTCTATACGCAGGACAATATCATCATCGGCCTGGCGGGCAATTTTGACGCCGACAAGGCGCGCGCCATGATCGATAAATACTTTGCCGGACTACCCAAGCACAAAAAAGTCACCTGGCAGCCTCTGACGGGTCGCCAGACCAAACCACGTGTTCTGTTTATCCCCAAAAAAGTAGAACAGGCGCACCTTTGCCTGGGCGTACGTGGTTTTGCCCGTGGGGACAAGGACGAGTATGCCGCCAAAGTGATGAATGTCGTGCTCGGCAGCAACATGAGTTCTCGTCTGTTCATTGAACTGCGTGAAAAGCACAAACTTTGTTACTACGTACATTCCTCGATCAATACCTACCATGACGCCGGCAGTTTTGACATCCAGGCGGGCGTGGACTTAAATCGCATCGAACTGGCCGTTGAACGGATTTTGCACGAACTAAAAAAAATTCGCGATGGCGGCGTCACGCCCAAAGAGTTCAAAAATGCCAAGGAATACATGAAAGGCAAGTTGGCACTTGGGCTCGAGGACACCGATAGTGTGATCGAATGGCTTGGCATGCAGCAGTTGATGCGCAACAAAATCCGGTCTGTCGAGGAAGTGGTCGCCATGATTAATGCCGTGACCCCTGAGCAGATGCAAAAGGTTGCTGCGCGGTTATTCCAAACCAATCGGCTCAACTTGGCGCTGATCGCTCCGCAGGAAAAAACCAGCCAGGAACGTTTGCTCAAATTGCTCCAGCTCGATTAAAAGTTTAAACGTTGCAAGCACGGGCTAAATCTTATATACTTTCTTGCACTTGCGGCTTTTTGAGTTCAGATGTTAGAATGTCTATTGTTTCCTAAATTCAACCAAAGGAGAATGCCATAAGCGAACGCCAAAAACTCAACGAAGAAATACGCGCCCCGGAAATCCGTCTGATTGATGAAACGGGTACCAAGTTGGGGATCGTCTCGATTGAGTCTGCTTTGAAGCTGGCCGAAGAGCGGGGATTGGATTTGGTTGAAGTAGGCCCCGATGCCAAACCGCCCGTTTGTCGCTTACAGGATTTTGACAAGCTCCGCTACGAACGCAAGAAACAACGTGAAAAAGCCCGCAAGCAAAGCAAACGTCAGGAAACCAAGGAAATCCGCCTTTCCCCCAATACTTCCGACAACGACACGATCGTCAAACTCAAGCAGGCACGTAAATTCCTTGAGGCAGGCGATAAAGTCAAAATTCAGGTCAAATTTGTCGGGCGTGAGATTACTCATCCGGAACTGGGCGTCGGTATCATCGATAGAATGGTCACGGACTTAAGTGACATCGCCGAAATTGATTTAGGGCAGCAGTTCGAAGGTAAGAAACTTCAGGTCGTGCTCAAACCCAGCCCAAGCGACGCTTAATTATTTATCATCCTAAAGATAGTTAATATGCCCAAAGTACGTACCAAATCAGCCATCAAAAAACGTTTCCAGGTGACCAAGACGGGCAAAGTTGTCCACAAAGCCGTGGGCGGGTCCAAACTCAATGGTCCCAAATCCAGCGCCGTCAAACGCCGCTACAATAAAACCGTCAGTCTCGCTTCCGTCACCGTTGCCAACAAGGTGAAAAAGGCTTTGGGCAAGTAATTATTATCGTTTGTTCAAAAAGGAGTTTGGATTAAATGACTAGAGTGAAACGCAGTGTCACCTCGCATGCCAAGCACAAAAAAGAGCTCAAATTAGCCAAAGGCTATCGCGGCACCCGCAGCAAACACCTCAAAAAAGCCCGCGAATCCAATTTGCATGCCGGTAAATATGCCCGTCGTGATCGTCGCGCCCGCAAGGGAGATTTGCGCCGTATCTGGGTGGTGCGCCTCAATGCTGCTGTGCGTTTGTATGGGATAAGTTACAGTGAATTCATCGCCATGATGGACAAAGCCAATGTGTCCGTCAACCGCAAAATTCTTTCTGAAATCGCTGCCCAGAATCCCGCCGCCTTTGCCCAAATTGTCGAAGACGTCAAAAAAACCGCTGCTTAAGCTTTTTTCCTTCCGCCTTTGCTCAAACCACTTTCTTCCTGGGAAAGTGGTTTTTTGAGATTAATGGTTGGCCAATAGTAGGGAATAGTGTAAACTTGTCTGGCTTTTTCAATTGCAGGGAAATCATCATGCAAGAAGCATTACAAATGCTTGCCGCACAAGCCAAAGCAGCCATCGCCAGCGCCGACTCCAGTGCAGTCCTGGAGCAACTTCGGGTCAGCTATCTGGGTAAAAAAGGTGAATTAACGGCGATTTTACGTGGGCTCAAAGATTTGGCACCAGAGGCGAGGGCTCAGTTTGGTGCGCTGAGCAATCAGGTCAAACAAGATATCGAAGCGCAGATCGTTGGCAAAAGCAGTGCACTGGAAGAAAGTAAATACTCCAAGCTGGCCACAACAGAAGCGCTGGATGTGACCAAAACATTGCCTGCGGCCAAATCTGGACATCTTCATCCGATCACCCAGACCTGGATGTTGATCGAAGACATTTTTAACCGCATTGGATTTGAAGTTGCCTCCGGCCCAGAAGTCGAATGGGACAAATTTAACTTTGAACTCCTCAACATGCCCAAAGATCATCCGGCGCGCGATACGCAGGATACTTTCTACGTCAGTGACGAAATTTTACTGCGAACACAGACCTCGCCAGTGCAGATCCGCTGGATGCAAAATCACCAGCCGCCCGTGCGCATCATTGCCCCGGGCCGCGTGTTTCGTCGAGATTATGACCTGACGCACACGCCCATGTTTCATCAGTTCGAAGGGTTGGTGGTAGACAAGGGGATTACGATCCAGGATCTCAAGGGGACCTGCATCTATGCCATGCAATCACTGCTCGGGAGCAGTACCAAAGTCCGTTTTCGGCCGCACAATTTCCCGTTTACCGAACCCAGTCTGGAAGTGGACGCGAGTTGCAATATCTGTCAGGGCAAAGGCTGTCGCACCTGCAAACACCAAGGCTGGCTGGAAATGGCCGGGGCAGGCATGGTTCATCCTCAGGTTTTGCGTAATGTCGGCTATGACCCGGAACAGGTATCAGGCTTTGCCTTTGGTTTTGGCATTGACCGCATTGCCATGATGCGCTTTGGGATTTCCGACCTGCGCCTGCTGTTTGAAGGTGATATGCGTTTTTTGCAACAGTTTTGAGGAAATTCAATGACTAAAGTCGCTGACTCTAACAATCATTCTTTGTGGTACGAATTCAGACACCGGCATCTCAAATTTATCATTGCCAGCATCGCTTCTTTTGGTATTGTGCTGGTAGTTTCAGCGGTGTCATTGCTCGCGATCAAGCTTTTTCCTCCCCGACATCTGCCTAAGGATTAATTTATTTGGCAAGGATTACCATGAAAGCATGGCGATTAATACTAGGCGGAATAGTAATACTGCTCGTGGCAGGAGTGGGTATTTATTTCCTCTTACAGCAAAACAAGACCCGGTCGTCTCCAACTGCGAATAATGGCGTGCAAGGTTCATGGACATGGAATTTTAACGATGTTGAGTACACCAGTGAATGTAAGCAGGAGACTGGCTTGACGCAAACGGCAACGATCAGCATGGCGGCAACGGTCACTTACTCCAGCGACGCTGTGTTTGATGTCAGTGCCAAACTTAGTGGTGAGGCAACCGCGATTGGCCAATTACATTATTTGAAAAATACCGACAATTACAACTTTTCATTGCTCAGTGGCAATACCAATTATTTCGGCCAACTCAAGCAAAATGAGACGCGGTTGGAAGGGACTTTTTTTGCCACGGTCAGTTCGGGTAACTGCCGTTTAAATGGAACCATTGTCGGAGTGCCGCGTGCCAAGTAATCTGCCGCAACCATCGCCACGACGACAGCTTCTGGTCGTTGTCGGGCCTACTGCCTGCGGCAAAACACAATTGGGAATTGAGTTGGCGCGTACTTATGGCACAGAAGTAATCTGTGCGGATTCTCGCACCGTCTACAAGGGCATGAACATTGGTACGGCCAAACCAGAAGGCAGTCACAGTCGTGGCGCACTGGTGGTGGAGGGCATTCGGCACTGGGGCATGGATCTGGTTACACCAGACCAGCCTTTTACCATGGTGGATTTTCAGCAGGTCGCCAAAACAAAACTTGAGGAACTCTGGCAGCGAGGGAAATTGCCGATCATGGTGGGTGGCACAGGGCTTTACATCCGCGCGGTGATCGACGGGCTGATGGCGCCAGGCGTGCAGACCAATTTGGCGGTACGGGCGCAGTTGGAGCAGAAATCCACACCCGAGCTGGCGCTGCAACTTAAAATGACGGATCCCCAAAGTTATCAGTATATTGATGTACATAATCGCCGCCGCCTGATTCGCGCGCTGGAGGTCTCGGTTGAGAGTGAGGCGTCTTTTTGGGAGCAACGCAAAGCCGAACCGCTCGAGGCGGATATTTTGCAGATCGGCATTGAAGTTGACCGCAAACTGCTTTATGAACGCATCAATAAACGCGTGGATGACATGATTGCACGTGGCCTGGAACACGAAGTCCAGGAACTCGCCAATACTTATGGTTGGGATTGCAAGGCGCTGGATGGTATTGGCTACCGGCAGATGAAGTCCCATCTGAGCAGTCAAATGCCGCTCCCGGAGGCATTGGAGCTGATCAAACGCGATACCAGACGTTATGCCAAACGTCAGTTGACGTGGTTTGGCAAAGACGAACGGATTCAATGGATGCCGGCGGAAAATATTGCCGGGGTCGTCGCGAATTGGGCGGAGTAAATCCTGTTCGTATTTTTGTCATCCCATCAAGATTCCAGTACAATCATCGTGTTAATCCAAGGGAGGAAGGCATGCGTTGTCCCAGTTGCAGTCATCCAGATACCAAAGTTGTGGATTCCAGAGATCTGGAAGAAGAAATTTCCATTCGCAGACGTCGTGAATGCATCAAGTGTGGCTATCGCTTTACCACGTTTGAACGCGTTGAAATGGCCAATCTGGTTGTGATCAAAAAAGACAAACGGCGAGAACCCTACCTGCGTGAAAAAATGGAAAAAGGGATTTTGCGCGCTGCCGAAAAGCGTCCAATCACATCAGAAACCATTAATGAACTGATCACGCACATTGAGTCCGAGCTGCGGGGTATGTCGACCAATGAGCTTACCAGCAAGCAGATTGGCGCCATTGTCATGAAGCACCTCAAAAAAATCGACAAAGTCGCCTATATCCGTTATGCCTCGGTATATAAGGAATTCGAAGATCTGGACTCGCTGGAGGAAGAGTTGCACAAACTCCTGCGTCAACGCAAGGAAAAAAATCCCAGGGCTATTTAGTTGCTTTGAGTTTAGTCTCCAGTCCGGTGATTTTGTCCAGAAAATCCTGGTATCCAAACCAGCGATACTGGCTGTAGAAATTATCAAACATGAACAGGTCTTTGGTACCGATCACCATGTAGATCAGCGCTTTGTGGTCGGGAAGTGCACTGTCTGGAATTTGGATGCTGCTTAAATCCGACAGTTTTCCTTTGTCTTCACCCGTTTGCGGTTCCATCAGGTAACTGTGTTGTAAAAAAGTGACAATATTTGCTGAGTTTGTCAGCGGCGTGGACGAAAATCCCATCAAACAATGGCCAACAAGATTGGTTGCTTTGGCTTTGGCATCCACCAAATCGCCTGGCAAAGTACCGCAAACCACGGCGTGATAGCCAATCGCAGTGTCCATGGCGACACTCTGTGTGTTGGGTGAAACAACGTCTCCGGCAAACGTGACAGGGGTATCCGTACCGGGATGTTTTTGTAACGCTTCGTATGAAATGTTTGTAGCTTTGTGCTGGCGGCAATAGTTCTCGGCATTGTTGAGTTCAGCATTAAAAAGCAGTGAAAAGTCTTCGCAGTCGCCCGCTTTGCGTTGCAGAAAAGCGGCAATGTCCTGGAGCTGGTCAGTACGGTTTAGGTTGGCCTGATCAGTTTTGTAAATAAAACCCGCCTGCTGATTTTGGTAAGTGAGACATTCGAGCTTGATGGCACAGTCATTACCCTGAACCTGGACACAGTTTACGGTAATGGACTGGTTGAGTTTGGTAAAAGTGGGTTTGCCAGCAGTCGTCGCGTTGTTTTGAAACCATTTGAGGGCGTCGCTGATCTGGTTTTGATACTGGTCCAAAGTGGAAAAAGTGCTTTGGATATCCTTGGATAATGTCGCGTTCTGCTGGTTGAGGGAGGCGTTGGCGTCGTCGACTTTTTGCAGTTGCAGTTTCATGTCGGTGAGATGCTGGCTGAGCTGCTGCGAGTAATCGTTCAAGGCATAGCCCTGTGCAAGCAGAGGATCAATAATGCCGCGTTTGGTATAAACGACGAGACCGGCCAGCACCAGGGTGGTGATGGCAAAAATGACCAGGAAGGCGTTGCGAAGATAATTCATGGAGATCTGGTGACTGAAAACTAAACGTTGCGGCTGATCGGGATCCACGCTGGGTACGCTGTAGGCTTACTTGGCGACTTGTGTACGTTCTTTTTGATGTTTTTCGAGATAATTATTGGGAAAGATCAAGATCGCTTCTTTGACCTGCCCACGTTTGACTTGTGAGATTTCAAACATGGTCGAATCGACGGGAATTTTATCAAAAATTAGCGGTGGCCGATCAAGCTTGTGCAAAATATATTCGGAAACTGTCCATGTCCCGGCCTCAGACGTCATGACTTTGTCTTCGATGATGATCGGAGTTTCTTTGACAAGACGGCGCAGTGTCACGCCGCCGCCAACCACGTAAACATTGCCACGGACGTGGATATGCTGGGGCAAATGATCAAATTCGTTGCGAATGTCGCCAACAAGTTCTTCGAGGATGTCTTCCAGGGTAAGCAGGCCAGTGATCTGGTTGAACTGGTTCTCGACCAGCATGATATGCAGGTCTTCTTCGAGCATACGTTCCAGCAGCGGTGCAAGTGGTGTCTCGGCCGGAACGGTGGCAATGGGGCGGATGATCTTGTCGATTTTTTGGGCGTGAGGATGTGTTTTTTCAAAATAAAACAGCTCCCGAGCCGCAATATAACCGTAGACAGTATTGGCATTGGTGGTATTGGTGGCGATCGGGAAGCGTTTGTGGCCTTCTTTGTGAGCCAGGTTGACGAGCTCGTCGACGGTGGAATTTTTGCCCATCATGCACATGTCGGATCCGGATACCATGACTTCCTTGACCGAGGTGCTCCCCAGGCGAGTCGCACCCAAAATGATTTTTTCCTCCTGCCTGCCCAGAATTTCTTCAGTTCTGGAAATGGAAGCGAGAGTGCGAATTTCCTGGATCAGCGCCATGGCTTGTTCGTGACTGCTGCCACCCTTGGGTTTCCATATTTTTTCGACAACGGTGAGGGTCAATTTAACTAACGCTTCAAACAGCTTGGTGATCGGCCTGACAATTTGGGCAAAAACTTTGAGCGGCGGGGAAAAATACAGGCAAATACTTTCAATAATGCTGTTGTGCTTGAGGGCAAATACTTTGGGGACCAATTCCCCAAAGGTAATCGTGAACAGGCTAAGTGGAATAACAATGACGATCAGTGAGACAAATGACGCGGTGGAATTATTGACGTGGAAGATGCTCTGGAGCCAGGGTTCGAGTGAGGAACCAGCTTCACTACCACCCATGGCACCAGCCAGCAAGCTGCACAGCGTCATGCCGAGTTGCAAAGTCGAGAGTGTCGCTTCGATATGTTGCTTCATATAGACCGCGGCAGCCGCACCACGGACATTATGCTGTTTGAGCGTTTGCAGGTGCTGTAACTTGACGGAGGTCAGGGCAAGCTCATAAACCGACAGCACAGCGGTCAGAATAACAATAAGTGGGATCAAAAGCAGGTTAAGCATGGCGCTGGATGTGTTTCAGTATTGGTTTTGGGTATGGCGACTTCGTTTAATTATAACAGCAAACGACGATTGGCTCAAAGGTTATTGAGAAATGTCGTGCAAAAACGGGCAAAAAAGGCCAGCTCGACTAGAGCTGACCTTCATTGGCAAAGAACAAAGAAACTATAATTTCCCGACCAGGCTGTCACTGGGTTTGATAGTGTCTTCACCGGGGTGCCAGTTGGCTGGGCAGACCTCTCCGGGATGCTCTTCGGTGTACTTGGCGGCTTGCAGCTTACGCAGGATTTCTTCGGTGTTGCGGCCAATGGAATTGTCATGAATTTCCATGTATTTGAGGTTGCCTTTGGGGTCAATGATAAAGCTGGCACGCTGGCTGAGGCCATCGGCTTCAATGTAAGTACCGAATTCGCGGCAGATTTTGCCCGTGGGATCGGCTAGCATCGGATATTTGACGCCGCTAAGCATCTTGGAAGTTTCTTTCCAGGCCAGGTGAACATAGGCGGTATCGGTTGATACGCTCAGGATTTCGGCGCCTTCTTTTTGGAAGTCACCATGAAAGGCGGCGGCTTCGGCAAGTTCTGTTGGGCAGACAAAGGTGAAGTCGGCTGGATAAAAAAGCAAAACGACCCATTTTCCTTTGTAATCAGTGAGTTTGACGCTGCCGATGGCGTTGTCTTTGAACGCGGGGGTCTCGAAGTCCGGGACCTGTTGTCCGATGGTAAGCATGATTACTCCTAAATAGTAATGGATAAAACTTAAGCGGATAGCTTCAAATAGTTGTCGATGGCAAGCTTTACCTGTGCCACATCCGCAAATTGGATTGATCTGATGCCGTAACTTTGGGCCTTTTCGACAAAGGGCAATTGGTCATCGATAAAAATAATTTGATCTGCTGACAGTGAAAATCGTTCTAAAAAACGAGTAAATATTTCATGATTTGGCTTGATTGCTCCCAATTCACTCGAGTAAGCCCCAAAATCAAAAAAATCGTCAAGCTTAAATTTTTGACGATGGTAAGCCGCCCGATCAAGTGGACCATTGGATAGGTAGCCAATGCACAAGCCCTGCTCACGGTATTTCGCCATCATGGCCAACGTGTCTGGCATCAAATCGTAGGCGTCAAAAAAAAGTTGCCGCATGGCGTCGATTTTGTCTGTTTTTAATAGCGCAGCCAGATTTGCCCAAAAAATGGCGCTATCCATGCCCCCTTCACGGTAAGCATAGGAAAATGGACCTTTGAAAAGCGCAAAAACCATGGCTTGATCTGCCCGCAGCAGCGCCGCAATCTCAGCACTTGCCTTGGTCAGGCCATTGCTCATCACCACACCGCTGAGATCAAATACCAGGGTTGTAAACATTTTGACCAGAATTTGGTTGAAACAAACAGATACTACCAGAAAACGATACCGAGACAAGTCATCGGCACTGGGTTTGCATGACTTTTTGCAGCTCCAGCATCAGGTCTCGGACTGGTTTGGGTAATCCCAAAGCCAATGCGGCCTTCAATCCAAACCAGGTTGTTTCCTTGATCGGAGACGCTTTTGTGAGCTGTACCCGGGTCGGTTGAAGCGTCAGGTGAAGATGCGTCAGCGTGTGATGTATGGCTGGCAAACTCTCTTTTGTTTGGATAAGTGTGGCACTGATTTGTAAGTCTTTTTCGGGTAAGCTCCAAAGTCCAGCCCAGATACCTTTGTTTGGCTTTTGCTTTAGTAAAACCTGGTTAGCGTGCCAATAGATAAAGAACCGGATCGATTGGGAGCCTTTGGCTTTTCTGGTGGCTTTGTAGGGAATTTGGTTCACCTTGTCCAATTTTCGAGCCCGGCAGTGATGTTGAAGCGGGCAGTTTTGGCAGTCAGGCTGACTTCTCCGACAAACCGTTGCGCCCAAGTCCATGAGGCCCTGGATATAAATACCGGATTGTTCGGCTGGCATTTCCTTGCTGGCAATTTCCCAAAGTTCCTTTGACACTTCGCTTGTGCTCAGATCCGCCTGGATGCCAAAGTAGCGCGCGAAGAGGCGTTTGACATTACCATCCAGAATTGGGTAGTTGGCACCAAAAGCAAAATCCGCAATGGCACCTGCCGTGGAGCGACCGATGCCAGGCAATTGTAATAGGTCATTAAAGTTGCAGGGGAATTGACCGTGATATTGATCACGGATGATTTGGGCCGCTTCGTGCAGGTGATGAGCGCGGTGGTAGTAGCCTAATCCGCTCCAAAGTGACAAAACGTCGTCGCGACGTGCGTTTGCCAGCGTCTGCATGGTTGGGAATTGGCTCAGAAATCGCTGATAATAAGGAATCACCGTGCTTACCTGGGTTTGCTGCAGCATGATTTCAGATAGCCAGATCAGATAAGGATCCGTTGTTTTCTGCCAAGGCAAATCCTGTCGACCGGATCGTTTTTGGTAAGCAATAACGAGCTCCGCCAGGGTTCGTTGTTTTGCAGGACGCATGTCAATACAATTTGTCAAAATCGCCAAAGTAATTCCGCGTGGCTATCAGGCTTTTTGTAGCTGTTGGCTTACAAACGACCAGTTGATCACGTTGTACCAGGCTGCGATGTAGTCGGGGCGGCGATTCTGGTATTTGAGGTAATAGGAATGTTCCCAGACATCCAGGCCCAGCAGTGGCTTTTTACCAGTGGAAAGTGGATTGCCTTCGTTGGACATGGCGTGCACGATCAATTTGCCATTTTCGGCGCTCAGCCAGGCCCAGCCACTGCCAAACTGTCCCAGAGCGGCTTTGGTAAAGTGTTCCTTGAATGAGGCGAAACTGCCAAATGCAGTTGTGATTGCTTCACCTATAATTCCTGTGGGTTCGCCACCAGCCTGAGGTGCCATCATTTGCCAGAAGAGTGCATGGTTGAGGTGCTGGCTTCCATTATTGCGCACGGCACCGCGAATGTCTTCGGGAATTTTATCGAGGTCTTGAACTAGCTCCTCAATCGATTTACCATTGAAGTCCGGGTATTTACTCATGGCATCATTGAGTTTGGTGATGTAAGTCTGGTGGTGTTTGTCGTGGTGGAGTTGCATGGTTTGCGCGTCAAGATAAGGCTCGAGTGCATCATAGGCGTAGGGAAGAGGAGCTAGTTCGTAAGCCATTTCAGGCCTTTCTTTTAGGTATTAACTAAGACTGAATCTGTTTGAATTTTAACAGGTTCAGCAGGCAATGTAAAGTAGTTTACAAGTTAATGATTGACAGATTGACAATGCAAAATAGTCAAGTCGGGATGCCGCAGAATTGCCTTGGCGGGAAGTTCGGTTGTTGTCTGAGAGCCGTGCAGCAAGGCATCCAAAATTGGCTGTTTGTCAGCACCACGCAGCAGCAAGAGCAGTTTGCGACTGGCCAAAATCATGGGCAAAGTGATGGTCAGGCGATCGCGTCTGGCAAAACGGTCAGTAGTGGTGTGCGCAGTAAGTCTACGGGTTTCGGATAAAGCAGCTGAACTCGGGAAAAGCGAAGCAATGTGGCCATCCGGTCCCATGCCCAGAATACAAAGGTCAAAAGTCTGGTTGGGAATCTGTTGTAATTTTTGCTCATAGTCGGATACACAGTCCGCAATGGGCAAGCTTGTATCAAACGCGACAAACCCTTTGGCTTTGCCTTGAAGCGGCAGCCCAAGTGCGGTATTGATCATCTTGAAGTTGCTGTTCGGATGATCACGCGGAACATAGCGTTCATCGACTTCGTAAAAAGTAACATTGGAAAAATCAACCGGTTGCTTGGCAAGCAGCGCGTAGATCGCTTTGGGCGTGCTGCCGCCACTTAGGGCAATGGTGGTTTGAGATTTATTGGATGAGACAATAGCGCCGACCAGCATGACGGCTGCTTGTTCAAATTCCTGCTGGTCCTGAAAAGAAGTAAGTTGGGGTGACATCTAAAATTCAAACCATTCAAAACCATCCTGCTGCGGAAGTCGATCCTGGCTTTGGGGGCCGCGGCTGCCATCTTCGTAGATTTCGGGCATAAGCTGGGAGGCCTTTTGGTAGGCCAGGATCTGGTCCACCAAACGCCAGGCGGCGATGATTTCTTCGAAACTGACAAACAATCGTTTCTCACCTTTGATCACGTCTACCAGGAGCAAGGCATGTTCACTCAGGCAAACGCCGTCGCGGCAGCCGATTGTGTCGGTGGTACGAACCTGTTCGTACTGGCTCTGGATACCGTGTTTGTTGATCAGACCAAAACTTAGGCGTCCCTGAGGCGCGATTTCAAACAACAAACGATTGGGTTCTTCGTCGGCTTTCTGGTAGGCGAATTTTTTGAGTTCAATCATCACTGACGTTTCGTCTTTGTTCAGCAACTTGCCGGAGCGTACATAAATCGGCACGTCATGCCAGCTTTCCCGGTCAATGGTGAGGCGAATGGCAGCAAACGTTTCGGTGTTGGAGCTGGGCGCGACTTTGGCATTGTCGCGGTAGCTGCGGTACTGACCCAGGACAAGGTTTCCGGGCATGGGATCAAAAGACAGGGCGGAAAGAATGGCATTTTTTTCGCGGTGCAGGCTGGAGGCGGCTTCGGCGATCGGAATCGACATGGTGATCAAGGCCAACACCTGCAGAATGTGGCTTTGGATCATGTCCTTGATCGTGCCAACGTGGTCAAAATAACCAATACGGTCACGAATGCTTTCGGGTTCCAATACCGAAATCTGAATGTTGGCAATTTCGGCTCCCTTCATCATCAGGTTGAGAATGCGGTTGGAGTGACGCAGGTTGAGAATGCTCTGGACGGCGGTCTTGCCCAGGTAATGGTCAAGCGGGTAAATCTGCGTTTCGGGAAAGGTACTGGCCGTGGAGTGGTAAAGCTCAGTCGCTGATTCCTGGTTGTAGCCAAAGGGTTTTTCGATGACGAGCCGCAGCTGAGCTTTTTCGGCGGCAAAGGCAACGGCCAGGTTTTGCAAAATTTCTTTATAGGCGACGGGTGGAACTGACAAATAGGCGATTTGAATGGTGTCGGGCAAGTGGGGAAGTGTTTGGACAAAGTCGTGAAATTGGGCATAGTCTGCGGCCACGTCATAGTTGCCGCTATAGTAATGCACATGCGTGAGCAGATCGGTGAGAAGGTTGTCTTCGGCTTCGGCAATATGTTCGTGAACGCTGGCGGCAAATTCCTGCTGGAAATCCTCACGCGCTTTGGATGTGCGGGCAAAGCCCACGATGTTGAATGCGGCAGGGAGCAGCCTATTTTCAAACAATTGGTAAAGCGCAGGGAAGATTTTAAGTCTAGCCAGGTCGCCGGAAGCGCCGAAAACAAAAAAGTTGATCGAGGCAGGTGTGTTGGACATAAGTTTACTTCCTAATTATTCCACTTAGTGTGAAAGGTGCCGGGTTTGTCGTTGCGTTGATAGGTGTGCGCGCCGAAGTAATCACGCAAACTTTGTAATAGATTGGCCGGCAGGTTGGCTGTGGTTTGGCTGAGGAGGTAATTGAGTGCAGATCCAAAAGCCGGTTGTGGAATTTGAGCTTTGGTGGCAGTTGCTACAACTGCCGCAAAGTCAGGCAAATAGGCGACCAATTTGTCATGGATCGGTGTAATTTCGAACAAGTGACTAGTTTGTTTGGAGCCCAAATACGCATCATGCAAAAATGTCAAAACTTTGGCGCGGATAATGCAACCGCCCTGCCAGATGCGGCTGAGCTCGGCGAGGTCTACGTGCCAATGTTCGGCGTCAGATGCGACTTGAATTAACGCATAACCTTGGGCATAGGTGGACAAAATCGCAGCGTAAAGAGCTTTGGCAAGCTGCGGGACAAAGTCATGCAAGGGAAAGTCGGTTTGAGGTAAAGATTTGGGATAGTTCGGCTCAAGTTTGACACGCTGCGCCTTGTCAGCGGATTGCAGGCGGGCAAGCACGGCTTCGGTAATGGTCGGTATTGCCACCCCACGCTGCAAAGCGTCGATCGCGGTCCAGGAACCTGTACCCTTTTGGGCGGCTGAATCAAGAATCTTGTCGATCAGCAGTCCGTCGCCGGCATCATCAGGTTGGCGCAAGACCTTGGTCGTGATTTCCACCAGATAGGAATTGAGCTCGCCTTGGTTGAATTGGGCAAAAATGTCGGCAATTTGAGGACCGCTGAGCTGATAGAGCTGCCGCAGCAGGTCGTAGCTTTCGGCCAGCAGTTGCATAATGCCGTATTCAATGCCATTGTGGACCATTTTGACAAAGTGGCCAGCGCCACCCGCACCGATATAACTGACGCAGGCGCTACCGCCAAAGTCTTTGGCAGCAATGGCTTCCAGTTTGGGCTGAAGTAGCTTCCATGCCGCTTCGTTGCCTCCGGGCATAATGCTTGGCCCGTACAAAGCTCCCTCTTCTCCACCCGAGACACCGGTTCCGAGGTAATGAATTTGATGACTTTCCAGGTCTTTGGCACGACGCACTGTGTCAGCATAAAAAGAGTTGCCGCAGTCGAGCAAAATGTCGCCCGCATCGAGTAGCGGCAGCAGTTCGGCGATCAGTTCGTCCACGGGCGTGCCGGCTTTGACCATAAGGATAATTTGGCGCGGGCGCTCCAAGCGCGAGATAAATTTGGCCAAATCGGTTTCACCAGCCAAAAAGTCGCTGCCAAATGTTTTGACAAATGTTTCTGTTTTGGCGGCGGTGCGATTGTAAACCAGCGTTTTGATCTTGCGACTGGCAAGATTACGGGCAAGGTTGGCGCCCATGACAGCGAGTCCAATCAGTCCGATTTCAGCATGTTCCATTGGCATTTGAGGGTTAATGGTTAGACGAGAATTTCTTCGCAGTTTTTGGCAATGCTTTCAGCATCAATGCCAGCGGCTTTGTAAAGTTCGTGAACTTTGCCAGAGAGCTGGTATTTGTTGACGCCCATCATTTCAAATTCTTTGAGCTGGATATTGTGAAGGGCGAGGTAACGGGCGATCTGGCTGCCCAGGCCGGACTGGGTGTTGTGGTCTTCGACAGTGATCAGGCGTTTGGTTTTTTTGATGGAATTGATCAGTGGCTGGTCGAGTTTTTTGATCGACGACACGGCAACCACTTCGATGGCAAGTTTGGGATTGGTTTCGTTCAGGATCGAAAGTGCTTTCAAGGCTTCATTCACCATGGCTCCTGAGGCGGCAATGGTCAGGTCTTTGCCTTCGCGCAGGACATCGCAACGGCCGTAGTAGTATTCATATTTGGCATTGTAAAATGGCGAGCCATCAACTTTGGTGACAATGGGATAGGCGTGGCGTCCCATGCGTATATAAAAGTTGCCAAAGTGGCTGGCAATGAAGCGGATGACGCGGTCAGTCTGGTTGGGGTCAGCCGGTTCGATCACCATCGTGTTGAGCAGACCCAGGAACGAACCCATGTCGTCGATAGCCTGATGCGTGGGGCCGTCTTCACCGACCGAAAGGCCACAGTGGGTGGCGACCAGTTTGACGTTGGTGAGATTAATATCATTGACGCGTGCCTGGTCTTTGGCACGGCTGGAGAGAAAGGCGCCAAAACTTGAGGCAAAAGGTACAAATCCATTCAGACTCAAACCACCCGCAGCGCTGACCATGTGCTGTTCTGCAATGCCACATTCGACATGCTGGGCAGGTAACTCCTTGGCCACTCCTGCTGTCATCACTGACCCTCTTAAGTCCGCCGTCATCGCCAAAATTTTGGGGTTGCGTTTGGCCAGGTCGAGCAAGGCGTTACCATAGGCATTACGGTTGGCAACGTTATCTTCGGACGTGTAAACTTTGGGTTCGCCAATATTGATGCCGGTATCGGAAAGCTGGTCCTTGGGGGCGAATTTGGAAGGATGCCAGGTGACGAGCGGTTTGAATTCCTCTAGCAGTGCTGTCTCCACTTCGGTTGGTTGCAAAGCGGCAATGGCCAGGTCGGCTTGTTCTGGCTTGGGTGCATTGCCATGCCAAGTGGCTTTGAGAGCGCGGCCTTCAGCTTCCATAAAGTCCACGCCTTTACCCATGATGGTTTTGCCAATGATCACGATGGGTTTATCTTGAACTTGTGTCGCAGCCCGTAACGTTTGCCAAATGGCCTGATAGTCATGGCCGTCACAATTCAGCACGTGCCAATTGGCGGCTTTGAACGTTGCATCCAGATCAATCGGCATGACTTCGGCGAGGCTGCCCGTAAGTTGCACTTGATTATAATCCACGAACAAGATGAATTTGTTGAGTTTGAATTTGTTCCCAAAATGCAGCATTTCATAAACCTGTCCCTCCTGTGCCTCACCATCACCCATGACACCAAAGGTAAACTTGTCACTGCTCTTGAGCTGGTCGGCCAGCGCAAAACCCGCTGCCACAGAAACCCCGACACCCAAGGGGCCAGTGCCAAAGACGACGCCAGGCACGTGCCGCGTGATGTGGCCTTCAAAATTTGAGCCGATTTTACGAAACGTATTGATCACGTCCTGTTTGTTAACATACCCGAGTTCCGCCAGCACTGAGTAGACCGCCGGAGAAATGTGGCCGTTGGAAACAATCACGTTTTCACCGGTCTGGCTGACGATCAAGGCGTAAAGGGTCGAGAGATAGTCCATTGCCGAAAGCGAGCCGCCTGGGTGGCCGCTTTGGGATTGTTTGAGCATGGCAATCGTCGTGAGTCGACAGGCTTTGGCAAAACTGCTCAGGAAATCGATTTGGTTTTGGTTTAAATCTTCGCCAAGTTGGGGGATTGTAAGCGACATCTTTCACCTAGTTTAAATGGGTGAAACAACTGGTTGTTAATTTACCATTATGCCCAAGATAATCCTAGCAGGATTAAAAGCAGATTAAACACAAAAAATCCCGCTTTATTGGGGCGGGATTTTGAACATAACTATTTGACGAGTAACATCTCGCGGGTAAGGATTTTGGAGAGTTCCACGCCAGGCTGGTCAAAGGCGTTGATGCCATAAAATTCGCCCAGGAAGGCAGTGGCACCTTCGAACAGCATGAAGAGTTCACCCAGCGAGTAGGCGTTGACTTCGTCGATTTGGAGCGTGATGCTGGGGCGGTCGTTTTGGGTGTAGGCGGCTTCGGTTGCTTTTTTTTCGGTGTTGATGAGCTTGTTGAAGGTAATGTTTTGCAGATATCCCAGCGCTTCATTGTCTGGCAGGAGATGGGGGATTTTGACTTCAGCGCCCAGTTTTTCCACTTCCACAAAAATAAACAGTTTGTCGTTGGGGCCTTCATTGTACAGTTGTGTCTGGGAATGCTGGTCCGTAACGCCAAGCGCATTGATGGGCGTAATACCGACGTTAACGGTCTCGCCTTTGTCATTGAGCTTTTTGCCAATGCTTTCGGCCAGGAGCTGACGATACCAGTCAGCGAGGCGGATGAGCTTTTGGGAATAGGGCATGAGCACGTTGATGAGTTTGCCTTTTTGCTCTAATTGGTACTGCAGGCTAGCTAGCTGGAAAGGGACATTGATACTGGCATCGTCAGAGAGAAAACGGTCCCGCATGGCACGCATACCCTTGAGCAGTTCCACGATATCAATCCCGATCAAAGCTGCCGGCACAAGCCCCACAGGTGTCTGCACCGAAAAGCGTCCACCGACATCGTCTGGAATGGGAAAAGTTTTAATCCCGTCGCGGTCAGCAATGTCTTTGAGCACGCCTTTGTGGGCATCCGTGATAAACAGGTGATGGAGGTTGGCTGGAAGTTCTGCTTTGTCCGTGAGCGAGCGAAAGTAAAAATACTGGCTGATGGTTTCGGGTGTGGTGCCGGATTTGGAAATGGTGATGAAGAGCGTTTTGTTGAGTGAAATGACGTCCTGTATTTCCGTCATGAGTACGGGATCAATGTTGTCCAGGACATGCACACGTGGGGTGGAGGAGCGGGGTTTTTCGTTTTCAAACAAATGTTTCAAACTTTGCTGCAGGCACAGCATTCCCAACGATGACCCGCCAATCCCCAGCACCACCACGTCGTAGTATTTTCGGTCGGATTTTTTGGCAAGGGCCAGAATTTCTTCAGTCCACGGTGCGTCGATTGTTTTGTAAAAACCGACACCGCGCGCTTCGATTTTTTGCAGATAGGCGTGGATCAATTTGTTTTTGGAGGCCATTTCAGTTTCGGACAGGCCGTTTGCACTCGTAACCTTGGTTAAATTCTTGACATCAATAGTGAGCATCGGGTTCCTTTATTTAAGTGCGGATATATGCATTTTAGTCTTAATCGTGGCCAATGGTCAATTTTGACTTTGCGCCAAGTTGGAAAACAGCTATAATACGGACACTTTAACAATTATTAAACAGACAGCGATGTATAAACTGATTCAAAAAGAAGAATTTGTCAGTGTACAGTCGGCTCAAACCGGGATCGCCAAAGCCTGCCAGCAAGCCGAAAAAAAAGGTGTTTTCCTGCGTGTGATGCGCAATAATCAACCTGTTGGTGTGCTGTTACCAGAAAAATTCTGGCAGCAAATGCTGACCGACATGCAGTTACTTTTGGAAACTGTGAATAACACCAAAAAGGTGCTGCCGCGTCCCAAACTTGAATCCAAGGCTGCACAGTTGAGTATGATTGACCTGATTAGCTCGTAAAATCGACGTTTTTTTGGTAAAATAGAGTGAAAGTTTATTAACCAATCAGCACATGATCGAAACCAAAAAATTCAAAATAAAAAGAATGTCGCTATCTTGCCTGTTGGCGGGCCGGGCGATGATTTCTTTCCTGTTTCTTTTTTGGGGCACCGCCCTTGAGCGTCAAGGGCAGGCAAATGCTGATTTAATGTCTAAGGTATTGGCAATTTTTGGCAATCTACTGGTTGCCCTGGCCTGGTTCATTATATTTGATTCCATCAGGAATCTGCTGGTTGACACCAAATCCGCAATAGAATTTGGTCGAGATCAGATTATTATCAGTCAACGGCCATTTTTGACACTAAAATACAATCAGCTCATTGCCATCTATTTTGATTATCAGTTTGGTACGTTCGTCAATGGTAGGCACACCAATCTGTGGGAATGTTTGGCGCTTTTATACCGTCAGGATTACGGTCAAGGAATTGATTCCAGACTTATTGGTCAATATGACTATGATTTTGATGAACTGAAGCATGTGTTCACACAATTGCCACCAGCCATTAAAGTGTCACCCTATGTCCTTGCTCATTTTGACCATCCCAAAGAGACGACAGTGACACCAGAGGCGCAACTTGAACATAGTGAATTTCATAAATTATACGCTCCCCACATTACTGCCGAACAATTTGCCCTCGGATTGCTGCTGCTTCCACTTTTTCTGATTTTTGGCTTCAATGTTGGCATTACAGCCTTTACGAAGTATTTTCTACCATTCATTCCCCGTAATACTGTCTGGTTTCAGGCGTTAGCCATGGCGATTCCTTTTGTTTTTTGGAAAGGCATTTTCGATATTGATAAAATACTCAAAAACAGGAAGCTCATTAAACCGGAGAAAATAAGCCATGCAACTCAATGATTTCACCATCAAAGCCCAGGAAGTCCTGCAGCAAGCGCAAAAAATCGCTTCGGAACGCAACCAGCAAGTGCTGGACCCGCTACATGTACTGCTCGCCATGCTGGAACAGCCCGAAGGCATTACTACAGCGATTGTCAAAAAGATTGGCGCGCCACTGGTTGAAATCAAGCAGGAAGTAACGGCTGCGATCGAAACACTGCCGCATGTCAGCGGCACACAGGTGCTGGGGCAGGTGTCGCTGTCCAAGGAACTCGGCGAGCTCATGGCCAAAGCTCAGGAGGAAGAAGCCAAACTCAAGGACGAGTACATTTCCACCGAACACGTTTTGCTCGCCGCAACCAACGCGCCCAAACTGCAAAAATTATTGGAAAAATACGGCATCAACTATGACAACGTCCTTAAAGTTCTAACGGATGTGCGCGGTAACCAGCGGGTCACCGATCAAAATCCCGAAGAAAAATACCAGGCATTGGAAAAATACAGTCAAAATCTAACAGCGCAAGCGCGGCAGGGTAAAATCGACCCGATCATTGGCCGGGACGATGAAATCCGTCGTGTCATGCAAGTCCTTTCGCGACGTTCCAAAAACAACCCAGTACTGATTGGTGAACCCGGAACTGGTAAAACTGCCATTGCCGAAGGTTTGGCGCAGCGCATCGTCGCTGGCGATGTTCCCGAAAGTCTCAAAGGCAAGGAGCTATTATCGCTGGACCTGGCGGCGCTGGTGGCAGGTGCGAAATTTCGTGGTGAATTCGAGGAACGCCTCAAAGCAGTGCTCAAGGAAGTGACGGCCTCCAATGGCCATGTCCTCCTTTTTATTGACGAATTGCATACCCTCGTCGGCGCCGGCGCCGCCGAGGGCTCGATGGACGCATCCAATATGCTTAAACCCGCTTTGGCCCGTGGGGAATTGCATGCGATTGGCGCGACCACGCTCAAGGAATACCAAAAATACATCGAAAAAGACGCGGCTTTGGAACGACGGTTTCAGCCGGTATATGTACCTGAACCCAGCCCCGAAGATACGCTGGCGATTCTGCGCGGGATCAAGGAAAAATATGAAGTCCATCATGGCGTGCGCATTACCGATGCCGCGCTTGTCGCTGCGGTGGAATTGTCCAAACGTTACATTACTGATCGCTTCCTGCCGGATAAAGCCATTGATCTCGTTGATGAAGCGACCTCGGCTTTACGCATGGAAATTGACAGTATGCCGGTTGAACTCGACCAGATGCAGCGCAAAATTCGTCAGCTTGAGATCGAACTCAAGGCACTCGAAGGCGAAGAGCTGGCTTCTTCGGTCAAACGCCGCCAGGATATTGAAAAAGAACTGGCTGATCTGCGCGAAATATACAACCAGAAACATGCCAATTGGTCGGTTGAAAAAGAAGTCATTGCCCACATCACAGCGATCAAAAAGCAGGTGGATGAACTCAAACGTCAGGCCGACATTGCCGAACGCCAGGGCAAACTCAGCTTGGTAGCGGAGATTCGTTATGGCAAATTGCCAAACCTGGAAAAAGAATTTGCAGAGGAGAAGAAACGGCTGACTGACGTGCAGGCAGACCATGGGATTTTAAAAGAAGAAGTTACCGAAGAGGACATCGCCAAGGTGGTTTCCCGCTGGACCGGTGTACCGGTGACCAAAATGCTGCAAAGCGATATCGATAAACTCGCGCACATGGAGGACGGCCTCAGGTTACGCGTCATTGGACAACAGGACGCGCTGGTCAAAGTGGCCAATGCCGTGCGTCGTTCCCGCGCCGGTATCTCCGAGCCTAACCGCCCGATTGGTTCGTTTATTTTCCTGGGCCCAACCGGTGTTGGTAAAACCGAAACCGCCAAAGCTTTGGCTGAATTCATGTTCAATGACGAAAATGCCATTGTCCGCATCGACATGTCGGAATATATGGAAAAGCACGCGGTTGCCCGCCTCATTGGCGCTCCACCCGGCTATGTGGGCTATGAAGAGGGCGGCCAACTGACGGAAGCGGTACGCCGTCGGCCTTATGCTGTGGTGCTGTTTGACGAAATCGAAAAAGCCCATCCAGATGTTTTCAACATCATGCTGCAACTGCTGGATGACGGCCGCCTCACCGATTCAAAAGGCCGTGTCGTCAATTTCAAAAATACGATTGTGATCATGACCTCGAATGCCGGCAGTGATGTGATTCAGCAGTATTCGGGCAAGGAATCGCCAGAAATGCGTGACAAAGTTCTGGAAATCTTGCGCGCCCACTTCAAACCGGAATTCCTCAATCGTATTGACGAAATTATTGTGTTTGAATCGCTCAAAAAAGATCAAATGCTGAGCATAGTGGAAATCCAGCTCAGACACATCCAACAGCGTCTGGATGACCGCCGCATCAAATTGGTTTTGAGCAGCGAAGCCAAACAATTGATCGCTGACCAGGGTTTTGATCCGGTCTACGGCGCCAGGCCGCTCAAACGTGTGCTACAGAGCATTCTGCTTGATCCACTTGCGCTGCGCATTATTGATGGCACGGTCAAAGATGGCGATACGGTTACGATTTCAGCCAGCAATGGCACGATCGTGTTTGGCCCCCAATCGGTTTTGAATCCAGTCAAATCGGCTGCCAAAGTCGAAACACCGTTAGCGCTTGATCAGGGTAGTTAATAAGACCAGTTCATCTTAGGTGAAACATAAAAGAGACGCCGGTTGGCGTCTCTTTATGGGTAACTGCAATGGTATGTCTTGGTTATTGACCCACTTTCAGATTGGTGACCGTGGAGGACAAGGGTTTGGAATTGAGTGCTGGAACCGTTTTAATCAGTTGGTCAAAGGTGTCGACACTGGCGGCATCGGTGGGCTGCAGCAGCAGGTCCGTGGTTTGCAGATTGGTGAAATTAATCTCCAGCCCAAGGTTGATATTATTGCTTGACGTGGTTGTTTTGGGCAGCGCGCTAAAAGTGATCTTTTTTAATGTATTGTCGGATTTGTTGACCCAGATCGAACCGCTCAAGTTGAGCTCGGCAATTTGATTCTGGAGCACATGGAGATAATTTTGCTTGTCATCGTCGCTAAGCTGCGTGGTGCTGAGCTGGTTGACGAGCGCGGTGGCTGTCTGCGGATCAAGACCACTAAAAGTGTATTTGACGGTATCGATGTTGTCGATGGTTTCACTGCCGGTTTGGTTTAAATTCTGAAACAAACTGCTCAGCTGGCGCGCCCCATTGGAATAAAGGGTGAAAAAATTAACCCAGGGCGATCCGACGGCGTTACTGACCGCATCATTGCTGATAATCTGGTTGGAGAGGGTGGTGTCGTATTTGACTGGCAGAAAAGGCAGAGCGGGGAGTGCCTGACTGGCAGAGGAATAAAACCATTTGCCCGCGACCGAATTGATGTCCAGTTTGGTGTAATCACTGCCTGTGTTTTGCACGGAAATATTACCGATTTTAAAGTAGGATTTGGCAGGTGTTGAGAGCAGCGTAAGTTCGCTGATCTGGTAGTTTTGATCAGCAGTTGAAACCGTACCACTTAGATCAACGCGTGTCATATCCTGGCCATTGAAGCTGAGAATGCCGTTGATCGAAGAGTGCAATTCCTGACCAGAAGCGTTCTGGGCCAGGTTTTTGACCTGGAGTGAAAATTTGGCCTGATTGCTTGGTGCCGCCAAAATGGTCTGATTGGTCGTATTCTTGGGGTTCAGGTTGGTCATCGCCCACCAGGCAAAAGCACCGATCACGGCGACAAACAGGACGATCAGCGCCGATAATTTGGTTTTGGTATTCATTGAATCCTCTTTTGGGTAAATGAGCTACTTTCAATTATCCCGTGGGGCTGGGCTTTCTGTCAACTGTCAGCTGCTGTAACTTTTCGCAGACTTGCGCGGTGTAACTTGTTTGCCCACTGTTTAGCGCATATAATGCCAGCGAAAGGCGACTTAACTTTTTTTTAACCCAAAAGGTTTTTATGAAACATCCCAGCCAGCGCGTCGGTGTGTTTATCGACGTAGCCAACATGTATTTTTCTGCCCGGACTTTGTATAATGCACGCGTTAATTTTGGTAAAATTGTCGAAAGAGGCGTGAGCGGTCGTCTGTTGGTACGTGCCATCGCCTATGCGGTCAAGGCTGATGTTCCTGAAGAGCAGAATTTTTTTGAAGCCCTGAACAAGATGGGGATCGAAGTTTATACCAAAGACCTGCAAACTTTTTATGATGGTGAACGCAAAGGCAACGTCGACATGGAGTTGGCGATTGATACACTCAAATTAGCGCCCAAACTCGACGTGGTAGTGCTGGTTTCGGGTGATGGCGACTATCGAATCCTGCTGCAGCATCTCAAAGCACAGGGCTGTCGCGTCGAAGTGATTGCCTTCAAAAAAAGCGCTGCCAGCAAACTGATCGACGAGGCCGATGATTTTATCAACCTCGAAGAGGGCGCCGAACAATTTTTGATTCGTCCCAAACGGCTGGGAGCGGTTCGTCCAGCCGTCGCTCCACGTCCAGTGGCGCCGTCCGATCGTCCTGTTCCCGTTGTTCGTCCTGGTCCAGTCAAACTTAACTAACGGAGTTTTTGATGGCGAAGAAGTTCCTCATTTCCACCCCGATTTATTATATCAATGACCGGCCGCACATTGGGCATGCCTATACCACCATTGCCGCTGATATCATGGCGCGCTGGCATCGGCTCAAGGGCGAAGAAGTATACTTTCTGACCGGCACCGACGAGAACAGCCAGAAAACCGTGGAAGCAGCCAAAAAGCAAGGTAAAGACGTCAAAGCCTATACCGATGAGATGGCTGCTACCTGGCGCTCGACGTGGGAGAAAATGGGACTGACCTTTACCGACTTCATCCGTACTACCGAAAAGCGTCATTTGGACGGCGTAAATGCATTCTGGAAAGCCTGTTCTGCAAAGCAAACGCCGAATGGGGAGCCCAATATCTACAAAGGCGAATACATCGGTTTGTATTGCGACGGTTGCGAAGCCTACAAAAAGCCGAGCGATTTGGTGGATGGACTTTGCCCGCTGCACAAAAAACCGCCGCGCGAATTGCATGAAACCAACTATTTCTTCCACCTCGAAGCCTACCGTGACCAGCTTCTGCAGCTTTTCGAAGCCAATAAGGCTTTTATTCGGCCTGAATCCCGCTACAATGAAGTTTACAACTACGTCAAAGACAACCTGGATCCTTTGAGTATTTCCCGTGAAACGGCGGAATGGGGAATTCCTGTCCCGGAGGATAGCACCCAGGCCATCTATGTCTGGTTTGATGCGCTGCTCAATTATGCTACCGCAGTGGGGTATGGTTGGGACGAGCCTAAACTGGCAAAGTGGTGGTCAGATCCCGAGACCGAAATCATTCATTTGGTTGGCAAGGATATTATTAAATTTCACTGTGCCATTTGGCCAGCCATGCTGATGTCAGCGGGTGTGCGCGTACCCAGTGGTGTCGTGGCCCATGGGTTCTTTACGATTGATGGTGATAAGATCAGTAAATCGCTGGGGAACGCAATTGACCCGCTTGAGCTGGGCGAAAAATATGGCTTTGATGCTTTACGCTATTTCATTTTCCGAGAAATTCCCTTTGGCGAAGACGGTGACTTCAACCGGGACCGGCTGGCCGAGCGTTACAAACACGACCTGGCCAATGATTTGGGCAATTTGCTGAACCGCGTGTTGGTCATGACCGAGAAGTATTTTGAGGGTAAAGTCCCCGTTGTCGACAGTTCCATGTCTGACGTTGTTGGGCTGATTGTCAAAACATGGCAAACGATTGAGATTTTTCTAGCTGCCTTTCAGTATGACAAAGCCCTGGAAGCGATCTGGCAGGTGCTGACAGTGCTGAACCAGTTTGTGGACACCCATAAACCCTGGGTGCTGGCCAAAACAGATACTGCCAAACTGGCCCAAGTCATGTACACGTTGTTGGAATCGCTGCGACAGGTTGGCTTGATGCTGGCGCCGTTCATGCCAGCCACAAGTGTCAAAATCAATGTTCAACTCGGTCTTGGCAGTTTGGCAGAGACAGTCGACCTGGCCGCTGCCCAGCAATGGGGTGGTTTGGCAGCCGGAACGGCTTTGGAGCGCGGGGACACACTTTTTCCCCAGCTGGCGGAATAGTCTTTGGTTTGCTAATGTTTTGGAATACAAAAAAAGATTTCCGTTGAGATGATGGAAATCTTTTTAAGTCTATTCGGGAATTGCTGTGTGCCAAACCCTCTCCCAAGTATTCCCTTCCGTCCCGATGACGTGACTAGAGGGATAATTTCGACTAAAGCTCGCTGACTCGAAAAGTTGAGCTTTAAGGCCTGCCAGCCGAAGCTTGCCTGCTGGAAGCAGGCTTCAAGAAGCGTAGGCTGGTGCGCCCGGGAGGACTCGAATCCCGCTCCGCTTGGAAGCGGCCGGGATCTGGCGGGTTGTGGTAAAAAAAAATGAACATTGCTGTTCATTTGTGGTGCGCCCGGGAGGACTCGAACCTCCAACCGTCTGGTTCGTAGCCAGGTATTCTATCCAGTTGAACTACGAGCGCAAGTTCACGCTTTTGGATAATACACTGCCGGCGCTATCTATGCAAGGTTAAGCTTTGGCAGTTTTTTTGGCTTTGGTCTTGGGAGAGTTCTGCTTTTTGTCGGGGTTGTGCTTATCAGCAGATGATTCGGCAAAGGGAGTGGCAATTTCTTCGAGAATGGCTTCTTCGGATGACACGGGTGGATCCATAGCAGCAGTTGCGCTGGTCAATATACTCGGAACCGGCATTTCTGCCTGCAGCGCTTCGTCCAAAGGTGTTTGGGTTTCTGCTTTGGCAATACGTCTGTTTTGACGCAGACGGGCAAAAATCTGGGCATAAAATTTGTCCAGCCAAATGGCGCTGTTGTTGATAATCAGTGACAACGAATCCTGTTTGTGGTCTTCTTTGTGGGGAATGAATTGCGTCAACAGTTGTTTGACTTCAAGGGGATTTTGGTTGCCAAGCAGGATCATCTCGTGGGAAAAGGCACGACGATTGGTTTCGAGTCCGAGCACGTAATGGCCATTGTCTTTGATGATCCAGAAGCCGTTGAGCTGGCTCCAGGGATAGAATTTATTGCGGGTGAAAAACCCCGTAGAGGTGATGACGTTTTCGATGTCCTGGTTGGGTAAGCGGCTGAGCATGTAAGTCAACACGGCAACGCCGCACAAAATCAGGGCGAGCAGGGATTTCTGGACAGCAATTGAGAGCAGCACAAGCACAACGCAAACGGTCATAACCAGCGCAAACCAACGGCGGTTTTCTTCTACCGGCAAGTCCGATGGACCGTTGAAGGAAAGCAGCGGGCGGCCATGGGTATAGTCTTCTTCCTGGTCCAGAAGGGGTTCCAGTTCGTCGGTGGCGTCAAAAACGATTTCGTCGTTTTCATCAAAATTGTTTGTCATTTGGTTTTGCTCCGATTTTCCAGAAATTAAGGAAAATCAACTAAATACAAGTTTATTATACCATTGACTGTGTTATTTGGGTATTTCGGGCCTTTTCCTCTCCGATCATCCCTGAATGCATCAGGAACGCTCGGAGAGGGCGAGATTCGAACTCGCGGTTCCGATTACTCGGGACGACGGTTTTCAAGACCGCTCCATTCAACCGCTCTGGCACCTCTCCAATGGCACATAGCTAAGATTATAGAATTAATTAAATCGCGTCAATGTTGATTTGCATGCCTATGGTTCGCCATGGGCAAGGACAATACCCCAGACTGATTCTGCCCCGGCAGTTTTGAGTACTTTGGCACAAGTCATCAGAGTGGCGCCGGTGGTGGAAACATCATCAAGCAAAAGGATATTTTTCCCTCCCAGAGGCTCACCGTGATAGTCGAAGGCATTGTTGACATTGCCAAATCGGTGTTGGCGCTCGAGTTCCATCTGGGTTTCTGTTGGTCGAGTTCGCGTCAGGCCGTGTGCCAGAGGAAGTTCAGTCAATAATGCACACAAGCAGGTCGCGAGTAGCTCTGACTGGTTGAAGCCACGCCATTTGAGACGTTCCTGGTGTAGCGGCACGCTGAGCAGCAATGGGTGTGACTGTAACAATTTATGGAAAAGTGGATCCAATTTCAGGCGGTCCGCGAGCGCCGTCGCCAGTATTGGGGCAAGCGCTGTCACAAAGTCGTATTTGAGCTGATGCAGGGTTTGTTTGAGAATGCCATCATAACGGCCGAGAATAAATACGCCTTGCAGGGCTGAGTGCTGCTGACAGCTTGAACAAACGGCATGCTGGCTTTTGGCTTTGCCACAGACCAGGCAGGGCCAAAACTGGCGTTTGGCAGGAAGTTCAGCCGCACAGTCGTCGCAAAGCCATTTACCGTAGCGATGGCAGTGCGCGCAATGAGGTGGATAGACAAAATCCAGCAGCCGACGTTTGGCCCCGCTAAGTGTTGGGAACATTGGCAGGGTTTTCTGAAGTGGCTGGAGGCGTGGCGCCCAGAGTGCCTCGGGTAAATTTGGCGGCCCATGGTTTGTAGCTGGTGTGGACGGTTTCGTTGATCACGCTGCCGTCAGCATTGGTGATGGTGCGGGTGAAATCGGTTTGCGCGCCGCCAGCCGCCACGTCAACCTGCTTGAGATAACCTACCGGAAAAGTTGGGTCATCAATGTATTCGGTCGGTAGTGCGGCCGTGAGGTTGTAGACTTTGGGTTTGCTGATCGCGACAGTACGGCCGATTTTGGTACTGTAAAGCTCATATACCAGGCGTTTGGCCGCGTCGTCGACGTGGGTTTGGATCAAAATTGCGTAAGGGGTATCGTTTTTAAATTTGAAGTCGAGATAGGGCCCGTAAACAGCGGCGTCAATGCCCGGAGAGGCATATTCGTAGCCAGGGCCGCCTTCTTCGTAATAATGTACACGGTAAGCGTGTGGGTGACGTTCCACAATGGGATAGCCGCCGTCCAGGGCCGCGCGATACATGGTCGTGGAGGTCTGGCAAACACCGCCTCCCAGTCCCGGCACCGTCGCATTGCCCACAATCACCAGCCCCTCGACAAAGCCGGCCTGCGTGGAGATATCGCCTACGGTGTCGTCAAATGAAAACGTTTGGCCAGGAGGAATGATTTTGCCATTGAGTTTAGCGGTGGCGGCTTTGATGTTCAAAATACGGGCAACAGTGGATCCGGCGAAATAGGAGACTCCACGGCCGACAATTTCCTTGATGCCGAGATTGTTGACTGCGGCAGTGGTGATTTTGGGATCAATCTGGGAAACGGCAATTGTCGCCGTGCTTTGCGTCGCCGTCAGTGCTGTGTCCAGTGCCGCAAACGTGTCATTCATATTGACGGCGATGCCCTGCTGGCTGGGCACAAATTGGGTGACTTTACCAGCGGCATCAATACTAAAAACGGCATCAGAGGGATCGTGGTTGACATTTTGGGTTGACCAGTTCCACAGATCTTTTTGCGCGGTAATGGTATTGGTAGTGAGCTGGACATGACGATTGTTATCCAAAGTAGTACCGATCCAGGTTGCCAGCTGCGCAGCTGGAATTTTCCAAAGCAAAAGATCGTGCTGCAGTTGCACTGGCTTTTGTGACCAGCGGGTGGCCATTGCTGCGAGTGGTTCAATGTCAGTTTTGCTTACCGCCGGTGCGACAACCGTAAAAGTTGGAGTGATGGTCGGTGACTGAAGTTGATTTAAGGCCGTGGTCAGCTGTTGATAAAGATTCGCATCGTTGATTTTGCGTCCATTGGCTGCGTCCGCAATGACGACCTGTCCGTTCGTGATTTTGAGACTGGCATCGGTCTGGGTGATGTCAAATTTTTGATGCAGACTGGCGATCACGGCTTGCAATTTGTCATTGGCACCGATGTGCAGATCCGGTGTGATGCTGATACGATTTTGCAGCAAATGGAACTGATGTTTCAAATCATCAATAAAGCCCTCGGTTCGTCCATAGTTCTCGGCTTCCAGCAGATAAGGAGTGAGATCGATCTGCACGCCAGCCTCGGCCAGGGTGGTTTTGATCTCCTGGTCATCGATTTTGAACGTGAGCGGCTGGCTTGCCAGTTGTGTTTGCCATTCGGTAAAAAGTGTCTCAGCCTGTCCAAAGGTCTTGAACGACAAGTCGTGGTCCAGAAAATAGACATGGGGATAAATACGACTGCCAAAGACAAGCTCGTGCGCCACTGCCAGCCCGGCGCCAGTGACGGTTAGAATTCCCAGCACAGACAGGGTGATTTTGATCAGGGAAGAAGTTAAAAGTTGCCGGATGGGCTGCAGAATTTTGGCGATCACGTGTTTCTTTATCTATGAGTATATGTCGTTATTTTACCTAAAGCGGATTGGCTTTACAATCCTTCGCTGCTTGTTTATACTGGCGATTGTTTTGCAGGCGATTGGTGCTTTGGTAGAGCGGGGTATAGCGCAGTTGGTAGCGCGCATCGTTCGGGACGATGAGGTCGTCAGTTCAAATCTGGCTACCCCGACCAGAATTTAAGTTTGATGAATGCATTAATGGCTCACAATTGAGCCTTTTTTAATGAAATTATGGGGAAAGCGCTCATGGCCACGCGTTACATCTTTGTTACCGGCGGGGTTATTTCTGGCTTGGGCAAAGGCATTACGACCGCTTCCATTGGCAAAATCCTGCAGTCGCGCGGCTTCAAGGTCACAGCGATCAAATGTGACGCTTATGTCAACCTCGATGCCGGCACAATGAATCCCATGGAGCACGGCGAAGTTTTCGTCACGGACGATGGTATTGAAACCGACCAGGATTTGGGCCATTACGAACGCTTTCTCAATATTGATCTGAGTCGCAGCAACTATACTACCACCGGCCAGATTTACGCCTCGGTGATCCAGCGCGAACGCAATCTGGAATACGGCGGCAAATGTGTGGAAGTGGTACCGCACGTACCCGAAGAACTGATTCGTCGCATTACGCAGGCTGGGGAAGACTTTAAGGCCGATTTTGTTATCGTAGAAATTGGCGGTACGGTTGGCGAATATCAGAACATTCTGTTTCTGGAAGCAGCACGACTGATGTCACACCAGATGCCAGGCAAAGTGATTCACGTGCATGTGGGGTATTTACCGCTTCCCAGCAGTATTGGGGAAATGAAATCCAAACCTGTCCAGAATTCCATCCGTAGCCTCAACTCGGTGGGAATCCAGCCTGACTTTGTTGTTTGCCGCAGTGAAAAGCCGATTGATGATGTGCGCAAGGCCAAAATTGCCATGTTTGGCAACATTGCCAAAGAAGACGTTATTTCCAATCCGGATGTGGGCTCTATTTATGAAATTCCGTTGATCCTCGAAGACCAGGGCATGGGTGACCGCATCTTGCATAAATTTGGCCTCAAAGCCCGCAAAGGCAAACTGCAGGAATGGAAAAATTTGATTAAGACGCTGAAAACCGTCAAGAAAGAAGTCAAAATCGGCATTGTTGGCAAATATTTCAGGGTCGGCGATTTTTCGTTGGAAGATTCTTATGTTTGCGTCATCGAGGCGATCAAACACGCGGCCTGGTCGCTCAACTTGAAACCCACGATTGCCTGGCTGGATTCCGGTGACATTGAAAAAAATGGTGCCAAAAGTCTGGAAGGTTTTGACGGTATTATTGTGCCACAGGGGTGGGGTAGCCGCGGTAGCGAAGGCAAGATTGTCACCATCCGTCACGCCCGTGAGCACAAAATTCCCTATCTGGGGTTGTGTTTTGGCATGCAGCACGCTGTGATCGAATTTGCCCGCAATGTCTGTGGCCTCCAAAACGCCAACTCCGAAGAGGTCAACCCCAAAACGCCACACCCCGTAATTCACATCATGGATTATCAGAAAAAACTGGTCGCCAAACGTCAATATGGTGGAACAATACGCCTGGGTGCTTATCCATGTGAACTCAAACCCAAGTCCAAACTCGCCAAACTGTATGACAATAAACCCGAAATCTCTGAGCGTCACCGTCATCGCTATGAATTCAACAACAAATACCGCGCCAGACTGGAAAAAGCAGGCATGGTCTTCAGCGGACTTTCACCTGATGGCAAACTCGTCGAAGCGATTGAACTTCCCGACCATCCTTTTTTTGTGGGTACGCAGTATCATCCTGAACTCAAATCCCGTCCCAATCATCCTCATCCTTTGTTTGTCGGATTTTTACAGGCTGCGGCCAAAAAATAAAGCATAGAACATGGTCAACTTTCGTCAGGTTCTCGACTATGTCATGGGAAAACAACTTCCAAGCGGCGCCTTTGCTGCTGAAGATGGAGTAACCCCTGATACACTCGTGACTTCGCAAATTATTTCGTTGCTTTATTATCTGGATGTATCGGGCCAGTTTTCCCGTGAAATCAGAGCGGCGATCTGTTACTTGTATGGTGTGCAACTGCCGAGTGGAAGCTGGACTGGCAATACCGCTCAACCAGAGACGCTGGTTACTGCCTGGGCGATTTGCGCGTTGCTCAAATCCGGACTGGAGATAACCTCTGACGTACTGCAAAAAGCCTGGATCTGGATGATGAACCGCCAAAAGGATGATGGCGCATTTGTGCAGGCCAGTTCAATCATCCGTTCGAATATCTATGTGCAGGGTTACGTGATGCGTACGTTGGCGCTGGTGGATTTCAGTTACCAGACGAACAAGGAAAAAGGACTGAAATGGCTGCAACAGGTGCAGCACGCAAGTGGCGGTTTTGGGCTTTACCCCAATACCGAGCCGGACGCCGCCATCACGGCTTACGTACTGCATGGTATTAATCGCTATCCGGTTTACAACCAAGGCAATCTGGGGCAGAAAGCTCGACTCTATCTGCTCGGTTCGCAACGCCCAGACGGCAGCTGGATGAGTACCTATCCGCTGGTGAACAGTATGGAAGCCACAGCCATGGTGCTGTTTGTCCTGCGTCTGGCGGGTGTGTCGGGCGAGCCGATTACCAAAGGGTTTGCTTTTTTGAACCAGTTTTTTGATTTACTGAACTGGAGCGAAATTCCCTTACGTAATATGGCTACGTCAATTTTGGCGTTTTATTATGGTTATTAATGATTGAGGTGCGCTATGCCTCGTCGCAACAAAAACAATGGACTTGTGTTTTTATCCAGTTTTGTGCTGGTGCTGGGTATCGGAGCGGCGATATTCTATTTTGGTACCAAAGTAGGTGAAAACAAATCAACACCAGCACCCGTTGTTGTTCCGACAACGCCGAACTCGACGCCGATGACACAGCCAGCCAAGCCAACAACATCGACACCAGCGCCGCTCAGACCTGTGCCGGTTGTGCCAGCCTCGCTACCCGTCACTTCGCCGCTCACACCTATTTCCCTGCTTCGACCGGAGCTGGATGCGATGAAGGCATTTTTGCCCGTCGGCGGACGCTTTGTGCGCTACTGGTACAGCAACCTCAATGGTGACAGTTACGACGAAGTGGTGATCGGGTATGTGTTGACGGCCCAGGTGCACGTGATGACGCTGGGAATCAAAGATACGACCAAAGGGTACGAAGTACTTTGGGACAAAACCGTACCCGGGGACACGATTGTAAACTTGATCACGGACAAAATCGCCAAGGATTATTTGATCATTGCGCAGACTACAGGTGGTGGTGCGAGTTATCTGGATATCTATAAATATGCCGATGACAGTGCGACAGTGCTGGCGTTGCAAGGCGGCGATTTTGACGGCAAAACGAGCGAAATCAGCTTTGTCAAAAAGGCAGCGACTTTGTCAACGGTATCATTGTACAACGCCAGTTATAGTAAAGCCGTTGTCAGTCTTGATTTTGGCCCGGCAACGACGGCAGGTGGCATAGCTTCTGTCAAACAAGACAATTACCAGTACCAAAGCGGTACGTTGGTTTATCAAACTCAAACGCAGGTAGACAGTTCGACTCTCTAATCTGCGTTGACGTCACCGGCGGCCTGGTTCATGTCGATCACGGTGTTGAGATCTTCAACGAGTTGGACAATATCGTCCTCGGTCATACCATGTGCATGCGCGCCCTGATCGAGACTTTCAAATTGTGCGGCCATACAGCCGAGGCAATGGAAGCCGTAACTCATAAGGATTTCAGCGGTTTCTGGATAGGTGTTAACAATTTTCATAATGCCCATGTCGCGCGTCACCAGGGACGGAGTGATAGACTGAGGCTTGTGGGCAGGAGTTTGAGGTGAACCGGTTGGAATGGTCATGGCAATATCTGCGATTAATGAAACGAAATAGTGCGTTGCATTATAGCTGCTGATGCAGGTGCAAGTAAAATAGTAAAGAATTCCAAAAGCAAACGCAATCCATATCCGGTTGCTCCATGACTCAGTGCGTCTTCACCAAAGGCAACTCCGGCGATGTCAAGGTGCGCCCAATTCATGTCCTTGGCGAAATGTGCCAAAAAAGCGCCGCCAATGCTGGCTCCAGCAATAGGTTTGGAGGCAATGTTGGCCATGTCAGCCACGGTGCTTTGCAGTAATTCGTCATATTCGGGCCAGAGCGGCAGAGGCCAGAGTCGTTCCCCGGTTTGGGCCGCAGCCTGGCAAAGTTGGGTTTTGAGCGCTTCCTGGTTGGTCATCAGTCCAGCCGCTTCATGTCCAAGCGCCACAATGCAGGCGCCGGTCAGGGTCGCCAGATCGATGACATAATCGGGTTGGAAACGTCTGGCATAGGTGAGAGCGTCGGCCAGTACCAGACGACCTTCCGCATCGGTATTGAGAATTTCAACACTGGTGCCATCCATGCAGGTAATGATGTCGCCGGGTTTGTACGCCTTGCTCCCGGGCATGTTATCCGTAAGCGGCAGCAGCCCAAGCAAATGTATGGGCGTCTGGTTTAACGCCGCGGCATAGATGGTGCCCAATACGGTAGCCGCACCAGCCATATCCATTTTCATTTCGTGCATGTCCTTGCCGGGTTTGAGGGAAATACCACCGCTGTCGAAAGTGATACCTTTGCCCACCAGCGCCACGGTGGGGGAGTCTTTGAAATCCGCTCCGTATTCGAGAACAACAAATTGGGGTTCCTGTTTGCTGCCCTGACTTACGGCAAGCAACCCGCCCATTTTTTCTGCGACAATGGCTGCGTGATCCAGAACCGTAACCTGGAAACCAGTTTCTTTCCCTAATTGTATTGCCATTGCCGCGACAAATTGCGGTGTCAGCACGTTGCTCGGTTCATTGACCAGGTCGCGGATCAGTTGCACTGCATCCAGTGTGATTTGACCAGCAAGCACTGGCAACGGTGCCGCAGTCAGAACATGGATTTCCTGAATTCCCGCATACGTTTTATCCGTATCGGCATGTTTGTATTTGTCAAAGCGATACGCGCCCCATGCCAACGCTGTGCCACAGAGCTGGAGTGTTGACTGGTCGGCCTCAACCGGCAGTGCCAGCGTTACTGCTTTGAGCTGATGTTTAACGGCGGATTGTCCCGCTTTGGCCATGGTTTGAAAGAGTTGATAGTTTTCGATGGTCTTAGCGCCAAGGCCCACCAGCAGAATGCGCGGTAAAACAGCGTCACTACTTTGGAAAAATTGCATTTGGCCAAGTTTGAAAGTGTCTTTGTCCTGGCTGAAAAGTGGGATTGTCTGGCGCAGATCAATGGGGAGTTTTGCCAACCAGAGTTCCAGATCATGGCTTCCCTGGCGAATGGGCAAAATCAGCAGGTCGGTTGGCGCGAGTGCGGTAATGTTTTTGATTTGCATGGTTTGTTTCAATTTAAAGGAATAACTTGATTAAATATTTTTTCATGGCCGATCGTACTTGACTTGCCATGCCCTGGATAGAGCGGCGTGGCATCTGGATGTTCTCGGTAAAGTGTTAAAACAGAGTTTTGCAGTGCGTCCAACGAACCACCGCTGAGATCGGTTCGCCCCACCGTTTCATGAAAAAGCGTGTCACCGCTGAATAAGCACTGCGCAATCAAAAAACAGCAACTGCCTGGCGTGTGGCCTGGCGTTTCAATCAGCTTGATCTGACCGCTGAGCTTGACTGGCAGTTGGTTGACCAACCTTGATGTTGCGATTGGTAGAAATGGGCCCAGGCCAAAACTGGCGGCTTGTGTTTCAAGGTTTTCGACCAGGAGCTGATCGCTGGCGTGCACAAAAACCGGCACATCATACGCATCTGCCATTGCAGCGGCTTGAGCACAGTGGTCAATGTGGCCATGCGTCAGCAGAATCAGGCTGGGCGTCAGTTGATTGTCATCCAGGTACTGCCTCAAACGCGTAATCTCATAGCCAGGATCGATCACAACCGTCGTCCTGTCCGGCAAAGTTACGACATAACAGTTGGTACCAATTGGACCAACTGTCAAAGATTTGAATTTTAGCGGCATTGTTTTGGTTTGAGATTAGGCGGCAACGATGGCCGTCGTGTGGGTTGGAAGCGACGCTTTGAGCAAATTGGCATTGAAACCGGCGGCTTTATTATGTCCGCCGCCACCAAAAACCGCAGCATAATACGAGGCGTCCACGCCTTCCTGGGTGCGGATACTGCCTTTGACCATGCCGTTTTCACGTTCCGAGAGGATCACGGTCATTTTGATTTTGGGAATACCATGCATGAGATTGATCAGTCCTTCGATGTCCTTGGCTTCGGCACCGCTTTGTTTGAAGTCATCCTGGCTGATAAAAACCCAGCTGATGCCATTGGCTTCGTCAACATTGAGCTTGTTGAGCGCAATCCCCCAGAGTTTGAGCATGGGCAGGAGTTTTTTTTGAAACAGTTGGTAGGCAATTTCGTTGTGTTGGACTTCGTGCAGCATCAGGTTGGCGCTCACGTCCATAACGGTGGAGGTCGTATTGGAATGTTGAAAACTGCCTGTATCAAAGTACAGCGCCGTCATCAGGTAAGTGGCATAATCCTGGTCAAAATCAGCGCCCAGTGAATTCAGGATATAAAACATGATTTCACCAACCGAGGCGGCTTTGGGGTCGATCAGGGCGAGGCGGCCAAAACGGCTATTGGTATGATGATGATCAATGTTGATGATCGGGGTGTTTTCGAAGAATTCAGTGAATTGCGGATAAAAACCCGTCATGGTTTTGAGGTCAGCTACATCCACAGTGATGATCAGGTCATAATCACTCGGGTTAATCGTGTTTTGGATGCAGTCGATATCGGTGAGGTAGCTGTACTGTGGACTGGGTTTGTGAAAGCAGGCAACGGTCGTCTTGATATCATTGGAGAGGAGAAACTTGCGCAGTGCCAGATTTGAGCCGAGTGTGTCACCATCAGGATTGATATGCGCAATTTGGAGAATGGAAGTACTTTGGTCAATCAGGTCAATAAAGTCGTCCAGTGGATAGCTTTTCATGCAAAAACCTATTTAAGTTGGGTATCAAAATAGCACCAATTTTGACCCTGTGTCAAGCTTTGGAATGCGTTACGGTTGTTGCCGGGGCTTGCCGGATTTTGCGCATGGAGAGCAGGATCACTGCGCCAAAGGTGATCAGGAGCAGCGAAGTGAGCTGGGCAAATTTAAAAGGGCCGAGGACGGTGTTCTCGTCGATGCGGATAAATTCCATCACAAATCGAATCAAGCCGTAGCCTATCAGGTACATGGCAAAGATCGATCCAGGCCGCTGCAGCATTTTCTTGGCCACAACGATCAGGCCGATAGCAAGCAGCACGTCCAGGATTGACTCATATAAAAAAGCGGGATGATAATAAGCGACATCAAAATACGTGGGCAGACGGTGGAACTGGTCGATGAAGATTTTCCACGGTAAATTGGTGGGTGACCCGTAGAGTTCCTGGTTGAAAAAATTACCCCAGCGGCCAATCGCCTGTCCCAGCGCCACGGAAGGAACCGCCAGATCGAGAATGCGCCACAAGTTAAGCTTGTAACGACGGCAATAAAGCAAAATTCCTGCAGCCGCAAACAGCAACGCACCATGAATGGCCAGACCCCCGGCACGCAAATTGCCTACTTGGCGCCAATCCCGGCTGTAGTAACTCAAATTGAGCATGACATGATAAGTGCGTGCCCCCAAAATGCCCAGCACCACAACCAGCAGGAAAAGGTTTTCGAGGTGATGTTTGGGAATACTATAGAGCGTGGAGCGGCGCAGTACGAGCAGGTAACCAACAAACATCCCCACAAAAATCAGCACTCCGTACCAGAAAATAGAAATCGGGCCAAGGGCGAAACTTGGGGCTGGGACAAAATTGAACATAGTGCTACAGACCTAAATTAATGAAGACGGGGTCATCATAACAAATCTGGGATAATTGGCAATTCCTGTGGTACAATTACCTGATGAGTTTATTTTCATTCACAGGTTACTCATGTCAACCAAAACAAAATCCCGTACGCCCAAAAAAGTTCTCCCCAAGCCTGTTTTAGTACCTGTGTCCAAATCCATAAATCAACAAAGACCTCATTTTGCCATCGGGCTCGCGATCATGATGCTGTCACTACTGGTCGTGGGGACAATTGTGGTGCAGCGTTATATCCGTGATCATGGGCTGACGCACGCAGCCACGAATGCTGCCGCGCCGGTCATCAATAAAGTCAGCCTGTCGTCAGCTAAGAGTAATCTGGTAATAGGTGACACCGTCACCCTCACGATCGAGACGCATGGGGCCGGTTATTTGCCCGAAAGTGTTTTGGTCAATGGCAAGACAGTGACGGGATTTCGCAGGAATCAGGCAAAGGGTCTGGCAGTGACAAATGGAAATTCAGGGTACGTTGCCATCCTCCCTGGCAATGGCGATGGCACCTTTGCCACCAATACGTATTACAATACGGGCACGACACCTTCCTCCGTGGCGTTCGGTGATCTGAATAATGATGGCCTTGCGGACCTGGCGGTGACCAATGCGTCGTCAAGTACGGTCTCCATCCTGATCAATCAAGGCGATGATACCTTTCTCACCTCTAACCTGCCATCCTACATTACGGGCAAGTCACCCTACTCCGTGGCGATTGGTGATCTGAACAACGATGGCCATCCGGATCTGGCGGTGGCTAATTATTTGGACAATACTGTCTCCGTTCTGATCAATCAAGGCGATGGCACCTTTGCAGCTAAAAATGATTACATGACAGGCACGATTCCCTATTCTGTGGCGATTGGTGATCTGAATAAAGATGGCCGTCCGGATCTCGCGGTGGCTAACTATGGTTCCAATACCGTTTCCGTCCTGTTTAATCAAGGCGATGGCAAATTTCTCAATACAAATCCCACTACCTACGCGACAGGTACTCATCCAGCCTCCGTGGCGATCGGAGACCTGAATAACGATGGCCTTTTGGATCTGGCGGTGGCTAATAATGGTTCCAATACCGTTTCCGTCCTGTTCAATCAAGGCAAGGGTATATTTCTCAATACGAATCCGACATCCTATGGGACAGGCACTGCTCCGAAGTCTGTGGCGATCGGAGACCTGAATAACGATGGCCTTTTGGATCTGGCGATGGCTAACTATGGTTCTAATACCGTTTCCGTCCTGCTCAATCAAGGCGAGGGCAAATTTGCTCTCCAGAATACTTACAATGCATACTATTCCCCCAACTCCGTGGCAATCGGAGATCTTAACAACGATGGTCTCTCAGATCTGGCGGTGGCTGATTATTACAATACGGGTACATCTGTAAGTACTGTCTCCGTCCTGCTCAATCATGGCAAGGGTAGCTTTGTTCTTCAAAACATCTACACAGGTATGGGGCCTAACTCCGTCGCCATTGGTGATGTGGGGACTCTCAACTATACGGCGACCTATACGGTAACCGCAGGGGATACCGATCGGGCTGCGGGAAAGATTCCTGTGAGTGTCACGCTTCGCGATGCCGCTGGCAATCTGAGCAATACGATCACGTTAGCAGATACGAACGTTTTAGCCCTGGCTACTCACCAGCCTACCAATGTCAGCGCACTCAAGGCCGTGCCTCCTGCCAGCACCTGGACAAATGACAACACGGTGCAGGTCAGTTGGGGAAGCCCCGGGAGCGACAGTTTGGGAGTGGCAGGGTATAACTATACGTTTGACCATGACGCGACAGGAAGCAATCCCAGTGCATACACCCCAATAGCAGCTTCGACCACAACCATGACAAATATTCCATTGGCAGACGGAACGTGGTATTTCCACATCGCGACCAGGAATAATGCGGGGACTTTTTCCACGATTTATGATCTGGGACCATTCAAGATTATTACAGCGCCGCCTAAGGCAAGTGTAGTCTATTCACAACCTGGCACTGTCCTCACCGGCGGACCCGTCGTTGCAACGATTGTTCCTGTAGTGATTGCCCCTGATAATCCAGTCACCGTTACCAATAACAGTGGTAGTCCAACATATACATTTGCTCAAAATGGCAGCTTTGATTTCCACCTGATCGACGCTGCTGGAAATACCAGTGTGGTCACGGCAACCGTCAGCAATATTGGCAGTTCAGTCGAAGCGCGTGCCAGGAGCTTTGTCGAACGCATGTACACGCGCCTGCTGCAGCGTGTCGCCGACCAGGAGGGTGTCACGTATTGGTACAACCGCCTGATTGCAGGGCAATCCACTAAACTGCAGATCATTAACGCCTACCTCCGTACTGACGAGTATTATCGGCATTATGTCGCCGGCATCTACCGCGAATTCATGAACCGTGATCCTGACCAAAGTGGTCTGGATTACTGGACGAACCGCATGCTAAATGGTCTGAGCAAAACGGACCTGATTGGCAGCTTTGCTTTTTCGACAGAATACTTAAGTCAAAGCAATAGCGCCCTGGTGGCCTCACTCTATCAGGACTTCATGAATCGTACGCCTGATCCAGATGGTGTTAGATACTGGGTTGCCCAGCTGAGCGGCGGTGCCAAAACCAAGCAAGTGGTGATTCGTGATTTCTTTAATTCCTATGAGTTCAACGCCAAATACGTGCAGGAACAATATCAGCAAATCCTGGAACGGGCAGTGGATGCCGGCGGCGAACAGGACTGGGTTGTCCAGCTGCAACAGGGTCTGGACCGGATGAAACTGACCATGAATCTGCTCGATAGTGATGAGTTCTGGAACAAATAACAGGAATTGATATACATTCGTTAGCTCATTTAGCCGCGGAATTATCCTGCTCGACATTAAAAGCCATGGAATTGACACGTTTTGAGTGTGGGTTTATAATTAAATACTACTCTAAAGAAATTCGATCGGATTCATGGGTTCCATTAAAATAGACTAAATTTGTCTTTTAAGTAAAGAAAAGAAACATGGCAGACGAAATCCAACAAAAAATCGAAGTGTTGTCGGCACTGATTCAGACAGCCGAAGATAACATTGCCCAGGTAAAAGCGATTCTCTCCCAGCTCATTGGCCAAAACCCAGATATTGCGCCCGCATCCTATGCTTTTAGTGGCAGCAACGGTAACGGCAATGGCAACGGTAAAAAACCACTCAATGGCCTCAGCGTTGCCTGTGACGGACGCGTCATCGAAGGCGTCTTTGATGGAGAGTCCATGATTGGTCCCGATAGCCGTCGTTATCCAGTTCCACCCAACTATGCGAGCAAATCCAAGCTGGTGAGTGGCGATATTCTGAAGTTGACCATTGCTGAAAACGGATCCTTTATTTACAAACAGATTGGCCCCGTGGAACGTGTACAGGTGGTGGGGGCGCTGCGCAAAATTGGCGCTGATTATCATGTGGATACACCCCAGGGCGACTTTCGCGTACTGACGGCCAGCGTCACATACTTCAAAGCCGTTGTTGGTGACCAGGTGACGGTGATTGTTCCGGCCGGCAGCAGCAGTGGGTGGGGCGCGATTGAAAATGTCATTCCCAAAATTGTTAAAATTGACAGCCTTGATTCGGTCATTGCCTCGAGCAAATCCAGATCCCAAAGTACAGAACCCGAGGATTTTGAACTGCCCAAAATGTTGTTCAAACGCAATTAATCATCTCGACAATGCCAGGAAACACTAAAAAACCTCACATCTTGTGAGGTTTTTGTGTTCAGGAGAGCGTTGTTTAGGACTGATAAAGACTCTGGATGGCGAGGATGACTTCGTCAAAAAGTTTATTCCATTCTTCGTCGGGAATGGCACGATCAGAGGGAACGGGTGACTTTTCGCTACCACTGAAAACGGTGATTTTGGTTTGCTTTTCGGAGTCTTTATCGACAACTTCAACGGATGCGATCGGCGCGCCATAAAACTTCAGATAAAAGCGGGGAGTGCCAGTCGCGGCATCTTTGGGATCCGTATAAATATCGTTCCAACCGCGTTCACCGCCATTTTTTAGCTGGCTGAAGAAACTCTCATCGGCGTAGGCGCTTTTGGTGCGACTGACTGCTTTTTTGGTCTTTGCTGTTGCCATTTTGACTCCTTAGATGAAGACACCAACTATTTGAATTGAATACGTAAGTCCTTGATTGCGGCGATTATCTGTGTTGCCCGTTCAGTCCATACTTCCTGGCTGACGATGGTTGCGACAGGTGCTTCTGAGGGTATACCAAAAACAGAAAGACGTGTTTGCGCCTTGGCGCCTTCACCAATCAGTTCAACCGAGGCCATGGGAACGTCATAAAATTTAAGGAAAAATCTAGGTTTGGCACTGACGATGTCTTGATCCAGCCAGTATTGATCGTTCCAACCACTGATTCCACCAGCTTTGAGTTGATCATAAAATTGTGGTTCGGTCAGCGCTACCCTTGTTTGGTTTGAAATCTGGGGGCGTCGGCTCATATCGAGCAGGACTTGTTCGCTGAGAGCTGCTAGGGTGGTCATTGCGGACTTGCCAATCTTGGATAAACTGATATTTGTTTGGAGTAGAATACGCCAGTAACTTACTAAAACGCCACCCTAAAGTCAAGAATGATGTCTTTACTCTTCGCATATTTTTTGTGTTAGAATTCCGGGCGTAGAAAAAAGGAGATGCAATGGCATTTTATGCAGGCAAAAAAGTTCTGATCATAGGTGGTTTGGGATTTATCGGGAGTAATCTGGCGCATGCACTTGTCCAGGCTGGAGCAACGCTAAGTATTGTCGATGCTCGCCTCGAAGACCACGGTGCCAATGATTTTAATTTGTCAGGGATTGCAGATCAGGTCAGCGTCACGATGGCTGACGTGCGCGACAGGGCGGCGATGACCAAAGCGGTATCTGAGCAAGCAGTGATTTTCAATATTGCCGGGCAGACGAGTCACGTGGACAGCATGGTAGAACCTTGGTTGGACAATGACATTAATACGCGCGGGCAACTTGTCCTGCTGGAAGCCTGCCGTGCCGTAAATTCGGAGGTCAAGGTCGTGTACTGTGGTACAAGAGCTCAATATGGCGCGCCCCAATACACCCCTGTTGATGAGCATTGCCCAATGCTGCCGATCGATATTTATGGGGTGGACAAGCTGGCGGGTGAACTTTATCATTTCCTGTACCAGAAAATTTGTGGGCTGCGTGCGGTCAGTTTGCGTGTCAACAATACCTATGGCCCGCGTCACCAGATGAAACATGCCAAATATGGAGTGCAGAATTATTTGCTTCGGCTGGCGCTGGAAGGCAAGGAAATTTCAGTTTTTGGCGATGGTAACCAGCAGCGCGATTTGAATTATGTGGATGATGTGGTACAGGCTTTTTTACTGGCAGGGGAGAAAGAGGAAGCGGTTGGACAGGCGTTTAACCTGGGCGGCCAAGAACCTCTAACTTTTGTCGAGTTGGTGGCCAAATTGATTCAATACGCTGGGTCAGGCAGTTATAAACATGTGCCGTATCCGCCGGACCGGGCCAAAATTGAAACCGGAGACTTTGTCGCAGATATCCGCAAAGCGCAGAAAATATTGGGTTGGGAGCCGAAGGTGTCGCTGGATGATGGCTTGAAGAAAACAGTCGAATTCTACCGCCAGTTTAAACAACATTATTTTTAGAGCATATGACCAGAATTGCAATCACCGGTGGCAATGGCGTCCTGGGGACCAAGTTGGTCGAGTTGTTACTTGCGGACCAAGGCAACCAGATATTGTCGCTCAGCAACGTTGCGCAGAAAACGGAAAGCAGGGCTGGGTTTGCCACGGTTTGGGCGGATATTCGCGATGGTCAGAATGTGATCGAAGTCATGCGGAAGTTTGAGCCGGAAATGATCATTCATACCGCAGCCTATACCAACGTGGACGGCGCTGAAACTGAGCGCGAACTTTGCCGGTCAGTTAACGTGGACGGTACTACCAATCTGGCCAGCGCGGCGGCACAAATTGGGGCAAAACTGGTTTACCTCTCGACCGATTATGTTTTTGATGGCATGGCTGGACCTTATGACGAGGAAGCGGAACCGCATCCGTTGGGATGGTATGGTGCGACCAAGTTAATGGGAGAAAGCGCGGTGCAGGCGACTTGTGATGATTTTCTCATTTGCCGCACGACGACGCTGTATGGCTGCGCGCGTGGCGTCCGTCAAACGTTTGTGCCATGGCTGCTTGCACAACTCCAAACAGGGAAACCGGTTAGTATCGTCGCTGATCAATGGAGTAACCCGACGCTGGCCGATGACCTGGCGATGATGATTCGGGCACTGCTTACGAAGTCCGCCACCGGATTGTTTAATACCATGGGCCAAGATTATGTCAGCCGCTACGATTTTGCGCTGCAAGTCGCTGACTTTTTTGGATTGGACAAAAGCTTGATCAGTCGAGTTTCAACAGTGTCACTCCAACAGGCGGCAGTTCGTCCGCTGCTGGGTGGAGGCAAAATTGACAAATTGGTGGAAGTCACTGGTTATCATCCCATGACGGTGCGTGAGCAACTGATGGCTATCAAGCAGCAGCTTGAAAATGGCCAAGCCAACTAATAGGATTTAAGTGTGTCGAATTATGATTTGACGATCGTGATTGTGAACTGGAATACGCGCGACTTGCTGGAACAATGCCTGAGCCAAGTCTACCGGCATGCCGACACTTTGCAATTACAGGTGATTGTCATCGACAACCATTCCAGCGACGACTCGGTGGATTTGGTCCAAAAGCAATTTCCACAGGTTGAATTGATCAAAAACGCCGACAATCTGGGGTATGCCAAAGCCAACAACATGGGGCTCAGGCAGGCGCAGGCTGAATTTGTTCTGCTGCTCAATTCGGATGTAATGATTGGGGAAATTGTTCTGAGCGCATGTCTTGGGGAAATGCAGACACGTCCAAAGGTTGGCATGCTTGGCGTGCAACTGGTTGGGCCAGATGGTAAGTCACAAAACACGGCATTTTACCGCCGGACGCCGTCGCTGCTGCAATTTTTATGCTTTTACCTCAGTTTTGACAGCGTGGCGCTACGCATGCCTGGATTGGTGCGTCGCCTGTGGGCGTCGGAGACGAGGCAAAGTGGTGTGGTTGACCAGATTCCTGGCGCTTTTTTGCTGACACGTAAAACCGTGTTGGCACAAGTTGGACTACTTGATGAACGTTTTTTTATTTTTTTTGAAGACGTGGACTGGGGTGTACGCAATCGGCAGGCTGGTTATGTGAATTATTACGCTGCCGAGCATACGGTGACGCATGTTGGCAGTGCCAGTTTTGCCAAATGGGGCAGTGACAAAACCATGCGGCAGTTTTACCGCAGTTTGGTGATTTATGTGCACAAACACTGGGGCTTGCTGGCAGACGCGCTGGTCAGGGGATTGCTTTTGCTTGATTCTCTATGCCTCATCGCAGGCGGCTGGATCTGGTTTGCGTTTTCACGTGGCAAACCCACTGACCCATTGCGGGCCAAAATCGTAAGTCGCTGGCAAATGATCCTACAGGTCGTATTTGGTACTCAAGACCGGTTACTGCAATGAAACCACTGGTGAGCATCATCATTGTCAACTGGCAAAGTGCGGCCCAACTCGAGCTGTTGTTTGCGTCATTGGTGGCGCAGACGTATAAAAACGTGGAAGTGATTGTCGTCAACAATTCTCCGCAGGAAGAGATAGACGTGGAAGTGTTGAGGCAGGCGAATTTTCTTGTTGAGATAAACACGCCGAGCAAGAACCTGGGGTTTTGTGGCGGAAACAATACCGGCATTGGGCGCGCCCAAGGTGAATTCATCCTGCTCCTCAATCCCGACACGAAAGTCAGTCTGAGTGCAATTGCCCTGCTTGTCGACGAATTGCTGCAACATCCCGAGAGCGATGTGGCGTTGCCAAAAATCCTGCAACTCGATCATCCCACGCTTCTCGATCGTGTCTGGGATGGTTATGCCCGCTCAGGTTGGGCGCAACCGGTTGGTTACCAGGAACAAGACAGCGGCCAGTACGACCAACGTCAGCCGGCTTTTGGTTTCCGCGGCGCGGCAGCGATGTTGCGAAAGTCATTCTTTGACGAGGTGGGGCTGTTTGACGAGGATTTGTTCGCTTTTTATGAAGACGTGGATTTGAGTTTGCGGGCACAGCTCATGGGCAAAACCATGATCTTTGTTCCGCAGGCCATTGTCTGGCACAAAGGCAGTGGCTCGACGGGTAATCCTTACACGGCAACTACCATTTATCTCTCGGCGCGCAATAAATTGTGGGTATTTGTCAAAAACATGCCCACCGGACTGCTGCTTCGAAATAGCTGGCGACACGTGTTGATCCAGATCGCCATAGCCGGCAAACAAATCCTGCAAACAGGTCAGATATGGGCACATGTCCGTGGCATCTGGGCTGGGCTTGTGGGTTTGCGGGGAGCGTGGAGTAAACGTACTCGGATTCAGGCATTGCGACAAATTTCCGTGGCAAAACTCAACCAGAAGATGATTTTATGCGAGCAACAGGGTAAATTGTCCAGGTCACGCCGGGTTAGCTGAGGCTGATTTCAAGCTTTAGAAGGAACAAGTGGAAACGATTTTGCTGGGACTGAGCTATTTATTCCTGCCCTTCATCATCCTGATGCCCAAAATCAGTTTGTTCAAAGTGGGCGGAACTGCCGTCGGTATACGGTTGGAAGATTTTGTGGTGTTGGCGATGCTGTTGGTTGGCTTAGTCGCGCTCTGGCGACGCAGACAAACACGCGTCATCGGCAAACAACTTTGGCTCAAATGGTGGCTGCTGTTTATGCTGTGGGCATTGCTCACTTCAATCTTTGGTATCGTGGTACTGAAAACCGTCAGCCACCCAACTGTCGCCTTGCTTAACTGGGGTAGATACTGCGAGTTCGGTGTGGTCGCGTTTACGGCTTTGTTGGTCAACTGGACGCCACAACGGTTAAAACGGCTTTGCGTCATGGGACTTGCGGCGACAGTCTTGGAGTTTGGCTATGCGCTGCTCCAGCTTGGCGACCTGGTGCCGTATTTTTCTACACTGCAAAGCCTGTGGCAAACCACTGACGTGAAGTTCAGAAGCGTGGGCGTGGTCATGGGAACATTTGGCGGACATTATGATTTTGGTCTATTTGCGGTATTTGTGTGCTGCGCTGTGCTGCTTGGTTTGGGGCAATTACAGCAGATTGAACAGTGGCTTGACCTGAAACCCGCCATAAGTCGATTGCTGCTCGCTGGCATTGGCGTGATGGGAATGGTTTGTCTGCTGCTGACCAAATCCCGTTCTGCATACCTGGCGATGATTGTCGTGGTTGGCTTGCATGCCTGGCAAACACGGAACAAGAAGCTAATCCTGCTTGCCGCAGTGCTGGTAGCTGCCCTGACTGGAGTTTATCTGACAGGAAAAATCAGTAACCGGCCAGTGCAGACCACCGTCGGCAGTGTTGCCGTGGTGATTGATGAAAGTTCAGTGGCCAGAACCAACAAATGGCTGGCTATCCTGCGCAACGACAATCCTGTCCAATGGGTCACTGGCGGTGGACTTGCGGCCATGGGCGATGCGGTGGACGGGTATTACCTGCGTTTGATCGGTGAAACTGGCTTGGTGGGTTTGGGATTATTCCTGGTCATGATCGTTGTTTTGCTGCAAACTTATTTTTATGCACCCAAACACCAGTCGGCTGCGGCCAAAACGCTGCATCAGCTGCTTCTGTTCTGGACTGTGGCATTGCTGGTACAAGCCGTCTTTATTGATATCTTTGTGTCATCCAAAATCATGTTCATTTACTGGCTGATGCTTGGCATTGGCATCAGTCCCAGTTTAAACGAGGCTTTGTCATGACCCAATTTCGTGCACTGTGGCAAACTCGGGGTGGACACATTTTACTGTTGCTGTTGCTCTGGATTGGCGCCATCATGGTGATCAATCCGATTGGTAATTTCCCCCTCAATGACGATTGGGTGTATGCACGACTGGTCCATTACCTGGTTGATTACGGCAACATCGCCTATCATCAGGCGCCACGTTCGTATGCCTTGTTTATCGCTCAGGTTTTCTGGGGCGCGCTGTTTTGTCTTCCGGCTGGGTTTTCTTTTACGGCTTTGCGTTTTTCGACATTGGTGCTGGGCTTTGTGGGCGTGCTGGCAACTTACTTGCTGTGCGAGGAACTGGGAATTGGCAAAAAAGTCAGCCTGCTAGTCTCGCTGCTTGTGCTTTGCAATCCCATTTACGTGGAACTGTCGAATACGTTCATGACCGATGTTCCTTTTTTCACCATGGTAATGCTGGCGATGCTGTGCTGGGTCAAAGCCCTCAAACGCCGTTCACGTTTGTGGCTGTTAGCTGGCAGTTTGAGTATCGTGGCGGCCACATTTATCCGGCAGATGGGTCTGTTGTTTGCGCTTGCTTTTGCGGTGGCGACGCTGATCGGAGAAGTTCGGGGCAGGACTTTAAGCCTGCGCAAAACGACCTGGTCATTGGTTCCTCTTTTGGGCCTGGGCCTGGCGATTACGGCGTATGTCGGATATCTACAACCGCACTTTCATTTGCCCATTTTCTTGGACACGCCCAAACTGCTGACGTCACCTACGCTGTGGGGAAAATTGATGGCAGCGTCTAATTCGCTTTTTAAAGCTGCCTGGATGTCACTGCTCTATCTGGGACTTTTCCTCTCGCCACTCATGCTGCTGGTTTGGATGCGCCGCTATCTCACTTCCACTTTAAAAGTCAAAGCCATCATCCTGGCAATCCTGGCCCTTAGCCTTGGCATTATTTTGCCTTATCTGGTTATCAGTCATCGGCTTTTGCCATTAGGTGGCAATATCTGGTTTGATTTTGGACTGGGTCCAGTCACACTCAAAGACGTCTACATCTGGGGCTTGCCCGATTATCCGGATTTGCTGCCGTCACTTTGGATTGTGCTAACCGCCATTGGCGTTGCGGGTGGCGCGGTTATTGTGATTGAGGTAGTGGCAAGCTGTTGGAGTATGTTCAAACGCAACCTGCATGGCGGGATGGATGATCAAACGATCTGGCCGGTGACGCTTTGGCTCATTTTGGCCCAGCTGCTTTTCTTTGGTTCGATTGGACTGGGGCTTTGGTTTGACCGGTATTTACTGCTGTTTATACCGCTGCTCGGCGCGCTGATTGCGCTGCATAGTCCCAAGGTGGATTTTGCTGCTTTACGCAAAGTTAAAATTACTGGTGCGGTGCTGCTCACATTATTTGGCCTGTTTGCCGTGCTGGCCACACATGACTATCTGGCCTGGAATCGTGCCCGCTGGGAGGCTCTGGACAAGTTGGAAGTTGAGCAAAAAGTGAATGCCTATGTCGTCGACGGTGGCTACGAATACAATGGCTGGTATTTGTACGATCGCAATTACCGCCCACGGCTCGGAGTCAGTTGGTGGTTTGTCCAGGGTGATGATTATCTGGCCAGTTTGGAACCACTGCCTGGCTATGATCCGCTGTTTAGCGTCAGTTATCAACGGTATTTGCCCTGGGGGCAGGGCCAGGTCTATATTTTGAAAAGGCAGGCTGTCCTCACCTACCTCAATCTGTAGCAGCCAAATCCACTTGGGTGGGAGAGGTTGGCGTGGTATAGTTTGAGCCATTCATGAATTGCCCAAAAAGGAGTGTTGATGTTTAAAAAGCGCAGTGCCAAAGTTTCCTTTCCCGAAATCGAACACGAAGTCCTGGCTTTCTGGCAGCAGAACCGGATTTTTGCACAAAGTGTGGAAAATCGTAAGGACCGCGAATTGTTTAATTTCTACGACGGCCCGCCGTTTGCTACGGGTTTGCCGCATTATGGACACATCCTGGCCGGTGCGATCAAAGACGCCATTCCGCGGTATAAAACCATGAAAGGTTACTATGTGCCGCGCGTGCTGGGCTGGGACTGTCATGGCCTGCCGGTGGAATACGAAATCGAAAAAGAACGTAAAATTACCGGCAAGAAACAGATCGAAGAGTGGGGCGTTGGCAATTTCAATGATGCCTGCAAATCGATTGTTTTTCGCTACACCAAGGAATGGGAAAAAACCATCAATCGCATGGGGCGCTGGGTGGATTTTGAGCACAGTTACGCCACCATGGACCGCCATTACATGGAATCGATCTGGTGGGTTTTTCGCCAGATCTGGGACAAGAATTTCATTTACGAAGACTACCGCAGCACCTGGTATTGCCCGCGTTGTGGCACGCCCTTAAGCAACTTTGAAGTGAATCAAGGCTACAAAGACAATACCAAAGACCCGTCGATTTTTGTCAAAATGCAGTTGGTGGAGGACCCCAAGACTTACTTCCTGGTTTGGACGACCACCCCTTGGACCTTGCCTGGTAATGCCGCCATTGCCGCCAATCCCGAGTACGAGTATGTCAAAATCAAGCTCAAAGACGCTGAGCCAGGCAGTGAAGTGCAACTCAATACCGAGCAAATCGAGTCTGTGGGCCAGTGCTTGATCCTCTCCAAGGCGCGGCTGGCGGTGATCAAACAGCCTTATGAAATCGTCAAAACGTTTAAAGCCAAGGATTTGGAAGGCAAACAGTACTTACCGCTCTATAATTTCATTTCAACAGACAAAAATAAACATAGGTTGGTCTTGGCTGATTTTGTCACGCAGGATGACGGTACTGGTCTGGTTCACATTGCGCCGGCTTTTGGTGAGGAAGACTTCAATTTGGGGAAAAAACTGGATTTACCCATTTTCCGCACTGTTGACGAAGCGGGTTGCATGTCCAAGGAAGTGACGTTGTGGGCAGGTGTTTTTTTTAAGGACGCGGACAATCTGATTGCCGAAGAACTGCTCAAACGTGGTTTGCGTTATGGCTATGGCAGTATGGAACATACTTATCCGTTTTGCTGGCGCTGCGACAGTCCGCTCCTGAATTACGCCGTCAAAACCTGGTATATCCGGGTGACTGAGGTGCGTGACCGTTTGCTTGTCAACAATGATCAGATCAACTGGATGCCCGAACATGTGAAAGACGGTCGTTTTGGCAAATGGCTGGAAAGTGTGCGCGACTGGAATGTGAGCCGCAATCGTTTCTGGGGCACACCGCTGCCAATCTGGCGTTGCGACGGCTGTGGCAAAACCGAGTGCCTCGGTAGTATCGCCGAACTCAAAGAGCGCGCCACGCCGATTTTTAAACTCCGTATCGACGCTCTTGACCTGCACCGACCCTACATCGACGAGATTGAACTGGAATGCCAGGACTGCGGCAAACCCATGCACCGTATCGAAGAAGTGCTGGACTGCTGGTTTGAAAGCGGTTCCATGCCTTATGCCCAGAAGCATTACCCCTTTGAGCACAAGGACGAATTCGAACAAAATTTTCCAGCCCAGTTCATTGCCGAAGGCATGGACCAGACGCGCGGGTGGTTTTATACCCTGCACGTGATTGCCACAATCTTGTTTGACAAGCCTTCGTTCCAAAACTGCATCGTCAATGGTATTGGTTTGGATGAACATGGTGTGAAGCTCAGTAAACGGCTGCGCAACTATGTTGAACCGGAGAAGCTGATGGACTCCGTGGGTGCCGATGCCATGCGTTATTTTCTCTTTGCCAACACGCCGATGGGCGAGGATTGGCGTTTTAGCGACGACCTGGTTAAGGAAAAGGTCCGTAAAGTGTTGATGATCTGGTGGAATTCCTATGTTTTCTTCCTCACTTATGCCTGCATCGACAACTGGGAACCGCCGCAGTCAACCGGCGCCACAGCGAGCGTTAATCTACTCGACAAATGGGTGCTTTCGCGTCTCCATTCGCTCACTCGTGAAATGACCGACGCCTTTGACAACTACGACCTGACCCGTGCCTCGCGTCCAATCGAATCCTTTGTGGCCGAGCTCAGCACCTGGTACATCCGCCGCAGCCGCCGCCGTTTCTGGAAAAGTGAAAGTGACAGCGACAAAGCCGGGGCTTATCAAACGCTCTACACCGTGCTGGTCACTTTAGCCAAACTGGTCGCGCCGATCATGCCATTCGTGGCCGAAGAAATGTATCGCAATCTGGTGAGCGACCAGAACCTGGGCGAAGCGTCATCCGTGCATTTGAGCGATTACCCTGTCGCCAACCTCGATCTGATTGACACCAAACTCGAGGAACGCATGCGGCTTACCATGAACATTGTCGAAACCGCGCGGGCACTGCGGTCTGAAATGGGTGTCAAAGTGCGTCAACCATTGCAGGACCTGGTGCTGCTGGCCAAAGACAAACAGGATTTGAGTCACCTTGAGCCTGAACTGCTTGCCATCATCGAAGAAGAAATCAACGTCAAGGAAGTCAAAGTGGTCAAAGACATACCCGAAAAATTCCCCAAACGCGAAATGCCCCAGGCCTGGATCGGCGTCGATCCATTTGTCAGCGAAGAGCTGCGCCACGAAGGCTTGATCCGCGATTTGACCCGTGAAATCCAGGATGGCCGCAAAAAAGCCGGTTTCAGCATCGAAAATCGTATCGAAACTTTCTTGGATTTCTCCAGCACGGACATTCAGACAGCCATGCAAACCTGGGATGTATACATGAAGAAGGAAACCCTGTCGAACGCCATTACTGTCGCCCCGTTTGACGCATCTGTCGTGGAATTTGTCAAAGACGTGGAAATCGATTCGATCAAAATTAAGCTCGGTCTTAAACGAGCCTGAACTCATGCCAATCCTCGTTGATGGCAACAACCTGCTGGGTTTCAGCAACCTGACCGAAGAGCAGCTCACCAACGCCTTGTCGCGACTTAGCGATAGCAAAGGACTGCGGGTTTTGTTGTGTTTTGACGGCGCGCGCAGCCATGGCCGGTCACGCGAGTGGCTGGGCAAGTTTCAGGTTCTGTTTTCTGGTCACTATCAGACAGCGGATGATGTGATTTTGGCCGAAATTGCCAAACTCAAGGACAAACACGGCTGGGTTTTGTACAGCAATGACCGCAAATTGAGCACCGAAGCACGCTTCTATGGCATTAAAATTGAATCAGCCCAGAAATTACTTGCTCAACTCAAAGAGCAGCGTACGAGTGAGTCGATGGTGCCGGAAAAGCCTGGATATGAACGAAATTCGGATGATTTATTGCAGGCGATGCTCAAGGGGAAGAAGTAGCCACTGCGCGCGGGTCGCCTTGAAAACACATTTTTCAGGCTCTTACAGGCTCGTGTGGAATTGCTCGTTGGTGGTGGCGCTTGGACATGTTGATTTTCGTGACTAGATTGCTCAACCGTGCCTTTGTAGGTGCCACTGGCGTAATTGAAACTCTGAAGTAGAGCCTGGGAAATTTGTTTTCCAGGCTTTTGTGGCGTAAGGACGCTAAATCTGGTAAAATAATACGATTATTCCATAGCCAAAAACAAAGTCAAAATGCCACCAGAAGAGACATTGGAAAGAAATAGCGAAAACATGGAAGGCGAGTCGGCTGAGGCGCGCGTCAGCGCGGAGCGTAAAAAGACCGAGGACAAGCTCAAACAGGATGCCGAAGACGAACAAAAAGGCAAGGAAGCGGAACTCAAAAAAAAGATCGAAGCAGCGGGTGACAAAAAAGACCTCAAAACGCTCGGTGCGCTTTCGCGTGAGGCGCATGACAATCGCCATGAAGAATTGGAAAAAAGGTCCAAGGAACTGAGTGATGAAATCGAAAAAGCCAATGCCAAAGAAGAAGATGAAAAAAAAATCAGGGAAAAGCAGGTTGAAAAAGAAGCTATTGATGATGAACTGAACAAAGACAAGAAAATAGAAGGGAATGACGAAGCCGAGCGTAAAATAAAAATCAACAATATTGTTGAAGACCGGACCAAGGAAGTGGATACGGAATTCGATAAGTATGACGCTCGCATGAAAAAAGCGCTGGAGGAGCGAGACCTGGAGCAGGATACCATTTCACGTAAGGTCATGGAATTTGAGCGGCTCCTCAATGAACGCGAAGAGCACAAATTCGAAGGCAAGCACGTTGAGCATGATGATTTTCGCATCTGGCACCAGGCCAAGGAAATCATGGACATTCAGGGGGATGTACAGAAAGATGTGCTTGGGTATTACAACGACATGCAGCAACGCGGGCGAGAATTGTATGCGGCAATTGCCGATAATTTTGACATCAAAACGCTGTCAGACTACAACTACAAACAAATCCAATTTGAAGCCAATTTGCGCATCGAAGACCACGTCAAAAACCGTTATGACAATTTTGCCGGAGGTGTCGGAAAACTCTGGCGCGACATGAAGGTCAATTGGTTTAGTCGCATTGAAGATCTGCGCGGCAAGTGGCCTGATGCTGAAGTTGATGATTTTCAAAAGCAAGTCGTCGATAATCACAATGATGACGCCGAAATCAATGCCTGGCATCAGGCAAATTCTGATCAAACCAAAACCAATAAAACAACAGAACAGGTAATCGAAGGTGGCATTGCTGAAAATGTCTCTGAAATTGACCATTTGGTCGAAAAACTAGATGGCTCAGTCAAAGACAATGTCAGAGAAACGCCTTCCCGTAATGAAAAAATACTTATGGCAGAGCGTAATCTGGCGGCCATCACTTCCAAAGTTTCGCAGCTCGAAGTCATCGCCCAAAGCGCCGAAACTGCTGCAGATTTTGCCAGTGTGGAGCGTCGCGCGACCGAATTGAATCGTGAAATCGGTGGCACGTATCTGACGGGATTGACCCGTATTGAAAATCTTTTGGGCGAGGACAAAGAAAGTCTGCAACACGCACAGGATATGACGGGTGATTTGTCAGCCCGCGTCAAAGTGGTTGAAAACCAGATCGGCAAATTGATGGCCAATTTGCGTGAACCGGGTAATCCCGAAAAGATTGGAGTGCTGGTTGCCACCTTGAACTCCGCCAGACAAGCCCATGACAAAATTGAAGCCGCGCTCGCGTCATCGGGAATTTCTGAATCTGATTTGTGGCGCTACCAAGGCATTGAAATGAAAGCGCAGAACGAAGCCGGTTGGGAAGACATGTCTGTTTATGTGCAGGCACTGGACGCTGGCAAAGTCGCATCCGCCTTGCAGGAAGAGCAAAGCCAGCTGCAGCAGGCGTCGCCAGAGCGTGCCGCGCAGATCGATGGCATTTTGCAGGATCTGGCTGGCATTGAGACGTTAAAAACGCAAATGGAACAGGGGAAAACTACCACCGAACATTCAACCAATGCGGTTCTTCTTGAAGACGATCAAGCAGACGCGGCTCAGGGGGGGGCGGAGTCCGTTACCATGGATCCTGAAACTGTTGATGCCAGTGCGGTTCTGGATGGCGAGATTGCTAAAGAGACGAAGGTGGAAGAGCCCATGGCCAAACAAGTTGAAGAGGTTATAGAAACTGAAGCTGAGATCGTTCCTGAAGTTCCGGCCGAGCTCATTCCTCCTGCGGTAGAAACAGTATCTGTTGTACAAGCGGATACGGTTGAAATTCCAGAAACAAAAACTGAGGACAAAATCAAAGAGTTGGACGAGCGGGAAGCGCAAATCGAAAAGTTTTTCCAGATGCGCGCCGAGCCAACCAGTGGTCAGAATAAAGTCGAGGAAGCCGTTGCAGGCGAGGCACCTCAAATCTTTGTAACGGAACAGGCAATGGCTGAAGTGACAGCTGAGGAAGTAAAACCCGAAACTGCTGTTGAGGCTGCAGAAGAGCAGGAAACAAAAAGCAAAGCAGCTGAAAGTGCTGCACCTGTCGAACCTGTTGAAGCAGTGACGGAACGTACACCAGAACAAATTCAGGCAGCTGAACTCGCAGAAGCGGAAGCAAACAATATTGAGACAGAAGCACTTGATGGAATCAAACCACAAGCAGTGGGCGTGGAAGAGCAAATGACTGACGTGGCAGCAGATAAAGTAGAGGCGACAAAATCAGAATTAACACCCGAAGCAACCCAAGCCGCCGAACTTGCTGCGGCAGCGGAAGCAATTAAAATTGATGAAGCAGTCAGTGAAGCTGAACTTGAGCCAGTCAAACCCGGAAATTTGGAAAAGGACAAACAGGCAGTCAAAAATGGTGAAACCGATAAAATCGACGACGTTGAAGAAGCTGAAACGAAACCAAACGACGGTCAAGATTTATCACCAGAACAGGCAGAACCGAAACCTGAAATAATCGAAGCTAAGACAGTCCCAGTAGAAGACGAAACCGTTGACGCCCGAGAGGCGACAAAAGTGGCTGAAGATTTGGACAACAAAACTGCAGTTGAAATGACGGCTCAAAATGAAAAAGTTGAGACAAGTGTAGTTATCCCTGACACGGAGACAGTCAAAGCCGATGCCGAAACTAATGCCAAAACCAATGCTGAACCCAATGCTGATGAAACGGCTACCGTGAAACAAACCGAACTAACGGTGGAACCCCAGGGGGAAGCATTGGAACCTGTCTTTGCCGAGAAGCCACCTGAGGATGTTGCGGCTGAACTCAAACTGGAGCAAAAAGCTGAAACTCTGGCCGAAGTTGACGTCAAAACAATCCCTGACCAAAACGAAGTCATTGCCGAAGAAATCCCGGAAGCGCTCAAGGGTCAAATCGCTGGTCAGGACGGATTGGAACAATCCACAACCGAATTTGTACCGATTGCGGCTCAAGGCATTGTTGAAGGCGAACCAGTTCCTGCAACGCAGCTGCTAGAACAAACTCAAACTGCACACAACGACACTCCACTCGATCAACCCGTTGAAGGTGCGCTTGATGCGACGCAGATAACAACGGCAGAGCAACCATTGACAGCCGACGGTGTTAAGCCAGAAAGCGAACCTGAACACAACTTAATTGATGAACAAACCGCGGCGAGTGAAGCCCCTCTAGCCGGAGCGTCACCCATATTAGATACCAGTCAAACACCTGCGACTGAGCTTGCGGCAGAAGTTCCAGTCGAAACCCCGGTGGAAGCCCAAGTGGAAATCCCAGTGGAAGCGCCAGTCGAAACCCCGGTGGAAGCCCAAGTGGAACCACAAGCAGAACCACAAGCAGAACCCATGATTGAGCCAGTACCGGAAGTGGTTGTAGAGGAAACGACCCAAATAACGGAGGAAGCAACCAGCAACGAAGTTGAAGCACAATCTGAAGCATCAAAAGCAGCTGAAGAAACCGAAGCATTGGCAGAACCTCTCGCACCAGAAATCCAGCCCGAAGTTGTCGAACTTGAACCAGAAACACAAGCTGACCTGGTAGCTAGTGAATTCAACGAGCGTATCGACAAACTGCAAGCCGAATTGGAAACTCAAGAAAATAATGAAAAAGAAGAAAACGATAAAGAAGATGTTGAAAAAGTTGCCACCAATCTGAAGGAACTCGCTGAGCAGGAAAACAAAACCGAAGTGATGCTCGAAGAAGAGTTGCGTACCCAAAAAGCCATGGCTGGACTTGGCAAAGCGCTTGGTTTTGAACATATCGAAGGGCCACAAGCGGAGATTGAGCAGGTGGATGGCGAAGCCGTATTGGTCGAACCCAAAGATGAAATACCCACAGAGATTGTAGAACCAGAATCTGCTGAAACCGAGCCCGTTATGCCCGAACCCGTTGAAACCGAACCTGTTGAAACCGAACCCGTTGAAACCGAGCCTGTTGAAACCGAGCCTGTTGAAACCAAACATGATATTACCGAGGATGTGGTCATTGAAGACGAAGCATTGCATCAGCTGCAAAAAGAAACTGAACAACAGGTTGAGGAACAATTGGAAGAACAACGCGTTGCGGAAGAGTTGATTGAGAAGGAGGAAGCCGAGGAAGTTGATGACGAGGCTGCCAAAGCCGAGCAGGAACGAGAGGAAGCCGATGAAAAAGCCGTGATTGCCAAGAAATCGCATGACGCCGAAGAAGCTTTGCTGGCCGAATTGGAGCTGGAAGCAGAATTGCAACGGTTACAGGTTGCTGAAATACAAACTGCTGAGGAGATGAGTGACGAAGAAATAGAAGAAGCTAACCTCATGAATTCATTGCGTGAAATTCAGTTAGCAAAAACGGAGTTGACACATTATCGTCGTACCCAGGAGAACGACCTTGAAATCGTCTTTGAGCCGGCGATTAAGGATTTGCCACGCAAAAAGGAATTGCTGGAGAAGGTCAAAGATGACCCACGCCTGATGGATTTGATCAAAACCTGCCCCAACCATTGTGAGCGTGGCTGCCAGGATTTCCCCTGCCGCTGGATCTTGGAAACCATGGACGACGAATATGTCCGCGATCGCATCTTTGGTTGGTATGAAAGCAAAAAAGCAGCCGAACAAACCCAGGAACAATTCATGGCTCAGTATGAAAAAAGTTTAAGCAAAATCGAAACTCTGATCCGCGATCCGGGCTCACGCGAAAAATTAATGAAATACCTGGTTGAAATGTTGCGTGCCCTTGGTTACAGCAACCCCGAAGCCCAGGCGCAGCAAATGCTCGAAAATGCCGGTCAGTTGCGCCGTTTCATGCAAGCCAAGTATCAGCAGATTCAACAGTTATATCCGAAATTGCCGCAGTTTTTGCAATAAAAGCAATCTGTCATTGCGAGCCTTGCGCGGCAATCTTTCCTTTTAAGGCATTTACTCAAAGACTGCCAAAACGCAAAACCTCCTCGTAATGATAGAATGGCCGCATTCGGAAAATGGATAACCAGTTAGCTTGTCACCGGGCCACTGCTCCGCTATGATGTAACAGTCTATTTCTGACGAGTAACACAATGGCTGATCTATCCCTGATCCGTAATTTTTGCATCATTGCCCATATTGACCATGGCAAGTCCACTTTGGCTGACCGGTTTTTGGAACTCACGCACACGGTGGACGACCGCCATATCCACAAACAGTATCTGGACACCATGGATCTGGAACAGGAAAAGGGTATCACGATCAAGCTGACACCAGTTCGCATGTATTGGGACAAGGATGACAAACACTACATCCTCAACCTGATTGATACACCCGGGCATGTGGACTTTACCTATGAAGTTTCCCGTTCGCTCGCGGCCTGTGAAGGCGCCATTCTTGTTGTCGATGCCACTCAGGGGATCGAGGCGCAGACGCTGGCCAACGTTTACCTCGCCATGGAGCAAAACCTGACGATTATTCCGGTGGTCAACAAAATCGACCTGCCGAGTGCTCAGACGGAACGCTGTAAGCGCGAAATTGAACGTGTACTGGGGTTCAAGGCCGAAGAAATCATGGAAGTGTCCGCCAAAGCCGGGACCAATGTCACCGAGCTGATCAACCGAGTGGTTGACATCATCCCGCCACCAGTAGGCAAAGTTGAAGGTCCCCCGCGGGCGCTGATTTTTGATTCTGTTTACGATGCCTACAAAGGCGCCGTAGCGTATTTGCGCATGATTGACGGCACTTTTACCCGCAGTGACAAAATTTACATGATTGGTCAGCACAACAAAGCCGAAATCCTGGAAGTCGGGTATTTTCGCCCTGATATGCAAATCGCGGGAGATTTGAAATGTGGGGAAGTGGGTTATGTGGCAACCGGTCTCAAAAACGTAGGTGGTTTACGTGTTGGTGACACTGTCACGCTGGCGAGTTCCATGGAAGTCAAGGCACTCCCGGGTTACAAACTGGTACATCCCAAGGTTTATGCCGGTATTTACCCGGTCGAAGGCGATGACTATCCGGATTTGCGTGAAGCCATGGAACGGCTAAGTCTCAATGACAGTGCCCTACAATTTGAACCCGAAACCTCGGCGGCATTGGGTTTTGGTTTTCGTTGCGGCTTTTTGGGGTTGCTGCACATGGACATTGTGCAGGAACGGCTGGAACGTGAATACGACATGAATTTGATTTTTACTTCGCCTAACGTGGAATATCTGGTGCGCGAAGACGGCCAGACCGACTTTTTGACGGTGCATAATCCGTCACAATTTCCGGACGATACCAAAATCGCCGAAGTCAAAGAACCCTGGGTCAAACTTTCGGTGATCACCCCGAGCAAATACATTGGTGGCATCATGGAGCTGTCGAGCCGGCACCGTGGCACGTTCATCCCGACCGAATATCTGGACGAAGAGCGCGTCAACATGCATTATGAAATTCCGCTCGCTGAAGTGATTGTCGATTTTTATGACGAACTCAAAAGCGTGACGCAGGGCTATGCTTCCATGGATTACGAACCGATTGGTTTTCGTGTCGGTAAATTGCAAAAACTGCGCGTCCTGGTGCACGAAGACGAAATTGACGCCTTTGCCCAAATTGTGCCAGCCGAAAAAGCACTGGAAGTAGGGAAGTATATTGTTGAAAAAATGCGCGAACTCCTGCCACGCCAGAGTTTCGAATTCAAAATGCAGGCCATGCTGGGGGGCAAAGTGATCGCCACGGAACGTATGTCTGCCCTGCGCAAAGACGTCATTGCCAAACTCTACGGTGGTGACCGCAGCCGCAAGGACAAACTGCTCAACAAACAGAAAAAAGGCAAAAAACGCATGAAGCAGTTTGGCAAAGTGGAACTGCCGCAGGAAGCCTTTTTGGTGATGCTGCAGAGAAATAAGTAAAACAATCATCGCGATGAGCAGAAAATGACTGAGGTAGTCATTCTGAGTGGAGCCTTCTGAGGCGAAGTGAAGAATCCTCACCAAGCAGTGACAAGTCTCTAGGGTTACCCCCGTTATGGTTTCGTTCGCAGTTAGGATGCTTCGTACCTCAGCATGACGGAAAACATGTCCACCACCACCGACTTTTTGCTCAGTATCCAATCCCAGACCTTCCGCGCCAAAGCGCTCGAACTGACGCGCATTAAAGCTTTATTAAAGCTTTTGGGTGATCCGCAGCATCAGCTCAAAGCGATTCATGTGGCAGGCACGAACGGCAAAGGGTCGGTTTGCGCCACATTGTTTAGTTGTTTGCGTGTCGCTGGTTACAAAGTTGGACTGTATACTTCACCGCACCTGATGAGCCATGCCGAGCGTTTCCAGATGGGGGACGAGAACAGTAGTTGGACAATGAAGGAATTCGAATTTTTGGCGTTGGCAGAAAAGGTGCGCGTAGTTTTGCTCGAAAATGCCGTTCTGGACGACAATTACCCGACCTGGTTTGAACTGCTTACGGTCATTGGATTTTTGCATTTTGTCAGTCAGCAAGTGGACTGGCTGGTGCTGGAAGTGGGGTTGGGTGGGCGTTTTGACGCCACCAATGTCAAAGACTGGGAATACAAGGTTATTACGAATATCGCGCTGGAACATACCAAAGAACTGGGGAATACCATTGCTTTGATTGCTGCGGAAAAAGCGGCCATTATCCATGCGAATAATCCCTGGCCGGGCAAGATCCGGGTGGTTACCGCAACCGAAGACGACGCTTGGCAAGTTGTCAGTAAGCGCTGTCAGGAGACGAATACTGGTTGCTGGAAACGTAACCGGGATTATTCTCCTGAGTTTTTGTCGCTTGATCTGACTTCCACCCATTATTTGTACCGCAACCTCGTCGGCAGCATGGGCAGCAAATTCAGGACGGCATTGCTTGGGGAGCACCAGGTTGAGAATACGTCGTGCGCTGTCGCGGTTCTGGATTTGATGGTGCAGAACGGTGATATCATGATCACGCCAGAACAGGAACAGCTTGGCATGGCGCAGACAATCTGGCCTGGTCGGATGGAGTTCGTCTCTGCCTGGCCCAAGGCAAATGGTCAGCTTATCCTCGACGGTGGCCACAATCCGGCGGGCGTGGAAACGCTAACGCAAACGCTCAAATATTTTAAAACCAGGCAGCTCATTTCGCCTTCGGCCAAAATCAACGTCGTCTTTGCCGCCAAACAGGACAAAAAAGTCGACCAGATGCTGGCTTTGCTTGAGCCAGTCACAGACCATTTTGTCTTTTGTCCCATTCATGCTTTGGTGCATTCCTATTCACCCGTCGATCTTGTTAAACTCGTTTCAAAGTCATCAACTAAGGCCATCAGTTGCGCCGAAGCCATTGAATACTTAAAAACCATTTCCGGCCCCGATGACCTGAATGTAATCTGCGGTTCGCTCTACTTTATCGGTGAAGCCAAGAAAGAAATGGATAAACCAGCTTTGTGGGCGTTTGATGAGATGCAGTATAATATGGACGCAAGAAGATAAATTAATACCGAGGAATGTCTGATGGCAAAAGGTGACAAGAATTCAAAAAATATGAGCCCTGAGGACTTAGCAAAACATTTTTTGGATATTGAGGGTGGGAAGAAGGATGTTGCAAAAACAGTTATTGATTATAATAAAATCTTAGGAACAATATCATCCGAACAGGCTGCAGCAGCGAAAGAAATAATTGACGAGACGGAAAGTGATGGTAAACGTTATGATGATGATATAAAGAGAAATTTGGATGGTTGAACTGGTTTCAACGCAAAGTTTGTTGACCAATAATAGCTAACATATTACTGAGGTTTGTCTATGAATAAGCCTAGAATGACTCGTGAAGAGGTTGAAAATCTTAAAAAGAAAATTCAAAAAGAAACTAATGCTAAGGTTGCCCGCGGAGAAACGCCTGATCAACAAAATGCAATTCTAGGGGATAGTCTTGGATTAGATAAAAATGACCCGTTGATTCCTATTGCCGAAGAGTGGTTGCAAGATGGTGAGAACAATTAGATTTTCTCGCGTGTCCTTGCAGAAAGCATAACCAGCACCGCCGGCACCGTTGCCAACACCCCAAACCCCGCACAGACATTAAAAGCGACAAGAATGTTGGTTGCTTTAGCCACGATCCCGATCATCAGTGGTGCCAATGTGCCGGCCGCGCTGATAACGAACATATAGATGCCGTAGGCTTTTTCAAATGTCTGGTGTTGTTCCACCGCTTCGGTCAGCATGGTCTGGATCACGGGAACAGTCCCCATGGTCAGCCCACCCAGCACAAAGGCCACCAGCAAAATGATCACAAAGTTTGTACTGCTCGTTAGCAGCACGATAAACAGTGCCATGCAAAGTTCAGCAGCGACAAAGACTTTGGCTGCACGGTGCCGGGTCACGACGCGTCCCAGCGTCATTTTGCCAACAATGTAACCCAAACCAAACGCGGCAGTAAAAAGACCGAGCACTGACTTGCTGATGCCTTTTTGGATCAGGACAAAAGACAGGAACAAAAACAGCGACGCACTGGCAAACTGGTCCAGACCGCCCACGCATAGGGTCAAGACAAAACGCGTATTGGTCATCAGCTCGTGAAAACTAACCTTGGGGGCCACTTTCTTTGCAATCACGCCATGAGTGTTTTGGCGGCGCAGGACAGAAAGCAGCACAACAAAACAGATACTGCCGGCCGCAACATAAGCCAAAGCACTCTGCCGCCAGCCAATCAGCACAGCCAGTGTTGGCATGAGTGTCGATAATCCTACCCGGCCAACGTCACCCACCGCGCTGAAATCGCCGATTTTCTGGCCGCGTTCACTTTTTGGAGCCCATTTGCTCACCTGCGCAAAGGCAATGGGATGAAATAAACCAAAACCGGCGCCAGCCAGGAAAAAGCTGGGCATGAGGAAAATGAAACTGGGTGACAGTGCCGTCCCCAGGTAACCAAGCAGATAAAACATCATGGCCAGCATGATCGCCCGCAGTCCGCCCCAGCGTGCCGCCAGATAGCCCGACGGAATGGCCAAAACAATGCCCAAGGAACTGGTGGTGGTACCCAGAATTCCCACTTGAACGAGATTTAGGCCAAGGCCGACGGCGATAAACGGCATGAGCAGTTGTAGCGAGGTGTAGTAACCGTCGTTGAGCACGTGTAGCAGATAGAGCAGGACGTTTTTGGAACGGGAAGCGGTTTCAGTCATAGTAAAATCCTAACACAAACCTTTGCGTACGGCGACACGCTTTTGTTATACTGCGCTTGAATATCAACACGAAAGGATTTTGCATGGCCATCAGACGACTCGGCAAAGGTTTGGACGCACTCATTCCGCAACGGGTAGTCGAGGCAGGCGAACGGGTCAGCGAAATCGACATCAGCAAAATCACGCCCAATCCCGACCAGCCGCGTAAACACTTTGACCACGAAGCGCTGCAGGAATTGGCGCAGTCGATCAAGGAATATGGCGTGCTGCAGCCACTGGTTGTCACCAGGCAAGGCGACGGCTACCAGATTATTGCCGGTGAACGCCGCTATCAGGCGAGTAAGCTTGCCGGTCTGGCTAAACTACCTGTCATCGTCCGTGATTACAACACTCAGGTTCAGCTTGAAATCGCCTTGGTCGAGAACATCCAGCGCGAAGATCTCTCACCACTCGAGGAAGCCCGTGGTTACAAACGCCTCAAAGACGAATTTGATTTGCAACTCAAAGACATTGCCGACAAAGTTGGTAAACAGTTTTCCACCATTTCCAACAAAATGCGCCTGCTCCTGCTTCCCAAAAGTGTCCAGGAAGGTCTGAGCGCCGGCAAAATCACTGAAGGCCACGCTCGCGCCCTGCTTGCTTTGCCGCAGCCGGAACTGATGGAACTGGCATATGCCCAGATTTTGCGTGATAGTCTGTCTGTGCGCCAGGTGGAAGCGCTTGTCAACCAGAACAAACCCGCGCGCACATCCACCAGTCGCGCCGCCCGCCAAAGTACCGCCTTTATGGGTGAGACGCGCGTGCTGCAGGATAAATTTCAAACCAAAGTGAAAATTTCCGAACGTCAGGGCAAAGGTTCAATTGCGCTCGCGTTTTATTCGCACGAAGAACTCACGCGTCTCCTGGATCTGCTTCAAACCATTGGAGAGTAAGCATGGATGATATCAAAGCCGTCGTATTGGCTGCCGGCCGTTCCACTCGCACCTATCCGCTCACAGTGACCCGTCCCAAACCACTACTACCGCTGCTGGGCAGCACGATATTGGAACACAACCTGACGCAGCTCAAGGGGTTAGTTAACGGTATTGTCATTGTCATCGGGTACTACGGCGAACAGATTCGTCAGGCCATTGGCTACGAATTTGACGGAGTTCCGGTGAGCTACATCGAACAAACCGAACAAAAAGGCACTGGCCACGCGCTGCTCTGCGCCAAAGATCTGGTAGGGGAGCGCTTCATGGTACTTAATGGCGACGATGTCTATGCCCGTGCCGACATCGAACGCTGCTTACAGCATGACTACTGCGTGCTGGCTTCCTGGCACGAAGATGTTAGCCGTTTTGGTTACCTTCAGACCAGCGGCAACCTCGTGGAGGACATTATTGAAAAGCCGGAAAACATCCGCACCGGACTGGTGAATACCGGTTTTTATGTGTTCAAACGCGATATTTTTGATATTCAACTCGAATACTCCATGCGCGGCGAACTGGAACTGACGGATTTTGTGCGCGTGATCGAGGAATTCCACTTCGAAGAAGCCAAAGACAACTGGATCCCGATTACCTACCCATGGAACCTGCTCGAGGCCAACGTGGCGTTATTACACAAGATTGAACCCACCATCCTGGGCAAAGTAGAAAACGGCGTGCATATCGATGGTTCTGTCTTTGTCGGCCCTGGTACCACGGTCAAAGCAGGCACCTATATCGAAGGTCCGGTTTACATTGGCGCCAACTGCACCATTGGGCCCAATGCCTATATACGGCCTGATTCGATCATTTTGGATGAATGTTTTGTCGGTCATGGTACGGAAATTGTCGATTCTGTCCTTTTTCCCAAAGTTTTCTGTAAACACCGCGCTTATATCGGCCACTCGGTTATCGGCCGTGGCGTCAATATCGGTGCCGGCTTGATCACGGCTGATTTTCGTCATGATGGCGCTAACATCATCACCCTGGTCAAAGACCAGAAAGTGAACAGCAACCGGCAGAAACTAGGCGCGTTCATTGGCGATGATGTCCATTTAGGAATCCACACCTCCATTTATCCTGGCCGCAAAATCTGGCCCAATCTTTCAACATTGCCGGGTGAAATTATCACCCAAGATCGTTTTTAGGCGTTAATCAAATTGATGATCATGTTACTTTTGAAGCATTGGCGTGTTGATCTAAGTGAAAAGATTAATTCTTAGCCGAGGTAACTGTTTGTGGCTACGCCAGGTGCATCACTTTCTTATCAGCGTGTGTCGCTGCAGGACGAAAAACTGTTGGTAGATGCCGCCAAGCAGGATTTGGCGCAATTTCAAACGCTCTATGCCCTCTATTTTTCGCAAATCTATCACTATTGCTATTTTCACACGTTTGATCCAATCGTTGCGGAAGATTTGTGCAGCGACATTTTTTTGAAAGCACTTGAAGCCTTTCCCAAATTCACCTGGAAAAATGTACCGTTTGGCGCCTGGCTGCAACGTATTGCCAGCAACCGCCTCAAAAATCACTACCGTGACCACAAAGCACTGATCGATCTGGAGGAAGTCGAGAATTTTGATTTCGGCGAGGGCGACGGCATGCTGGACAAACTGGCCGCAGCCGAACGCAAACTGGTGGTTAAGGAAGTGCTTAAAACATTGGGTTTCAGTTGTCAGGAAGTACTGATCTACCGTTTCTTTCACGATTTTTCCTATGATCAGATCGCATCTCAGGTCGAGAAGTCGGTTGCAGCCTGCAAAATGCAAGTCAAACGTTGCCTGGCCAAGATGAAAGTTACGATTCAGGCGCGCTCGCCGGAGATCATTGCTGCGCATCCAGCCTTCACCAAATAATTCACCCAAGGATAATTCCCATGGCCAAATCTAACGACGTCCAGCCCAACCCCGAACAAGACCCAAACCTTGAACACCTTGCCGATGAATTGAAATCGATTTACCAGCAGGAAATACCATTGCGGCCCGATTTCAAAAGTGAACTGGGCAGTAAACTTGCCGCTGATGCTCGTGTCAAATCTGGTAAGTCCAGTCCGAGCCCAAAACATCAGGGACAACATTTCCTGGAATCATTCAAATCTTTTTTTCGTTTCCCCTGGCCAAAATGGGCTTATGCCGGGGCTAGTCTGGTGGTCGTGGTGGGACTGGTGGGGTCAGTTTATGGTTGGAGCAAATTGAGCCAAAAGCAGATTACATCCCCTGCTGCGGTTGCCGTGACCCACAAGACCGTCGTTTATGCCGACACAGAACTTACCCTTGCTAAATTACTGGATTCAGAGCTGGGTGTTTTGCCCAAAGGCTCCTTTGCAATTTCGAGTAAAGAATCCTTAAATCGTGTCGCCTTTGTGGCGGCATTGAAGGTAGAACCAGCGATTGCAGGAGATTTCACCTGGTCGGATGACAGCAAAAAAGTGACCTTTGTGCCCAAAACAACATTGGCCACCGGGACGACCTACCACATTACCGTGGCCAGCACCGCCTTGAATGACAAAGGTGAGCCGCTGGCAAGTCCAGCCGAGTGGAGCATTCAGACGATACCGACTTTTGCGATTACTTCGACCACTCCCGCCGATCAAGGTGAAGGCGTTGATCGCACGAGCAGCATTGAAGTTCAATTCAACTACCGTAATGTCGCTTTGGCCGATTTTCAGAAGAATTTCAGCATAGATCCCTCCACTCCAGGTAAATTTGAACAACACGACAGCGCGTTCGTTTTTTTGAGCGACCAACCACTTGCTGCCGAAAAATTGTATACCGTCACAGTCAAAAAGGAACTCATCAACCAGGACGGGTACCAACTCACGGCGGATAAAGTCTTCCAATTCCGCACCACGCGACAGGGAACAGCACAGTTTGCGGCCGAGCCCTGGTTAGATTTTGATTTGCGAACGGGCGCAATCGTGAGCTGGACGTCGGGCCACACCGAGAATTTTGTGGGTGCCAGCTCGAGCAACATGACCGATGCTGATGTGGTTAAATTTGAGCTTTATCCGGTTGACCAGAAAACGTTGTTGGCCAGCCGCCAGTATCAGTATGACCGCATGTTTGACAGCATTTTGCCCGATTTGGGAAGCCAGAAACCGACCGTTTCATGGCAGGCGAAAATCAGTGAACTGCGCGTTCAGGGCGATAATTATTCAACCAAGGACTTTAATCTGAATATTGGTTTGCCAAATTTGACTGCTGGTTATTATCTGGTCAAGGCTACAAATGACAAATTGGTTAGCCCGCGTTTTATTTATATCGTGGTGCAACCGCAACAGATCTCGCAGCAGGTGGATAATAATCACAAGCAAGTCGTGTGGGTGGTTGATTTTTCCACAGGCCAAACGGTGCCCAATCAGGCCGTCGATTTTTATACGCTGCGCAATCAGGTCAAAGTAATTGGTACCGAGTTCACCGACGGGAATGGCCTGGTGGTCACTGACAAATACCAGGACGCCGATGCGATCGTTTCCAAAAATGGCTTACTCATCCTCAATTCCGGTATGTATTACACTGGTTACGCGGGGCCAACTACACCCATTCAAAATTATAAGGCTGTGATGGCCACGGACAGGCCCATCTATCGTCAGGGTGACACTGTCAAGTTCAAAGCCATCATCCGTATGGACAATGACGGCAGTTTCAGCCCGCCACCCAAAGGTTCTGTCGTTTTGGTTTCATTAGGGGGTAATCGGTCGGTCCAGGGTAGTGAGTCAGTCCAGACCAAACTGGTGCTGGATAACACCAATGGCAGCATTGCGGGGGAAATCAAGATCCCGGAGACAACCTCCAGTGGAGATATCAGTTTGACCTTGTTTCTGCAAAATAACGCAACGTCAGATTATATCGACAGTTACTCATTTCCTGTTGACCAATACCGTAAACCGGATTATGAAATTTCAGTCAGCGCCGACAAACAGGAAGTTTTGTCAGGCGACACTGTCACCGCCACGATCAAGGCGAACTACTTTTTTGGCCAGCCAGTCAGCAACAAACAAGTCAAATACACCGTCTATCGCACCTCAACCAGCGAACCGTTGCCGGGCGTGACGAAGACGACACCCGATCAGAATTACTGGTATGGTGGCGACCAGGTGGAACAGAAGACGGTTACACTGGATACCCAGGGAACAGCTGTGGTTAAAATCAAATCTGATATTGCCGGGAAGTTAACCTCGCAGCAGTATAGTTTAGTGGTGGAATATACCGATGAATCTGAGATTACCACTTCCGCCGGTGTCGGCTGGATGGTGCATCAGGGAGATTTTGCTGCCTTTGCTTTCTCGGCCAAGGCAGCCGTGAGGGTGAGCGATAAAACTGCCGTGACCGTTGACCTGTACGGCGCCATGAGTCGCAACAAGTGGCAACAAGCAGTTCCTTTAAGTATGACGCTGACCCGTTCCTGGACTGATGTCAAAATCAGTGAACAAACGGTTTACAATCCCGCCACCAAAAAACAGGATGTCAAACAAACGCGCACCTATAACCGCCAGTCCGAAGCCGCCGGCAACCTGCAGGCAGTCACCGATGCCAAGGGACAAGCTGTTTTTCAGGTTAGCCTGAGCAAACCCGGATCGTATACACTCGATATCGTGGGTCAGGATCAAGCTGGGCGTGCCATCAATACGTCACTTGTCATCATGGTCAGCGATGGAACCGCAGCCAGCTGGTGGCAGATTGCCAATCAGCAATTCAGCCTGAGCAGCGACCATGAGAGCTACAAAGTAGGGGACAAGGCAACGCTTTCGCTGCTGACGGACAAAACCAGCACGATGGCATTAGCCATTTTGCACAAAAATAACATTCTGGACTATCAACTCATCAAGCTGGATGGCGGCCAGGCCGACTGGACCTACACAATCAGTGAGCAACTACGCCCCAATGGCACTGTCGCCGTCATCATTCCCGGTCAGGACGGGACGTTCATGGGCAGTTCACAGTCGATCGTGGTTAACAATGACGACAAGAAATTACTTCCTGCCTTGAACTTTACCGACAAAACGTATTTGCCCGGAGATCAGGTCAATTTGCAGCTTATGGTCAATGGTGCCGATGGCAAACTTGTGGCCAATGAGGCAACAGTCTATCTGGTGGACAAATCTGCTCTGGCCCTGAACCCGTCTGCTCTTCAGGATTGGCAGACGCAATTGTATGCGCCACGCAATTACGACCTGCATACCCACAATTCGCAGGATGATTTATATGGTACGGGTGGGGGAGGCGCAGAAGGTGGCGGGGGCTGTTTTCCTGCCGGCACAACGGTGCAAACACCGAGTGGGCCAGCAGCCATCGAGACGATCCGCGCTGGCGATTCAGTCTGGTCCTATGATCTTGCCACCAGCAAAGTAGTGCCCAACACGGTAACGCAACTTCTCGTTCATTCGGAGTATACCCAGGATCCCTTGCTTGAGTTAGGCCTAAGCGATGGAACGACACTAGATATAACCGCAAATCACCGCGTTTACGATCCCAAAATCGGAGACTTCAAAGTCATCGGAGACTTCGCCATCGGCGACAAGCTTCTCAACGGATCGGACAATAATTTGGTAACGATTGTCAGCAAAAAAGAACTTGGTGGTGGCCAGACAGTCTACAATCTTGCCCTGCAAAAAACTCCCCACACCTACCTGGTAGGCAGCGGCATCGTGGTGCACAACGACAAAAATGGCGAATCCTCGGTGCGTAAGGATTTCCGTGATAGTGCGCTCTTTGACGCCCAGGTGCAAAACAACGGCAATACCCAGATTCAAGCCAAATTACCTGACAACTTGACCACCTGGGTGGCGATTGCGCAAGTCTTTGGCCCTAATAACTCTGTTGGCCAGACGACCAGGGAACTGGTGGTTACCAAAAAGTTAATCTTGCGTCCCAGTCTGCCTGGTTTTTTGGTTACTGGCGACAAACTTGGAATCACAACCATGGTTAATAATTATACCGGTAACAAACAAACGGTGAGTGTTGACCTAACCGGTTCCGGTTTTGACGTTGTCGGCAGTGGCAGCCAGAAAATCACAGTCAACAATGGTGACACACAGACGGTGATTTTCAACGTGCAATCCAAAGTTCCCGGCCAGATGACCGTTCACCTCAAAGCCCAGACGGCCGACGCCAAAGCGGTGGATGAAATTGAACAAAAATTACCGGTGATGGATAATACTATTGCCACACACCAGCAGTCCTTTGCCGCCCTGGGTAAAGACCAAACCCTGACCATTGGCCATCCTGGAGAGGTGAACCCCAAAGACAGTCTGGCCGTCACAGTTTATCCTTCCATACTTTCGTTGGGTAACCGTTTGTACTCCTATGTCGAAGGTCAGGATGTGCAGAATGTGCCGGCGATCAGCGCCAAATTGATCAATGACCTGCTGGTTTATCAGCTTGCACCCAGTTGGCTGGACAAAGCGCAGATGACCAACACGATCAACAATGAAATCAATTTTATCCGCAATAACCGGACCAATAAAGGCTGGGGTTATAGTACTTATGACAGTGTTGATATCCTGACAACGATGCAAGCGATGCAGGCGCTTGGCATGGCCAAAAACATGCAGTGGGCTGGCATTGACGCCGATATGGTATCGGCCGGATTAGCCACTTTGAACGATTACCTGAATGCGGCCAATGTCAGCATGGATGACAAGGCTTTCATCCTGTATGTCGAAGCCCTGTTCGACCAGGGTAATCTGGTCAAAACGCAACAACTTGCCGACCACGTCACTGAGCTTTTACCACCGTCGCAGGCCTTTTTGAGCCTTGCACTGACGCGTTTGCACGATTCCACCCGTGCTTACCAAATCATGAGTAATCTGCTCGCGACTGCCAAGCAGGAAAGCGGTATGAGTTATTTCCAGGGTACAGCCAAATCTTTCCAGCGCACTTTAAGTGCTCAGTTCCAGACAGGGATTGTTCTCTTTGCTGCCACCGAACTCAAACTCCCGCAGGCCGATCTGGTCAAAATGGCACAGTGGATCATGATCTCCCGCAACAGTTCAGCCTGGAAAAACCTCTATGATGCCGACGCCATGCTGACCGGTTTGGTGAGCTATGCCAGTGAGTTAGAAAAAAACAGCGCCAATTTCACTTACGAAGTCTTCCTCAACGATCAATCCATCGGTAAAGGCAAAGTCGAAAATGGTCAGCTCAGTGGTGATTCTCCGGCCATTATTGTCCCCAACACTGGTTTGCAAAAAGGTGACAATACGCTTAGGGTCCAGTCCAGTCTTGATGGCTTTACTTTATACGTAGCCACTGACAACCAAATCTGGAACGCGACACCACCGGCGAGCTCCAGGATCACTCTGGACCGCATCTATTCGACCAACGGTAACGCGTCAACTATGTTTAACCTGGGGGATACAATCACGGTCGAATACCATGTCAACGCCGCCGCTTTGCAGGGTTCATCGCTGTTGAATTATACCAATCTGGCACTACGCGAATACTTTCCGGCTGGAATCGAATTTGGCGGCGAGGTCTATTGTCAATATGACGAGCAAGATAAATGTCTGAACCTGTGGCCAGACCAGAAGGCGCAGTTTATCAATTACTCCTCCTGGCTTTCGATGGCCAAGCTTGCTCAGGTAAAAACAGGAAAGGTTACCTACAAGGCTTCATTTCGCGGCACCTTCAATGCGCTCCCAACGTCACTTACCACAGCATTAAATGACGCCTACGCCTATACTTCTCCCACAACGATCACGATCAAGTAGATGCAGACAATCAGCTGGCAGCGACAAAAGTGGGTCATGTCTGGTTTGGTAGTCGCGGTGGCGGCAGCTTGCTTCCTGACAATGATTGTTGCCATAAACAAACCGCAGGCCAAAGTTCAGAAAGGCTTGCCGGTCATGACACTTGCGGCCAGTCAGTTGTTTTATCCCGATATCTTCAACGCCAGTCGTCAACCGCTCCATGCACTTACGGGACAATCTTTGGCGGGTGGCATTACTTCGCACCACCTGCCAGTGGCTGCCAGGCTGATCAATGAATTTTATGCGGCGCTGGGAGAACAACATCCGTCCACAGTGGTTGTGCTGGTAACCAATCATTTTCATTTTGACGATGCCAAAGTACGGACGGCGGCAGTGCAGTTTGTGACGCCACTAGGTCAGATCAATACAACTGCCGCCGTCATTCGCCAGCTGGCGGCGGAAAGTCTGGTGGTTGAGGACGGAGCGATGCTGACCGGGGAACACGGCATCTGGACACAGATTCCGTTTATTCAACGATATCTGGGTAACCAGACGCTGGTACTGCCATTGATTGTGGGACCGGAAAGTTCGGAAGAGACCTTGCAGCAACTCGAACAAACCATCCGCAAATTGCTGCCCGCGGATACGGTTTGGGTATTGTCGTCGGACTTGTGCCATTATTTGTCGCAGCAGGCCTGTCACCAGCAGGATGAGCAAACCATCCCCGATCTTGCTTCTCAACAAAACAACTTGCTGCAACCCCACGCTGACGATGCTTACCGGGCAGGGGATCTCTTTTTCCTGCATTTGCAAGCCATGCAAGCCCAAAATGGGATTGAACTCGACCGCGGCAATAGTGCCGACTTTGGCTCTGACCCGGTTAGTACCACGGGTTATGTCAGCATGGTTTTCCCCAGGTAAACCAAGGCAAAGCGTTGGTTTAGTTTGTGGTTCTATTATCTGCTATTCAGACTTGTTGATTTACTCCTTTATGCTCTCTTATCCGTTTGTCGGTTCATTTTGATTGTTGGCAAGCTATCAAATCTGCAGTCTTGAAAGCAATCGATTCATCAAGACGATTAATCTCACTATAATCTCCGGCTCTTTGAGCAGCCTTTAATGCATTCTTCTCCACATCAATCTTTATAATTTTGCCTAATATTTCATCAAAACGAGCGAGTTGATCTTTGAAAGCAACAATTGATTTTTCAAGCGATATTTTATCCTCGTCGCTCGTCTTTTTATCGTTACATTGCTTTTCAAGCTGGGCTATCGTGCTATCGGTTCGATCAATAGCAGCTCGTGTATCTTTTTCGCTCATGAGGACAGGTTGGGGAATTTCATATATGAAATCTGTCCCTTGATTACCGTGTTTTGTCGTTTGCCCTCTTGCCGCGACGGCAGACAGGACCTGTCGTAACGCTCGTCGGCCAGCGGCTGCAATACGACTGAAACCAGTAGGTTCTCGAGCCTGTGATTCTGGGTTTTCCGCACTTTGCACACTTCCGTCTTCAAATAAAGCCATACAACCTCCTAGTGACAATTATATTCATTGATTATTTAAGTTGAGCAAAATATTCTTCGACCATCCCTGTCGCGAGCTTAATCATGTCGAATCCACGGCCTTGACCGGCGGACAGCGTAACCGTGAACGCAATCTGGCGGCCATTTTTGTCTTCAGCAAAACCGGAAAAAATCTGGTTGTTGGAATTATTGCCTGTTTCGGCCGTACTCGTCTTGCCATAGAATTTGATCCCGGTTCTGGACTCCACACCAATAAAGGGAGCGCTAATCACCCCATCCGTGACATCAGTACGCAGCGCCTGCCTCATCCCTGCAACTTGCTCAGAGGACAAAGGTAATTGACCAGATTTTTCGGATGAAGCACCCTTGACGGTTGTTGGGACAACTTCCTGACCGTGATTGGCGACCGCCGCCATCAGGCGAGTGATTTCCATCGCCGAAAGCGAAATAGGTCCCTGGCCCATGCCCATAAATCCAGCGTCCGTGATCCCAAATTGCGTCTTGGCTTCACTGGCCCAGGCTGGATCGCCCACAGTACCATGTGACGATGGAATGCCATGCACCGCACTATCTACGCCAATACCGATAGAATGAGCAAAACGCGCGACAGCATCCAATCCCTGACTCTCAGCAATCCGTTCGCCCAGTTGATAAAAATAGACGTTGTGGGAAACGGCCAGCGCTTCGGCACCGGTGATCGGTTTGTTTACACCTTGGGACGTCGGTAGTATATGAAAGCCACCCATACCGTCGGGAATCTGCAGGATATTAGGCGTGTCTTGCGGTATATTGGTATCAATGCCATAATGCGCGGCCGCAGCCAGAGTCAACACTTTCGCCACTGAACCCGGTGTCATGATGTCAGTGAACGCATGGCTGGTAGAATTTTCCTGGCCCTTTTCATCCAGACTAAAAGCACTTAGCACTGCCCCGGTTTCCGGATTCATCATAATGGCGGTGAGGCCCTTACCGCCGTTGGCCGTGACAAAAGGTTTGGCCAGTTCGATATTGTGCTGATTCAATGTCGGGTCAATCGTCGTATTCTCGGCCAAAAACTGGGTGCGCTGTTCGGGAGTCAGGACTTCGGTGTTGTTGAAGAAGTTTTCTACCTGTGCGTCGCGACTGCTACTCTGATAATCATGAAATCCGGCAGGTAAATCAAATTGGCCATTCACCGCAGCCATGTAACGGCCGAATTTTCCGGCCATGGCGGTAAATTGCTCCCAGGTAACCATGACGTCGTGCGCTTTGCCGCCATCCGTGTGCGAAGGATCGGAATACACGACGAAGGTACGGCTCTCGCCATTCGTGCCCGGTTCACTGAAAATTGCCTCGACAGTGACCGTTACTTCGCTTTTCACCGCTCGTTCCAAGACCACATGGTCATGGGTGCCAACATTGCGGATCGTTGCATCTTCGCCACTGGCGGGATTGGAGAGCCACACCATCGGTTTGGCGCCATAGGTCAAACGTTCTTGCAAAACACTTAAGAAGTCAGCAATGTTGGAGGTTTCGATTGGCGTCACGTCCAAGCCAGCTTTGCTGGCAAGTGCTTCCAGGCCACGCGGGTATATGCCCACATCAGTTCTGGTCAGACCAGTTGAAGCTGAATCCAACGCCTTGGCCCAACCGAGGTTGGGGTCGATAATTGTGTAATCATCCCGTTGCGAAGCCAATTCGAAGGCCATTTGCGACATTTTGGTCGCCATCCCGTTATTCGTGAATTTCCCTTCCATGCGCAGGCTGTTCTGCCAGGCTGCCAATTGACTATCGGCCGCATCCTTTGCCTGCAACAATTCCACTGTGCTCGATCGTGGCAAAGGAACAATAGCCTCACGCTCTGTTCCTGCCTGCTGCATGACGCGTCCGAGATAGTTCCAACGCACGCCCTGTGCTTGGGAAGGATCCGGAATCAACTCATAAACATTCTGCTGTGAGTCAATCCACAAATCATCCCGGGAAATATTGTTATTATCATGACCCAAAATCTGGGTATTCAATTTGTCATACAATCGGACCGTGACACCACTATCGTCGATAATCATTTGTTCCACCGGCTTCAAATGCCCGGCAGTATCCAGTTCCTTGAGACCACCTTTGGGGGAGTAAACCAGCTGACCGCCGTTACGAGTTTGAACAACAACAGAATTGCCGTCTTTGTCCGTTGTACGAACGACATCGTACTGATCGGTGATCTGAGCAAACGGAATAGCCCTGTCCACGGCAATTTCACCTGCCGTAGCGGTTTTGTTTGCATCGACTGTTAATATGCGGGGGGCGGTTGCCGTCGTCGACTGCTCTGCATCAACGATATGACTGCGCCAAAGTTGCTGGTCATAATAAGCTTGCATCAAATCGGTGCTATGAGGACCAAACACCTGCTCGCGTTGAAGCGCCTCGATAAAATTTTCACCCGGGCGGCTAACAATCAGAGCAGGATCCTTGACGGGTACCGGCAGGCTACCGCTTGCAACCATGGATTCGATCAACGGCAGTGTTTCCTCACGTCCGGGAAGCAACATGCGGTTGATCTCCACCCTAGCCCGCGCGATCTCGGCATCTGAGACCATCTGGTTGTTGTTCATCAAATCCAGGCCATCATTGGCACGGCGCAACAACGCATTCACATTGTCCAGACTGGCGGCATTGTAGCGGCTTGGCATCTGAACCATGCCGGCGAGTAACACTGATTCGGCCAGATTCAAACTACCAGGATCTTTGCCAAACCATTTATTTGCAGCGGCACCAATACCTTCCACACCGCCGAAATTGCCCAAATTTTCATAGGCTGTCAAAATTTCCCGAGGACTCAGATTCATCGACAGGAATTGTGCGCGCACAAGATCTCCAATTTTGCGTTCCAGGGTTTTGCTGGCGTCAATGCTGAGCAGTTCGCGGGAAGTCTGTGTCGTGATGTTGCTGCCACCAGTCATGACTTTGCCGGTATCGGCCAGGTCACGCACAGCACGCATCGGACCCAAAGTGTCAACACCACCACCAAGTGCAGCAAAGCGTTTATCTTCAAAGGCCATGGTGGCCATTTGCAGATAGGGAGAAATATTTTCCAGCGGCACGGCGTTGGTCAACACGGTGTCAAATTGGTGAGTAGAACCACCGCTTGGAATTTGCAGGTTATCAATGGCTTTTTCCACTATGGAACCCATAAGTTTGAACAGCATTCCTTCATAACCCACCAATGATTCACTTTGATGTCCTGCATTGGCCACAACGTTGGGTTTGCTGCTGGCGGACGATTCACTGGCGATTAGCTGTTCGCCCTGGTTTTTGAATTCTATCGCTGTCGCGCGGATGTCCTGCAGTTGCAAAACAAGGTCACGCAACACGGGATCCAAAATGCTGTTTAATATGTCTGCCACATTTTCCACATTGGGCAAATCGGCCTTGACTTGACGCAGCATGCCTTGCCAGAATTTCTCGTTGAGTAAGTCGGTAATATTAAAATCCATGCCCGGTTTCTCCAGTGTCCTGCCGCCAACATCCACCCCAATCAGACCGTATTTGGCCAGCATTTCCTTTTGTCCCAGTTCCACGACACCATTGGACCTCAGCACGAAAACCCGACCATCGTCATCGGTATAAATTGGCATGCGATCAAACCAGTCAACACTGATCTTGCCATCGGCCTTGACCAGGTGCAGCCCGCGCTCTTGCATAAATTGAGCACGTGTTTCCACAGCTGCCGTACCCAAGGGCTGAATGGTTTTACCATCCAGAAAGTATGACAACCTGTCTTGACCGACAAATACCAGTTTGCCGCCATTTTTGGTCACCATGGGTTCGTTACCGGTATGTGAAAGTGAATACGGGTTACCATCACTATCACGAAAACCTGCTTCGTCGCCAGCCCCATCAAGTCTTGAACCATCAACAACCCTGGCCAGTTGGTCCGCGACTTTTTCCAGTGAAGTTATTTTTTCATAGGCCCGATATTGGTCCACATTCAACTGATGCAAGAAACCTTTATCGGCAAACAGACGATGACTCCCGTCAAAATCCACCCGCGTCGCCGGATCTGAGCGCAGGCTTTTGGCCATCTGCTCGTCCCAGGTCCGGGCCGTAAATCCCGAAGCTGTCAGTGTCATTATTTCAGCAATGCGGCTGCCATCGGTGTGCACATATACAGGCAGCCCTCGGCCATCCGTGTAGGGTACCTCGTTGGCATCGACAGCAACAGCCCAGCCACTGGCGGTAACGTAATCAGTATCCGACATCAGTTGGCTGCTTACGGGGACGAATTTTCCGTGCTCCACTACATAAGTCCCACCGTACGCTTGTTCGTATACAATATGGCCTTTGGCATCTACCATCGGCCGGCCACCTTCCTGATGAACAGTATAGGCTTGCTGATTTGCGTCCAGCACAAAATTTCGATCGCTGGATAATGTCAGTCCTTGATTGCCGGCGACCAAATCCGCCATCAGGTCATTTTCAATAATACCGAGGCTGTCCTGCTGTCCGACTACCGCCCGTTCCGCTACGGAAGCGATATAACCCTGCACTTCCAGCAATTGTTTCCCGTCTTTGGAGAGCACAAAAGCGTGTTTGGAAACCGGATCGATATAGGCATGTCCGCTTTCCGTACCATTGGCCGTAGCCACTGGGAGTAGTCCTGATTGACGCATTTGCCAGGAATATTGCAAAGTACCAATATCAAACAACTTGTCAGGTCCAAGCGCACGCTCAACGGAAGTATCAAGTTGGACAACCGTGGCGACCTGGTTTAAATCCGGTTTGTCGGAATTTAATAGATATTTTCCGTTTTCATCACGATAGAGAACCCCGCCATTGGACTGCGGATCAATCCCTTTGGGAAGCAGGGTGTCGAGCGTAAGACTGGAACCTGAGTCGAGGAGAGCTTGATTGACCGCAATTCTAACCTCAGGGGATTGCAACGAGGTGAGATCCAACCCGATACCACGCACTCCCGGAACCATTTCCCGGGAACGTAGATAAGGAGCCAACGCCTTGAATCCATTTTGAGTGGCGACAGCATTCAGGTCAATTTCGTTGCCGGAACTGACAATGGCAAAATCAAAATAAACAATACCGTCCCGTGTCAGTTGCTGCGGCGAAACTCCCAGGGTTTGAAACAGTTCAAACAAACTGACATCTTTTTCCAGCGCACCGCTATCTTGATTACCTGACTGCATTAATTGCACCAGACGTTCCGCAGCCTGCGGCCGGGTATTGAGATGGCTGGCATCCACACCCAGATATTCCGCCACTTTTGTCAACCGGTTCCAGGTCGTATTCAAGGCACCTCGCGCGACACCGCCGGAATTGCTCGAATCGAGCAACACCTGTGCATTGATCTCGCCATTCGCATCCGGATCAATCCGCACATGGTTGATCCAGGCTCCTTGGTTCAAAACTACGTCATCCAGTTTGGATACCACGGAACTTAAGCGACTTTCAGTTTGTTTAATCAAATCAGCCGGCAGTTGATTCCCTTCGACCAGGATTTTATTGATCTGGATTCCTTCCTGGTTTTCTGTCCCCCGCAAAGCCTTGCCGAGTCTGTCCAGGGCGTCGCTTTGTGCGGGCAAAAAATTGTCAGCGGCTGCCTTGGCACGGACCATTTCCACCACGATTTCGTTGCGGCTGCCGCGTTCCCCAGACCAGTGGGTGTCAAGTGGTCGTGCCGTGGCAATTGTACCGTCCGGATAAATATAGAAATTGGCCAGTTCCTCGTCCTGTCGCCCAGCCTGGGCAAGGACAAAATTCTGCTTGCCCTCGGCAGACCCGAGATCGGCTTTGGTTGCTGTGGCGGTACGGACCGTCAACTCGTGCGGCAATTGCAACATATCGTGCGTAACGGTATGGTCAATTCCCGGTAAGCGTGCAACCGCTGCCTGCGTGGCGTCTGTCATATCGATAAACTTACCCAGATTGTGTTCACCCAGCATCAGTAAAGTAGCCTGCTCTGCAGTCCCGTAGTATTTGATGGCGCTGCCTGCGACACCATCACGCAGTGTTACGGCCACTGTTCCGTCCTGGTAAACCCCGTCAAAAGTCGAAGCGCTGAAGTCACTGATTCGGGCATCGCTGCGCACCAAGCCGGAATTGATTAATTGCTGGTTCAAGCCGTCGCCTTGGGTATGCGGCGATACCAACAGTCGTTGCAGATAAGTCTGCTGGTTAGCGGCGTCGGCAAAACGATCGACGAGATCCGTACGACGGATGGTTTGAACCCGTGTGGCAATATCGGTCGTTTCCTGCAACCGCAGAACGTCTTTACTGTCCAGCAAAAATATTTTTTGTCCCGTCTGCACTATGTCCCATACCGGATTGCCTTTTTGGTCGACAATCAGCGGATTGCCGTTCTGGCGCTCAGTATCCAGGCGGTTGACAAAATCATTGTAGGATCTCGCTACATCCGGATGTGACTGGTAGAAATCCGTGAGCAGCGCCGAAAGGCTGGCCTTGTCGGTAGAGATTTCCCCAAGCCCTACGGCATTTTTGGGCAAAACTGACGTTTCAACCGTTGGTTGATCCACGGTTTTGGTGTCGTTGGATTTGGTGTCAACGGGAGCAATGGTGTCGTTTGCCTGGGACAACAGGTGCGGAATTCCGTCGATTTGTGCTGTTTTGTGGATGATATAGAGCCATTGATCCGGCCGGATCAATGCATAACGCTCAGGCGAAATGACCTTATCGTTTTCGTCACGTATTTCGATTGAATCGTCCACGCCGATTCCAAATGTTTTCTGAACAATGCCACTCACCGTGTCGCCGCTCTCTACACCAACCCTGACTTCCCCAATCCGATCCCCATGGTTGATAAAATTCATAGATTCTGTCAGATTAAAATCACCCTCCACCTGTCCCTGGTCGATGCCATTTTTGACAAGCACTTTCTGCAACCGATCCAGGCTTGCAGGATCATCAAAATTGATTCCCAGTTCATCCTTCATAAATTTCACCAGCTGACTTTCTTCCACCTTGTCCGTGATTTCACTGATCTGCCCATCGGCCAGCGCATGCAGTCGTTCGAGCTTGGTGGCCACGGATTCCTGATGGCCGTCGGCGTCTTTGGCCAGGGTGAAACGGATGTGAAGCGTTTTTCCATCCTGAATACTGCCGGTATCCACGTTTGTGTTGGGCGGCACTTCATTCGCAGGTTCGACTTGAGGATGTACTTCTTTCGCAGTGGAGTTGGTCACGACAGGCTTAGCCGACTCCGTTGTGGACAAACGGTTTAATTCTCCTGCTGAGAGCCATTGATTGTCGGTGTAATAAAACATGTTGGCGCCGACACTGCGTACGAGTTGGCCATTCACTTCATAATACAGGTATTTGTCACCAGTTTTTTCATCTTTCAATTCCACACTGAGTGGTGCTTCCTTGTGCCCTCGGCCCAACGCAGTCAGGACGTCATTTTCCACCTGGTCAACGGCGTGTAATGGGTCCGTGTCGCGGTTAAAGGCGCCCCGATTAAACAATTCCACCACGTCATCGACAGTTTTGGCTCTACCGAGCTCTCCGATCACAAATTTTTGCATCACTTTGCTGCCCACGGATTTCGCGCCATCCGCAGCAAAGGCCAGCGTGATACCGGATTCAATTGCGGTTAGAAATTTCCACAAACCGGAAGTTTTGACCTCCGTGCCCTGCGTCAGTTCCTTAAGCATGCCCATTAGTCGCATCAGGGTGAGATCCCCGACCAGCACGGTATTGATAGGCCCGAGATTGAAACCCATTTTTTCCAGCAACAAAAACGTGGGCGCAGCCACCGCGGCCGTCATAACCATGCCGGCTTTTTCAAGACCATGCTTGGTATCTTTGAGTTCATGCATAAATTCCTGCACTGAACCCACGGATCCACCGATCATTTTGGTGGTACGGAATATGGACCAGATTTCGCTCGGATTCAGTTCCAGCACATTGATCGGTAAGCCCGCAAGCAGATTGGGCAATAGTAACATATTGCTGAACATGGCGGCGAAATCAGTAACCATGAGTCGTGCGGTTTCGTCGGTAATCTTGTCACTAACTTTGACGCTTTCACCCGTGAGCTGGTCTTTCATCAATTTCCCCACTGCCTTGTCCAGCAATTCCCGTCCGCCATGTTCCCAGACATGTCCCGTGATCTTGTTGGCGCCCGTGACATGCAGCAGTTCAAAGGCTGCAGTGCCCAGAATTGCCTTGTATGCGGTTTCCAATACACTTACGCCTTCACCGCCATAGAACAGTGCTTTTTCCACCGCATCGCGCAGCGATCTACTCGCCCGTAAGTTTTCATCGCTATCACCATCCTTCGCCTGCTTGCGACCGCGCTCAGCCGCCCGTTGCTCGACGCGCTGGAGGCGCTGCGCCCGACGTTCCAGATTGCGATCCAGCACAGCGTTCACAGTTTTACCCATCGAAGTTTCGTGCAGGAAATAGTCAACCGTACCGAGATTTTTCTGTTTCTGCCCACTCTTGAAAGAGGATAAATCTCGACGCAACTTGGCCAGAGAATTGACATAGTACACATAACCATCAACCACAAAATTCTTTTCCTGATCTTTCGTAAACCGAATGGGTTTCAATTTAAAACTGTGTTCATCCGTCTCGTCCACTTCCACAACCTCAAAATTGTCTTCCCCCAGTCCCAATTCTTGCATCTCGCGGAAAAAGCCAGTTTCTTTTAACAAATGCCTGATTTCCTTGTGCAGATGCTTGTTTTCTTTGGCCTGTTCTGCCACACGTTTGGCGTAGGATTTACCCAACACCTCAACCGAATTCTTCAATACCAAGCTGCCATCCTGGCGATTCACCTGAAAGTGAATTTCCGTTTTTCCCTTGGGTGTAGTGACCTGATTTAGCTTGACGGTTTCCGTTCCCGGATCAAAATGACCTAATTTAGCCAATTGTTTTTCCACTTCCGCCTGCAATCTCGAATTTGACGTGGGAACCACTTCATTTTCGGACGCGGTGGCCTGCGGATCAGACAGACGTGGCACTGCTGACGCTACCGACGACTTAATCGGACTGGAACTTACTTTCGGGTCTTCGCCGATTAGACGTGCTGCTGGTAAACCATTGTTGCCGTCTGTCGCTCTTTGACCGGTGCGCTGGGTCCGCTTTTGTCTGCGGCTGTCTTGCTCATCCGCTTGGACTTTTTCCAAAGCGGTACCCTTGATCATGTCGGCAAAGTAATCAAGTGAATGAGAATCAACAACCGTTTTGCCACGACTATTGCAAATTATAAAGCTGGCTCCATCACTCGGCTGCGCGTCAGTCCCCCAGTCTTGAAACACGACAGAACTACCCTTGGGACAACGACCGCCTTTTTGATAAACCGCCAGAATCCGGGCAGCCAGTATTTGCTGGTAATCACCCAGCACCTCTTGCTCAGCAGGCAAAACAGAATCTCTGGATATCTCAGACATGTTGCATCTCCGCCATTTGGGTGAAAGCTGCATGCACTCCCTGAACGTTGCCGGCCTTCAAATCATCGGCCAGTTGCGTACCAATACCAAGTTTTTCAATTTTCTGCATATCCATAACCGTATTCAGAATGGTTTGTGAATATTCTTCAGCAATACGCGAACTCAAGGTCCTCAATGTTTTCTGCATGTCTTTTCCCGTTCTATCTTCAATCTCTCGGATCATTTGTGGTAATTCATGCTCAGCATCGCTCTCCATTCTAATCGCCCAGCGTTGTTGTTCAGGTGCACTGAATACCGGTTCAAATACCTCTTTCCAGAACGCCAGCAAAAGCAGCCAACGCATCGCTGGTTCCGCGGCCTTGGCAATTGCCTCAGCATGCAACGTTTCTGTCGCAGGAAATATATGGTTTGGCTTGTGTATACTTTTGTCCATCGCTATTTCTGATAAAAAACAAATATATCTGATCATTTTACCACAAAAAAAACATGTTCGTCTTGTTTATTGCTCTTACTCACAAGTGGAACATTTTCTTTTTTTGTATTATTGATAAGTATTATAGATAATTAATCAAATTAAGTCAATTATCATTATTAAAGCAACTTTAAGTCATAGTCATTTTCCTGTTTGCTGCCGTGGCCAGTCATAAAAGGATAACGTTGTCAAAAGCCGGCTTCTAGGCTATAATACAAGGATTTATTTACTCCAAAACAAAAAATAAAATGCAATTTGCTGCAAATAAGTCACGTTTGGCCAAATGGCTGATTTTGGTTACTGCCGTCGCTGCAGTGCTGACCGCTATGATGTTTCTTCCTGGCAAGACTTTTGCCGATGATTTAAGTACCGCCGCCATCGTTCAGCTCAATAATCAAGCCCGAGCCCAAGCTGGTTTGGCTCCACTTTCGGTAAATGCCAAACTAACAACGGCTGCCACCCGCAAAGCCAATGACATGATCGCTAACCAATATTTTGCCCACACCTCGCCAAGTAGTGTGACACCGTGGGCATGGATTACGGGCGCTGGCTACAACTATCTGCACGCTGGCGAAAATCTTGCGGTCGACTTCTTTGATTCGCAGTCGGTGCAGGACGCATGGATGGCGAGTCCGGGCCACAAACACAATATTCTCAGTGCCGATTTCTCGGAAATGGGTGTTGGTATTGTTTCCGGTTGGTATGACAACCATACGACCAACATGATCGTTGTTATGTTTGGCAGTCCCATGCCTGCCAAAGTCAGCACGCCCAGCGTCATTGCACCCACCAATCAAGCCGTCAGTAAACCGACTGCGGCATCGACAACGAATGCAAAGCAACCTGTGACAGTCGCGCCACAGGTTCAAATTGCGCCGGTGATTCTCAAAGACACAACCCCGCCTGCCGTTCCAGTCATAAGTGCTCCGGCCGACCAAACCTGGTTCGCCACCAAAATGATCCATATCAAAGGCGCCACGGAAGTAAATGCTTTGGTCAAGATCAGTGATGCCGGTACTCAAATCGGACAGGGGAATGCGGATAACAACGGGAATTTCGATCTATTGGTGAAATTGGACGAAGGTCATCATGCGATTTCAGCCAATGCCCAGGATGGAGCTGGGAATGCCAGTGCAGAAAGCAAAGGCGTGACTTTTTCGATCGACATCACGCCACCCAAACTGGCGGACAACAAACCGATTTTGTATCAGCGAGAGGTGCTGACAGACCATGATTTTGTTGTCAAAATCTACCTTGTTGAATCGGTTTTAGGCACCCAGGCTTCATTGGTATGGCTGGATCAGACGATTGCGATGCAACCCATTCCAACCGAAAATGCCTTCGCGGCCACCGTCCATTCACCCCAGACAGGTGGCGCTTCAGCCATGCATATCAACGTCATTGATTCCGCGGGTAACACGGCCACAGCGGAACATATCCCAATCAAAGTCGTGGCGGCCTATATCGACGGTCAAGGCAGTGACGTGTCACCGACAACGTTCAAACTGATGGGAGCAGTGGTGGTGGTGGATTTGTTTAATTCGTCACTGTTTAGCATCATGATCGTGCTTTCCAGCATTGGTATGTTTTTGCGTTTTCACTTTATGCGGCGCAAATTTCACCTGCAACATCCGCGGTCTTTATTGCAACTGGCCAACTGGGCCTGGATGTTAGTTCTCTGCGCGCCGATCCTGTATTGGCTGCTGAGTAACGCGCCGGCGCAAATCTTTGCCAGATAATGTTAACAGTCGTTGACAAACAGTCATCCAACCTTTAAACTCAGCGCGAAGAAGAAAAAGGTTGTTTGTGGCGTTCCAGCGAGCCGTGCTTCGTGCAAGTCGGCACCCAGAACAAACCTTGCGACACTGCTTCAACCTCCGGGAGACCGGAGCGGCCTCCAGACCCGTTATCGCGTCTGCTAAAAGTAGTTTTTAAGGTGGTACCGCAGGCGTTCCGCTTGCCCTTAGCCGTTGACATGTTCGTGGCTTTGGGTTGGCGGTTTTTTTGTATTTATTTACCCACATGAGGATGACATGGATCGCAAAATTCCGATTTTGATGGCTTCGCAACATCCCGACAATATCTCTTCGCCATACTGGAAAAAAGACCCTTTTGTGACCACCTACGAAGAAACCGAAGAATGCTATCGTTGCTACCACGATTTGGGCTGTGATGAATATATGTGGGACTGGGAAGGCAAGCTTGTGGATGAAGCCGTGATCGACCGTTTGTTGCGCAAATACAATGAGTATTTCAGCAAACACCAAATTGGCCGTGACTTGTTTCTGACCATGCGCATTCCCAATCAAGCCTACGAATCTGGCTACCGCAATGCACGCGCCTTTATGGGCATGTTGTCGGCTGAGGAATTCGTGCGCGACCTGAAACTCAACACACCGCCACTGTTTGAACTGATTTTGCCCATGACCACCAATGCCGAAGAACTGATGCAGATTGAAACCACTTTTCAGCGCACCGCGCAACTCAAATCCGAAGTGTTTGAGCAAAAACTGGGCATGGACCGGGTGGATGTGATCCCGCTGTTCGAAGGCGTGGACAACCTGGTCAATTCGCACGCGATCATCCAAAAGTATTTTGCCTTGTACCGTAAACATTTTGGCCACAATCCTGAATACCTGCGGCCGTTTGTGGCGCGTTCAGATCCTGCTCTCAACAGCGGTATCGTTGCCACCACACTGGGTATCAAAATTGCCTTGTCACAGTTTGCACAACTGGCCGAATCCACCGGCATCCCCATGTATCCGATTATCGGTCCAGGTGGGCTGCCTTTCCGCGGCCATTTGCATCCCCAGAATGTTAAACACTTTGTACGCGAATATGCCGGGGTTTATACTGCTGTGATCCAGTCCTCGTTTCGTTATGACTGGCCCATGGACGAAGTCAAAGCTGCGCTCAAGTACCTCAAACGTGAGCTCCCCAAACGCCAGGCCGTAACGATCCCGCCCCAGGATCGGCAAGGTTTGCTCAAGATCATTGCCATTTTTGAAAACCACTACCGCAAAACCGTCGAAAAGCTGGCTGACCAGATCAATGACATCGCCGCTTATGTCCCGTCACGTCGTGAACGCATGTTGCACATTGGCCTGTTTGGTTACAGCCGCAAAGTTGGCAAAAAAGCTCTGCCACGCGCCATCAAGTTCACTTCAGCGTTGTATTCGATTGGCATCCCTCCCGAACTGATTGGGGTTGGCCGGGGACTGGCGGATATCAAGCAAGCAGGCCTGATGGACTTGCTGTTTAAATACTACGTCAATCTCGAACACGACATCAAAAACGCCGGTTACTATCTTAATCGTGAAAACCTGCAGTTTCTGGTCAATGACAGTGCGACCTGGAAAGAAGTCCAAAAAGACGTGACGCTGATCGAAGAAATTCTCGGACTGGAACTTGGCCCACGCGCGCTCGAGCACTATATCCATCGCAATTCCACCTCCAATGTTTATTTTCTCAAGCAGGATGGCCGGGACTTTGTCAAAGAAATCGAGTGGGCCGCCAAATGGCGCAAAAGTCTTGGTTAACCTTCCCAACGTATTCCAAGGAGTTTCGCATGCAACGTATCTGGGTAACGCAAACAGCTCAAAAGACAGAGCAACAGGTATTGCTCAAAGGCTGGGTGCACAATCATCGCGACCATGGCAAGGTTTTGTTTGTGGATTTGCGCGACCGGTCTGGCCTGGTTCAGCTCGTCTTTCAGCACGACCAGCATGAAGCCTTGTATCAGCAGGCACGTAAACTGGGCAATGAAGATGTGATTGAAGTGCTGGGCAAAGTTGTGGGTCGTGATGCCAAGCTGGTTAACGCCAAACTCGCGACCGGTGCCATCGAAGTGGTAGTCGAATCAGTAAAAATCCTCAGCCAGTGCGCTAAACTTCCGATTGAGATCAATCAGGAAAATCTGCAATTTGCCGAAGAACTGCGTCTCAAATACCGCTATCTCGACCTGCGCCGCCCGCACATGCAGCGCAAAATGATGCTGCGCAGCCAAATGGTCAACCTTTGCCGCGAATATCTGCTCCAAAACGAATTTATCGACATTGAAACTCCGATGTTGACCAAATCCACACCCGAGGGATCGCGCGACTTTGTCGTCCCCAGCCGTTTTTACAAAGGTAAATTTTACGCTTTGCCCCAAAGTCCGCAGCAGTACAAACAGCTGTTGATGGTGGCTGGTTACGAGCGTTACTTTCAAGTCGCCCGCTGTATCCGGGATGAAGACCTGCGCGCCGACCGCGGCTTTGAATTCAGCCAGCTCGATCTTGAAATGTCGTTTGTGGAACAGGCCGATGTGATGAGCTTGATCGAGGCCATGGTGATCAAGGTGGTGGACACGATCGGTGGCAAAACAATTCGCCAGCGCCCTTTTCCCGTGGTGGACTACCAGGATGCTCTCAAGCAGTACGGCGCTGACAAATTCGACATGCGCGAAGATCCCAAGCATCCAGACGAACTGGCGTTTGCTTGGGTTGTCAACTTTCCCACCTTTGTCCGTGACGAAGAAACCAAAGGCTGGACCTATTCGCATAACCCCTTTACCGGCCCCCAACCAGAGCTGCTGGAAACCCTGCGTAGCATCGATGTACAAAACCTCAAAGACCCGGCCGAGATCGCCAAAATCCAGAATCTGACCTCCACCCAGTACGACCTGGTGTGCAACGGATTTGAAATCGGTGGTGGCGGTATTCGCATCCACGATCCCGAACTATTGTCCAAGGTATTTGAAATTATTGGCCACTCGCCCGCCAAAATTCGCGAGCAGTTTGGCCACATGCTGGATGCGTTCCAATATGGCGTGCCGCCACACGGTGGGATTGCTCTTGGGCTGGACCGTTTTGCCATGCTGCTCACAGGCGACACGAGTTTGAAGGAAGTAATTCCATTCCCCATGACTTCCAGCGGTCACACCGCGGTCATGGACGCACCGGCTGATGTCACTGAAGCGCAATTGGTGGAATTGGGTTTGTCGATTCGGAGCAGTGCGAAACGCTCGGTGTTCAAAGACATTTGTACCATGCTCGATGATCGCCATATCGTTTACAAAAAGTTTGAACACGAGGCCGTACTCACTTCCGAAGACGCGGCCAGGGTACGTGGCACGCAGCTTGCCAGTGGTGCCAAAGCATTGCTCGTGAAGGCCGGCAATGACTTCCATATGGTGGTGCTTTCGGCCCAGGAAAAGCTGGATTCCAAAAAGTTACGTGACACACTGGGAGTTGCCAAAACCCGCTTTGCCACACCCGAAGAAGTACTCCAGACGACTGGCTGCGAGCTGGGCGCGGTCCCACCCTTTGGCGACATCTTCAATGTCAAACTGTGGGTGGACAAAAGTTTGTCGCGTCAAACGACGGTCGATTTCAACGCAGGGGAGCGGACACGTTCGATTGAAATGTCGTATAGTGATTATGAAAAACTGGTCAAAGCACCTATTGTCGAGGTCACCGTTACGGCATGAGACGTATCCTGAAATTCTTTGCGTCGTTCTGGGCATTGTTTTTGCTGGTGCCCTTTTTGGCTGTGGTGATTAGTTGCGCAGTGTTTTATGCGCTCGTGCAGCTCAATCAGCTGCCGATCTATCCCAAGGCTATCTCTGTCCCCGGCACCTACTCGGTCGCCCTGGTGTTTGGCGCTGGCCTGAGCAGCAATGGCCAGCCCAGCGCTGTGCTTAGCGATCGGGTTGCCGCGGCAGTGGATTTGTACAAGGCACAAAAAGTCAAGAAATTACTAATGAGCGGTGATAATCGTTTTGTCACCTACAACGAACCCGGGGCGATGAAGAAACTGGCCATGCAAATGGGCGTTCCCGACGCCGATATTGTCCTGGACTATGGTGGCCGGCGCAGTTATGACACATGTTATCGTGCCAAACATATATTTGGGGTTGAGGACGCAATTGTGGTCACTAGCGGGTTTCATCTGCGGCGAGCTTTGTATACGTGTGCTGGCATTGGTTTACGGGTGATTGGCCTCAAGGCAGATACGCAGGAGTATACCAATGAAATCAACTGGCGACTGAGGGAAGTCCCGGCCAGCATCGAAGCCTGGTGGGAAGTTAACATTACCAAATCCGAAGCACAGGTCATGGGCAAAGCGGAAACGATCGTGTTTGCAACCACCAACTAAATCCAAGGAGTAACAATGACATTTAACGTGACCGTTGATGAATTCAGTGGCACATTGGAAGCTTTGGTCGAGCTCGTGCGAAATCACAGTCTGGATGTCCTGACGCTGGATCTGATCAGTATTGCCGAGCAGATGGAAGCTGCAGTCGTCGCTGGCACTCTGCCGCAGCTGGATCTTGCTGAACAAATGGTACTGCTTTCCGATTTGTTACGTCGCAAGTCCAAAGCCTTGCTCCCCATGGACAAAGACGAAGAAGCCAAAACCGGGGATACTGTCTCGGTCGAAAACATGCAGGAGGATTTTGCCAAATTCCGCGAGCTCAGCGCCTACCTGGAAAACCTCGAAGACAAGGAAGAACAAAGTTTTACCCGTCACGTCACCGCCCGCATCGAAGAAGACATCGAAATCAAGGATTTCCTGGAAGCCGTTAAGCTCGAAGACCTGTCGATTGCTTTGCACGACGTCCTGAAACGCTTCAAGGATCAGCAGGAACCGATGCAGTTCAGCGAGGAAGTCGAAAAGGAATCGTTCAACATTCAGACCAAAATTGACGCCATCAAAACCATGCTTACCCAGCACCACAAAAAAATGGAATTTGTCCAACTTTTCAGTGGCGCCCACTCCAAACTCGAGATTATTGTCACCTTCCTGGCCATGCTGGAGCTGATCAAGCAAAAAGACGTCAAAGTAGAACAGGAACGTCAGTTTGGCCCGATTTTTTTGCTTCGCGTCTAAAAAGGCTTGCACCAACTGGCCCGGATAGGGTATCTTAGACCAGTTGAAATGCCGCAGGCCCCCTTCGTCTATCGGTTAGGACGTCACGCTTTCAATGTGAAAAGAGGAGTTCGACTCTCCTAGGGGGCGCCATTCTTCGCTAAAGCTACGAATGGCAGGCCATATAAAACCGCATCACTACCGATGTGGTTTTTTGTTGTCTAAAAACCGATTTAGCTATTCGTCGTCCGGTTAAATAACCAGTGCCAGAAACTTTTGTTGTTCTGATCCAGCATTTTTTGCAAGTGGATTACCCAGGTATTCTGGGGGTTGCCTTCGGTGCTGAGAGTCAACACAACCGTGACTGCATCCACGCCGGTAAATGTTTTGGTCAGTACCGGATCGTGATATTCAATATTTTCCTTGAGGTCTGTGATCGTGTAGGACGACACATTGGCCAGGTAATTCTTGAACGTCTGGTTGACCTGGGCAAACTGGTCGGCAGTATAGCTGCCGGCATAATCCGGGTGCAAATAGGTATAAATTTTGGCAAAATCGCCATTTTTTAAGCCATCCACAATGCGGCGGGCCATTTCCTGGGGAGTCGGAATGAGAAAGATATTTCTCGACTTTTCTTTGGTCAAGATGGTAGTGAATGGTTCAAAACCATCAGCTGAATAGGTGACGTCCTGGGCAATATCGTCTTTTTTGATACTGTATTTGCCGTCTTTTTTGGTGGTAAATATGCGCGGATTGGTACCGCTGAGTTTGACCGACACCTTGACGCTGTCTATTACACTTCCGGTGGAATTGTCGGTGATCACGCCGCGCAATGTGTAACTGCACGCGGAGAGTACAAAGGCCGAGACTACCAGCAGCAGGACGATTTTACGGTTCATGGCAAACCTTGAGTTGGAAGATAAATTTACACAGACTGTTTGAGCAGCTGCTGAAAATAGGGTTCTTTGAGAACATCCCGGCTATTAAATTCAAGTAATTTGGTCAAATCGTTCAATTTTTCAACGACACGTGGCGTTTCGTCCTTTTCCAGGAAGCAGTGGATTTCCATAAAGGAACCGTTGATTTTTTCCACGGTATCGATGGTGACGGTAAACGGTTGTCCCAGCTGCGGCAAATTGTATTCTTCCCGCTTCTTGGTCACTTCAATGACCTTTTCCATGCCCATCAGTTCCAGCAACCGGAGAATATCTTTGGTACGGTTATCATGGGAGGAAAAAATAGCTTTGATTTGCTCATCCATGGTGTAGTGGGCGCCCAGCTGATAGGCAAACAGGCTGAGCGATTGGCTGACAGTGCCACTACTGAGGTTGTTGTCTTCGCGCAGGCGCAAAAACAGGCCCTTGGTCCTTGGCGTGAGCGCAAATCGTTCGATAAACGGTCCATTGTAGGCGCGCGAGTCGGGGGTAAAAATGTAGTCACGCATCAAGAGGCTGCGGCTAAAAACGCCTCCCAGCTTTTTGATCGTGAGAGTCAGTTTGTTTTCGAGCTGCGGGGGAATGAGGAATTTTTGTTGAATGTGCATCAAATTTACCTTTCTGCTCGTATTATAAACAAACTTGGGCTTTTGTGGAAAGGCTTTTGCTTTGCGCAGCAGTTTGTTAAACTGGCGCAGGAGGAAATTATGGTTCTCTGGGTTGTGGTTGTGTTGATTTTTGTCAGTGCACTGTTCTTTTTGTTCACCTGGTTTTCGGGTGGGCCTTACACACCTGTTTCGTCGGCGTTCCTTCGACAGATGACCAAGGAACTGCTGTTGCAAAGCAACCAGCGTTTTTATGACCTTGGTTCAGGCGACGGCCGGGTGCTGGTGGCCATGGCCAAAGCGTTCCAGGTACATGGCGTCGGCTATGAAATCAACCCGGTTGCTTTTGTCCTTAGTTTGCTTTGGTCGCGATGGCGCGGGACCTCCGGGTTTGTCCAGTTTCGTTTTGCCGATTTGTTTCATGCCGACGTGGAAAAGGCAAATGTCGTTTTTTTGCATTTACTGCCTCATGCGGTGCGTCATTATGTCCAAAGTCAAAAGCAACGCCTGCGGCCCGGAACGCGGATTCTGTCCTATGGTGTACCCATCGCTGGATTGACCGAAATCCAGGTCATACGGATGACAGTGCGGGGCTTTAGTCTGGCGCCCAATATTTTGTACGTATATCAGGTTTAACCATGTTTTTCTTGCTCAAACCCATTCTCGGTTTTATCAAAAAAGTAATCTTTTTCATTTTTATGATTTCCATCCTAGTGATTCTGTTTGGCAGCAAATGCGGGTTGACCAAGTATTTGCAAAACTTTCAGGCGAGTTTGACGCCAGGAGTCACCACAACCAGCCCCACCGTTTCGGCCTCAGATCCCGTGATCAGCCAGCTGATTGGTGTGCTGAGCAGTGAGTACAATACAGCGGCGGACAAAATTACCGTCAAAAAAATTGAGCCGGTGATCTGGACCAACAGCTGCATGGATATTCAAAGTGGCAGCACGCGCTGCGATAATGTCATCACGCCCGGATTCAAGGTGGGCCTCGACATTGCCGGGACAGCAGTTGTCTACCACGTCAGTAAAGCTGGGAATTTCATTAGAGAATAAAAAATCCCATCTTGATTAATTCAAAATGGGATTACGGTTTTCAATTTTTGGAAGAGAGGTCGTCTCCTACTTATTTGCCTATCTGTTGGCTTTTTTGATCATTTTATTGATCTTTTTTCTAATTTTTTGGGATTAGATTTTTTGTTTTTTGTAGTTTTTTGGACTACTTTTTTGTTTTTATTTTATTCCTCTGGTTGCACAGATGGCAGGGTCAAAAGGTATGGGGATGCCCTTTGATCCTACCATCTGCGTCAGTTAGAGGTTTTGGTAAGTCGATTTTTTAGGTTGGCTTGCCAAACCAGTGATTGGCGCAGTCTGTAGGTAAGGGGGATTTAGACCTCTCTTCCATTGCTCCCTGATGCTACATTTACTTTTCAAGCTAAGGTTAAGTTGTTATACTTATTCAGCTTAAAAAAAAGTGGTTGATAGCGGGGAGAGTACTGCCAATGAGGGGTCCAGCCCCGGGAATGTAAAAATCTGATTTAGGTCAGATAATCCCGAACTTCCGCCTCACTAGCAGTAATCTCCCGGCTATCCAAATCATGCAGCGCAGGGAGGGGTTAAGCGATTTTGTGAAGGTGCGTTTGAAGTAAATCATGTTACTATAACAGTCTTTGATTTCTTTGTCAACAATATAAACCAAGAAGACCTTTATGGCGCTATACCAAAAGTACAGACCGCAGAACTTTGCCGATGTGGTGGGGCAGGAACATGTTGTAAACACGCTCCAGAATTCGCTCAAACTGGGCAAAATCAGCCACGCGTACCTTTTTTCCGGTCCACGCGGCACGGGCAAAACATCGCTGGCCAGGATTTTGGCCAAGGCGATCAACTGCACCAGCGTCGCCGGTGGATTCGCCTCCGAACCCTGCGGTGTATGTCTGGCCTGCAAAAGCATCCAGTCCGGCAGCGCATTGGATGTGATTGAAATCGACGCAGCCTCCAATACCAGCGTGGACAATATTCGCGATCTGAGGGAAAAGGCGAATTTTCAGCCTTCGTTACTCAAATTCAAAGTGTATATCATTGACGAAGTGCATATGCTGAGCAAAAGCGCTTTTAATGCTCTGCTCAAAACGCTTGAGGAGCCGCCGCAGCACGTCATCTTTATCCTGGCCACCACGGAAGCTTATGACGTACCTGTGACTGTGCTTTCACGCTGCCAGCGATATGATTTTCGTTTACTGACGTTGCCACAGATCAAAGCACAGCTTGTCAAAGTGACGCTCGCCGAACAGGTCAAAATCGATGAATTGTCGCTGGAATTGATTGCGCGACTTTCTAATGGTGCTCTACGCGACAGCTTGTCGATTGTGGAACAGGTGCTGGCAAGCGGTCAGGGCGAATATTCGTATGACGCGGTAGTAAAACTGCTCGGCATTCTTGGCCGCGAACAGGTCACGAAGCTGTGGACGGAGTTGATTGGTGGCAATACAGCCAAAGGGCTTGATCTGGTCAGCGTTTGGCATGAGAACGGCACGGATTTGCATGCGATTGTCAGCGAAACGATTGAATATCTGCGCCAGCTGATGATCATCAAAGTCCGTGGCCAGGCAGCGACAGCCAGTTGGAGTCTGACCACGGGTGAGGCTGCCGAATTATTGGCACTCGCGGGCAAGGTGGAACTTGGTCAATTGTCATTGTGGATGGAAGAATTGCTGCGTGCCCAATACCAGATGCGGCGGCTGGATCGCCCGATGATTGCCTTTGAACTTGCTTTGGTCAAACGATCCATACCCACCCAGTTGCCGGTCGCGGCCCTGGCCCAGCCAGCTGCTGTACCGGTCTATACTCAATCTGAGCGCCATTCGACCTCGGTACGGGCCGAAGATCTGGAAACGTTTGCTTTTCCCCAAACTTCGATCAACGCCCATCCACCAAACCGCCCGGCGCGTAATCCACCCCCGCTGGTTCGTCCAGTCACCCGAGTGGCTGCACCCGAGCCGCCACGTTCCAATGAACCACTTCCTCCCTTGAATATTGCTGAGGTGCAGGGCAAATGGGCACAGGTGTTGCTTAATTGCAAACCCTTTAACCATTCGGTCGAAGCGGTACTGCGTGGCGGCAGTCCCAAAAGTGTGGACAGTCGTGGCTATCTGGTGCTGGAATTCAAATATTCGTTTCACAAAGAAAAAATAGAAGAAATCACCAATCGCACGATAGTTGAAAAAGCATTGGAAAAAACGTTGGGCAAAATTGTACGCATCCAGTGTGTGATGGTTGATGGTGCGGCTCATGCTGCCAGTAAAGCACGGAATATTGCCGAAGCGTTACAGCACCAAAATAATGATGCACCGGAATCTGTGTCGATTAGTGCTCCATCCGCGCCACCCATTTCCACCAACAACGACATTGTCATGGACGCGCTCAGGATATTTCCTGGAGCCAGCCTCAAAAAGTAAATCTATTACCAAAGGATAGTGCTATGCTCGACCAGGCCAAATTGATCAAACAAGCATGGGACATGAAGCGCCAGATGGACAAAATCCAGAAAGAAGCGGGCAAAAAGGAAATTGTCATCAACCGCGGTTTTGTCACCATTACCATCACTGGCATGCAACAGGTCAGAGATGTGAAACTCGCGCTTACTGCCGACGACCTCGGCAATCTCAAAAAAGTGGAACAAACGGTCAAAGATGCGATCAACCAGGCGATCAGCGATTCGCAGGAAATGATGAAAAAAGACCTGGCCGCAGTCACCGGAGGCATGAATATTCCGGGACTGACATGATTTCCCAGTATCGTCTGCCACCCAGCATCCAAAATCTGATCGATGAACTCAGCAAACTGCCGGGAATTGGCCCCAAAACGGCGGCGCGGTTGACGTTTCATTTATTGCGTGCCCCTGAAATCCGGTCTAATCAACTGGCCAGTGCGCTTACCGATATTAAACTCAAAACCCGGTTTTGTCGCATTTGCTTTAATATTACAGAAGAAGATCCGTGTCCGCTTTGCAGTGCAAACGGACGCGATCATGGTTCGATCTGCGTCGTCAGTGACCCGCTGGACATTGTGGCGTTAGAGCGAACCGGTGATTTCAAGGGCCTGTATCATGTGCTGCATGGCGAAATTTCACCGATTAACGGTGTCGGGCCAGAACACCTCAAAATTGAAGCTTTGCATGCCCGCGTCCAGGCCACGCCACCGCACGAGGTTATCCTCGCCACCAACCCAACCATGGAAGGGGAAACCACAGCACTTTACCTCGCCAAATTGCTGCAACCCTGTGGTGCCCGGATTACCCGTATCGCGCGTGGATTACCCGTAGGTGGCGACCTCGAGTATGCCGATGAAGTGACTTTGTCCAGCGCGCTTAGCAACCGACGTGATTTTTCCTAAGTTTTGGAGGAATGATTATGGCTCTTTCCTTGGTCAATACGCTCACCAGGCGTAAAGAATTATTTAAGCCCCTGCGCAGTTCACAGGTTACGGTTTATAACTGTGGGCCAACTGTTTATGATTTTCCCACGGTGGGAAACTGGCGTGCTTTTGTCTTTGACGATATCCTCAAACGAACCTTGCAATATTCCGGATACCAGGTGAAGCAGGTCATGAATTTGACGGATGTCGGGCACATGACCATGACCGAAGAACAGAAACTGCAGACGGGACCATCCGATATCACCGACAATGAGCTGGGAGAAGATCGTCTGGAAAAAACGGCTCGCAAAACGGGTAAAACCGTTTGGGAAGTGGCGCAGTTCTATATTGATGATTTTGTCGCAGGATTGGTTGTCCTCAATTGTGAGCTGCCTGACGTGATGCCGCGCGCCACGGATCATATCGCACAGCAAATTGCCATGATCCAGCAACTGGAAACCAAAGGTTATACCTACATCACCAAACAGGCAGTCTATTTTGATACCGCCAAATTCGCCAGGTATGGCGAGCTTTCGGGGCAAAAACTGGAAGACAAACTGGTTGGAGCGCGCGAAGATGTCCATGTTGATCCGGACAAGCATCATCCCGCGGATTTTCGCTTGTGGCAGATCAATCAACCCAATCACGCCATGGAATGGGAGTCCCCCTGGGGCAAGGGTTTTCCTGGCTGGCACATCGAGTGTTCGGCCATGAGTACGGCGTACCTTGGCGCACCATTTGATATTCATACCGGTGGTGTTGATCACATCGCCGTTCACCATGAAAATGAAATTGCACAAACCGAAGCCGCTTTGGGTGTGCCTATGTGTCGTGTCTGGTTGCATAATGAATTTCTGCAAATTGATGGCGGACGCATGGGCAAAAGCCTTGGCAATGCGTATACACTCCAGGATATTATCCAAAAAGGTTTTAATCCACTTGCCTTGCGTTATTTTTATCTCAATGCCCATTACCGTTCCAAACAGAATTTCACCTGGGAAGCCCTCGGTGGTGCGGCGGTTGCGTTTAAAAAATTACGTAAAATTACTGCTGAATTGATGGCCTCAACCATGCCGGCGACTGTTTTGCCAGTTTACGCTGACCGTTTTGTCACTGCTATTGAGGATGATCTCAATCTCCCGCAGGCGCTTTCGGTCGTCTGGGATTTGAGCAAAGATGGGCAAGTAGATGCTGGAGCCAAATTGGCGACATTGCTCGATTTTGATCGGGTGTTGGGTTTGCAACTGGACAAAGGCGAAATCCCAGATGCTCAAGTTACGTCTTCAACCGGTGAGCAAACAGCCATCGAAGCACTGGTGCAAGAACGTGTGGAAGCCCGCCGCAACAAGGATTTCAGACGATCGGACGAGCTCCGCGATCAACTATTCAAGGAATTTGGCGTTGTCGTCGAAGATACCGCTACCGGCCCCAAATGGGTCCGCAAATCCTGAAGCATATTGGCCTGACCTTGTCATTGCAACGATTTGGCATTAATGCTATTATCTACGTGCTTTAGAACATTTTGGAGGAATCAAAACTGTGGGTAGCGTGAAAAAATGGAGAAGAAAAAAAATGCGTAAGCATAAACTCAAGAAACTTTACAAAGCCACTCGCACGCAGCGTAAGCAAAAGGGTTAGTAAACTAAATACGATAATTGGGAAAATAGCCGCAGGCCGATGCTGTGCGGCTATTTTAAGTCACTATGATCAAAACAATTCGGCTCAATAAATTTATAGCAAATTCCGGTTTTGCCTCACGCCGTCAGGCCGATGTGCTGATTGCGGCTGGCAAAGTCACCGTGAATGGCATTTTGGTCACAGAAATGGGGACGCAGGTCAACGCGAGCAAAGACAAGATTGTGGTCAGTGGAACTGAGCTGTCCAACATCAAACCCGAACCCCGTTTTGTCATTTTCAACAAACCTGCCGGCATCCTTTCTTCACGTGTAAGCCAGGGCGGCGTGGAAACGGTTTATGACTATCTGGCCAAAAAGCAGGCGGGAGTCGAAGACCTGGACATTTGCGGCCGGCTGGACAAGGATAGCTGCGGGCTGATGCTGCTCACCAATGATGGCGAACTTTTGCATGATCTGACACATCCGTCGATCGGCATTGTCAAAACCTATGAAGTGCATATCAAAGGTGCGCTGACTTTTGCCCAGATCAAACAGATGAAAGAAGGCGTCGTTGAAGGCGAAGAATTGCTCGCTTGTGCCTGGATTAAAGCCAAGCGCATCAGCGGCAGTGAGTCGGTTGTTTCCTGCGGTCTGAGGGAAGGCAAAAAACGCCATTTACGACGCATGTTTAAAATGATGCGCCGCTTTGTCATTGCCCTCAAACGCACCCAGATCGGCTATTTGCAGCTGGGGGATCTGCCCGATGGCGATTTTCGCACTTTGAACAAAAATGAAGTACAATCCCTCCGCCTGGTCGTGAGATAATTCGAGTTTAAACGGTACACTATGATCAACGGTTGTTTTCTCGCCATTCCGCTCCCACCCAAACAGGTCAAGGAATTTTCCAAACTCCAGGACAGCCTGAAAACGTTAAAACCTTCGGTTAAATTCCAGAAGGCTGACGCACCCCATGTGACGCTGATGTATTTTGGTAATTTCCGTGATGAAAAACTGCCCAAAATCTGGGAAAAAGTAAAGATTTTCGCCTCAACCTGTGCTCCATTTGAACTGACCATCGGCGGCATTCGCTATTTTGGCACAGAACGATACCCACGTGTGGCATGGCTGGATATGGCATCCAGGCCCGAACTTGAACAACTGGGTATTTTTGTCCATGATGAATTGCGGTTTTATCAGGAAAAAGCCGAACACAAGCCTTTTACGCCACATCTTACCCTGGCACGCATTGGCGCCCGCAAATCATTTCTGGCGGAAAAGTCAGAATTTGACCGCATTGCCGACAATTTTAAAACGGTTTGCCGCGTGGACCGGCTGGCAATCTATGCTGCCGATGCCGCAACGGGTGAACGTCAGGTCAAATTGCAGGAAGTTGCATTCGGAGAACATCTTTAAAGCTGCCTGGCAGTTTGTTATACTGCCTCAAGACCCATTATAGGAATAAAACATGCCAACCAACTGGAAAACGCTGCTGATTGTTCTCGCGGCGACGTGCACTGTGGTTTTCGTAGGCGGAATTGGCATTTTCTGGGCTGCCAACCATCCTGCTCCCGCTAAGTCCACGCCACCAGCGTCAACCGCCGACAGCCACATTGACATGACACCTTACCAAAAAGCTACCGCGCGCATCAGCACCACCAAAGGTGATATTGTCATCGCGCTGTACCCAGCGAGTGCACCGAATACAGTAGAAAATTTCGTCCGGTTAACGACGAATAAATTTTATGACGGCCTCAAATTTCACCGCGTTGTCGATAAATTTGTGATCCAGGGGGGCGATCCCAAAGGGGATGGCACAGGCGGTAACAGTATCTGGAACAAACCATTTGCAGATGAAATCAACGCGGTATCGCTTGGCTTGGACAAGCAACTTGTCAAAGACAACGCTACCTGGCTCAAACAGATGAATCCCAATGTCTACACCGATGCCGTCATGACTCAATATGCCAATCAGTCGCTGATGGCTTTGTATGAAAACGTGGACAAATATGCTTATCTTACGACTGTACAGTCGCGCAAACTCACCGTCGGTTCCGTCGCCATGGCCAACAGCGGCCCGAATACAAACACCAGCCAGTTCTTTATTGTGACCACCTCGGACCAGCCCAGTCTGGACGGCAAATATACTGTATTTGGTCAAGTAACCAGTGGCATGGATGTGATCCAAAAAATTATCGTTAATGATGTCATGAACACGGTCAAAATTGAAAATGTTGCGACCACGCCGGCCTCTAATACCATCGTCGTTCCAACCCAATAATGCACAACCGCATGGACAATAACGCCAAACCGCAACGTGAAGTTGATAGCGCGCATGCCCCCAACCAGCGCGCCATCATGGTCGTCGACACCAAACAAAAACTGCCTTCGATCAAACTCAAAAAAGACAACGAAGGCTATTTGGTTACCTCCGAAAGTTTCGGCATTGAAGCGGTGATCGAAGGCCGCGTCGGCATGTTCAGCCCGATTTTGCCCCAGGGCTCACGCGTGCCGCTTAGTTTTACCAAACGTTATTTTCCCATTGAAGACTTTCAGAAAATGATCAAGGTCGTGTGTTTCAAGGGCGAGCATCCGGTCGCCGCGCACAACACCAAGTTGGGTGAATTTGTTGTCTCCGGACTGCTGGTACGATCCAAGCTGGATAGCCGTGGTATTGAAATTACCTTTACCATCAATCGGGTGGGAGTCATCCTGGTGGACGCGCTTGAAGTTGAGAATCCGGATAACCACCTCAAGATCAAACTCGACTATGTGGACAAAAAAACTGGCCTGGTACGCGATGTGGCCAAAGGTGTGGTCAAAGAAGTCCTGGGGATATTTTTGCCGAGTGGTAAGAGCTAACTGACCAATGCGGGTAAACCAAAATGAAGACAACCGACGATCAGCAGGAATTGTTCGTGGTGGTGGATGAGCAGGACAACATTCTTGCCTATAAAACGAGGGCAGAATGCCACGCCAGTCGTGAGCATTTGCACCGTTCCATTGGTGTGATTATTCAAAACAGCCAAGGCGATATGCTTTTGCAGCAACGCAGTTCGACCAAAGATTTATTTCCAAATTACTGGGCCGTGGCCTGCGGTGGTCACGTTTCGCCCAATGAAGACTATATTGTTGCTGCACAACGGGAATTACAGGAAGAGCTTGGTATTAATCATCTTGCTTTGCACTTTGTCGCTAAACGCATTATGGATTTTGGCAATGAAAGAGAAATGGATACTTTTTTTAGGGCGATTGATAACGGTCCATTTTCTTTTAATACAACCGAAGTGCAGAACGTGAAGTTTTTTCGTCGGGATGAACTCATGCGGCTGCATGACCAAAAAGCCTTGAACATAACGCCAGAGTGCGCCTTTGTGCTACAACTCTGGCGCGAAGGTAGCTTTGCGGACAAAGGCGGAGAATGATCTACGACCTGGACCTCAAAAAACTAAATCGTATTCATTTCATGGGCATCAAGGGCGTGGGTATGACCTCGCTCGCGGTGATAGCCAAACAAATGGGCAAAAAAGTCTCAGGTAGTGACAGCGAGGCGAAGTTCATCACCGACGATATTCTCCGGCGTTATCGCATCAAAGCTATGCCCAACTTCGATCCCAGCCGAGTGGAAAAAGTAGATCTGGTGATCGCGACTGGCGCGCATGGCGGCAAA
>CAISZI010000041.1 GCA_903889905.1 Candidatus Wirthbacteria bacterium
AAATTGGTAATGAGCGGTGTCGGATTGCCGATGCGTAGAGCCAGGTAGCTGCCCAAGGCTCCAACAGCAAAGAACGGCCACTGGACCCAGGTAATGAGTCCTTTTAAAGAACGGACAGTTAGTGCAATTGCGATAAGAAAGAACACCACAGGTACTATCCACAAGAATAGGGAAAGCGTGTGAACCTGATTTACCTTGGCTTTTTGGGCCAGCATTTGTTCAGGGGGCATTTGTTTACCTAATTCTTGCGCCAGGTTGATCTCGGCTGGAGGGGCTTGTTTGGACAGAGTGGCTTGAATCGCGGTTACCGTGCCAGCGATAACACTAGTTTTCAGATCTTCCGGAGGCGTGCAAGTGATCAGAGCCTGTGGGTCGGTTCCAAAATTGCCAGCTTGGTAGCGAGCAATCGTTGTTGCGTCGCAAGCTGGAACATGGAAGGTCCTAAAGATCCAGGCTGCAACTTTTGGGAGATTGTTGTCTAACCTGGTTATGATCGGACTGACCTGAATGGTGATTTCCGGGTAAGGCTGGCTGTTTTCAAACCATGCAAACAAGCCTGCAGTAATATTGTCCACCAAACCAACTCGATCTTTTTCCGGCAGCACCACATTGAACAATTCAACCCATTCGTTACTTTGAATACCGCTAAGTACATTCATTAACATCCGGTTATCAAACAGTTTGTTCAATGCACCATGTTCGGTTTCCAGTATTGTGATCTCCTTGATAAGACTGGGCAATGCTTTATCGGAAACCAGATTTGTGACAATCAGGTCAGTTACTTTATTCTGACTAAACAGGATGCTACCCAGGTTGGAAATCGTCAATGCGAGTGGAAAGCTGAGTACGAACAGAGTCAGGAGGACGATCGCGGTGATTTTCTTCGCATTCATCATGGTCTCCTTTTATTTTTTCTCATTCCAGAAGTAAGTTGCATTTTGAGGATCTGCTTTGCCATAGCCGAAGAGATCATCAAGCTGGCGGGCAATATCGCGGCCAACCGGTACGGAAACCAAGGTTTTGGCAAGCTCATGGTTCCAAGTGTCCAACTTGTTGTACGGGCAGACCGTCAGACATACTCCACAGGCTGCGCCATTGCGTTCCCATTGAGTGAAGCAGCGTTCATTGTTTTGATACCATTTGGTCACACCTGGGTGGCTCGATTTTGAGCCGGTATTGGGATCTTTGGTGGGGGCATCCGCTTTGCTGATCGCTCCGGCTGGGCAAAGGTCAGCACATTTTCTACACCGCTTGCAAAAATCCCAAACGCCAAAAGATTTCGGTTTATCAGTTGTCATCTCCAAGTCGGTATAGACCTTTGCCAGCCGGACTCGTGAGCCATATTTTTCAGTAACCAAGGTGCCCATGCGAGCTAGTTCACCCAACCCAGCCTGAATTGCAATGGGTATGCTGAGACCAGTGTCATTTCCTGCAGGGATTGCCTTATATCCAAGGAAGTTCAAGAAAACTGCCACTTTTGAGCCGGTCTCTGCCATGTGGGAATATTCCCGACCAGTGGCAGATTCGTTCAATTGACCAAATGCTCTAAGTGCGTCGTTATCCATCTCAAAAGCCATCGCAATGACTGTCTTGGGTTTGAATGGAAGAATAGCATCTTCGTGAACTGGATCCTTGTTCTCAAAAAGAGCAGGGCGCATATCAAACCATTTGCTGTAGGTCCAGCGTTCATCATACGGAGCAATTCCTACCAGGTCAGCACCCAGAAAAGACGCAGCCCGTTTTACGATCCTGGCAGCCTCATCGTTGCTGGAAAATTCATAACGTTCAGTTGCAGTTGGATTGGTGTAACGGTTCCAATCGGTGAGCGGCCCTGAACTGCGTACTCCTACCGCGCCCAATGGAGCTCCGATATCATGCCCAGACCAGGCTGCCAGGCTCAGAGCATGATCATAGGGTGCGTAACCCGGTTCCCCCCTTTGAGGCATGGGAACCCAATTCTGAAACTTGGCAAAAAAACTCATGAATACACCCTGTGGGGGTGCAATGGGTGAATCCCAGACAGCCCTATTGAACACAGTATTTTTCTCGTCCATGCGTTGGTAGTTGGGATCGATTTGATACATTTCATCGATCGAGTTGTAGTTTTTCTTTATCAATGAGGG
>CAISZI010000042.1 GCA_903889905.1 Candidatus Wirthbacteria bacterium
ACACCTCACGGCACGAGCTGACGACAACCATGCAGCACCTGTCTCAAGGCTCCCTTGCGGGCACTCCTGCATTTCTGCAAGATTCCTTGGATGTCAAGTCTGGGTAAGGTTCTTCGTGTTGCATCGAATTAAACCACACGCTCCGCTGCTTGTGCGGACCCCCGTCAATTCCTTTGAGTTTTAGTCTTGCGACCGTACTCCCCAGGCGGGATATTTAACGCGTTAGCTGCGGCACTAGAAGGGTCGATACTCCTAATGCCTAATATCCACAGTTTACAGCTAGGACTACAGGGGTATCTAATCCCTTTCGCTACCCTAGCCTTCGCACCTGAGCGTCAGTAACATGTTAGTAGACCGCCTTCGCTTCTGGTGTTCCTCCCGATATCAATGCATTTTACCGCTACACCGGGAATTCCGTCTACCCCTCATGTACTCTAGCCTCGAAGTATCCATTGCAGAACTCACGTTGGGCGCGAGCCTTTAACAACAGACTTTCGAAACCGCCTACGCGCGCTTTACGCCCAATAATTCCGGTTAACGCTTGCATCCTACGTATTACCGCTGCTGCTGGCACGTAGTTAGCCGATGCTTATTCATCTGGTACCGTCTTTTCTCGTCCCAAATAAAAGGAGTTTACGCACCGAAATGTTTCATCCTCCACGCGGCATTGCTCCATCAGGCTTTCGCCCATTGTGGAAAATTCCCTACTGCTGCCTCCCGTAGGAGTCTGGCCCGTTGTCAGTGCCAGTGTGGCTGATCATCCTCTCAGACCAGCTACCCATCATGGCCTTGGTAGGCCTTTACCCCACCAACTAGCTAATGGGCCGCAGGCCCCTCCTAAAGCGCCGAAGCTTTACTTAACACATTTTTGATTAGACGATATAAATTATCTAACCTCCGATGTGTTAAACATATGCGGTATTACCTCGCCTTTCGGCGAGCTATCCCCCACTTTAGGGTAGGTTCCTACGTGTTACTCACCCGGACGCCACTGTCCTCGGCCTTGCGACCGATTCTCGTTCGACTTGCATGTATGAGGCATGCCGCCAGCGTTAAACCTGAGCCAGGATCAAACTCTTCGAAAAGAAGTTTGTTGGGGTACTTACGTACCTCCAAAAAGCTCAATATGATTGTGTCATCGTCCATTGCTGAACGATGACGATTTGATGTCCTCAATTCCTATCACTTTTTGATTGTTAAAGAGCAAAGAATGCTTGTTCGCCTCAAGTTGATTCCTCAAGACGCGAGTTATAATTTAACAGTGTAAGCTTAATGTGTCAAGGGTTTTCATCGAAATTCTTTAAATACTTTTTGATTTTATTTTGTTGGCGTCAGAGAGCCATCCTGAGCGTTGACTGGATTCAATAAATTCCACACCTTTTGTTCGATCTCGACTGGTGTAAATAGATATTTTGGCAGAAACAGATCAGCGCCCTTCTCTATGGCCCGAGCTTTGGTCATCGAACTGTCCATATTGGTCACAATCACCACCGGAATGTGCTGGGTTATCTGTCCCCCTTTGAGCTGCTCCAGAACCTCGATACCGTTTAAATTGGCAAGCATCAGATCCAGTAAAATAACATCCGGGTTGTGCTCACGGGCCAAACTTAGCCCCATGTCCCCGCGATCCGTCATCCAAAGCTTGTATCCTGCGGTTTTAAACCGTTGCTGTAATATTTCCTGCAGATATTTGTCATCTTCGACGATCAGAACACTAAATGGGTTTGCGTTGTTTGTTTGCAAATCGGTCAAAATAATCTCCACAGATAATGCCGGTTAAGAAGGTGCTAATTATAAAAACTGAACCTGCATACGTCAAGGATTAATTTGACAGTTCTGGGTTGCTTAGGCTTTATTTTCCCGCTTTTCCATTTCTTCCAGCCGCCACCGCACATCTTCGATCGCCTGGGACTTGAGCCGTTTAAAAGAAGCGCGAGATGTGGCGCCGTAGTCGCCTTTGCCGGTGTAGGGAAAACGCGGTTTGCGGGCGATGTCGCCATTGCGCTTGGCCCAGAAGTCGCTGTCCGGCTCGAAGCCCAGATCCCACATGATTTGTTCGTCAGTGGCGCCTTCGTAGGCCATCATGCGGAGAATTTCGAATTTGAGGCGGGCAAAACTACGTGTTTGTTCAGTTGATTTAGGTTCAAAGCATACAATTAATCTATCTAGAATCGCACGAAAATGCTCCACACGGTCGCCTCCGCCTGATGATTTACCAACTTTCATGCAGTTTAAGCCGAGTAATGAATTCGCCATCAAATTCGTTAAATTAGTGTAGTCGCGTAATGCTTTGGCGATATGTTGGCTCTGAACTGTCGGAAGATCAACCTTACCAGACCTAAAAAAGGTAGACATCGAATCCTTAAGTATTGGATCAGTAGATTGTGCCAATATCGAGAGAATAGGAAATGTTAAAATAAAGTACTCTGATCGCCCCTCATTCGGTACAGCATAAAGCCCAACAATGCTAAAGGCCGTTATCACAATAGCCCAAACCCCAATCCGGATCAAAAATTGAATAAATTCACGCAGTGATGTGTGGCCCTCTTCAAAGAACAATTTGTATCGTAAAACAGCAAAAGAAAAACAAATAGCTGTAATATAGAAAAACAATTCATATACAATTACAGCCTTAGCATCATTCCACACTAACTCACCTTCACTCATTAAATGGATATATGAATAACTAAGGGCAAAAAATACCAGAGGCACTGCCAGGGCTCCAAACGTCACGATTAACCATTTTGCCTTACTTTTTTCCAACCCGTTAGTATGGCGATACAATTTGTATATAATTTCAAACGTTAACAAAGCATTTAGCAAAGAAACAAATGAATAACAAAGCACCAATGGTGTGACAGGAAATTGCCATTTTAGTGGTCCAAGAATTCGTAGTGCTGATTGATTATAGTGAATAAATATATTTGTAAAGACATGCAAACCGAATTCAATAATCATAACCGGACAAACGATCGTGACAAAAATCACGAGCTCAGTCCGTACGCGCAACCGTCTCTCTAATGCAATACTAAATGCCATCATAAATATAAAAATTTGTGCCAAAACAATACATAACCAATCAACTTTGTTCAACAAAATTAGAAAAGATTGACTTACTGTTTTATTGTAAATATGTAGAATAATTAATTCAAAAGAAACAATAATTGTTGCCAGAAATAGATACCATGAAGAACGACTTTTTAAGTTGCGTGTCAGAGTGTAAGTGACTAATGAACACAGATACACAATTGCAAAAAAAGAAACAACAATCATGCTCTCTCCATATGGTAAAAAATTCTGTTCTAGATCTTCGCCACCCCCACCCTGACATTTTTATATTGTATTCACATAAATACGTTACAAACATAGACCCACATAATAAATCCATTCCCTAAGTTTGATTCATTATATTTGCTTTTTGACAAAATTGTCTTTTCGCCTGATAAGTTCAGGCATTAATTTTAAGCCTGGTTTAAGGATTGGTCAATGGTTTAGGGGTCCGTTTGGATTATGGGGAGTAACGAATTATAATCGTGCCACAATGTATTAAAGGCCGATTGCCATGGTTAAAGCTAATTCTTCACATCAACCATCCACTTCCTCCCCTCTCGCCGACCGCATGCGGCCACAGACACCGGACGAAGTCATGGGTCAGGAGCACTTGCTGGGGCCGGGCAAAGTGTTGCTCCACATGATCGAACAGGACCAGGTGAGCTCGCTCATATTTTGGGGACCACCGGGAAGTGGCAAGACGACGATCGCGCAACTTATTGCCCACCACACCCATGCCCGCTTCATCAAATTCAGCGCCGTGGTGTCGGGGATTAAGGAAGTACGCGACGTGATGAAGGAAGCCGAAACCAACAAGGCCTTGAGTGGCGAGAAAACGATTTTGTTCATTGATGAAATTCACCGCTTCAACAAAGCCCAGCAGGACGCATTCCTGCCCTATGTCGAAAACGGCACGATCATACTGATTGGGGCTACGACCGAAAACCCGTCTTTTCAGGTGATCAGCGCTCTGCTTTCCCGCACGCGAGTGCTCGTGATCAAACCGCTCAAGCTTGACTCGCTGGTTACACTGATGGCGCGGGCGCTCGATGACAAGGAGCGTGGCTTGGGTAACATGGCGATGGAGCTCAACCGCGAAACTTTGGAACAAGTGGCGACATTCAGCGACGGCGATGCACGCATTGCGCTCAACACACTGGAAGTGCTGGCACTGCACCTCGCGGCCAAGGGCAAAAAGTCTGCGACCCACGACGATGTCAAAGAAGTGCTGCAAAACAAGACGATTTTGTACGACAAGGCCGGAGAAGAGCATTACAACCTCATCTCAGCCCTACACAAATCCATGCGTGACAGTGACCCGGATGGTGCACTCTACTGGATGGGCCGTATGCTGGAATCTGGCGAAGACCCCCTATATATTGCCCGACGCGTCATTCGCTTTGCGTCCGAGGATGTCGGCCTGGCTGCGCCACAGGGGCTGCAGCTGGCGATGGCTGCCCAGCAAGCCTGTCACTTCATTGGCATGCCCGAATGCTCACTTGCCCTCGCACAGGCCGTTGTGTACCTCGCCACTGCGCCCAAGAGCAACGCTTTGTATGCGGCATACCAAGCCGTCCAACGCGATGTTTACAACACCATGAACGAACCCGTGCCACTGGTCATCCGCAATGCAGAAACCAAACTGATGAAGGATTTGGATTACGGCAAGGGTTACAAATACGCCCACGACTACGCAGACGCCAAAGTTGAGCAGGATCATTTGCCAGAATCACTCAAGGGACGGAAGTATTACCACCCGACGGATAGGGGGTTTGAAAAAGAGATCAAGGCAAGGCAACACAAGTCCAACTAATGATGATCAAAAAAGACGCCTTATGACAGGCGCCTTTTTTAAAATTCAAACTTAACAATAATCACAAAATTTATACAGTCGGTGATTGAGCATTGGATGGTTGAAGTTGTTCTTGGATAAGATTTTCCAAAACGACAAGGTGTTCTTCCGCATTCATCATTGTGGTCACTAAGTTATGCTGCATTTGTACACTTTTCTCTTCGATTTGATCAACAGAATCCGTGACAACCTTGAGGCATGTTTTCATCACTGTGATGTACTCCTCTTCATCATGCGCTGCGTCATCCAACGCCAGTTTTACCATATGTTTAGTTTCTGGAGTAACACCATGTTTATTAATGGTATGTAAACATTTCTTTTTGACAACATCACCTAAATCCGATTCTTCGACAAGTTTTGTCAATTGATGAACAGTCATATCAACCTCTATTACTAATTATTATAAATATATTACTCACTTAATTGAGTAGAAGATTTTTGAAGATTGGCCTTTCTTTGATTGCTAGCATTTACGAGCTCGGCGACTCTTTCAGCAAGCTTATCAGTTGCTACCTTATCAATAGTTGAAGCCAATATGCCATCCCAAACTTTCCTGGCTCGACTGGCAACACTTGCTTTGGCGCCATTAATTGTATTTTCCACACCGGTGCGCATGCTGTTACCAGTTGCTTTGGCAGACTCATTGAATTGTTTTTGCGCTTCCAAGATTGAAACATCGAGTTGATTCAATAATACATTGGCTTGATCTACAGCTTTTTCGACAAATTCTTTGACATTTTCGGGGGCATCTGCGGCAGTCTTCTTTATTGATTCAACGGTTCCTTGGAGTTCGCCAATGCGTGCATCTTTGAAATCTACTACTCCATCACGGACGTTTCGAGCTGTTGTTTTTGCCGTTTCTACAGTTCCTTGGAGTTCATCAAGGCGAGTATCTTTGAAACTTACAACGCCATCACGGACATTACGTGCTGTCGTTTTTGCCGTTGTTACTGTTCCATGAAGTTCGCCGACACGTGCATTTTTAAAACCGACGACATCATTACGGACATTACGGGCTGTCGTTTTTGCTGTTTCTACCGTGCCATGAAGTTCGCCGACACGTGCGTCTTTAAAACCGACGACATCATTACGGACGTTACGCGCTGTCGTTTTTGCTGTTGCTACTGTTCCATGAAGCTCGCCGACGCGTGCATCTTTAAAACCAACTACTCCATCACGGACATCACGAGCAACTGTTTTGACTGTTTCCACATCACTATGAATTCCTTCCTTCGCACTAGAGACAAAACCATCTTTAAACTGATTTAATCCATCACCTGCAGCTGTTATCCCTTCATTCACTTTGCGTCCAGCAAACTGGCGCAAATCTGAGCCAAGCATTGCTGCTCCAACTTCTATTACTTTATCTGGTACTTTTCGAACAGTACCGCTAACTTTCGCCCTAAATGCTTGAAAGCGGTTTTTCCACCCAGCAATACGCTGTCTGCCACTTTCGACGGAAGCCAAATATGCTTCCTTTGCTGTCTCAGGCTGTTCAGACCGTTGTTCTACAGGGGTATCCGCCTGTTCTTGAACTTCCTGTCTAATCGCCGGTTGTCTTTCAACTGGCTGTACCTGCTCTGGGACATCAGCTCCAAATAAACGTGGGTCCATCCCCAAATCACTCATTGCCATTTTTTCTCCTTTTTTGTTTTTATAACTTTTTAATTTTTATGTGAATTACTAAATCTATATATTGTATCAAATTTTATGAGTTTTGACTAGGGTCGGCATTACCCCAGCTTCAAATGTATAAAAAAGAGTCCCGGTCGTCAGACCAGGACTCTTGCCCAATTCACCCCAAAAAAGTCAAATTATTTGCTCCGCAGCACCTTTTTCAGGTATTCCCCCGTATAAGATCCCTTAGTCTCGGCAATCTGTTCCGGCGTTCCCTGCGCCACGATGCGCCCGCCGTCGGAGCCGCCATCCGGGCCCAGGTCAATGACGTAGTCGGCGTTTTTGATCACGTCGAGGTTGTGTTCGATCACGATGATCGTGTTTTTCTTGTCCACCAGGCGCGACAGCACGCCAAGGAGTTTCTCGACGTCGGCAAAGTGTAATCCAGTCGTAGGTTCATCCAGCAAGTAAACGGTTTTGCCTGTAGAACGTTTGCTGAGCTCACGGGCGAGCTTGATACGCTGCGCTTCCCCACCTGAAAGAGTTGTGGCAGCCTGACCAAGGCGAACATAGCCCAGGCCAACGTCCTGCAAAGTCAGCAGCTTCTCACGAATGGCGGGGATGTTGGTGAAAAAGTCATAGGCTTGTTCGACGGTCATATCGAGGATTTCGGCAATGCTTTTGCCTTTGTAGAGGATTTCAAGCGTTTCACGGTTATAACGGTGACCGCCACAAACCTCACAGGTGATGTACACATCAGGCAGAAAATGCATTTCAATCTTGATAATGCCATCGCCGCGGCAGGCTTCGCAGCGTCCGCCTTTGACGTTGAAGCTAAAGCGTCCCGCTTTGTAGCCACGGATGCGAGCTTCGGGAAGCTGGGTAAAAAGGTCGCGGATGTAGGTAAAGGCACCCGTATAAGTCGCCGGGTTGGAACGCGGCGTGCGGCCAATCGGTGACTGGTCAATATCGATGACTTTGTCGATCAGGTGAATGCCCTCAAGTGCGGTATGTTTGCCAGGTTTTTCCTTGGATCGATAAAGGACTTTGGCTAACGCTTTGTGCAAAATTTCCTGAATCAACGTGCTTTTGCCCGAGCCGGAGACGCCGGTAATGGCAATAAAGTTGCCCAGTGGAAAACGGACGTCGATATTTTTTAGATTATTTTCGGTGGCGCCTTTGATTTCCAACACCCGACGCGGGTTGATGCTGTGCCGTTTGCTTGGGTACGGGACTTGTTTGCGTCCGGAAATGTACTGGCCGGTCAGCGATTTGTCACTTTGGGCAATGTGGTCTGGCGTGCCTTCGTCCACCAGATTGCCACCGTTTTCGCCAGCACCCGGGCCAATATCAATCACCCAGTCGGCCGCACGGATCGTGTCTTCGTCATGCTCCACGACAAGCAGTGTATTGCCCAAATCGCGTAAATTGCGCATGGTGACCAGCAGCCGGTCGTTGTCCTTCTGATGCAAACCAATCGATGGTTCATCCAGTACGTACAAGACGCCGCTCAGGCCAGAACCAATCTGCGTCGCGAGCCGAATGCGCTGGGATTCCCCACCTGACAAGGTATTGGCACTGCGGCTCAGGGTCAGGTAATTCAAGCCCACCGAACTTAGGAACTGAAGACGTGCGATCACTTCTTTGAGAATGGGCTCAGAAATTTCTTTTTCTTTGGACGACAGCGGTTCCGAGCATAAGTTGCCTTTGCGGTCACGCAGACAGGTTACCCAGCTCAGTCCATTGACTACGGACTGGTCGGTCAGTTCTGAAATATTATTGCCACCCACGGTGACGCCCAGGACTTCTTTTTTGAGGCGCTGCCCGTGGCACTCGGAACAGGGTAACATGGTCATGAACTTTTCAATTTCGCCGCGCACGTATTCGGATGTCGTTTCCTTGAGCCGGCGGCCCAGATTGGAAATGACACCTTCGTAAACCACATCATAGCTGTATTCGCGGCCGTTGCGCGTCTTCATGGTGACGGAATATTCCTGATGGTCGCCCTCGAGAATCACCTTGATGTGATCGGGTTTGAGTTTTTTGATCGGATCGTTGATCGAAAATTTGTGCCGCTTCCCCACTTCCTTGAGCAGTGCCGTGTACCACGAATACGATTTGTCGGTACGGCTCCAGGGTAAAATCGCACCTTCGGCCAAGGTTAATTCTTTGTTCGGAATCACCAGTTCCGGGTCCACCACCATCTGGCTGCCAAGTCCAGTACAAATCGGGCAAGCCCCGTGCGGACTGTTGAACGAAAACATGCGCGGTGAAAGTTCGGGCAAGCTAACGCCGCAGTAGACGCAGGCAAAATGTTCGGAATACAGGACATCTTCAAAAACCGTCTTGCCCGCCTTGTCGTGCACCTTGGCGATCACAATCACACCATCAGTCATTTTGAGCGAAGCTTCGATCGAATCCGCGAGCCGACGGCGATAGTCATCCAGAGCAACCGGATCCGCCGTTTTTTCGGGCGCGACCAATCGATCCACGACGATTTCAATCGTGTGTTTGAGGTTCTTGTCCAGATTCAATTCTTCATCTAAATCCCGTACCGCACCATCAATGCGGGCACGGACAAAGCCCTGTTGACGGGCTTTCTGGAATTCACCTTCGTGCGTCCCTTTGCGATCCATGACAATCGGAGCCATGACCATAAACTTGACGCCGACTGGCATGTCCATAATCTGATCCACAATCTGTTGCTGCGTTTGCTGGGTGATTTCACGACCGCAACTCGGGCAATGCGGGTGGCCAATGCGCGCGTACAGGAGCCGCAGATAATCATAAATTTCGGTAACTGTCCCCACTGTGGAACGCGGATTGTGCGAGGTGGATTTCTGGTCAATCGAAATCGCCGGGCTCAGTCCATCAATGCGGTCGACATCGGGTTTGTCCATCACGCCCAGGAATTGACGTGCATAGGACGAAAGCGATTCCACATACCGGCGCTGGCCTTCGGCATAGATGGTGTCAAACGCGAGGCTAGATTTGCCGGAACCACTCAGGCCCGTGATGACCACTAATTTATCGCGGGGAATTTTGACATTGATATTCTTGAGGTTATGTTGCCGCGCCCCATGGACGTGGATGAATTCAGCCATTCCCAGTTACCCTATCTATGAGCTAAAGCTTCATAGATTCTATCGCATAATAAGCGATGGAGCAAGCATAGGATAAGGGAAAGTTCTGTAACTTTTTTAGAATTTTTGTCCAGGGGTGCTTGTAGCTTGTGACCAACGACGCATCAAGGTCACAGCTTCTGCGAGTCGGACTTTTGGTTCCTGCAAAATAGTGACTGTTTGATTACCAGTTTGTTCAATTCTTAAGAAAACATCGAATTCCCTTTTTTCACTGTCATATTTGACTTCGGTTACATGCGTCACATTCTCTGGATAGCGTGCCAAAGTAAGCGCAACTTTATCGCTGTAGCGCTCTTTAAACATTTCAAAAGCCATGGAAGGTTCTTTGTGTAATAACTCCTGCTGAGCTGTAAAATCACCTGTATTTCTATCTGCCTGATCTTCGTGCGGTCGCCGAGGTCCTGTTCTATCTGCACTGTATTCATCGTCCTGATTGATATAGGTCAATAACGTATCTTGGAAAGTCAGAATATGGCTTCGGAATTCAATGATATCGTTAAGGTCATGCAATCTTGTTGCCAAACTGAGACGCTTATAATCTGCCTCAAATCGATCGATCTCTTCCCCATGTTCAGCCCTCAAATTAGCATGATTATCCAAGATTGTGTTAACACCTCTCATTGGTCCAGCAAGGCCGGCAATCGCACGGTCAACCGTTTCACTGTTATCCTTACTAAAATTCTCGATACGTCTCTGAGCTGTCCTGATCGTGCCTGGCATGAGTGCTTCTTTATCTCCGGCAACAAATGTGCGAATTTGATCAGCTTGTTCAACGGTTATATATTCGTTTACCAAAGAAGCGGCAAGAACATCCAATAGATCATTCTTCTGCTGTTCAAAGTATGTAGTTGCGGCGGTTTCGATACTGACAGCAAGCTCCTCACATTCGGCGTCAGTTGCCTCCTCTTTGTCGATCAGCTGATTGGCATCGGCTGTCAAAGATTCATCTGGGGTCGATATTAACCACTTAATGTTTCTCGCCATGGTCATACGCAAATTATCTTTGGCCGTGGGTTGGGTCCGTTCAACTTCGACTTTACCTGCTCTACCACTTTCATTGATAATTTTGAGAATCTTCTTTGTCGCTTCACGCTTTTGGATAATCTCATCGTCACTGAAACGCAAAAAAAGTGTTTTATCGTTATTTATATTCTCTAATAATGAATCAGATCGATCATCCCCAGTTGCTTTACGTCTCTCTTTTTCTTTTATGGCATCTTCTACTTTTTCAAGTTTTGATTGTTTAGCATTAGCAAGTGCAGCAGTTTCAATTATCCTGATCACTTTCAGCTGATTTTCAATTTCAGATTCTGCCTCCAACCCAGCTTCCTGGGCTGCTTGTCTCAAACTCTCACTTGACATTGAATCCAACGCTTTTTCCATGATATCCACAGGATCTTTCCTTACTTCTGCCGACACTCGAGCACCAGGTCGTGACAAGTTATCAACTAACTGGCCAAGTTGATACAACGTCATGTCATCCAGATTATAGCTAGGTGCTATACCCAAACTTTGTTCAAATTCAATAATCTGTTGCAATTTGGGAGTCACTATTGCCACCAAGGACTCACGGTTTGCAGTCGCATTAACAATTTGCTCGTTCGTAATTCTCTCAACACTGGCCAGTGGCAAACGACCGATTGTGTTGCCAGTAGGGGCAATGGCCAAACGGCGTACAATTTGATTGTCGGCATGACCCATAACTACAAAATAGGAATTCCCGCCCTCTGTAACCTTGCAAACCGACTCTACACTGCCTCCCAGCAATTGTCGCAGTGATTCTGCCATCGTTGCCTCTGGCAAGCCAAGTTCACCTGCTAATCCCTGGCTACCAAACATCTCAAACCGAATGTTTACATCCTCTGTTTCGGGTCTGAAGCTATCGGCTCCGCTGATTTGCTCCAGATCATGCAACAGAATTTCAAGACGCCCGGTTTCCTTGATCAAATCCTCTTCCGTCGCCTGACTGAGATCCAAGGAACTAAGTTGTAGCATCGGGATCCGATAAATCCCCGACACTTTACGCTGCTGCAACTCAAGGGAAACTCGCGCTACATCGCGGGGATTATCGGCATCAAACTCATAATCAATTTGGGCAACGGGTTCTGCAGTGAAGCGAATGCGGTTTGCAGCGGCTTTAATTTCGTTTCGCAATTTATCGACTCTCGCATGTAAATCCTTATTAGCTTGGGCAATACGATCCTCTGAATCGTTCCAGCCTGGATTAACTTTTTTCCAGAGTTTGCGGAGACGACGTTTACGCTGCGAGGGATTATTTAAATGAACACTTAATTCAGCATTCACTGCCTCCAACAACGGCGTCCCAATGATGCGGGCACGCGCCAGGATTGTTCTTTCAAGCAATAAAAATTCCTGATCTGATGGATCTTCAGGTAAACGGAAATCGACAATTTCCGAACCACTTTCACCGCGAGCACTGATTTGTTCATTTAATCCGTTGATCAAATTATCAATCTCCACAAGTGTTGTTGCCCGGTTAAACTCAGCACGGAAGTCAGTTGTGTCAATTGGTTCTGCCAAGCCCTCGGCAACCTGGACCAGTAATCTAAATCTATCTTGGGAGACTTCCTTCCGACGGGCTTTTTCTGCGGTAATCACGGCTTCAAACTGGGGAACAGCCTGCCAAAGCTCAGTCACGGTTCCAGTACTGGCCAGAGAGTCGGCTTCTAAGCGAATTTCGGGAATACCGAGAACATTCGCTTCATTAACAAGTCGTTCAATTGCCTGTTTGGCATCTGCAACTTGCGCCGCATCTTCGGCGTCAATTTCTGTACGCATCTGACGGATAAACGTTCTCGTTGCAGCATGATCAGCAAGGGCAGCAGTATCGCCTAATCGAGCTGTCACCTTGGCATGAATGGAACCATAAGTGGGACGAAGCCGCTCTTTTTGCGTCACTTCGGCGTTCAAATCATCCAAGTCTACACGAATTTTGAGTTCCGTTCTGAAATTCTCAATAGCCCCTTTGGTAGCGTCAATATCTGCCATCCTGACTGGATTAGTGCTTAACAACTCCAATTGTGCCGTAATGTCGACAAAGTTTCGCCCCCGAGCTTCTTGCTTGAGTGTTGCGAGCACGGCCATATTGCGCAGGTATTCCGGTAAATTCTCAAAGTATTTGATATCATGTGCACGTTTTTCGAGAAATACCTGTGTTGCCTTGTAATCTTCCATTTCAGCCGCATTACCGAGTCTAGCCTTAAGTTGATTGGCAATCACCAGATATCCGTGGGCTTCGGCATCTCTGATTAGCTTGGCGATTTTGAGCGGATTTACAGCGCGGTCAATCACCTCAATTTCAGTTTCAATTTCCTTAAGTGTTGCAGAATCTTTTTTGGTGTCAACGAAGCCGATCGCTCGTATTAAATCGATCGATTGGTAATTCTTGGCTTCAATGATGTGATCCAATAAAACCTGCCTTCTTTGTGCTTTGACCGAGGTCATTTCGTTCTCGACTGTTTCATCCAGGTAAAATTTAATCGCATTTTCCAGCTTTATGCTTTCAATATCGGTATGCTCAACATTCGCCCCATCTTTAGTTGTATTTGAGATTACTTTTACATCGTATTTTTGGCCAGCAGCATCCCACAGCACTTCGACTCGGACATCCTGTCGCTGTAAGGATAAAACATACAAGTTAAGTTCCCGCTCTATCGTTGGCTTGAGCAATTCAGGATCAGCATTAATTTCTTCAGCCGCATGGACAGCAAGCATCGTTCCTTGCTTGCGTTCGCCGGTGAACAACGCAATAGCGCCCCTGCGCTTTTCGGTTGCGATCATTCCTTCAAGCAAATTTACCACACGCCAGTTTTCGACAACATCTGTTGACGCGGCAACGCTATCACGAACTCTGGTAACATCTGCTTCAATTTTGATACGAGTCCCTTCCGCGACCAAAGTGTCGATTGTTGCTTTGACATGTCTAACTTGCCTACTATCTTCAGTGACTACAGTTTCTCTGGCCCATTTAGCAAAGGCAACCATTCCATCATAATCCACAAGATTGTCTGGATCTTCGATATGTAATTGAATAGTATCGTTAATAATATCATAATCTGACTTCTCACTATCTGGGACTATCGTTAATTTCCTGAAGATATCCTTGCTGATTACTAAAATTTCAATGCGTACCTGCAAATTTTTCTTTACCTTTTCAATAGCTTCCTTGATAGGCTCAATTGGCTCTTCTTGAAATATATCTGATTTGAGTTTGATTAACTGGTCTTCTAAATCCTTGTAATGAAGTTTGTGAGCAGAAACCAACAAAGGTTCTATTGTTTCGGTTTGCTTCTGTGCCTCGACACTGTAATCTGTCAACGACTTGGATAGTTCCGCGGAAATTTGCGTCAGGAATGCCCTGGCCTTGGTTAAATCTCCAGTATTGGCAGGATCAGCATTCCAAGTAGTAATCTTGTCGGCAATCTCCGTTTTGTGCTTTGTCCGAGCAAGCCCGAAAACGGCTTCCAATCGCTTCGGGATCCACCCCTTGTCCAATTTATCAAGTGCAGCCTGAATTTCGGACAATTTGGCTGTTGCCATTTGCTCGTTAACAAATTTAGTAATATCGGCAATCAAAGCTGCATCCAAACCAAGCACATTGGCTTCAGCAAGTTTACTCGCTATTTCTTGCTGAAGAGCAGCCTTTTTTTGAACAGCATTGACTTCGACATCTTCAAACCGATAGAGTTTAACCGCTTCCTCAAGCCCAATAGAGTCAACATCAATGTGAGCGTTGTCACGCAAATCTTTTGACTCAACACGGATGACATATTTTTGCTGAGCTTTGACCCAGGTTACCTTGACTTTAATATCATGACGTTGCGATGATTCCACATAGTCAGTGACATCGGCCTGAATACCAGCTTCCAGTGATGCAGGTTCCTGCCGAATTTCTTCAACACTTTTAGTGGGAATATTAGCGGGCCTGGAAGGTTGTCTGTCCTCAGCAAATAACTGCAAACCACTTCTGAGCCGATCCACTTCTGCTTCTGCCGCCATGCGAACATCTGCACCAATACCAGTGGCTGCAGGCAATTTAAGCAGTGCTATTTCCTTGAAAGCCGCAAGTAAATCATTACCACTAATTGTAAGTTCTAGATTCGGCATTTTGACAGCTTGAAGTTCAAGTCGTAAGTCAAAATCAAACGTATCGGACTTATCATCGTACGTAATTGAATTAATTTCGAATTTGCACGTACTTAAATCAATTTTCTCTCTTCCCGATTCCTCATAAAACTTAATAATCACTTCTAAATGATCATTTGAGAGACGTATAACGTCCTGCAGAGTTAATTTCTTCAAATCTTTGGGTATTTCGCCAAAGGATCTGGGCTGAGTTGTTGCAAATTTTCTTCCGAATGCCAAATCACGGTCATTGGCAATGGTGACGACTTCATCCGTTACTCTGGCACCCCCTTTAGGAGATTCACTGGCATTGGTAGTATTCGGCTCTTTGTAGCTCACTTTGACAGTGAATTCTTTGTGTACACGGTCGTAAGTCACCTCGCCGATGCTAATGTCCTCTTTGCCATTATCAGTATAACGGTCTTCGATCAAATCTTTGATCAGATCTTCTGCTAATTCTGGTCGGGCATCGATTAGTGCGATCTGGTCCAGATTAGTCAATTGCAGGCGGTCGCTTTTGAGTAAATTAAGGCTGGATTTGGCCTCGTCCAATATCTGAGTAACCAAATTAAAATCCTCACGCTGCACTTTTGGGTCATGGATAAGGCGATCGGCGTTGTCCAATCTCGCCTGATCCACACCCCACCATTTGGCACGGACAATTTCCTTGTCTGCCTGGGCAATGAGATTTTGTTTCTGAACCTCAATCATGCTCTCGATAGCATCGGCGACCTGCAAGAAGGCTTTTTCACTTTGACGGTTGATTTGATAAAAAGCACCCTGAACGCTAACTGGGTCAACATCCCATTCTTCAAGGGCGCGTTTTTTGACTTCGTCTAAATGCTTCGCCGCCGCCATGCGTGCATTGATCTGTTCCTCTACAGCCCAAAACTCTTCGTATTTGGTAAAAGTACCAGCCAAATCACGCAAATCAACACCAAGAGCTTGAGCCTTGGTGATATTGTCGCGGTAACGTTGGACTAATTTTTTGTCCACATCTTCCGCAAGTTTCCTTTCGGCGGCGTTAAATGCAGTAAAATTGAGAAAATCGTCCGATTGCTCTGGTAAAGCCTTAACATCAATGCTCAGACCGCCAGCCATTTGACGATCTCTTGAATAGGATTGCTTCAAAATGGCTGACTGTAGAGCCTCGTGTTGCGTCTTCAGCACCCCAACATCAGTACTCGGAACGAGTGGTAAATGCAGTGCATCGAGGCTAATGTTTAAACCCTGGGCGATTTTGACGCGCTCGATGTAAGCCGATGCGTCATCTGTCCCGGCAACTTCAAAACCACGCCGGCCCAAAGAATGCGCCGACCCGGCCAAAACTGCTTCTACTTGAAAATTAACTGCGGCTTCCCTGGCAACGCCTTCTGTCCCAACCTTAAGATAGCGGCCATAAATGTCCAAAGCTGATTCTAAATCGTAAACTCTTGGAGTGGAAATCACGTCTTTGACAATGGGCGCTTTGATTATTTCAGCTTTCAGCGGTACAGGAATCGTCAATTTGTAAGAAGATGTAACTTTGAAAAAATACTTTTTAACGATTGGAGCGGTACCAAACGTTTTGGTCTCAATCTGTACATCTACATGGGGATCTGTCCCACCACGTGCTTGAATATCAACCATTTCTTTGTCTACAATCGCTTGTTTGAGATCGTTGAGTTGGTTGGGATCAGCTTCAATTGCCAATTTCTTATCAGCTTTGAACTTATTGTAGGCAGCGCCTGACAGGCTGAGCGCACTTTCGCTAACGAGTGTTAGCGCGTCTGTCTTTGCCTTGTCGAGTTTGCGATAGGCCGTCAGCAAACTTTCCTTTGACGCCACTTCGTCAATGTCTGACATGTTGATGCCGGCGGCAAGGCGGATTTCTGGCGTGAAACGAGAATCTTCCAGCACCGCTTGCTTGAGGTCTTGCAATTTGCGGCGCCAAAGTCTGCCGTCGTAATAACTGAGACGCACTTTGGATAGTTCTGCTTGGAGCTCAGCCACCGATAACTTTTTATTGGCCTTTATTCTTGCAACTTCCGCCTTGGCAGCGTCAAAATCATGATCACCGCCAAAAGTACTTACCAAGTAGTCCAATGAGGCGATAACTGGCGCTTTGGCCTCCGCATCAAGCCGCATCGCCTCGCGCACTGCTTCAATTGCATCCCGAACTTCGGGTACCGGGGTCTCGGTCATCGGATTTGCCAACAGCGTCAACGCGTCACGTGCGGCCGTCAATTTTTTTTTGCGATCGCTAAAGGCCTGTTTGGCCACTGCTTCGGTGGGAGCTTTGTCATCGGTCATTTTGGCTAATTCAGCATTAATGCCTTCAACCGTCACGCCCATCCCCAGTGCTTCATGGCGGAGCTTTCGACCCAATCCCTGAACTGTGTTAACCTTTTTGCATTCAGAACGCAATACATCCAATTGCATTTGGAGTTGATACAAATTGACATTTTCAGTTTGGATGCCGGGCTCATGACGAATTTGGACACGCGTAAAGTATTCCGTATCCAGTTTTCGTAATTCAGCTATGGCGGCTGCTCGACTTGATTGATTATGTTTGAGTTCTTTTATGGTGCGAGCCTCAACAATGTGGAATCCAATCAATTCCGGCTTGGTCAAGTCTGGTGTTCCTTTGATGGCAATCACCCAGCGCTTATCCAAAGCGGCATTCGGTGGGGAGCCGGCATCTGGCTGGGAAAGAATGAAAAACTCAAAAGTAGGGCTTTGGACATGCTGGACAAAAGGCAACCGTTCCATTTTATTGGCTGGTAGTGAACCGGCGTCTGCCAAGACCTGGTTGATGTTTTCCAGTGAAAGCGGAAGACCCAGCCTTGCGGAAAGCGCAAAAAGAGTCGATGCTTTAGAAGTCGCTTTTTTCTTGTCATAGGTGACACCACCAATATTCTCCATCAGCCCATTAGCAGCGTTTTCTTGCTCATTTTGATGGGCTGCAATACCAGCTTTAAATTTTTCGTATGCAGCCTTACCAGCATCAGCGGCAATCAGCATCGATAAATCTTGGTCTTGATGAAACTTCTGACGATTACTTTCGAGTGTGGACTTTAGCGCTTCCTCGACACATATTTCTATTCTTGCCTTGGACTTGTCAGTACTCAGGGATAATTGCCGGTCAAGTTCATTAACAAACTCAGAGTCATATAGGACAGTGCCAATCAATGGTCCCTCATTGAGATTATTTTTTCTGGCAACCGTTAAAAAAGCCAACATTTCAGCTATGCCTTTGTTAGGAGATGCGTCCAATTTGTCAATCAACTCGGTCCGCACTTTTGGATGAAAAACGGCGTTGAGCTGGGATGCGACCTCCGATTCCATAGCATTATGGGCAACTTTACTCTGGGCATCGCGCATGGCTTCAACCATTCTACCTTCGGCTGCAATTTTATTTCCACCTGCTGTGGTCACAATTTCCCTGTCAAAGCCCAAATTGACGTGATGTTCAGTCTTGATACGTAAATAGGATTTTGCACGACGGATGGCGTCACCAATGGCAGAGCTGCCATGGTGGTGAGTTCCTGGGCTCACAAGGGATTCAATTTTGCCCAGGTAAATGCCCAATTCCAGATATGTATGAATGCTGGTATTTTTGCTCTCGTCAACAGATTCAAAAAGCGCTTTGATGTTTTCTTCCGAAAGTACTGTATCGATGAACTGCTTGAAATGGGCATAAACAAGATTATCCAGCTCGGGAATACCGGATTGTTTGTCTTTGATAATATCAACAGCATCCCGTAATTTATCAATGACATCAATCGTCTTGAGCGGGTCAACACTCGAAGCATCCAGTTTAGCGAAGGCATCATTAAACTTATTGAGTGGGTGTTTGTCCAGGAAACTTTTGATTTTGTCTCTCAGACCCTCTAATTTTGACTCATAAGTTGCGGCCTCATCAAAGGCAGCCAGAATGGACGCGGCACGGCTTTCAACTACTTCATCCTGTTTATCTTTCGAGGGTCTAGTTTCTTTTTTGCCAGAATCCAAAACCGATTTCAAATTGGCTTCGAGCTTTATCAGCTCACTTTCGAGATTTTTAATATTATGTGCAGCAGGATGGTTCGTTTTAAGGTCCTTGATTTCAGCCTTAACGCCGACAATATCCTTACGCAGTTGCGTCGTCGTCGCCACTAATGCGTCATAGGCATTCCCCGATTCCCACGCGGCTTCAGCCAGGATTCGGCTCAGAAGTGTTTGCACTGCTTCGGTTAAATCAGTCCCGGAGGCATTTTCTTCTTCCAAAGCCTCAATTACGTCCACATCGGACTTGTCATCCAAATTGGTCGGCAAATTGGCAGCAGTGCGTTCACTGGCGTTGCCGCGGGGCGGATTATGCAAAGATCGTTGTTCAATGGCAATGTTTTTAACAAGTTCATTGAACAACGGAGAATAACTATTAATCCGATCGATCTCATTGCTGAAGGCATTAACAGCCACCAAACGCTTCTCAATCTGTGCGGCATTGGCATGGGCGGCAAACTTATCAGTAGAAGCCTGACGGGTTGCCACGATTTTTTGGGCATCTTTAGGTTGAAGCCGTTTGGCGGGATTGGCTTTTTCGGCTTCCAGTTGAGCCAGTTGCGCGCTATCCAAATCAGCCAAATGGGTTAATTCTGCGTCGGCGATAGCGTCAAAGGCGTCTTCGATTGGATCCACTGGTTTGACGTTTGAGTCATCAGAATTGTGAAACGCATCTTCGCTTAAAGTCATGGGTTTCCCCACCATATAAGGAATTATTCAGATAATTATACCTTATGTAGCATGTTTTGGCGAGGCGGGACAAGGGTGAAGTAAGGAAGTGTCGGCTGCTTTGACCTAAGCGGTAATCCTTGTTATAATTATTTACCAATAAACTTTTATAACTGCACAAATAGCATGTCTGACAACCAACAACCCGAAGAACACGTCCTGTTCTACCGCAGCGAAAAACTCGAACCGCGCGAGCTGGGTTATGAGCAGATTAAATTCGTGTTTATGAAACTGTCGGAATGGCTCCTTAGCCGCCGCCAGGAAACGCTGGAACAGCTGATGGAAATGCTCGAACGCCTGCAGCAGCTCTATCCACGTGCCTACGAATGGATGATGCAGATCATAGCCCAGCAGTTACCTCAGTTCCTGGGGACGCAACCGCCACCCATGGCGCAAACAGTACCGATTCCGACTTAACAAAATCCCGCCATAGTGGCGGGATTTTTTGTTGCTTGGCCTCTTTTCCTGCAGTTCGTCATTGCGAGGGAGTCAGCGACCGCGGTAAGTTCATGGCTTGCAATGAACTTATCCAGCACAGCTGGGCAATCTAGTTTCCAATTCTTACGGAGAAATCCACTAGATTGCCGCGCCCCGCGACGAGGCTCGCAATGACGGATTAGCATCGTTTGAACTAATAAGGCCTACTTTGTTTCTCTGTGCTTTGTCGTATAATGCACCCGTAACCTGATCATTGTTAATACCGCGCACTTCGGCTATAATTAAATGATGCCATTTCCATCTTTTGGAGCAACGAAACCAACTCCCCCATGAACGATACCCCTACTAACCAAAACCCAAACCTAAATAACACGACTTTCAGCCTGCTGCTGAAGTCTTTTGGGTTTAATGCGACCCAGGTGCAGTCGTCGCTAAGGGATGTCAATGAAATTCTCGAAAAGGAAATCCTGGGTGAGATTGCCGGCAAACTGACTGAAAGGCAGTTACACATCCTCAATACACTCAAGACACAACAGTCGGTCAGCCAGTTCATGAAGGAACAACTGCCGGATTTTGATGCGTTGCTGCGTGGCAAAGTTGAAAACCTGCTCAAAGATACGAACGCACAGCTCGACTCACTCAAAAATGTTGCCACAGCGCCATCTGTAACCCAACCCTCGGCTCCCCCTCTACCCCAGCCAGTACCAGTGCAAACAGCACCTGCCGTTGTCATACCAGCCGTTCCTGCCCCAATACCACAGCCACTACAGAGCTTTGCTTTGCCACTACCGGCAGCGCCTGTATTTCCACAACCAGCGCAAGCGTTGGTGCCAGTTACCGACAAACCCAATGCCGCAATGGATGATTTCAAAAAGAAAATGGAAGAGCTGCTCAAACCGCCCACAGGGCCCAAGGAAGTTGCCAAACCCCCAAGCACTGGCAAAGCGGGTGCTGATGGCAAATCCAAACTGCCTCCCCTGCCGCCACTACCGCCGTTGCCACCACTTAAGGGCGGCAAACCCGGTGGTTTTCCGGGCATGCCGGGCGCTGGTGGCCCAGCCAAAAAAACACCCGAAGAACTCAAAGCCGAAGAAGAAAAACGCCAAAAAGAACGTGCCGAAGCGGAACAAAAGATTGCCGAACAGCACAAGCTGGACGAAGCGGAAGTTGCCAAACTGATCGCTGAAATTATGGCCATTGACGAAAGTGCCGGTAAAGCTGCTGAGGACGGGCCCCATGAAAAGAATTTTCTCAATAAGAAATACGAAAACAAATTACTGCATCAGCTCGAGCGCGCCGCGGGTAAGTCACAATGGCAACAAGGCGCGGAAATTTTTCATTTGCTCAAAAATCTGCGTCGCAAAGCCAACCAGCCTTAACTTTTAGTCCAAGCCAACCCATGCCCCCTTCTCCCCAGGATTCCGGCAACGAAGCCTATTTCGGATTCAAAAGCAGCACCGCTCTGGTCGTTGGCATACTGGTGATTGTGGGCGCGCTGATCGTCTCTGTGGTGAGTACGGCGTCACTCCGGAATCAACTGGACGCGACGAGTTTTGACGTTGGTTCGCTCTCCCTCACGGTTGGGATTGGCGTCGGCATCGCACTGGGAGCACTGCTGCTGCTTTATATCATCGCCATGCTGATGCTGACTCGTATCCGTCACCACTATCGCCGCGAGCGGTCCCTAAACAGTGTGCTGATCTCGGTCAAGGTGCCTAAATTCACCGAAATCCTGGCCGACGCCTCGGAAGCTATTTTTAATAGCCTTTATAGTGTTTACGAAGCTTCCACGCTCACCAAACGCATCAACAAATACTTTGCCGGACAGGAATCGTTTAGCTTTGAAATTGTCTCCCAGAAACAAAGCATCGACTTCTATATGTATGTGCACAAAGATTTGGCAGAATTGCTCTCGCGCCAGATTTACTCCCAATACCCGGACGCGGACGTGGCAATTGTCGAAGATTACAGCGTTTTTTTTCCGGACTGCCGCATCAAGTTCACCGAACTGCGCCAGACCGCTGAGCCTGCCCACCCGATCAAAAGTTACCGTGATTTGGCCAAGGAAGCCGGCACGCAGCAACTCAAGGACATTACCGTGGATTCGATGAGTGCGCTCACCAACGCCATTGGCAAACTCGAGGAAGACGAAGCCGCGGTGGTGCAGTTTGTCATCCGGCCCACCGGCAAACAGTGGCAACAGGAAGGCGAACAGCTGATCAAGAAAATTTACGACAAAACCAAAGGCAAAGATAACCAGCCAGGTGAACAGCTCACCAGTGGCGACCAGGAAAAAATCCGTGCCCTCGAGAGCGCCATTTCCAAACCTGGCTTTGAAACAGTGCTGCGCATAGTCACGGTATCGGACACAGAAAACAAAGCCGACATGAATCTCAAAAATATCCTGGCTGCGTTTGAACACTTTGCCATCGTTGGCCACAACCGCCTGCATCGCAAAAAACGTATCAGCAAGACCTTTTTCTTCCGCAGTTTCCTCTTCCGTTACATGCCGCTGATCAACTACAAACCGGCCAAATGGCTGTTTGGGCTGAATCCCTTCATTGGCCGCGTCTTTGGGCAGACAATGACTTTTAATACCGAAGAACTGGCCTCGCTCTACCACTTCCCCAATAAAAACATCAACACCCCGCAGATCAACTGGCTCAAAGCCAAACGCGCCCCGGCGCCGCAGGAAGTCCCGACCACGCTGATGAAAAAGGGCCAGGTGGCCGAGGCAAAAGGCGACGTGATCATGCAGGACCGCAATGTCATGGGTTTCAACATGTATCGCGGCGTGAAGAAAGATGTCTGCATCAAACGTGAAGACCGCCGCCGCCACGTCTACTCCATTGGCCGCACGGGTATGGGTAAATCCGTCTTTATGGAAAACCAGATTTATCAGGACATCGTCAACGGCGAAGGCGTTTGCGTCATCGACCCGCACGGCGACCTGGCGCGCAAGTGTCTGGAATTTGTGCCCAAATCGCGCATCAACGACGTCATTTACTTTGACCCGTCCGATGTGGAGCGGCCTATGGGTCTCAATATGCTGGAAGCCCACACGCCCGAGGAAAAAGACTTTGCCGTGGCCGAGATGGTCGCCATCCTGTACAAACTCTTTGCCGAATTTATTGGGCCGCGGTTTGAACACATTGTACGCAACTCGATGCTGGCGATCATGGAACATCCCGATGGTGGCACGCTGGTCGAAATGATGCGCATCCTCACCGACGACGCCTACAAGGACGAGTGTCTGAAATACGTCACCAATCCGCTGGTCAAGGCGTTCTGGCAAGAAGAAATGGCGCAACAAGTTCAGTTCCACAAATCCGAGATGCTGGGGCCAGTGCTGTCCAAATTTGGCCGTTTTGTTTCCAATGACATGATGCGCAACATTATTGGCCAGACCAAAAGTGCATTCAACTTCCGTGAAATCATGGACAAACAAAAAATATTGCTGATCAACCTCGCCAAAGGTAAAGTCGGTGACATCAACTGCAACCTGCTGGGCATGATTGTGGTTTCCAAACTGCTGATCGCGAGCCTTAGCCGCACCGACATTGCCGAGGAAGACCGCAAGGATTTTTACCTCTACGTCGACGAATTCCAGAACTTTGCCACGGACAGCTTTGCCACGATCCTGTCGGAAGCCCGTAAATACCGCCTCAGTCTCAATGTTACCCACCAGTACGTGGGCCAGCTCAAGGAAGAAATCCAGAAAGCCGTATTTGGTAACGTCGGTACCTTCATCAGCTTCCGCATCGGTGCGCCGGACGCGGAACTCGTGGCCAAGGAATTCAAACCGATTTTTGATGAAACCGACATGGTCAATGTCGAGAAATATACCTGCTACATCAAACTGCTGGTGGACGGTGTTACGACCAAAGGTTTCAGCATGCACACTTTCCCGCCGGTCAAGATCAAGCACCAGAACTACGCCGACAAAATCCACGAAATCTGCCGCCTCAAATACGGCCTCCCGCGTTCACTGGTGGACAAAGAAATCCGCCGCCGTGGACAATTGGACAAGGTATTGCAAGCGGCGGGACAGTAGACGAAAAATAATAAGCACTAAATTCTAACATTCAAACGAAGACTTCATCTGTCATGCTGAACGGAGTGAAGCATCCTTACTGCAGGTGAGGTCATTGCGTGGCTCTCCACAACGGTCCGTTTCATAAGTAGCACGGATTCCTGCTTGCTAGCAGGCAAGCTTCCTCCTTTGCCTGGCTTCGGAGGACAAGTCGCTGCACGCAGAATGACTACATTTGCCCTTTGCAAGGGGATAGAAAGTGCTGTCATTGCGAGGAGCCTCGACGTGGTTAGTTAATAGCTTGATATAAACTAATCCAGCAAAGCTGGGCAATCAAGTTGCTTGAATGTCTGCGACAGCAAACGCCACTAGATTGCCATGCCTTGGGACAAGGCTCGCAATGACTTTATTCCTACTCCTTGTAAGGGGGCGCTGGGTGTTCTCTTCTCCCTACACCTTCTTCCTCAGCCCCACCGTATTAATCGTGGCCTGGACTTCACCGACTTTTTTATCCCGATGGAGATTGAGTCCCTGAACCAGACCAACCATGGCCATGGTCACCCACAGTGAGCTGCCACCGGCACTAATGAATGGCAGTGGAATGCCTGTGACCGGCATAATGTTGAGATTCATGGCAATGTTGATAAAGGCCTGCGCAAAAATGACGACAAACGCGCCGATTGCCAAAAATCGCGCAAAATTATCCGTGGCGCGGCTCGCAGTGTGCAAAATGCGCCACAACAAAACGACGTAAAGCGCAATCAGGATAACCGCTCCCACCATGCCCAGTTCCTCGGCAATGACGCTGAAGATAAAGTCGGTGTGCCGCACCGGCAAAAATTTGTATTGGCTTTGTGTGCCTTGCCCCAGGCCAACCCCAAAAACACCCCCCGCACCGATCGCCACCAGTGCCTGCAAGACGTTGTAGCCCGTGCCTTTGGCGTCACGTGAGGGATCGAGAAAAATCAAGATGCGTTCCTGCTGGTACGGCTTGAGCCGCGGCCACATCAGCGGCCCGCCAGCGACGGACGTGACCGCGATCAAAAGCAGGTGTTTCCAGGGAACTCCAATCCCGACCAGCATGCCAAACCACAATACCAGCAGTACAATCGCCGTCCCCAGATCCGGTTCGACAAGGATGAGCACCGCCGGCGGGATCAGGATCACGCTCGCCAGGCCAATGAAGTGCCAGGCCGAGGCAAACCGGCTGCGGTTGGCCATGACCGCGCACAGGACGATAAGCAGGCTGAATTTGGCAAATTCCGACGGCTGCAGCGAGGTAAACCCGAGGTTGATCCACCGCCTCGCGCCCAACCTGGCATCACCAATGACAAGCACAGCGAGCAGCGACAATATCGTCAGGACGTAGAGAACGATCGAAAGTGGCTTGAGAATACGGTAATTGACGTAGGTAAAAACAACATACAGGAACAGCCCCAATACCGCATAAATCAGCTGCAGTTGAAAAGCGCCACGGCCCTCCAGTGCGGTGGTGGCGTTGATCGTGGTGCTGTAGATCATCACCAGGCCAAACACCAGCAGTAGCACCATACTGATGAACATGACAAAATCAATTTCCCAAAACTTCTGTTTATTCATAAATCATCCGCGTTATTGCTGCCGGGTCAAAAACTCCTGCGCCAGCACCCGGTAGGCACGTGCCCCCAGACTGTAGGCATCGTATTCGATAATGGAACGGCCAAAACTCGGTGCCTCGGCCAGACGGACATTGCGCGGGATGACAGTATTGAAGAGCTTGTCGCCAAAAAATTTACGCACTTCATTGACCACTTCCTTGGCCAGATTGGTACGACCATCAAACATGGTCAGCACAGCGCCTTCGATGGCCAATTCGGGATTGAGGTTGGCGGCGATTTTCTCGGTCGTAGAAAGCAGTTGGCCCAAACCATCGAGGGCATAATATTCGCACTGCACCGGCACCAGCAGGCGCTGCGCCGCGACCAGGCCGCTGATCGTGAGCAAACCCAGCGAAGGCGGGCAATCAATGATGATGTAATCATAAAGTGGTTTGACTTTGTCCAATGCTTCCTTGAGTCTAAACTCACGTCGTGCCATTGGGACAAGTTCGATTTCGGCAGCAGCCAGATCAAGGTTGGTTGCGGCAATGTCGACATTGGGACTCGACGATCTCAAAATGACATCGGTGATCGGGACGCTGTTTACCAGCACATCATAAATACTCAATTTGAGTTCGCGACGATCGAGGCCAATACCGGAACTGGAGTTGCCCTGCGGATCAATGTCCACAAGCAGAACCTTCTTGCCGAGTTCACCCAGGGCAAAGGTCAGATTGATGCTGGTGGTAGTTTTGCCAACTCCACCTTTTTGATTGGCAATGGCAAAAATTTTGGCTGGCATAATTCAGATCCTTGTTTGGTTGGCATAATTTTCGCGCAGTTGCTGCAGCATCGAGGGTATAATCGCAAGCAAATCATCGCCCATCATCCCACGTTTTTTGTCTTGCTTCTGCCAGCTTTGACCTGTCATGGCGTGGACAAAAACGCCCGCTTTGGAGGCATTAGCTGGACTTAGGCCCTGGGCAAGCAGCCCGCCAATCATCCCGGCCAGCACATCTCCCGTACCCGCCACAGACAGTGCCGGAATGTCGGCATCATTGACCCATGACTGCCCGTCTGGCAGCGCAATCACGGTGTCGGCGCCCTTGAGCACCATCACAGCGCCATAAAGTTTAGCATATTTGAGCGCCAAATGCAGTCTGTTTTGCTGCAGCTCAGCCATCGTGATTTTGGTCAAACGGCAAAACTCCTTGGGGTGGGGAGTGAGAACAGGCACGGATTTCCAAGCAGTCGCTAAGTTCTCGAGGATGTGCCCGTCCACAGCGTTAAGTCCGTCTGCATCCAGCACCACAGGAAGTGCCATGGATTGGGCTGATTTCAGGAGCAGTTGCACCAGGTCAGTGCGTTGTGTCGGATTTCCCCATCCCGGCCCAATTATCAAGGCTTGATATTTGTCGAGGCCAAGCGTCGCCATTGGATCTTGTTCACCGCTTAGCCAGTGATACGTAAAACCCAGCTGTCGCAGTGTGACAAAGGCTTTCAGTCTTTCATCCAACCCTAGCGACACCAAACCGGCTCCCACGCGATAAGCTGCCGTGGCGGCAAGCAGCGGCGCGCCAATAAATTGCTCCGATCCACCCACGACAAGCACACTACCATAACTACCTTTGTGGCCGTGTGCGGCAATACCAGGCAGAAGTGGAGCGACGATCGCAGTACTTAAAATTGAGGGCAAAGCAGTATTCACGGGCTTATTTTAACTTGGGCAGGCTAAAACTAAAAGCACTGCCACGGCTGACTTCAGAATCCACCCAGATCTTGCCCCCATGCGCTTCGACGATCAACCGCGCAATGTATAATCCCAAGCCGACACCTTCGGTATCAAAAGCGCCCAGTACTGATCCACTGCGTTTAAATTTCTGAAAAAGCATGGTTTTTTCTTTGGGCGTTATCCCCACACCGGTATCCATAATGGTGACCACGACGGCATCCGGAAGCAACGACAATTTGACTTTGATATAGCCATGTTCGGTAAATTTCAACGCATTACTAAGCAAATTGTTGACCACCTCCCGAATCCGATTTTCATCAAAGGAAAGCTCGATGCCCTGCAGATCCGGAATTTCGGCCAAAATCTTCAAGTTTTTGGTCTCAAAAGCTGCGGCGTATTGGGTCAATTCAGAGCGCAAAACGCGCGAGATATCCCCCAGTCGAGCATGGATCTTGATGCGCCCTTTTTCCATGGATGACGCCATCAGCAGGTTTTCCATAACGGCTTCAAGCTTCTTGATCGAGGCCGAAAGGCGCAAGACAATGGCCCGCTGCTGGTCATTGAGACGTTTCTCCGGGTCACTGAGCAAAAAGTCGGTATAACCTTTGATCGACGATAGCGGTGTGCGCAAATGGTGTGAAGCCAGACCGATAAATTCACTTTTTTCCTGATCCACCTGTTCAATCAATTCCCGTTCATTCAGCTGTTTGGCGTACTGCTCAAACAAATAACCAATCCAGAAAGCAATAAACAAAAGTAGCCCTGCCTGAGCCAGTACTGCTGTAAACCCACTGGCCAGATTTGCCTGACCATTCACACTCAGCAAAGATCCCGCGAGCATCATGCCATAACTGCCTCCGGCAATCATCAACCCTTCTTTCATCCCCATTTCCAGGCTGGCAAGCATGACCGGATAGATCAGGCAAACAAGCAGCGGTGAGCCAACCCCACCCGTCGCGGCCACGGCCACGGCACCAAAAAAAGCCAGCAACCAGTTACGAAATGGCCCAATAACTTTGGAATCATAAGGTGCATTGGTCATTAGTCGTCGATGCGACGTATAAACCACCCCCATGGCCAGACTGCTGCCGATCACCAATAATTTGGTTAGAGGCGCTGGCGGCAGGAGAGCACCGCAGATCAGCAGCACGACAAAAAAGAACCAGCTGAACTGGTCGATAAAACGGTAAATCAGATTGGATTCATTTTTTTCTGGCATGGAGCGCGCTATCCCTTTAGTTTTATTGCGGTAATTTAATTTGGCCATGATCGCCGAGGATCAGCTCCAGGCTGCCCTCATCCTGTGATCCCTCAATGACGATATCGCTGCCCAGAATGCTGTGGTTGATGGTTTGGGGTATTGCCATTATTTTGCCCCCGGGAAGAGCGATGCTGTCTGTAATGGCTGCATTTTCCACCTGGCAACGATCACCAATGGCCACATAAGGACCAATTCTGGCTTGCCTGAGAACAACGTTCTCACCAATCACCACGGGCCCGGTAATCTCACTGTTTTCAATCACACTGCCGCTGCCAATTTCAATGTTACCGTTCAGAATCGAGCCTTCACAGGACTTGGCATGATTAGAAGAAACCAGATGATCCAGCAGCAGCCGGTTAGCCGAGAGCAAATCACTCGGGCGACCAGTGTCTTTCCACCATTCCGTGATCACCGAATAAGTCACGGCATAGCCCTGGTCAATCAGCCATTGGTTAGCTGGTGGAATGTCCATCTCGGCAATGGTGCGCGGCGGTTTGGGCGGAGTAGGTTGAATGTGTTTGATAGCTTCAAAAATTGACGCGTCATAAAACTGGATACCGGTGATCGCGAGGTCACTGACAAAGTCAGCTGGTTTCTCCACAGTTTTGATGACTTTGTTCCCTTCCACCACCGCCACCCCAAACTGGGCTGGATTGTCGACTTTGACCAGACAGAGATGGCAGCTGGACTGGAGCTCGTTAAACTTCTGTAAATGGGGCGCCAGTCCACCTGCCAAAACATTGTCGCCATAGTAAAAAACAAACGGCGAACTCCCAATCAATGCTTCTGCCAGTTGCAGCACATTACCCAAACCCTTGGGTTCCTGCTGACGGATGTACGTGATATGAATCCCCCAGCTGCTGCCATCGCCGACAATCGTCGGCAATTCTGTGTCATCCGCATTGATGTTGATGATCACGTCGGTAATGCCGATGTCACGGACATTTTCGATTGCCCGGAACAGCAAGGGTTTGTTGCCAATCGGCACCAGGTGCTTGTTGAGCGTGTTGGTAATAGGTCGCAATCGAGTCCCACGCCCGCCGGCAGTGATCAGCGCTTTCATGCTTACTCCTGAGGTTCCAATAGACCATATTCACCATCTTCACGGCGGTAAACCACGGCCACTTTGCTCGTGTCACGGTTGAGAAAAACAAAAAAGTCATGGTCCAGTTGTTCCATTTCCTCGATTGCATCCGAGGCAAACATGGGTTTGACTTTGAAGGACTTACGTCTGGCCAGCAAGGTCTCAAGGGCGACAGGAAGTTCAGCATCGCCGGCTTTGGGTGCGCCTTTGTGCTGCGTCGCCTTGTCTTTGAATTTGAGCACCTGGCGTTTGAGTTTGTCCAGCGCCAGATCGAATGTTTCCACCACTTGTGCGGCTTTTTCTTCGGCACGGATGTGGCTGTGGCCGATTTGAATGTCTAGGTTCACGGCAAAGGCTTTGTCCTTGTTGACCACGGTGGGTCGATGATCAATTGTAATGGTGCCATGCGTGACGGATTCAGGAAGCAGTTTGGTGACTTTGTCGAGCTTTTCCTGCATTTTGGTCCGCGTGTCAGCGGGCAGGGTAAAATTCCGGGAATCTACAATCCATTGCATATCGTCTCCTTTATTTTTGAATGAGCAATTCGCGACCGCCTAAATATTGACGGAGAGCCTGCGGGATACGGATGTTGCCGTCTTCGGTCTGGTGATTTTCGAGCAATGCGATCAGGCCACGGCTGATGGCAATCGCGGTCCCATTTAAAGTGTGCACCAAGGCAGTTTTACCATCCGGCGTGCGGTATTTGACATTGAGCCGACGGGCCTGGTAGTCGGTACAATTGCTGCAGCTGGTCACTTCGCCAAAGTCGCCCTGCTCGCCGCGTCCTGGCATCCAGGCTTCTACGTCGTATTTGCGGTAAGCCACGGCGCCCATATCACCATCACAAATTGCAACCACGCGATAAGGGATCTCAAGCCCCTGAAAAACCTTTTCCTCAATCGACAAAATATACTGGTGCATGGCTTCGGACTGTTCTGGGAGCGCATAGATGAACATCTCAACTTTGTCAAAATGGTGTACGCGGTATAAACCCTTGGAAAAACGGCCGTAATTCCCGGCTTCGGTGCGGTAACATTCTGAAATCCCGGCGAATTTAGCAGGGAGTGAAGCCGCTGGCAAAACCTCACCCGAGAAATACCCGCCAATGGATATTTCAGAAGTGGCAATCATCGCGAGGTCAGAATTTTCGATCGAGTAAATCTGGGTTTCTGCGCCACGCGGGTTATAGCCCGTGCCATCCAGTACGGTTTTGGTCGCCAGCACTGGTGTTTTGATCGGTGAAAAACCTTCAGCCACCAACAGGTTAATCGCGTATTGCTTCAGAGCCAACTCCAACAACACGGCTTCATTTTTCAAAAAATAAAACTTCGAGCCTGCCACTTTGGCGGCCCGGTCAAAATCAATCAGCTCCAATGCTTCGCCCAGCGCCACATGGTCTTTGGGCGCAAAGGAAAACTTGGGAATCGTGCCCCAGCGGCGCACTTCCACGTTATCGGCGTCAGATTTGCCAGACGGGACTTCGGGCGAAAGCAGGTTTGGCACATCACGCACCAAAGCCTGATAACTCGCCTCCAGCTCAGTCAAACCGGATTCAAGATTTTCGAGTTCAACCTTGATCGATTTTACCTGCGACACAGTTTCCTGCCTCTCGTCGGCGGACATTTTGGCAATTTGTTCGCTCAGCGAGTTGCGCTTGGCACGCAGCATGTCCACCTGCTGAATCGAGGAGCGCCGCTGCTCGTCAACCTGCAACAAACCGTCGAGGTCAACTTTCACATGGCGACGCTCAATGACGTTACGAATCTCATCCTGATGCTCACGAATGTAGGACATTTCCAGCATGTATTCTTACTCCTTGATAACACAAGCGAGTGGTTACACCTCCGGCACACAACCATGCTTGGCCAGTTTCGCCTGCTAGATTGCAGAATTAATGAGCTGTTGATGCAAGTCCATGCAGCCTATTTATTGCCTCTTTTGTCGTCATGGGGAGCAATGGGTGTGGGGCTGATCGGACGATTTTTGCGCAGGAAAGCCGGGACTTCCAGTTCGTCTTCGTCCACGGCCTGGAGCGGCACATGATCGATACGTTGCACTGCCTGGACACGTTCTACCAGTTGCGGCGAATCAAGATTTTGGCTATTAAAACCAGCGGCAATAACCGTGACTTTGATCTTGCCTTTCATGTTTTCGTCAACCACCGCACCGAAGATGATATTGGCATCGGGATCGGCGGCATCGGCGATGATTTGCGCGGCGTTGTTGATTTCTTTCATGCCCATGTCCGGGCCACCGACGATATTGAACAGCACGCCTTTGGCGCCATGAATGCTGACTTCCAGCAGTGGGCTCGAGATGGCGGCTTTGGCAGCGTCCACGGCACGGTTTTCATCACTGCCGTAACCAATGCCCATAAGGGCAGAACCGGCATTTTCCATGATTGTGCGCACGTCGGCGAAGTCGACATTGATCAAACCGGGCAAAACAATCAAATCCGAAATACCCTGCACACCCTGGCGCAACACATCGTCGACCAAACGGAAGGCATCCAGGAATGAGGTATTGTCATCGGCAATCTGCAAGACGCGGTCATTGGGAATCGTGATCAGGGTGTCGACATGCTGGCGCAAATCCTTAATCCCCTGTTCGGCAACCGTACGGCGGCGGGCGCCTTCAAATGAAAACGGCTTGGTGACCACGGCAACGGTCAAAACGCCCAACTGACGGGCAATTTCAGCCAAAACCGGCGCAGAACCCGTCCCGGTCCCACCACCCATGCCAGCGGTGATGAAAATCATGTCTGCACCTTTGATGATCTCGGTCAGGTCTTCGCGGCTTTCTTCGGCTGCCTTACGGCCCATTTCCGGATTTGCACCCGATCCCAACCCTTTGGTGACTTTGGCACCAATTTGCACTTTATGTTTGGCTTCGGCAATTTGCAGTGCCTGCAGGTCTGTATTAACGGCGATAAAATCAATGCCTTTCACCCCTAAACGCACCATCTGGTTAACGGCATTGGAGCCCCCACCACCCAGGCCAATTACTTTTATTTTGGCGAAATTATTGACCAAAGATGTCGTCTCTGAGTCGCTCACGTTAACCTCCTGAAAGAAAGTAGGTGTTAGCTTAAGGAAAAAAGGACTTTTTGACCCATTTGCGGATCTTGCCAAACCCGGTAAACCACATCTGCATGGGCGAAACACGGATCAATTCGCGCTGTTCACGGGCTTTGATCCCCCACAGTATTAACCCAACCGGAGTAACAAATGCCGGCGATTCTATGCCATCCGTCAGGCCTAGGACATTGAGTGGCTTGCCAATTCGGGAAGGCAATCCCAAATTAACTTTGGCAACTTCGGAGATACCAGGCAGCAACGATCCCCCACCGGTGAGGACGACACCCCCTGCCAGTAATCCCTGTTGACCAGATTTTTTGATTTCCTTGGCTACCATGTCAAAAATTTCATTTAAACGCGCTTCCACAATTTGATTGAGCGATTCGCGTGCCACGAGGCCACCTTTTTCGACACCGTAAGCGTCCAGATCGATCGAATCGCCATTTTTGCTGACGTCTTCAAACAAAGTGCCTTCTTCAAAAACTGTGATCGGCTGATAAGCTTCTTTCTTGATCTTCTCGGCCACGGCAAAAGGTACGCGGAGACCGATGGCGAGATCGTTCGTAATATGGCTGCTGCCAATCGGTAACACCGTACTATGCCAGATGCTGCCTTCGACAAAAATGGCAATATCGGTTGATCCGCCACCAATATCGAGCAGGCAAACACCCAATTCTTTATCATCTTGATTGAGTACCGCTTCGGCTGCAGCGAGTGGGCTCATGACGATTTCTTCAACTTCCACACCGGTCTGGGCCACACATTTGGCCAGATTGCGTACCGCTGAAGAAGCGGCATTGACCACGTGAGTTTCGACTTCCAGGCGTACGCCAGTCATACCAGCGGGATTCTGTACGCCTTCCTGGCCGTCGACAACAAAGTTGCGGGGCAAGACGTGTAATACCTCACGGTTCATCGGGAGTGATATGGCCTGGGCTGCCTCGATCACGCGCGCAACATCCTCATGGGTAATCTCGCCATCGGCACGCGAAACGGCAATCACGCCACGGCTGTTGAGGGACGAAATGTGTCCCCCGCCGATCGAAATAAACGCCGAATCGATCGGGTACCCGGCCATGCGTTCTGCTTCTTCCAGGGACGCCGAAATCGAGCTGATCGTCTCTTCGATGTTGACGACCACCCCTTTACGTATACCTTGGGAGGGAACGTTCCCAATACCAATGATACTCATTTTCCCTGGCTGCCGGGCTTCGGCGACCAGAGTACAAACCTTTGTTGTACCAACGTCAATTGCCACAATGATGTCAGATTGGGCCATTGCCCCTCCTTATGAAGCGCAGACTTTTTAACTCGTCACTTACCATACACTTTTTCGAACCGCAAATCAACATATTGCGCAAGTGGATGACCTTGCCGCTGGCCTTCTTTGAGAATATCCGCCAGCCGTTTCAAATCCGAATCCAGCGTATGCGTACTGCTGTCTGATTCCGGCATCCTGCCCGGGAAGCGAATCTGTAAATTGCTTTTCAACATCACGCTCAGATCGCCAAATTCACCCATGGCGACATACTGGATCGGGTCATTGGGTAAAACATCAGGCAATCGTTCAAACATCGCCACAATCAGGTCAACCATTTCACTATCCGTAACATGCGCACCCGGTCTAAGGTTGATCGGTGCCGGTACCGGTGCCGTCGGGGTTGCTGGCGCCGCTGCAGCATTGGTCGTGCCCAGTGCTGGCACTGCTAAAGCTGCCGGTACGGCTGGCACCGGGGCTGCGGCTGGAGCGGGTGGTGTGACTGGAGTAAGGTTGGGACTGGCGCCAAAGGCATAGACATGGCGTGTAATGGTCTCATCCAGCGGTCCGATCACCACGCCATCACGGTCGATCGCATAAGTGGCATCCCCGGTATGCCAGGTTAAAACCGGTGCCTTTTCACTCACTTCAATGGTAATTTTATTGGGAAAAAACTGGCGTTTGACGGTCACGTTCTGGAGTTGGGGAAATTTGCGTTCGAGCTTGCTTTTGACGTTATACACCGACAGCAAAAAAATATTGCTGCCGGTGATGTTGCTAAGTTCCGCGGAAATCTGCTCAGACGTAATACGCACATTGCCCTGAATTTCAAAATAATTGACGCGCAGGATATTGGAAAACCACAAATATCCGGCACCGATCATCAGTAAAATTACAACCAGTGGCATAAATACATGAAACCAGTTAACGCTGATGTGTGGCCGTTTGCGGCGCACAATGCTGCCACGGATCATGGGTTTGCGGGTAATCTTTTTTTTGTTGCGCATGGAAGGGTTGCAGGCTGTCTAAAAATGAATCGGTTTACGGCCGACACGGAGGCGCTCGGCTTCGATGATATAACGCAGTTTCTCCGCAGCCAGGAATGCTTCCTCGTTGCTGTTGAGGATGAGGTAATCATAATATGGCAATTTGGTCATTTCGGTCTGGGCGATGGCAACGCGTTTGTGCTGGCGTTCGGGTGACAAATCACCCCGTTGTTTGAGTCTTTTCTCCAGTTCTGCCTGGGATTCGGTGGTCAAAAAAACGAAAACCGCCTGCGGCATCATTTCTTTGAGCTTGGCAGCGCCCTGGGTTTCAATTTTGAGCACCACGTCACGGCCCGAATTGAGCGCCTTTTCCACTTGTTTTTTGGGTGTACCATAGCGGTAATCAAAAAACTGCACCCACTCCAGAAAATCGTCACTCGCAATCAACTGGTCGAATTCAGCATCGCTGACAAAATGGTAATGTTCCCAGTCTATTTCATCACTGCGCTTGGGACGAGTGGTCACGGTCACGACATAGTGGAGATTGGTATAGGTTTTTTTTAGAATTCGCACCATCGTATCCTTGCCGGCTCCGCCAGGACCGGAAAGCACCACCAGGGCGCCCTGGGGACATTGATACTGATCGATGATCTGCCAGGCTGGTTCACGCATAATAGACAATCTAACTCCTTGCAACTAAGGCTTGAGCAATGTTTTATGACTTTGAATAAAGTAATTATAGGCTAAAACCAGGATGCCGCCAACCAGGGCAGCGTCCGCTAAATTGAACACCGGCAACACACTGATGGCGATATAATCATAAACCGCATGATGCAGCAAACGGTCAATCAGATTACCGACAATTCCCCCCAGTACCAAGCCCAGCGCCAACCGCATCACACGCTGCTCAAACACTTTCGGTTCGCGCCAAAACCATGCTCCCAGTAAAATCATCACGAACACGCCAAAAAATATATAGAAAGCATTACCACCCAATTGCAATCCCAGCGCGGCGCCAGAATTAGTTGTAAAAGCGATTTTAATCCAGTTAATCGGCCCCAGCTCATGGTCGCCATTGCGCATATAAAAAAACACAGATTGTTTGGTAAACTGGTCTAAAAACAAAACCAGCAGGGCGACAATGCTGGTTTGCAAAAACTGCTCAACTTTGCTGACGTTCAACCATTCTCCTCAAGTTTACGTTTACAATTGATACAAAAACGTGCTGTGGGATTGATGTCAAGCCGTGCCGGGCTGATGGCGGCCTGGCAGGAATCACAAATGCCATAACTGCCGGCATCACACTTGGACAGGGCTAGATCAATTTCCTTGAGGTAGTCCTGCAAACTGCCCGTCTGGGCAAAATTGATCTCCAGGAATGCCACCCGCTCCGCTTCATCATCCTGACCATGTGTTGGTGGCGGCGAGAAGCCAAGATCACCATCGTCGGCAGGATGTAAATCCTGCTTTTGCAGGAGTTTCACTGTCGCGCTACGTTCAACCATAAGGCGCTGCCTGATGATGGAAAGCGGCTGATTTTCCATAGCGCACCTGGATCAATAAATATAGGCAGAATTTAACAGAAAATCACGCTGGACGCAAAGATTTATGGACGCGGCCGATGCGGAACAAATCCTTCCACACCAGGACAGCATTGGCCATGGACGGCACAATGCGCGAATCCAGAGAATTTTCCCAGTGAATCGGAATTTCCACCAAACCCAGTCCGGCCTGGCGGGCAATATAGAGCAGCTCAACATCAAACACGATACTGTTAAGAACCTGCTGGTTAAAAATCGTCTCAGCTGCGTGTGCCGTAAACAGTTTAAAGCCACACTGGCTGTCATGTATCTGGGGCAGGTAAAGTCGTTTGACCATGAAATTGAACAACTTGCCGGCGACTTCGCGATAAAACGGCTGGTGCACCGTGATTTCACTCATTTTGAGCGCTCGTGAGCCCACCGCGACTTGTTCACCCGACACCAGTCCGGCAAATAGTTTTTCCACTTCCGTAATTGGTGTGGAGAGATCCGCGTCGGTAAACAATCGGAATTCACCTGCCGCGCGCAACATACCCTGGCGCACAACCGCACCCTTGCCCTGGTTGATTTTATTTTCCAGCAAACGCAATTGCGGGAACTGGTCAAGCTTGGCTTTCACGATCGCGCAAGTAGTGTCACTGGAACCATCATCGACCACAATCACTTCGGCACTGTATGTCTGCGACTGCAGATAAGTCTGAATTTGCTCCAGGGTTTTGGGCAGCCGTGTCGCTTCATTGAACGTTGGGATAACGATGGAAAGGTAGGGTTTGGGCATGATTCGAGCTTTAATTAGTTGGCCTGTAATATGATGAGCTGATCCTGGCTGAGCACGCCATCCATTGTCCAACGACTCCCCTGCTTTTGCAAGGCCAAAAGACTTTGATTCGTCCAAACAGTGGCTTCCCCTGCTGTCAAATCAAAGTGAAAAGCATCACCCAGGATGGCTGGCTGATTGGGAATTGTTGGCGTACCCGCCTGTTTTTGAACCAGCAATTGATAGCCGCCAGTTGCGCTGACGGTAAAAGGCAGTTCATACTGCAGCGTGACTTTCTGGGAGGACTTGACCGGGACTTTGACCACACCGCCGAACACGGTCTTTTCATTGGGCGTATCGGCAAGTTCGCTAAAAGTGGTCGGAGTGTCGCTATAGCCGGTGGCTTTGACCAGTTGACTGCCTTTGGGCGTATAGACGCGCAGGTAAGTGGTGTAGGCACCACCGGGCCAGCCCCAGGTACTTTGATTATTGTAATTCAAAGTCAGCGTTGCCTGCAGTTTGGCATTCACTTCATTCACACTGTAACTGATAGTTTTGTCCACGAAAAAGTTGGCTTTATCAATGCCCAGATTGGCATCCACGACCATCAGGTAGTCCTGCGGCGTAGGTTTGATGGCACCACACCAGTCGCGCGCACAATAATAAGCCTGCACGTCGGCGTTATTGGAAAAAAGTTGCAAATGCTTGGTATCGAGGTTGTCAAACACCAGCTTTACGACACTTTTGAGGCCATCGCCCTTGAGGGCATAAACACGATCCATGACGATTTTGCCCAAGACGCCGACAAAATCCTTGCGCGTCGACATGGTGGTGATGTTGTGCTCGACCTGGTACTGGATCTGGTAGACGACATTGGTGGAGTCAATCGTCACATCATAGTCAGGTACTTTGATCGGCCCCACAAGCCGCACCAGATCTTCGATCACGCGTGGATCAACATAAATGATGCCATCCACTTTTTGTTTGGATTCAAACGTAAACATGTCGGAGATCAATTTGCTTGAAGTCGGAATATCCGGCCACCAGTTGGCGTCGCGCAAATGCAGATAAGGCGTGGACAGGAATTTAGCAATGGGTTGAGGCGCGCGGTAACCGTATTTGTAGGCTTTGGGATCGTTGTCGATGGAATAGATGTCGTGGACAACCAGTGCACCAATTTTGCCATTTTCAATCGTCAGCAGGCCATAATTCCCCCAAAACCCGCCCGCCGGGCGCAATTCGGTATTGTTTTGCACTACCAGCAGGTAAGTTTGCTGGGTATCTTTGGCAAACAGGGTTGGGACAATTTTAAACAGGTCAGCTGCCTGCAGCAGATCGGCATTGATTTTCGTCAATTTTTCATCAAAGGTTACCAGCGCCGTGTGCAAAGAACCCATCACTTTTTGGCTTTCCAGATCCTGAAGCTGCAGCTGTGCCGCTTTAAAACTGGTTTGCGTATCCGTTATGGCTGTCTGAACGCCGTCCAGTTGGGACATCAAATGCTCACCAAAATTGCCGATACCAACCGAATCCGGACTGAGCTGCCCACTCTCGACGGTACCATTGGTGACGACACTAAGGTCACCAAATGCTGGTTCAATAGCGTCCAGTAAATGGTTTGTACTGATCAAGACAGACTGGGAAGTCGCAATCAGCTTGTCCGCCACGGCAAAATTTTCCTTCTCACCGGGAAAATCGCTCAACCAGCGCAACTGCTGCAAAGGCTGATTCACGCGCTGCAACTGCGACTGCAACCGTGTCACGAGCGAACGAATGCTGGCAAAATCCGCCGACGACAGTGAAAAGGTCATGCCGCTCATATCAGCCTTGAGCGCATTGGCCTGTACCTGCAAATCGAGTGCCGGTGTAATTACCTGCAGCCAAAGGACAATGCCGGACAAAGTCAGCAATAAAACGCCACCCAGCGCGGCAAGGCTGATTTTGGCCAGACGACGCCGTATCCGTTTCGCCGCGGGATTTTGCGGCCGGGTAAATTCAACTTCTCTAAAAACAATGGTGCGAGGGTTACGAATGGCCATAATAATCAGTTTACCGTTGATTTAACAGACGATGGCTGCGCTTTAACAAAAGGCAAACGCCGGCGCAGCATTTCGCTCATGAAATGCAACCAGACACCAAAACGAATCAATAAATTGGCAATGGAATAATTGTGGCCGGCGAAATATTTGTCATAAAAAAGCGTCATGGCGTGGTGGAATTCCTTGACCATGAGCGGCGGCTGGCGGCGATTGCTGCTGGCACCCTTGTAATGGATGATCGAAACATCCGGGTGATACACAATTTTGAAACCGGCCTGTCGAATACGATAACACCAGTCGAGGTCTTCGCCATACATAAAAAACTGCTCGTCCAGCATGCCAACCTCAAGCAAAACTTCGCGTGGTAAAAACATAAAGGCGCCAACAATCGCATCGACATCATACGTTTTATTCTCATCGAGGTAGGTCAAATTATACCGGGCAAAAAAACGGCTTTTGGGAAAAAGTCGTGAAAAACCCGTAATTTTCCAAAATGCCACCCAGGGAGTCGGAAAAGACCGGCGGCAAGCCAGGTCAAGGGTTCCGTCTTGGAGTAAAACTTTGCATGTAAGCGCACCAATTCCCGGATTGAGTCCCAGGTATCGGATACAGCTGCCAAAAACCCCTTGCTTCACCACCGTGTCAGAATTAAGCAGCAGGACAAAGTCGCCGCCAACCTGCCTGAGGGCCTGATTATTGGCCTTGGCAAAACCGACATTGACGCGATTGGCAATCAGTTTCACCTGGGGAAAATCCCTCTGCACCATGGCCACACTCTCGTCCAGCGACGCATTGTCCACCACAAACACTTCCAGTTTGAGCGGTGAACCCTCGGCAAAGACGGAACGCAAACAATCCTGCAGGATTTTACAGGTATTGTAGCTGACAATGACGATCGATAATTGGGTCTGGGGCATCTTTGTTTTTAAAATTTGTTTACGAATAAACCCGCTAAACCGAACAGCATTCATGGTAATAATTCAAAATCGCCTTGGCGATCTTTTTGGGATCGTGGTAAAGACTGCCACTTTTGCCTTCTTTGCCGCCCACGGTGGCTTCCAGGAATTCCCCTTCGACGATTTTATAACCCATTGCTTTGGCCATGGCGACATCATATTGGACGAAAGAATAGCCATCGTATTCGGGGGTGGCCGGGATCGGCAGGCTCTGATCTTTGTTGACAAAAATGTAGTCAAAACACTGCTCCGCGCCGTGACGTTTGAACGCTTCAATAAAATCGGCAAGTTCAAAACCACGTGTTTCGTAGGGCTTGTTGGCAACGTTCAGCACATACGCCTTAAAGGCCTGACTGTGTTTGATTTCAGCCACCACTTCCGGAAAAATGAGTGACGCCAAAATCGTGGTATACAAATCACCCGGCCCCAGGATGATCACATCGGCCTTACGAATTGCTTCCAGGACGCGCGGATTGGCGGGGACGTCTTTGGGTTCGCACCAGATTTTTTCCAGCACTTTGCCACCTTCGTACTTGCCCAGGTCAATATTTTCCTCACCACTCACCTCAACCCCATCGCGTGTACTTGCATGCAAAAAAACATTTTCGAGTGTTACCGGTAAAACTTCACCACGCACCGCAAAAATCCGGCTTGCTGCAGCAATGGCCGTGTTCAAATCGCCCGTAATATCTGCCAGCGCGGCAAATAGCAGATTACCCACTTTATGCCCGCCCAGGTCATTATCAGAGCCGTAACGGTCACCTTTGAAACGGTACACGAGCAGTTCCTTCATCAGCTCTTCCATATCCGACAGAGCCACGATGTTGGAAACGATGTCACCCAGCGGCGGGATCCCCAGGCTGCGCCGGAGTCGACCGGCACTTCCGCCATCGTCTGTCATGTGCACCACAACAGAAATACGGCCAGCGTGTTCTTTGAGCCCACGCACCAACTGCGCCGTACCAATGCCGCCACCGATCACCACGATGCGCGGCCCCTGAACTCGTTTTTGGTAACTTTGCAATTGGTCGGCAAGATTGCCATCGGTTTGGCGAAACGGCGCCAGCACGTGCATCAGCACTTCCTGCAACGACCACAGCACAATGCCCAAACCCACTGCTGTCAGGATGACAAAACGCCAGACATGCGGCACAAATTGCAGAGTAACAAAATAAATCAGATGCTGAAACTGGCCATTGAAATAGACATGGCGATAGATCCAGACCAGGAGATAGGCAAAACCGATCGCCAGGATGGTCACGCCAAGCCCAACAACCAACAGCAGGTTTTTGAATTTCCAAACCAGACGCAGTGAATTTCTGATCCGTGCCGTCAAGTAATTATGCCCCGTCAAAAACGAAGTTCAAAGTAGAGAGATTGTAACAAAGCTGGCAGCTAAACACAAAAAGACATCGATAGCAAAAAAGAATGCTTACCCGCGGCTAACATTCTTTTTGGCTTAAGAAAAAGCAGCAACTTAGGCTGACTTAACCCGGTCAAAGACAAAAATTCTCAGTAACGTATAGGAAACCAGCGCCAGTGGGAAAACGAGGATAAATTGCGAGAGATAGGCATTTGGAATCCAATGGTGTATGAGCCTGAGGCAAATAATGTCGATCACATAATAAACTGCATAAACGCCAAAAAAACGGAGGATCAGACGATTGCTTTGGTTTTTGAACACCAGGGCACCAGTTGTTTTGAAATTAAACATCACCCCAATGATGGTTGAGAACAACACAGCCAGGAAATCAGGCAAGCCCAAACGTGTAAATAACGCATACATGACATAGCCAAATGCTGTGTTCAGGAGGCCCACGAACAAAAACTTCACAAAACGAAGACGAAAAAACCGCACAAGCTTGTCTCTAGTCAAAATTAATCCTTTCTTTTTCGATTACCAGCGGACGCTTGCGCACCTGAAAGTGGATAGCACTGATATATTCGCCGATCAGACCCAGAAACAACAACTGCACGCCAGAAAAGAAAAACAAGGCGATCACGATCGTCGCAATCCCTGGAGAAGCAAATTTCTGGTAAAAAACCAGATTAAAGAAAAACTGGATTACCGCGTAGGAAAAGCTAAGAAAAGCAATAATAACACCAAACAGCATACAAAGCCTCAGCGGTGCATTGGAAACTGAAACGAGACCATTAAGGCCCAAATCCATCATCACCAGCAGGTTGCCCTTGGCTTTGCCTTTGTCACGGCGCAGGTGGGAGTAATTCAACCCAATCGCATCAAAGCCGCATTGTGCAATCAACCCTCGGGTATAGGGGTAGTAATCGTCAAACTGGCGCAGGGAATTTAAGACGACCTTGTCCAGCAGCTGAAAATCGCCAACGTCTTTGGGGATTTCCACTTCCGATAGTTTTCCCAACACCCGGTAATAAATCTTGCGAAGATTCTTGATCAGGAACTTTTCGGCACGCTGCGCACGGATGCCGTAGACAACCTTGTATCCTTCTTCCCATTTCTTCACGAACTCCGGAATAATGGCAGGCGGATCTTGCAAATCAGCCGCGATCGTGAAAACCACTGCATCGCCTTGCGCGCTCATGAGGCCATTAAAACCCGAACGGGATGCGCCAAAGTTACGGGAATTCAGAATAACTTTGACATGTTTGTCTTTGGCCGCCAGGCCGCGTAATAGCGCGGCGGTATTATCCAGCGAAGCATTGTCACAAAAAATATGTTCATAGTCGTATTGCGGCAGTTGCTTGTCAAATACCTGTTTGACCGCCGCATAACAATCTGCCACGTTCTCCTGTTCATTGTAAACAGGAGTAATGATGCTGATCAATCGACGCTGTGCCATCCGGTTGCCTTAGTATTTAAGTTGAGCGAGCAGCAAATCACAAACAAAATCAATGTCAGCTTTGTCGAGATTCAATGCTGCTGGCAACGAAATGCCTCTCTTTTCGACACTCAAAGCCACGGGATTAGGGAAACGCTGTTCGTGCACTGGGAACCGGCTCATTTGGGGAAACCCTGGCCTGGCATGGATATTGTTAGCCTTAAAAGTCTTCAAGATTTCGTCACGATTGGTCGTGATCGAGTCTTCGAGCAGGATGGACGGATAGGTGTAGATACTGCGATTGCCAGCTTTTTCACGGATCATTTTGATCCCTCGGACATCACCCAGACGCGCTTCGTACCACTTAAAATAGTTACGTTTCATCTCGATCAATTCTTCAATGCGTTCCACCTGAGAAAGGGCCAGGGCCGCGGTCAGGTTGGCGATGGTGTACTGGTATCCCAAAGAATCAGACCAAAAAATAGCCTGAGAATCGGTGCGTCCCATGGATGAAAGCAGCTGGGCTTTTTTGAACAGTTCTTCATTGTTGGTCACCAATATACCACCTTCGCCGCTCGCGGCGATCTTGGCGCCCTGAAAGCTGAAGCAACCAATATCTCCAAACGTCCCGACTTTTTGGCCCTGAAATTCAGCACCCAGCGAAGGCGCAGCATCTTCAATTACTTTTAAATTATGTTCTCGGGCGATCGCCATAATCTCGTCCATCTGGGCGGGATTTCCAAAAGTGTGCACCAACATGATGGCTTTTGTTTTGGGGGTGATCGCTTTTTTGATGGCTGCGGGATCAATGCACCAGGAGTCGGGTTCAATGTCCACAAAAACTGGTGTCGCACCGGTATAATCAATCGCATACGACGTGGCTACCCAACTGAAATCGGTACAAATCACTTCATCCCCAGCCTTCAAGTCAAGCGTGGCGCAGGCTAAATGCAAAGCCAGCGTACAACAATGGGTTGCAATCGCGTATTTCGTGCCAATGTAATCACACACGGCTTTTTCCAATTTTTTGGTATGCTGATCATAAGTTTCATAAAAACCATTGATAGTGCCATCAATCACATAATCAATTTCTTTTTGCGTGATGGAAGGACCGGCGAATGCAATCTTTTTAGCCATGATAACCTCTTATAATTTAATTTTGCTTAATTTGGCACAAGCCTGGTCAATGACTTTTTCGTCTTTACCAAAGCAGAATCGCACAAAGTTATCCCCCATGGCATCGTGATAAAAAGCGTTGCCAGGGACAGTCGCGACACCCGTTTGACGCAAGAGATTCATGGCTCGGTCTTTCCCGTCTTTTCCCGCAATCTTGCTGACATCTGCCAGGATATAATAGGCGCCCTGCGGAACAAACGGGGTCAAACCAATATCAGTTAAAGTTGAACAGAGTTGGTCTCTGATCGCCCCAAAGCGGTGACTGATCTGCTGATAATACTCCTCGCTGAGGTGATTGATTCCACTGACGACGCCCATTTGCAGCGGTGACGGGGCACAGACATAGACCAGATCATTGATAAAACCAATTGTCTCTTTCCACTTTGCATCGCACAAACAATACCCAATGCGCCAGCCCGTGATGCTGTAGGCCTTAGAATAGCCGGAAATGGTGATTGTCCTGTCCTGAATGCGAGGATCCGTTGCCGGGCTGATGTGCTTGTGTTTATCATAAACAAAATACTCGTAGATTTCATCGGTGAAGATGAACAAATCATGCCGGATACAAAAATCCGCCAGCAAATCCAGTTCCGCCTGACTAAAAACTTTGCCACAGGGATTGGCAGGGGTGTTGATCATGATGGCTTTGGTATGTGGTGTGATGACTGCTTCCAAAGCTTGAAGGCTGAAAGTCCAGTCTGGCGGATGCATGCGCACGAAGACAGGGACAGCCCCGGCCGCCGCAAGGGTATTGATGTGATAGCCATAGTAAGGCTCAAAGATAATAACCTCATCGCCGTCATTGAGGAGCGCCAGACAGGCAGAATAAAACGCCCCTGTCGCGCCACCCGAGACGATCACATTCTTCTCGGGATCGACTTTGAGGTGGTTAAAACTTTCGCATTTGCGCGCAATGGCTTCGCGAATTTCAGGCAGCCCATCGTACCGGGTATAAAAATTATACCCAGCTTCGATGGCGTCATGGGCGCCCTTTTTGACAATTTCCGGAACGTCCATGTCACAGACGCCCTGGGAAAGATTGATCCCTCCCATGGCATCACATTCGATCGACATGTTGCGGATTTCGGATTGCACCAGAAGTTCGGAACGCCTGCTGATCGTCAGTTTGGAATTAGTCATGAGAAAACTCCATGAAAACGTTATAACGCTTAATTTCACCCGTGTAACCTGCGGGCACTGGTATCCATTCGACATGGTCGGCAGAGGGATTGAGGAATAATGGTTCGCGTCTGACTTCAACAAAGTTCAGTTGAGCATAAAGTTTAAGCGCTCTTTCGTTGTCTGATGTCGTTTCCAGCGTATAGGTTGAGAGACCCAGAGTTTCCTTGCCCCAGGCCATCATCTGTAAAATTGCGCTCCCCATGATCCCTGGAAAGCCCTTTTCACCACGCACGATATTGTCAATTTCGCAGCTATTGTTGGCAAAATTAAAACGAAACAAGCCTACGTGGCCAATGAAATTATCTCCAACTTTGATCATAAACAAGAGGCGATCTGGGGCACCAATCACGCCACTTTGAAACCAGCGTGTCGTTCGTTCCAGAGAAACCGGGAAGATGGCCTGAAACCAGGACTCATTATCCTTGCGCCATTTACCCAGCAATGTCATCATCCCCACATCCATCTCGCAATCCCGCGTCAACAAGACCAACTGGTAGGCGGTTGCATTCAGAGAACAAGGAATGACAACCTCACCAAACCGGGTGTCCTTGAGTTGCTTGATTTGGGCGAGAATTTGGTCTTGGTTCATTTTAGCCTTTCTGGCTGTTTAAATCTTTTTGGTTAACCATTTCCCTGGCAATCTCATCACGGTCGAGAAAAGGAAACATGTCTTCGTATGGCCGCGAGACCAACGTTCCATCCGCTAACTTTTCGGACGACACGCGAGGAATCAGCAGTTGCCACTCGGGCGTCATGACATCGCAGATCACTGGCCCGTCATCGTCCATCACCTCTTTGAGTTTGGCATCAACCTCAGCTACCGACTCAATCCGGACAGCTTTGATGCCATACGCTGCGGCAATTTTCATTGAATCCGGGCACCAGACGCCTGAGGTCGGCCCTTCTCCAAACAATCGCCCTTCCATGAAATTTTTCTGGGTGTGGCGGATAAGCAAGTACCCGTTGTTATTAAAAATGATTACCTTGATGGGCAAATTGTTGTGCTTGATCGTTGCCAGTTCCTGCAAATTCATCTGCAGACTCCCATCCCCGGTAATGACAATGGTGCGCCGGCGATCATTGGCCAGGCAGGCACCAATTGCGGCAACCCAATACCCCATGGAAGACAATCCTCCCGTGGTCAAAAACCGTTGATTCTGCTTTATTTTCCAGGTCTGACAAGCAACGTGGAAGCAAGAGCCCGTGTCGACCAGGATCATGTCGTCCTGCGTAGCGGCTTGTGAAAGCTTGTCGGTGAAGTAGTACGAATTGACCGGTTTTTCATCGACGTAAGCAGGCAAAACAACCGGATAGGTCGTTTTCCAGTGATTACATTTATCGACCCACGCGTTGAAGTCGGGTTTGGTTGTCAGCTTGGCTGAAGCACGATTGAGATTTTGCAGAAACACCTTGGCGTCGCACTGGATCTTGAGTGCGTCGTCAAAACCAGGCTTGTATAATTCCTCGGTGTCGATATCAACAATCACCTTGCGTGCTGTTTTGGCAAAGTTCTTCAGATCATGCCCAACCAGCGCTGTGGCTAGACGACAGCCAACCGTAATCATGGCATCGGCATTCTGAATGGCAAAGTTGGCCGCTCGTTCACCATATGTTCCTGGCCTGCCAACATAAAGCCGGTTGTCGCTGGCGATAATATCGATCCCCAACCGTGAGGTCAATACCGGAATGTTGAGCTGTTTGAGGGTAACCATCAATTCTTCAATCGCGTTCGCTATGCGCACCCCATGTCCGACCAGCAAAATCGGACGTTTGGAGGTGGTGATGATATCCAGAACTTTGACAATTTCTTCCTGCATCAACTCCATATTTGTCGTTTCCGGTGGCGGGATAAATTCCTCCAGCACTTTGTTAGGAACTTCCATGCGCTGCACATCCAACGGGACATCCACCCAGACTGGCCCGGGACGACCGGTAGTCGCCAGGTAATAGGCTTTTTGCATGTAATAAAGAATTTTGGCGGGGTCATCAACGGTGACAAAAAACTTGGTCGCGCGTTCGACAAACGGTTTGATTAAAATGCCCTGGATACCATACTGACGAATTTTGGTTTTTTCCTGGTATTGCACGAATGACAAAGGTGCCTGCCCAGAGACCACCATCATGGGTGATGAATCCGTCCAGCCACCTGCCAACCCGTTGATCACGTTCATGCTTCCTGGTCCGGCCGTGACCAGAGCCAATCCCAGTTTGCCGGTAAGGCGACCATAAGCATCCGCTGCCATTCCGGCAGACTGTTCATGGTGCGTACAAATAGACTGGAAATTCTTGTTCTGGAATAAAGCATCGTTTAAAAACATAGCTTGGCCACCGGTCACCAAAAAGCAGGTATTTACTCCCTTTTTGGCCAGGAAATCAAAGATAAAATCGGCAACGCGCATACCATCCTCACAATTAAAAATTACGACAAGGCTTCTAACTGATAGCTGATATTATCGTCTTTTTTGCGTTCCGCCAACTCCATGGCGACTTCCACGATAAAATCTTCCTGCCCGCCAATGATTTTGCGACGTCCAAGTTCGACAAAAATATCCCGGGCATCCACACCAAACCGTTCCGCCGCTTTTTTGACATGCGGAGCAAACGCCGAGAAAACGCCTGCCATGCCACTGATCAGGCTGATCGTAGTAATTTCCTGCGGCTTCTGCATCAAAGCAGTCACCACTTGCTCACTGACATCCATAAGTTGATACAAATTCAGACCGGTTTCAATCTGTTCCTTGACTAGCAGTCCAGCCAGAACCTCAAGCTGACAGTTGCCTGCGCCAGCACCCAGCCCGCGTAATGTACCGTCAATAATTGTCGCCCCAGCCTTAATCGCTGTATAAGAATTTGCCACGGCCAAACTTAGATTGTTGTGCGCGTGAAAACCAACCGGTATTTGCAGGCCAGCGACGAGCGTCTGCACCGTCGTGGTAACCATTTCCGGCAATGATGCTCCAGCCGAATCCATCAAAATCACCCCGAGGGCGCCGTAACTTTGCATTTTGAGCGCTTCTTCCAAAAGCTTGGGTGGGGTTGCCATGTGATACATCATCAGCACACCATAAGCCTCCTTACCCTGCTCGCGCACAAATTCAATGTGCTGGCGAGTGACATCGGCTTCGGTACAATGCGTACCGATACAAACCAGATCAACGCCAGCAGCAAGCGCTGGAGCCAAATTTTCCTTGATCGTACCAAACCCGGGAATCATAAATGTCCCCAATCTGGTTTGCTGCAGTTGACGACGAGCGGCCGTAAGCATCTCCAAATCAGTGGTTTTGGACAATCCAACCTGTAGCGACGATGCACCAAGTCCATTGCCGTGGCCGACGATAATTGTATGCAAACCAGCACCTTCCGCCTGGCTGCAGTAGACCGTGATCTGGTCAGTCGTGAGCTGATGCCCGATCGCATGTGATCCGTCCCGTAACGTAGAATCAAAAAAAAGCGTTTTACCCATACTCATTCCCAACTAAGCTAAAATTTTGTAACGGGCATATTTTTCGGCAATGCTCACGGCCCCGCAGGTAATAATATCCAGATTCCCTGAGTATTTGGGCAAAAAATCACCCAAGCCAACGACTTCCACCGTGGTTGTCACGCGACCATTTTCAAAAACAGGTTCTACTGTAACTTTGTAACCTGGCACGTATTGTTGCACGCTTTTGACAATAGCCGCAATTTCCACCTTCAGTAAATCGATTTTGGGTTGAGGGATCTGTGCGTAAACCGTATTGCGCATGATCACCGGCGGTTCTGCGGGATTGAGGATGATGATTGCTTTGGCTCTAGGTACGCCAGTAAACGCCACAATTGCGTCCCGGGTTGTCTGGGTGAACTCGTCAATGTTGGCACGGGTGCCGGGCCCTGCGGATTTGGAGGCAATACTGGCAACAATTTCAATGTACTCAATTTCGGGGTGAACTTTCATGTAGGCATAGGCAATCGGTATAGAACCCTGGCCACCGCAAGTAATCAGATTGATATTTTTTTCGCTCAGGCACTCGTCGCCGTTTAACACTGGTACGCACATTTTACCGATCTGGGACGGTGTCAGGTCAATCGCAAATTTGTTCAGTTTGGCCAGGATCGGGGCATTCGTCTGATGGACTTTGGCGGAGGTTGCGTCAAAAACAATCTCGCAACAATTGGGGTTGTCTTCAATGGCTTTAATCGACTCACACGAAGTGGGAACGCCCATGCTCTGAGCACGCTTAATTCCTTCGGAATCCGGATTCCGGCCAGCGAACATCCCACATTCCAGGATTTCCGATCGGAGCACTTTGAATAACAAATCCGTACCGATATTGCCTGTACCAATAATGCCAACCTTTACTTTGTCCATGTCACCAATCTAGCAGTCGCTAATTTAATATAATCTCGCAGCTGTTCAATACTACTTGTTCTTTTGTTCAGATAAAACGCTTTATACCACTCTGCTGTTTTTAGCATGGATTCATTCAAGGCCAGCACTGGATCCCATGACAGGTAGCGGTGAGCCTTGGAACAATCCAACTGCAGCAAATTTGCCTCATGCAGGCCCGAATAATTTTGAATATTATATTGAATAGCGTTCCATTCGTGTTGCATCGCTTTGACGATTACTTCCACCGACAGATTGTCACTCGCCTCTGGCCCAAAATTCCAAGCCTCTGCATATTCTTTCCTGCCCTCTAACAGCTTCTGTCCAAGTAACAAATAACCGGAAAGTGGCTCCAATACATGTTGCCACGGTCGTGTTGAAGCTGGATTGCGCAATGTCACAGGTTGCCCTTTACTTGCCGCCCTCATAATATCAGGAATTAGGCGGTCCTCAGCCCAATCTCCGCCACCAATCACATTCCCAGCCCGTGCGCTGGCAATCAAGACATTGTGTTTGCGACCAAAGTCCTGCAAATTGAAGAAGGAATTTCGATACGCTTGTGTCACCAGTTCCGCACAACCTTTGGAGGAACTATAAGGATCAAATCCACCCATGGAATCGGTTTCCCGATAGCCCCAGACCCATTCTTTATTGTCATAGCATTTATCGCTGGTCACAATCACAACCGCTTTGACCGAATCAATCCGACGGCATGCTTCGAGGACATTAACGGTACCCATGATGTTGGTCGAATATGTCTCAACCGGCTGCTCGTAAGACTTTCGCACCAGTGGCTGGGCTGCCAGATGGAAAATTATCTCCGGTTTGAAATCACTCACTGCTGCCGTTAAACGCTCCAAATCCCGGATATCGGCGATCTCAGACTTCATCTCTAGGTCGAGCAGATTAAAATGATTGGGCTCAAAATTTGGGTCCAGAGCATAGCCCATCACCTCTACGCCCATTTCCCTGAGCCACAAACAAAGCCACGATCCTTTAAATCCGGTATGCCCGGTGACCAAGACTTTTTTCCCATCATATATTCCACCAAACAGGTCTACCAGTTTTTCCATGGGGCCTTGCCTTCGTTCCAAATCTGATCCAACTTTTGTTTGTCGCGTAGCGTATCCATACATTGCCAAAAGCCATGATGTTTGAAGGTAAAGAGTTCACCTTGCGTCGCCATTTGTTCGAGTGGTTGCCGCTCCCAGATCATATCATCCCCAACGATAGAATCCAACGCGTCAGCTTCACAAACAAAAAACCCACCGTTTATCCATGATGCATCCCCTTTGGGTTTTTCCAAGAAAGCCGAGACTCGTCCATTGTCCTCAATCTGCAATGATCCAAATCTTCCTTCGGGTTGCACGGCTGTCAGGGTAACTTTTTTGCCATGAGCACGGTGGAACTTGACCAAGTCAGGTATGTTCACATCAGCAACGCCATCGCCATAGGTGAGCAAAAAGCTTTCGTCATTCAGATATTCTTTGGCCCGTTTGAGTCGTCCACCGGTCATCGTATTTAAGCCGGTATCCAACAGCGTTACTTTCCATGATTCGGAAAAGGAATGATGCGTTGTCATCTGGTCGGTTTTGAGATCAAACGTGACATCACTATTGTGCAAAAAATAATTGGCAAAATACTCCTTGATGACATATCCGCGGTAACCCAGGAGCACGACAAAATCATTATAACCATAGCTCGCATAATTCTTCATGATATGCCACAGAATCGGCTTTCCACCAATTTCCACCATGGGTTTGGGTTTCAGTTCGGTTTCTTCACTGATGCGTGTCCCCAGTCCACCTGCCAGGATAACCACTTTCATCTTGGATTCCTCATGTAAATGGGTTGAATCTATTGCCAATCATCGGTGATGACATGTTCTCCGCTCACCCCATGCCCTGTCAAAAACTGTTTGAAACTCCGGATCATCAGAGGCGGGCCAGAAACAAAATACGTGGTCCCGCTCCCGTGCTGCTCGAGGATTTTGGCGATATTAATCACGCCGCTTACGTCCTGTTGCGTCACATCAACGACAAAACCAGGATTAATAACTTTGGCGCGAGCGAAATCATCCTGATACAAATGATAGGCAGCTGAGCGTACGCCCAGGTAAAGTTGTGGATTGATGTAGCTCGCAAATTCAGTACTGGTAAACAGTGACAAATAGGGTGTCACGCCTGTCCCACCTGCAATAAACACACAATTGCCCTGGTCATGCCCATGGTCAAACAACTCCCCAAATGGCAACTTGAGCCAAACCAGCACACCAGGACGCAGCTCGCTTGCCATCCGTTTTGTGAATTCCCCCTTGGCGGCAAACGTAATACGGATTAGTTCTTCATCAGGGTTAGATTGCATGGAAAAGCAGCGCGAATCCGGCCATGGCATGGTTGGATCATATTTTTCCAGCGCCAAATGCAGAAACTGGCCCGGCCGGTAGTCAAAGCGTCGCTCCGTGGACCGCAATTTGACCACATAGATATTGTCGATCACAATGTCGATGGCTTCGACCTGGCTTAAATATTTACGAATCATGCCCGATCCTTGATGAAATCTGCTACCATTTCCCCTACATAAGCTATCATCTCCGTCGTCAGACCAGGATAAACACCCAGGAAAAAGGACTGATTCATAACAAAATCGGTTTGTTCGAGGCTACCTGCAACACGAAAGTTACGGTCAATGAACGCCGGTTGCCGGATGATATTCCCGGCGAAGATATTGCGGGTTTCAATCCGTTTGCTGTTCAGGAATTTGACAAAATCTTCACGGCTAAACGGCGCATCCGGGCACACAGACAGGATAAAGCTAAACCAGGCTGGATCACTGTTGGGTGTTGCCTGTGGTAGAACAAAGTACTTGGGATACTTGGCAAACAGTTCATAATATGCGGCAAAATTTTGTTTGCGTTTTTCACAAAAAGCCGGCAATTTGTCCATCTGGGCAGAACCGATCGCGGCTTGCATCTCAGTCATTTTGAGGTTATAGCCAATTTCAGAATAAACATACTTGTGGTCATACCCCAGCGGCAATGTGCCAAACTGCTGGCTAAACCGTTTGCCGCAGGTATTGTTCTCGCCACCCGCGCAGTAGCAGTCACGGCCCCAGTCTCGGAACGAACGGACAATCCGCGCCAGCTGATCGTCGCTGGTAACAATGGCGCCGCCTTCACCAGTTGTGATGTGATGCGCAGGATAGAACGAAATCGTCGACAAATGACCAAAAGTCCCGGTCAGCTTACCATGATAACGGCTGCCAAAAGCGTCGCAATTGTCTTCCACCAGCCACAGTTTCTTGTCCCGGACAATTTCCAGAATTGGCTCCAGATCATAGGGGTTACCAAGCGTATGCGCCAAAAAGATACATTTTGTTTTGTCAGTAAGGGCGGCCTTCAAAGCGTTGACATTAACATTGTATGTGGGCAACTCAACGTCGACAAAAACGGGAATCATCTGGTTCTGCAGGATTGGTGTGACGGTGGCCGGGAACCCTGCCGCGACAGTAATCACCTCATCACCAGGCTGCAAAGCTCTATCCCCAAGTTTCCGCGAAGTGAGAGCAGAAAAGGCCAACAAATTGGCTGAGGACCCCGAGTTGGTCAGAATAACGTTCGCAACTCCCAGAAAATCACTGATCTTCTGGGCAAATTCCTCGCTGAACCGACCTTCGGTTAACCAGAAGTCCAAACTGGCGTCAACGGCATTAATAATCTCTTTTTCGTCAAAAACACGACCCGCGTATTTGACACCATTTTTCATTGGATTATTGTCACCCAACCCAAAATTTTCATCATAATATTGTTTGACAAGCGCTCTAATCTGATCACGCAACATAATTTAACCCATTGATGGAAATTAACAAAAGGCAGTTTATAATATTTCCTCCCATAACGCCACAGTATTTATTCACTCAAGCTGAGTAAACATTGCCAACATTTTGTCTCCCCAATTCGAACAAACAAATGTAGCTACCTCAATTTTTAAACCCTAGGATTTCACACTTTTTGCGGCTTCATCCAATGGAATGTATGTTAGAATTGAATGAAATAATAGATTTAAATTAAATTTTGTATTTGATACTTATGAACATTTAATCAATAAAAATCAATTTGACCGAAAATTAAGCAACCTCAGTTCATAGTTAAAATGGTGGATTTTGACACAAGTATCTAAGATTACACCAATATTAAGAGAAATAAACGATATCAACATAAATCCAGTTGCCAATATTGCCGAAGGAACTTTGTGGATATAATGGGTTTCAATAAATTCAAGCATCACTGGGTAGCCAACAATCAAACCAAACAGCATAAAAATAGCTGCCGCAGAACAAAAAAATGAAAGGGGTCGATAATCTTTAAATATTGAAAAAATCATTTTCAAAACTCTCGCACCATCTTGAAAAGTATTAAGCTTCGAACTGCTCCCCTGCGGACGGTCTTTAAAATCGATTGGTATTTCAATAATCCGAAAACGTTTATCAAGCGCATGCAATGTCATTTCCGTTTCAAGTTCAAAACCGTTTGAGAGGATTGGATAATTTTTAACAAAACGCTTACTAAATACACGATAGCCGCTCATAATGTCTTTGAGATTGGCTTTAAATAAAAAATTGATTAATGAATTTACCAGTTGATTACCAAATTGATGGAATTTACGTTTATTTTCATTTTGATATAAACCATTACTTTGACGATCGCCAACCACCATATCACAGTTACCTTCAGTCACTGGCCGAATTAATGCACGCACTGAATGCATCGGATATGTCGAATCCGCATCGACCATCACATAGATATCCGCATTAATTTGGGTAAAAGCCCGCCTGACGGCAAAGGCCTTGCCCTGTTGCGCCTCAAACAAAACCTCGCCATTTGTTTCCGGATTTGCCTTAAAAAACTGCTTGGCAATCGCGTTTGTTTGATCGGTTGAGTTATTGTCGATTACATAAATCTCTGCCTCCGGCAAGTGCGACCTGATATCTTTCAAGGTTGAAAGCAATGTTAATTCTTCATTGTATGCGGGGACGATTATGGCTATTTTCATATAATCTAAGATTAATAATCGAATACAAACTTTAATTAACTTTGCTATAGCTAAACTTAATAACTCTAAAATATAACTCACGCGGATCCGATGGACTGGGAATCTTGGGTCCAGTGGTTGAGAAATTGATAACCGTTCTACCGGGTGGGACGCTAATTATTTTTTCATAACCGATTTCTGCCTGCCCTACATTTAACACATCTTTGAAATGCCCATCGGTGATGATAAAGCTGGTCGGAATGGTTGCACCAGTCGCAAAGGCCATGGATATTTTTAACTTAATTGCGGCATCCGCGAGATTATTGATTTGCAATTTTCCTGACTTCGCGCACCATCGCCAGTTAGAAACCTGATTACTCTCCAAAAACGGACAATTAGTATCCCAGTCCAGCAGCAACGGATGCAGGGAATTATCCACAATCGTCTGATATTCCTCAGCAGTTAAAGTTTGATGAAGGTGTTGAGCATAGGGTAGTAATGAATAATAGACCAATTCCTTGTTATCACTTACAAACGGCTGCACATTTAGAACCGAACTGATCTGATCTTCAATGCTTTTTCCATTATCCTGATACCCGTGTCGGTTGATATAAATACCAGCAAACCCGACCGCTGTAACGTCCTGGATTAAATCCTGAACGGACTTCACGCTTTCGTTCTTTTGCCACAGGTCTCCAGTGCGCCCTCGCAAAGCTCCGTAACTCCAACGCAATGTTTGTGAATGCAGGTAGCCGCGAAACAATTCATAATCACCAAGAGTATTGACTGGCGGTGATTCAGGAAAAGGCATATATGGCAATTGAAAAATCATTGCCCCGGCGGGTACGTTATTCTCAATCGCCTTGACAAAGGCTTCATCATTATTAAAAGTTGCCGCATTGGCTTCATAGGTAATGTTTTGCCAGGGAGGGATGATAATACCCGTTGTTTGATCTAGCAGGCCAACGCCCAAAACAATACCTGCCACAAGCCATTTCATAATCCTGCCCCGGCCTGAGAATATTTTTTGGGTGAAGATGAAATCCAGCAATAAGGCAATCCCTGCCAGGGCAATAAATGCAATAAAAATGCTTATCCGGTTATAAGCGCGGATCATGTCGGAAAAGTAGATCGCGAAAAGACTGCCAAATCCACCGATTGTTCCCAGCAGGACCGCAGCAACCATCAATACGGATAGCAGCTTCAGCAGCACCTGCCGATAGGATTGAGTATCCTGCCGATAAAATGCATAAACAATCCAGCCAAGCAGAAAAAGAAATCCAATCGACCCAATAAGTCCAAGCGCGGCGTCATCGTTTTCGTTCACCAGTGGAAATTTTAGGTTGTAGTTACTCTTTAATTCCGCCAGCGCCGGGATCCGGTGGTTCGTAGTCGGGAGTAGCAGCTGAGCAATCTTCAGGCCAAATACTTCGGCATGTGCTGGCAATCTTTGGGCAATATCCAGGTTTTGACCATGTTGGTGCTGATAGATGATAGAAGGCAGCAAATTTAGACCTAAAACAAAACAAATAACCAGGATCATGCCGATTCCAGTTACAATTTGGCCAAGTCTATTCGTTCGTTTGCTTAATAATGTGATGCAACTGGCAATAGCCAGAAAAAAACAGCTAAAAAATGCATAATAAACCCCAGAACAGGCGGTCAGAAAACAAATCATGATGGCAAAAAGTGTCTTCATGGTCAAAGGCTGGATCAAGAATTTTTTGCCCGTGAATTTAAATGGGGTTAGTTCGCCCAGGCCAATCCAAAAGACCAAAAGCATGCTGAGCGGAATGATAAAATAGGACGCCAAAAAAAGATGTGCCTCGTTGCGCATGAAATGATAGGGCAAGAAAGCAAAAAGCAACGCCACACATATTGATACCACAGTCGAAATTTTTAGCTGCCTGAACACACCAAAAGTAATGACAGCAGTCAATGGAAAAGTCAGCAAAAAATAGCCATTCTCGACAACGGCCCAGCTGTGACTGAAGAACGTCATCAATTTGATGATCAAATAAAACAGATTATCACTCGAAAGCCAATCATATGTCTGCAACCCAAATGGCATCCCGACAAATCGGTTGTTAAAGATCCACGGGTTGTCCTTCAGGCCTTTGACCATCATACTTGTCCAGAGGGCATCCCCTGAATTAACAAACGGGATCCCCAGGTTCACTTTCCACAAATGCATAATGACAGTAATCAAACATGACGCAGCGACAGTAACGACCACATACGGGGAAAACTTTTTGAGAAGTGCCATTTATGACCTTTACAAAAGTTTAAAACTTCAATCCAGAAGCCGGACACGATACAGGCATAACTTGCAGTGAACCGAACTCAACCGCCTGATTGAATTCGATCTTAATTGTGTGATTCAACTGATTTAAATACTGCCCCAGATCGATGTCAATCCCAATGGATTTATTATCACTTTCGGCATGCAGGCATTTTCCCAGAAGTCGCGTGCCTTCAGTGTATAAGTACACTTCTAAGACTTCAATTGTACGCGTCAAATCATTGGAAAACTTAACTGTAGAAGGAATGGGCTTACCCAGCCAGACAGATCCTGAATGCTGCCCGACATAATTATATTTGAATACATAACTATCATTCAGTGAAATTCCGGCCAGCAGACCATTCTTGTTTGTCAAATTTGCCTCAACAAGATTGAACTCATGTCCTGTTTCCTGATAGAAAAAATACTTGTTCGTCCATTTGTAAGTCATCATCCAGCTATATGTGCTGTAATAAACATCAGGAATTTGTGTCAAAACCAAAATTTGATTTGAACTTAAATCATTTGGAATAAGATCGTGATGCAAGGCATCGCTCAAGAGCTGCTTGGGATATAAAAAATCCGAATTCAGTTTATCGACGACCATCCAATTGCTGAAAGTATTAACAAGCTGCACATACATAAGGATGACGGCAATACCCACAACCAACCCGGTTCGAATGAATCGGGATTTGATCAAAACAAGGAAAACATTGATCAAGCAGGCTGAAAATAATAGCAGCCCAAAACTCTGAAAATAAACCGGGATATAACCATATCCCCAAAGAAGCTCGCTCTGGTATTTAACCGAGACAGACAAGATGGCAGCAGGCAGGATCCAAAACGATGCTCCGATTAGTAGCAGTAGTCGTTTGTTTTGCAACTTCCCCATTTTTAATGCAAAAAATATAAACGATAGTCCAGTTAGTACCGCTGCAAATTTTTCTCTGGCATTTACTGCCGAAACCGTCAGAATGGTTTTAATCAGGTTGGGATTGGTCGCCCATACATAACTCAATGGCAAGGTCGCACTAAGTTGTTTTAAAAAAGTAATCCAAACCTGATCGTTCAAAACAAAACTTGTCCCGATATAGGAACTGGATTGACTTACATGCAAACGAAGTTGGTAATTAATCAATAAAACCACGCCGAAAGGGATCAAGTAACATAAAATCACAACCAATTTCCTTTTTTTATCCTTGATTAATCCCAAAATACAAAACACCACCAATAGAATAAATCCAAATGAAAGCTCATACATGAGCAAAGCACTAATATAAAAGAAGATACTCAGTAACAGGAAAAAAATACTTGTTTTTTTTACGTAAAAATATAAAAAAATCAGTGAGAGACAGATAAACAGAAATAGTACCTGCATCAAAGTGGCATATCCTAGAAGCGCATCGTGATAGATCCTAAATTGAAAAAAAATCGTGACCACCGCCATTAACAGAAAACTAAAAAACTTATCGCGGCAAAGCTGGTAAACAAAATATCCAAACAAGGCAATATTCAAAAGTGTCAGCAACAGAATGACTGATTTATAGATAATAAAGTTTGATAAAAAATAGTAAACCGATTGCGTCAAGATAACAGTAATTGGGAAGAAGCGGCCACTCAACTGAATCCACATATCATTGTTTTGTTGAATTGATTGTCCCAGATTAATGCCATTCAATTTAATTATCGTCCGCAACAATGAATTCGGAATGTCATCGGCATAGTAACCACTTTTTAACAGTGGGAAAATTGTCAGGACAACAAATCCCATCAAAAAGAAAAAAATATAAAGATCTATTCGCTTCAACAAAATCTCTATTCTTTTCATTGTTGACAGCAATTTGCCTTCCTGTCGCGGAATCAAATTCACGCTTCTCCTTAATTTTGGTATGACAAAATCGTTCGCTCTGCCTGATGACGTATAATTTCGAGCGTCAATGATTCTACATTAACGTAGCTTGAATCACACAAAGGGATATAGTTGCCCGCTGGCTGATGCGACCAATTGGAATAACTGCAGATAGGACAAAAACAAATAGAACTGAAAAAAAATCAAGTGTCAGCAAATGATAGAACTTATTCATTTATTTACACACTTTGGTGATATAATTCCCAAATTTATTACTCAAGGTGCTCCATCCATATTCTTTCAGCCACACAAACGAATTTCCCTCTGGACTTATTTTTGCGTTGATTAATGATTGCTCGATGCATTGCAAAAAGTTAGCCCGATCAGCCAGTTTCAGATTATCATTAAGCAGATTGTTGCCACGTGCCCCAAATTCAGTGCTAACCACCTGCATCCCGCGGGCAAGGTATTCAATCAGTTTAAGGTTTGTGCCAGCACCACTGAAAATCGGGTTTAGTCCAATATCACAACACCCCATCAGTTCATTTTTGACTTCTTCCGGTAGTGCCCCAAAACACTTCATGTTGGGCGGCAGGCAGCTAAAATCCTTGCATTCCTGTTTGTAAAAATCAGAGACAGAGCCAATAATAAAGTAAAGGTATTCCGGTGACTCTTTGGCCAGGTCCAAAATAAATTCAAAAGCTTCCAGATTGGGTTGATGCCAGCTACCTAAAAATACCAATACCGGTGTTTCCGCAGAAATGCCAATCTTGCGCTTGTTGAGTTTACGTTTTTCAGCATTAATCCAGGTAATTTTATCTGTATCCACACCATTGGGAATGATCTCGGTTTTGTGTTTGTCAATCCCATACAGCTCAATCATTTTCTGCTGTTCCTCATCAGAGCAGACGACAACTCCGATACTCTGCTGCGCAACTTCAGATTCGACTTGCCTGAGTTCTTCCAAAAGTATTTTCCCCTTTTTGGAATTGGGAATAAAGCTCTGCTTTAGTTCGTATTCGATGTTGTGTGCTTCATAAATAAATGGCGTCTTTGCGTTATAAACCGGGTACAGATACGGATGCGAGAAAATGACAAGGTCACTTTGCTGCGCCAACGTATCCAAGGTTTCCACATAGCGGGTTGTCAGTTTGGCGTAACGAATCATGGCCACGTCATATAAATGGGCTTTAACATCTTTTTCCAGCATCCACTGCATTTCAGCATGTTCCTTCGATTGTGGGATGCTGATTTCCCTGAGGCCATTGTCGAGCAGGCGTTCCTCATAAACACAATCTACACCACTTAAAACCAGCAATGTCACATCAAAACTCTGCGCCAGACGTTTGTAAATGTTAAACAGCCTGACTTGCCCTCCACCCATGGGTGGGTAAGCTTTGTAAGTGGAGCAGACGAGAATTTTCTTTTTGAGCTGCAACTCGGGGAGAACCTGGCGGGAAAAATTTTCCCAATTAATATCTTTGACACTCTCCCTCCCCAATTGTCCCATTTTCAAAGCTTCTTCCAGATGTTGCGCCACATAACTGATCTTTTTGGCTAACCCATCGACGTCATTTTCCTTGACCACAAAACCTGTTTCCCCATTGCTGACAAACTCAACCGGGCCACCGCTGTCGCGCATGGTCAGCACCGGTTTGCCGCTTTGCATGGCTTCAATTGTGACAAGACCGTAGTCTTCGTCCAACGGGTTAAAAATGACCGCAATGGCATTGGCATATAAATCTTTGAGCTTGCTATCGTCAACAAAACCAATAAATTGGACGCGAGCATCTCCCTGGGCGAGTATTTTCAATTCCCGTTCCGCAGGTCCAGTGCCGGCAATCAGCAGTGGCAGCGTCGATGACGACTTCATGAAAGCCCGGATCGTGAGGTCGATGCGTTTGGCATAATCCAACCGGCTAATGGCCAAAAAATAAGACTGCTGCCCGCAGAAATAACCTGATCCGGAAGTGGGTGGATAAGCCACTGCGACGTTGACTGCAGGCGGGAAATAGGCCGAACGCTGTCTCACCGTAGCGGACATGGTGGTAAACTTTTGGGCTGACTGCAGACCACAGCGATCCAGATAATGCACAATTTCACGGATAAAAGGCCCCGGGAAAATCGCCAGCCCGGCACCGTCAATAACAGCTTTGTGTTGATACAGCAATGTAAAAACTTGCTGACAAAGCTGTCGATTAAAATTTTCCGCACGCAAAATAGCCATCAACGGTTGTAGTTGCGGCGGGAAATGCGGCAATAAATCCGGCAAATGAAAACAATGATAGGTGTCATATAGTCCACGCAGCGTGTGGATCATGTAATTGCGGTGGTTCGGGTGGTCGATCATCCAGGATGGATATTTGGTCGAAATGACAAGATCAAACCGCGACACATCCAAAGTAAAAAAACGCTGATAAGTTTCAATCAGATCCCAAAAACTAAGCTCCAGGCTATCGAGCCGCACCAATTCAGCCTTGTCCATGGACTTGGTATTGATGAACTGCGTCCAGCTCTCTAGCAGGTTTTCTGTACCTCCCTGGACATGGGGAACCGGTTTGGGGCCAATAATACCAATTTTCATTTAACCTGCTTTGCCCGTTAATTGGTCAATGGCGTGATCCCAACTGATGGCTCCTACCTGACGGCTACCGTAAACACCCATTGATTTTAATTTGGCGACAGGCATTGACATAACTTGTGTCAGGATCTTGGCCAGAGCGCCTTCAGACGAGGCGATAAATCCATTTTCGCCATCTGTCACAAACTCCAGAACTCCACCCGCATCATGCATGGTGATCACAGGTTTGGATGAATGCAAAGCTTCCAGTGTCACATACCCATAATCTTCATCATTGGGTGCAAAAATTACTGCCCGACAGGTTGCATAATAATTCACCAGCGCTTCATCCGTGACAAAGCCAACAAAGGTAACTTTGTGGTTAATGCCAAGTTCGGCAGCCAGTCGCTGCAATGGTTCGGACTGCGGACCAGTTCCGGCGATCACCAGTGGCAAAGACTGCACCGAATGGGCGTACGCACGCAAAACCAAATCCAGTCTTTTGTTGACTTCAAGGCGGCTCACGGTAAACAGAAAATCGTCCATAGCCTTGAAATGTAACTGTGGCCAGAGTCGGGAAGGCGTATAAATGGGTATACTGGGGATATGATTGTATTTCTGCAACCTGTCGCTGACCGTCTGCGAAATCGTGAAAACAACACTGGATTCGGCGATAGCTTCATTGTCCAGAGCCATGATCTGGTCGCGAATTTCCCGATCCGCCTCGTTATTTTTATCCAACGAGCTCGTATCCTTGTCCCACAAATCATAAACATCGCGATGTTGATGAAAAAGCCAGGTGACTTTGTTGGGATGTTTGATGCAATAGGACGGGAACTTGGTGGCAATAACCATGTCAATGGACTGATACTGATACCGGGTCATATCCAGCAGTCGCCAGATCAGGCTCGAGCGCAGTAATTCCGAAGGCGGGTCCCAGAGAAAAGGAATCGACACGCTCTCCACGTTGTAATTGCGAAGGCGCAGGTGCTTGATCGTTTCCTCGACCAGAATTTCAGCCCCGCCGCGCACAAACGGGTACTGTACATTACAAACCAGAATATTGCGCATGCTCAATTACTTTCTCGCAATGATAGCGTAATCCTGATAGCCAAAAATGATATTATTCATTTTATCGACATTCTGATTATAAATTTGATTGTCTGGATTATCCCCTGGTATGTATTTGAGCATAAATTCAGTCGGGGTCAGCGATAGATATTTAATTTCAATATCCCGGAAACCAAATGTTTCTAAGATAAAACTGAGTGTTTTGGGATGAACAGGCTTTTGGTGAGAAAGGTCAAGATAAAACGAATTGACAAACACATTCAGGCTTTGGGGATTGGGTGTCTCAAAAATTAAATAGTGACCGGTTTTAAGTTTCTGGTAAGCGAGCTGGATCAGATCCAAGAGATATTTATTGTGTAAATGTTCAACCACCTGCAAGGCAATGACTCCATCCAGTGAATTGTCTTCCTGAGCCATGAGATAAGTATTGGCATCAACCATTTCGACGTCAAGGTTTCCCTGTTTGCAGTATTGAAACATATCTGGATCAATTTCTATCCCTTTGGCGCCAATTTTACTGGCATAAAACAGTTTTAACAGCTCACCACGTCCACAACCAATATCGAGCACTTTTTTGCATTTTAGGAAATAGGGCAGATATCTTTTTTGTTCTTCGAAGAGCACCGACTCCGGGCCTCGGAATTTATCTTCGAATTGCAAATAATTGAATGAAACATTATCGCGCGCAATCATTTCTTCCACACGTGGACCAATCCGTTCGGAAAATTCCTTGGCCTGAGCAAAGATCGGGTCTTTTTCCTTAATCATGGTCTGAAGATTATCTATTTTGGCATTCAGTCCAAAAAAAATCGATTGCGCTTTTTTGTCAAATATTTCCTGGGCAGAAACAATGCCGCCAAGGAAAATTTTCATGGCAAAAAAAAGCTTATTGAGGGCAGAATTCGCGATCTTTTTGCCAATTCCCTGACGATGTGATGGCGGTAAATTATATTTGGTACTAAGTTCAGCATAATGTTTGAGCGCGGCAATCTCAGTGATCATTTCACTGGCGTTTAAGATTGCGCCAGTATAGCCAGGTCCGGATTTTTTGGATTTTCTGACACTCTCTAATTTATTCAGGATCTCTTCAACCGTTATATCCACGATAGATTTCATGCCAAAAGCTCTGACGCTAATATTTAAAGCCAATTTTTGCACTGGTTAACATTAACAAATCCAGGGTCTAAAGGAAAGTTTCAACGCTCGATACGAAAATTATGATGGATTGATCTGCCAATGTGAAGGGAATCTAACCAGCCCGACATCACTGGTATTGTTCATGACACGAAAATGGTATTTTTTGTCATGCCAGTCATACGGCTCCCCAGTACGCGAATGAATAGCAACAGTAACCGCAATGTCGCCTTGTAAAATCATATTTGCTTCAATTTCAAAACGGACAACTTTATTGCCTTCGATGCAGCGAATTGTTTCATTTCGGAGTTCAGTGTTTGTGCCAAAACACTCAACATGATTGTTGTCAAAAAAAACAATGCCAATCACCGGGTCTGATATTTTTTTTCTGGTTTGAATTGATATTTCAACGGTCATCGCGTCACCACTTATGAACGTATCGTTTTCGGTGTCCGTTTTATCCAAAAATCTGACTTGTGTAATTTCGGCTTGTTTGGTAACTGATTGTATTTTAACGTTGTCAGTCTTGGTTGGGATTTCATTTTTGTTTTGATGTACCGGTGCTGATGCTTCGTTTAGACCCTGCCGATCCTCATACACATACTTGTCCAAAACCTCTTCTGTCTTGCCCAATGCCATTTCATGACCTTGCTTGAGATACAGGCAGCGATCACAGAAACGACGCACACTGGTAAGATCGTGACTAACAAAAATCAGGGTTTTTCCCTGTTTTTTGAATTCCCTAAAAACTTCAAAGCATTTTTGCTGGAACGCCATGTCTCCCACTGCCAAAACTTCGTCCATTAAATAAATTTCTGCCTTGGCTTTGATGGCCACAGAAAATGCCAAACGCACCTGCATACCAGACGAAAAATTTTTGAGCTTCTGGTCAACGAATTTTTCCAGCTCGGCAAAAGCGATGATATCGTCAAACTGTGCATCGATTTCCTTTTTGGAAAGTCCAAGCACAGTACCGTTCAGATAAATATTGTCGCGTGCGCTCAGTTCGGCATTAAAACCAACACCCAGTTCCAGAAACGGGGAAATTTTGCCATGGGTGACGACTTTGCCGCTGTCCACCGGATAAATACCAGCCAGGACCTTGAGCAACGTGGATTTACCACTGCCGTTGCGCCCAATGATGCCAAAAAACTCGCCTTTGTCGACGGTGAAACTGACATCATCCAGTGCCTTGAATACATCTTTTGGATGCGATTTGAAACCCGTGGCGATCCACTCTCGCAGTGTATCCCGACGCTCGTGCGGGATGACAAACCCTTTGGTAATATTTTTAACGTCAATGGCTTTCATGGTTTAGAGTTCCTCTGCTGCTTTGTGAGAAAAACGGGTAAACAAAAATAAACCTAAGATCAAAATGACAATCGTACTGCCAACCACATAAATAACACCGGAAAAATTCGGGATTTTACCCTCCAGCACCGTCAGCCGAGCATACTGGATCAAACCGGTCATGGGATTCAGAAACAGGAAAAAACGGTATTTGGCGGGAATGAATTCCAAGGGGTAAATAATGGGCGACAGATAAAAAGCCGCGTTCAAAAATACTTCCCAGATCTGGTTGATGTCCCGAAATTTCAGAAAAATAACACTGAGACAAAGCGAAATTCCCAGCACCAGAAAATACAAAACCGCCAGATCTACCAGCAGCAGCAACGCCGTCAAATGAATGGGTTTACCGGAGAGCAAAAAGAAAGCGAGAAAAATCAAAAGGTTCAGCGACAAAGTGATCAGGGTGTGCACGCTCGAGGCAAACACCACGACAATGCGTGGAAAATAAACTTTTTTGATAATATTCGATTTGTTGAGGAGCGCGTAAAGCCCGGAATTGGTACCCTCGGAAAAATAGTTCCAGATCATGATGCCCAGCAACAGATAAAGCTGGTAGTTGGGTACATTGAGACGGATAAAAACGGAAAACACCATATACAGCACCAAAAATTGCAGCAATGGCTTGAGCAGTGTCCAGACAAACCCCAGCACTGAGCCCTGGTAACGCATTTTAAAATCCGTGAGCGCGAGCCGCATGACGAGTTCAAAATAATTTTGGGAATTTTTCAATGGTTATTTCCAAATAATGCACAAAAATCAAGCAATAAGCTGTTTCAAGAGTTTATTGACCGCCTTGTTTTTGGTCAATTTGCGTGGGACAAGAAAGTAATTGGGAGAACAAGAATCGGTTTGACCTAAACGGTTATCGGCGTAATGATAATAATAAAGACGGTAGTTAGGAAGTTTGTTGCTGACGGCAGTCATCCTCTGGCGATCACTGCTTTTTTCGATCATGATTACCGGCCGACAGCGCTCAATCAGAGACTGTAAACCGTCTAAGACATCCAGTTCTTTGCCCTGGGTATCAATTTTGACAAAGTATGTGCAAAGCGTCTTGTCAGACAATTTTTTGATTTCAAAATTAAATTCTGCCAATTCCACCGGACTCTCGGCATTTTTCAAATATGGCTGAATGCGCTTTCTCCAATTCGCGTTCGCAAATTCTTTCGGGTCAAAACTTCCTTCCTGAGTGAAATAACTTTCCTCTGCTTTGGGAACATAAAAAGTATGTTCCTGGTCGTTTTTGCCAATACCATAAAGGTAAAATTCCATTTGTCCACGCAGCAGCGCCCGGCAAAAGGTCAAATTGGGTGCCAGTGTCGCGTTGGGCTCAAAGGACAGGATTTTCATCCGGCCATTGGCATGGGCAAAAGAAACGGCACTTTGCCCAATATTGGCGCCAATATCAAGGAACACACCCGCGTCGATCTGGCTGAAATTTTCATAAAACTTAAAATCACTTTCGTGGTAAATCTGCTTGTCGTAATAAAAATTAAAGAGCATTTCACTCTGCGGTTTATCGAGTTGAATTTGCTGCAGCAACTTAGTGGTCTCGGTTGGCGACAAACTTACGTCGGCGACAGAAAAAGCCAGTTTGCGCATGTCATTGGACGGGGAATTCTGGAACGCAGGGATGATAAAATCGTCTGCGACAATTTTACATAAAAAATCATTGGACGGGGCCAAAAAGGAAATATTCCCGTCGTTTTGCAGCGCAACCGACATTAATTCGGTTTCATGATTTACGTCGATGATTCTCAATCTCTGTGGTTGATCGCGTCTGGCCAGGGAAACATACACATTCACTTGTTGTCCCAGGGCGGATTGGATGTGGATAAAGCCAGTTTTGCTGCACCAGATATGCGTCCCTTCGCTGGCGTACCAGCCGGAGACAAAGGCAATGGAATCAGAGAGATGCATACGGCGACGGGCTCCTTGCTGATGCGTAAACCATGCTTCTACGAATTTTCATACCACTGCAGCACCTGACGGACATGCGAGTCCCAGTTAAATCTGGCCGCCTGCAATAGCCCGAACTGAGCCAGTTTAGCATGGAAGGCTTGGTCCTGCAAAACCTGTGCGGCAGCGGTGACCCAGGCGTTAACATCCGTTGTCGGTAAGAGCATGTCACTGTTTCCAACCACTTCCGGCAGCGAGGAATTATTCGCAACCAGTACCGGGCATCCGCAACGCATGGCTTCCAGTGGCGGCAGCCCGAAACCTTCGTAAAAAGATGGATAGACAAACAATGTGGCGGCTGAATAAAACACCGACAAATCAGCCTCAGGGACGTAACCAGTAAGCACTATATTGGCACGAACTTGAGCTGGCATGGCAGCAAGGCGTGACTCAAAATGCTGCAAAAACCAACCGCTTTTCCCTACCAGGACTAATTTTCCGTTGAATTTTCCCTGCGTTTGCAGCTGCTCAAACATGTCAACAATCAACCCCAGGTTTTTACGCGGTTCCAGCGTACCGACGTAGAGAATAAAATCTCCACTAAGCTGATATTTGTCTTTAAGAATACTTAAAGCATGTTGTCTGAGCATGGGTTTCACAGAGGAACGAGCCGCAAGCAGAGCAGTTTCGATTTGGCCGCGAACCCTGTAGTGCGCCAGAATATCCTGTTGGGTGTGTTCAGAATCACACAGCACCAGGTCGGCGCGCCGGAAAATGAACGGGAAAATCAATTTGTGGACAATGCGGCTGGCGCGGATGTGCCATTCGGGAAAAAGCACTGGCGTCAGGTCATGAATCGTGATGACTTTCTTATACGGGCCACCCCAGAACGTAAACGGCGCAATGTGGCTCAGGTCGTGTACCAGGTCAAAATGCTCATGGCGTAACAACCACGGTATCCAGAAAAACTTGCGCACTGTCGCCCAGAGTGGCAGTTTGCGATGCAGCGGAATGATCTTCTCTCTCTTGCCGTCAAAAAAGGCATTGGGCTTGAGGTGGATATACACGATTTCATGCCCTGGATTATTGCGTTCCAGCGCTTCGATGAATTCTTTGGCATAAACGTAGATGCCGGCGTACTGTTCATCAATGGGGTCGGCGACGATGGCAATTTTCATGACAGACTTTCGTATAATTGCCCATACGCAGCAATCATCGTTTGCCATAATGGCAATGGTTTATCTGGTATGACATCAAAATCACCCAAAAGTGCACGCTCCATTGCCTTGACCAGTCCCATCGCGTCGCCACTGTGGAAATAATTCACTTTGCCCCACAAATTATCCCATAGCGCTCCCCCGTCACTCGCAATCAGCGGCGTACCCAATGCACAGGTTTCCAGTGCCGATAAGCCAAACCCTTCGCTGTACGATGGCACCACCACGCAACTTACGGACTGGTTGAGATGCAGGAGTTCGTCCCGTGGCAACGCACGCAAAATGGTGATCCGTTGCGCATATTTTGTTTGTAAATCCGTAATTTGGCGCAGCAATACGCCATGTTCGGCGGCACCAATGATAAACAAAAAATTAAAATCAACCCGCTGCGGCAGCAACATCTCGAGTGCCCCAACCAGTACATCCACGCCTTTGGAAACACCCAGGCGACCGAAGTACAAAAAGGTAAACGGATTGGCTGGCCCCGCTGGACGCCCTGCAGCGCGCGGCTTCAAGACTGGCGGAGCAATGACATCCAAACCATTCCGAATGACCACAATTTTGGCAGCCGGGATCGAAACCTCCAGCAGCGTCTGTTTGGTGTATTCCGAAACTGCGACATAACGGGTATAAGGAAACAACAGGACTAATCGTTCCAGCAGCCAATGCATCGTCGCCGCTGCGCGATTAAATCCTTTGAACCAGATCTTGCCCAGCACCTCATGCACGATGATAAGCACGGGTTTACGCTTCAACCTGGCATAAAACCAGGCAGGTATCGCGGCGCTGTAGGTCGCGGTCTGCACCACGTCAAAATTGACCTTGAGTTTTAGCATGAAGAACAAGGCACTGACAGCAAATAAATAACGATTGGCGCCAAGCCGATGGACTTCGACACCGTTTAGGCGCTCGCTTGCGGCGACGCCAGCACAACCGGTTGTAATCACGACAACCTGATGCCCACGCACGGCCAACCCTTCGGCCAGCCGCTGATACACCAGTTCGGCACCGCCAATTCTGGGCGCATAATTATCCACAACCAGCAACACATTTGCGGCCAAGCTTATCTCCCCATGCCGATTTGCCGAAGCGCGTCCTCGCGAACCATCTGGGTCAGTTTATTTTCCAGCTCGTCAACAATGATCGTGAGCCGGCCAAAGCCATACAACAAAACCAGAATGGAGAACAAAAAAAGTGCATTCGACCCGGTTCGGATACCAATCAAGTGGGAAAAATTCGACAAATAACTCGGTTCATAACCAAAAAAACCAACCACACCCCAGAAAACCAACCAAAACAGCAGTTCTTTCCAGGTACGTTCGTGGTGGCTGTAATAGGAAAACTGGCGCAAAATCATAAACAGCGCAAAAATCGGTACCAGCAAATGTATAACCATAAAATTCCTAGCGCATCAAAGATTTAATAATCAGACGAAAAACAGTTTCCGCGCCCTGGACAAAATTCTGCCCTTTGCCACGACCATAGCTGTCATAGACCACACTGATCGGAACTTCGGCATGGCGTAGTTTCGTCACTTTCATTTTGGCAAACAATTCCGAAGCAAAATCATAACCGCTGCTTTCAAAATGGATCGCCTGCAAAGCTTTGGCATTAAAGGCCCGCATACCGCTCTGGCTGTCACTCACCCACATGCCGGCCAGCGCAAACGTGAGCCAGATGGCAACACGGTTGTAAAAACGGTTCAGGGTTGGCACGGGATTGGGTGTCAAAAAGCGTGAACCAATGACGACATCCGCCGTATGCTCAAGCAGTGGCTTGATCATAGCCGGAATATCGGCAAACAAGTGCTGCCCATCGCCATCAAAGGTCACAACGATATCAGCCTGAACACGCCGGGCATACTCCAGGCCGGTTTCAGTCGCAGCCCCGGCCCCACGATTGATCGCATGCCGGACGACCACAGCTCCGTATTCACGGGCTTTAGCGGCGGTATTATCGACACTGCCATCATCCACCACCACGACCTGATCGAATCCAACCGCCCGGATCCCCTCGAGAATAGCAGCAAGTTTGGAGGCTTCGTTGTAGGCTGGAATCACAATCCAGACATTGGGTTTACTGGCCATTGCGTTTGGTTAATAGGTTCAAATCGGCGTCGACCATCATGGTAACCAGTTGCTCAAACTTGACTTTGGGTTCCCAGTTCAGGGTTTTGCGTGCCTTGGTACTATCGCCAATCAGCAAATCGACTTCAGCTGGGCGAATGAATTTGGGATCCACAACCACATAATCCTGCCAGTTCAGTCCAGCATGGCCAAAAGCAATTTCGACAAATTCCCGCACAGTGTGCGTTTCATTAGTTGCGACCACATAATCATCGGGCTGGGATTGCTGCAGCATCAGATACATAGCCTGCACGTAGTCCCCGGCAAAACCCCAGTCGCGGCGCGCATCGAGGTTGCCCATGCGCAATTCCTTGGCCAGGCCGTTTTTGATGCGGGCAACACCATAACTGATTTTGCGGGTAACAAATTCCAGACCACGACGTGGCGATTCATGGTTAAACAAAATGCCCGAACAGGCAAACAAATCATAACTTTCGCGGTAATTAACCGTGATGAAATGGCCGTAGGCTTTGGCCACACCGTAGGGACTGCGCGGATAAAACGGAGTGTCTTCGTTCTGCGGCACAGCGCGAACTTTGCCATACATTTCGCTCGACGAGGCCTGATAGAATTTGATGCTCCTGTCAACCACGCGGATGGCCTCCATCATGCGCGTCACACCCAGGGCGGTGTATTCGCCAGTCAAAACAGGCTGGTTCCAGGACGTCGGGACAAAAGACTGCGCTGCCAGGTTATAAATTTCATCGGGGTTGACTTCCTTGACCAGCTCGATGATTGAAAGCTGATCCAGCAAGTCGCCCTGGTGCAGTTCAATCTGATCCTGGATGTGGCGGATACGGTCAAAATTCTCCGACGACGAGCGCCGCACCATGCCATGCACAGCATACCCTTTTTCCAAAAGATGCTCGGCCAGATATGACCCGTCCTGTCCCGTAATGCCGGTGATCAATGCTTTTTTCATGTCTATCCTTTCTGGGATTTAAGTGTCATGAGGGAATAGTCAAAAATGTCCTGAAGTGTCTGCTCCAGACTGTATTGCAAATGCCAACGGGTCAGTGTCACAAACTTGGCATTATGGCAAATCATGATGGGATTATCAGAAGGACGAAAGCGGTCCGGTGAAACGCGCACAGCAACCGGTTTTCCCGCAAGCAGGATCAATTTTGCCAACAAATCAGAAACTTTGGCACCCTGGCCGCTACCCAGGTTATAGACTTCGCCTGGATCGCCTAACGTCGCCAGCAGCCGATAAGCCTGCACCATATCCCGCACATCCGTGAAATCACGGACCACTTCCAAATTGCCCACTGCGATCACCGGTTCCTGCAGACCTAACCGGATAGCAGCGACCTGGCGCGCAAAATCGGCAATGACAAAGTGGGGCAGCTGTTTGGGGCCAATATGGTTAAAACTGCGGCTCAGTACCCAGTCCACATCGGCAAAGTCCGCACGGCAAAGGGCTTCCTGGTCAACGCGCGACTGCGCATAGGGACTCGAAGTCCCATCCAGTGGATCAGTTTCCACCAGCGGTTCAGCTTTGGGTTTGTAAACTTCGGAAGAACTGACGATCACCACTTTGGCTTGAGGAACAATTTTCCGCAAAGCTCCAAGCAGATGGCGCGTCCCGTCAACATTGACGGCGTGGGTAAGTTCGGGTTTTTGCAAACTGAGTTTGACCGAGCTGATCCCTGCCAGATGAAAAATCACGTCGGGTTTGAAAAACTGAATGACGGAATTCACCTGTTCTGCTTGTGTGATATCAAGCTGGCGATAGGCAATGGGTAATGCACTGGTTGCCTGATCGCCACAGCCAACGACGGTTGTATCCGCAGCCTGTAACGCCGCCGTCAGATATTCACCGACAAAGCCATTGCTGCCGGTAATCAGGGCTTTGGCAAACGATTTAGTTGGGTAAGGCATAGAGTCCGACTTGTTGTTGGCTAAATAAGAGTTGAGCGGTGGCAAGAAGTTGTTTTACGACGGGAATGCCAAACGCCTGTCGGCCGTCCGTATAGGTGATCAGATAGCCGATGCCCTGGGAGTGCAGGTAAGAATTCAGTTGCGTTGCCGTGGCAAACTGGCTATAGACAATTTCACTTTGCTGATCAGGCCGGCCGTTTTGGAAATCAACATTGAGATAATACCATCCAAATTCCCCCAGCAACAAGACTTTGGCCTTTGCCGGGAGATCCAAATTACTATAAGCATAAACAGCATATTCTGGCATTTTGATCACGCCTGGTTGCAGTGGCTCCGTCAAATCCGACAAATACGCGGCTTCGGTCTGGCGCCCAAGCACGACCGGCAACCTGGGCCAGACAGTTTTGACCAGGATCGCAAAGTTATACAACATGCCAAGGATGATCAGGTACGCAAAACCCTGCCGTAAAATGAGCTGCTTGGGATTGACCCTAAACCATTCTTCCATGGCCATCAATGCAAGCAGCAGCAGGCCGGGAAAAATAACCATGGCATGGCGGGTATCATTGAGTTGAAACGAGCTCAACCACACCACCCAGAAACCCATAAACGAAAACAGCAGCACGCGACGGAATTGACACCACTGCTTGTTTGCCAACGGGATACAAACCAACGGCAGCAATGCCAGCAATAAAGGGCCAATGCGCGGCGTGTCACCGCCAAACTTGCCGGGCATAAACGTCATCCAGATCGGCGCAAACACAATGTCGACGAGTTGCGGCAACAAAACCACACCAAGCATGACCACAAGCAAGGCAATCAACACACGCAGCCAACGCTTCCCTGCCGTTCGTCTGGCTTCAAACCAGGGCAAAATGAGATAACCCACAGTGGTCAGTACCAGCACAACGACTCCCACGACCAGCAAACGCGGCGTGGTAATGATATTGGTATAAAAAGGCCAGATGGGATTGCCCTTGAGGAGCAGGCCTTGCCAATACCAGGGAAGTGCAACCAGTGCTGCGAGCAAAGTAAAACAAACAACTTGGCGATATCGTTCCCGCCAGGATGGCGAACGTTGGATAAACCAGATTACTCCGGGCACAAGCAGCAGCCAGATGCCGTTCGTGACTTTCGACCCGATAGCAATGCCGAGGCCAACGGACAACGCCAGCAGATACTTGGGATGCTGCGCTTTGAGATACAGCCAAATCCCGACCAGTGCCAACACAAAATAAAAAACCGCCTGCACATCCACCAGCGTTTCATATGCCGCAAACCAGAATGCCGGGATCGTCGCCAGCAACCAGACTAGATGGCGGCTGTTAGCTGACGCACGCCCAAACACCATTTGGCCAAAACGATAGCAAAGCAAAAGGAGCGTGATCAGATAAAAAACCGGCAGCACTTGTGCCGCATGTGCATTGCCCAGCCACATCAGGAACAAATACTGCATTTGCGGGAAAAGTTGAAACAAACTGGCGTTAATGGTCGGCAAAAAAGTCAACCCGCCGGAACGCAATAAAACTTTGGGAATGGCCAGGTGATAGGTGTTGGCATCCCAACCCGTTGCCGGCGCCATTGCCGCGAGCAATGTGAGGCCCAAGCTCACGACCACCACTGCCCAACCCAGCCAAGCTGTCATTGACAGTTTCGGCAATTGTGGTCGCCACGTGATGCTGGCACGCCAGCCTGCCCCTATTTCCCAGAGCGCCAGCAGGCCAAAGACAAGCAGCAGTAACCAGGGTAAAAATGACCAATGGTACCAGTGCAAATACCCAAAAAGTAACATCAGATACGATACCAACGCCCACCCTGCCGCCACTCCGGCAATCGAAAAGCTGGACAGGTGCAGTAACTTCAGGCAGCGTCGGCCCGCGAGCGACACAACCGCAAAAACAACTGCGACAAAGATTAAATTCAACAATGTGCTGAGCATCACATTCCTTCATTCACCAGAGTAACGCTAAACCCCGCCGGTCAGCCTTTGCAGCGGCGCAAATTTGAGGGTAAAAATCACGAGATAAACAAACGTAATGACCAAAGTCCAGAGGATGAACAAGATTAGTTTCCAATGCAATTTGAGAGGGTTTAACATGGATTCAGGCGAGTAAAAATTGTTTGTGATGGCTGTTAGAGCCGGATTTGAGCGTGATCGCGGTTTTGGGTAGATCAAAATGCTTGGCCAAGAGTGCAATCACCGCAGCATTCGCCCGGCCTTTATCGGGTGCCGTATGCACATAAACTCTGAACTCCGCCTCGCCCAGTGCGACCACTTCCTGGCGGCTGGATTTGGGGATGACTTTGACGGTAATCAGGCGCGCCATGCTTAGACGTCTTTGACTTTAAACACTAACCCGTAGTGATAAATACCGGCACTCACCGCGCCATCAAGCGTGAAACCGTTTACCTCAAACAACTTGATCATCTCAGCTTCTTCGATGCGCACATTCAGCGGCGGGCCAAACAGGGTCGGGATTTTGCGCCATTCAATGACCACCAGCTTGCCCTCGGTTTGGAGCAAGTGGACAAAACGCTGCGGGATCTGCCTGGCGGATTCCGGTACCAGCACATGAAAAAAGTTGCTAAAAAAAATCAGGTCCAGGGATTTGACTGGAATCTTCTCCAGCTTGTCCTGCAGCAAATCGGCCTGGATAAAGTTCACATTGGCCATGTTCACCTGCTTCACCAGGGTTTTGGCTTGCGACAGGGGTTCGGCATCAATGTCCACCGCATAGACACGTCCGCCTTTGCCGACCGCGAGCGCCAGCTCAGCAGTCAGGTGCCCGGAGCCACAGCCAAAATCCCCAACATGTTGATCTTCGGTTACTGCGAGTTGTTCCAACAAAAGCCGGGGATTAAGAAAATGATCGTCAGACTGCATCATCATCACCTCGAAAAAATAGACGAACATCCGCATTTTACGCTAGTCGTAAAGCCAAAACAACCAGACAAAATTCAGGCAAAAACCACTATTTCAGCCCAGATGGCTGCGCTGGCATCCGGTTTTTGGAGCACTTTGAGTTGCG
>CAISZI010000043.1 GCA_903889905.1 Candidatus Wirthbacteria bacterium
GGGGGGGGCTTCCTCCACTCACGAGTCCTTGACCTCGTCCGCTGATTGCAGTATCAACCCCCCATTGGGTGCTACACTATTGGACCGCCACCCGCTGCACTTTTCAACCGCCGTTTACAACTGGCAGGTGACGTGTTAGGTGCTTGGATAGAAGCACTGAGGGTGCTGAAAGATCCTGTATCGTATGGCCTAACTGAAACGGAAGCTTTCGGGCTTCCATTCGACACTCCGTCAGACATTCGGAAAGAATGGATTGATGGACAGACGGAGATATTTATCGGGCACTTAATCAATGTTTGTGAGCGCGTGCCCTCCAAAAATATCCCATTAACTCTGGGGCCTGATAGTGGTGATTTGGAATACCTATTTGCACCTCGAGACAAACACGTCCGTGTTAAGTTTATCGAGCTTGCGTGGCCAAAAATTCTCGAAGCCACGAGGCGGGATGCCGGCTATGATGAGCAGGGGACGCTCCTTCCTGCGGAAAGGCAAATGTTTTTTGAAGTTTGGGGGTTGATCAAGAGGCTGACTAAGGCTTACAGGGCTGTTGGTGACCCATCCCGAGCCGAAGCAATGATTGCACAGTTAAGTCAAAAAAATTCTGTCGTCAAGCCGTTGCCAACGGGGATGATCACGCAAAAGTATGTTCTGGTGAATCTGCCGCCCCCGCAGCTTAATCCAAATGGCAAATACATTTCATTTCCAGCCCAACCTCCGGCGGAAGGTGTCGTGGCACTTCAGCCAACAGCTGACGCAATGTGGGTGAGCACTCGTTCCGGGCCCATTGCCGGTTTAGCGATGCGAGATGATACTTCGTTTCCTGATGGCGAGCCGGGACTTTGGCGAGTGCCACTGGCTAGTGAAGACGTGGAGTCAATCTCGTCAAAAATTGGAAAACATTCCACGGTTACATCTTTGCTTGCGCACGATGCACAGTTGTGGATGACGCTGGCGCAAGAGGGCGTTTGGTCTCTCGGTACTGATAATCTACGGGTAACGAAATATGATGGACGAAATGGAGTGCTTTCCCCCTTGATGATGACCAGCGCCAGTCATGGGCAGCGGCTATATTTCGGCAGCAGCGATAGCAAATTGAATCTCTTGGAAGTACAAGATCTGGCTTGGAAGCGGCTTACGCCACCAACTGGTGGCCCAATTCGGGCGTTGAGTGCGATTGATAAAACCGTTCTTTGCGATCATTTGATCGACAATTTGGATGGCCGCGGCTGGCAGGATATTAGCGGGAAAATCATTCAGGCCGAGTTAAAAGCCAAACCTGTGGTGACATTGCCGATTCGGTTTTTAATTGTGTCAAAAAATCCTGATGGGGAGATTGCCACGCGATCGTGTTTTGTGGGATCCGGTGGCACACCCAATGAAAAACTAAAGATCCTTTGTGCGGTGCCGGATGCCGCAGCAGGCTTTTGGATTGGCTCCACGCATGGGCTTTGCCGATGGAACCTAACCACCGGGCCCACCCGCGTTTGGTTTCGCGGATATGAAGGATATTATGTCGATGCAGAAACCGGTAAGCCCCTCACCGCGCGGCCCACAACGCAGCTGAGTGGTGCTGTGACGGCACTTGCCAACGACGGCGATTTCCTTTGGGTGGCAACTACGTCACGGTTGGCGAGTTTTGAAGGTTACCAGCAAGGCCCGGTCAGTCGGACTATGTACAAATTGAATGAGCGTCACTATGTATTCCTTTTGCACAAGCCCAGTGAGAAATGGGTTTGTTGTTTCCCTGTGAGTACTTGCGTCGCCTCTTTGTCGGTCACAGCCGACAAGTTGTGGGTCGGACTGGAAAGCTTCCGGTATCTCTCGCCTGATCGTTCTGAGGAAAAGTCTGTACCCAGTCCATTACTGGTGGTGCTCAAGCAACCGCTGCTCGATATTCCGACTAGGGACTATCTTCCCGATAGTATTTCCGAGGCTGAGTTGCGCGAGAAAACAGAAGCGGCTCGCGCTGCGGTGCGGTAGAGTTGTGGCCTTTTGTGTTAGTATTGCCCGAGCGAGACACCACTAATAAATCCTTGCAGCGAACACGGATTACGCCGCGTCGCTGACTTTTATCATTACACACCTTCTCATACCATTTCTCAATATCATTCGGTAGAATGAGTCAAGCGGTAGCGTTTGCTTGAGTGTGCATCCAGTGGTGGACCAGCGACAAGACGCGTGCCGGAGTCTCCCAGAATGGGCGTAGCGCCCGCGTCAGCGCCTCCTCCA
>CAISZI010000044.1 GCA_903889905.1 Candidatus Wirthbacteria bacterium
AAGAGGTGGTAAGAAAGTACATCCAAGACCAGGATAAGGAAAGGTAGCACACTTAGTAAGTTAGATACCGCGTGTCTTTAGACCGCGGTGAATTCATTACTTTGTGATATAGCATGGTATAGATGGCAACGTCAAGCGATTTGACTGTAAGGCAGGGTTGCCTAGTGGCGTTGTTAAATTTATTTGCTGACCCCGCTAGGAGTAAGTGGTATGATGCAGGTCGTTTTCATTCAAATCGACCGGATATTGGGAGTCGAGACATGCCGTCCCGTCAAAACCAAAAGCACTGGTTAATTGTTGGCCTCTGCATTTTTAGTTGCCTTAGTGTTAGCGCTGTGGTGTTGAATTCAAAGAATGTCAGTGCCGCTGCGAAGGTTTCACCTGTTTCCTTACCTCAAACAATGACTGCTCCAGCCCTGGCGCATCGATTGCAAGTTGAAGCCGTTGCCAGCTTGGGGCGTTGGTTAATGTTACTAGAAAAAGCCAAATCCGTTGTGCCGCAAGCACCAACCACCACCAGTGCGGCGTCAGGTGGCAGCACCGTTCTTGCTCAGAAAGCGCCTGTGACCAAACCCAAAACGACCACGCCACCCAAAGCTAGCCCATCTGTACCGCCGACAACCGCATCCACTTCATCTGCCTTTAAGGGTGCCGCACTTGCGGCGCAGGTGTTAATTGCCATCAATCGCGCACGAGCCCAAAATGACGTTGGGCGACTGGACAACAATGCCAATGCTTCCCGCATGGCCGAAAGCCATAGCGATGCCATGGCAGCTGCTGGTCAGCTTTTGGATCACGCGCAATTTTCCGCCAGGCTGACGCAGTTTGGCCTTACCTGGACGGCAGCCGCGGAGAACGAAGCGTATAACCAGATTGGTACTGCCGACAGTGTTGTCTCACAATGGTTGAACAGTCCTGTGCACCGTCTCAATATGCTTAATCCGATTTATGACCAGGCCGGCGTTGGTGTTACATTGCGGGATGAAAAATATTATTTCACGCTGGATTTGTTGAGGTAAACACCGGGTTAGATTTCAGGCGAACGCAGTTCCACGTCAAAGAAATGTTCAAACCATTTGTGCGTCCAGACTTTTTTGATCAGCGCGACCCAGCCGAGTGCGATGATGAAAATAAAGCCAAAGTTAATCGCCCCTAAATCCGTCAGGTCAAACAGATCGAGCAGTGCCGGCGTAAGCAAGATGTAAATGAACATGGCCATGACGACCAGCGTGAGGTAGGCGGGTTTACGGTCCGGGCTGAGTTTTTCAGCACCGACCCAGTTCTGGTTGGGTGGCGCCAGAAACGGGATGAGGAATAATCCGCAGAAGGTGATCAAAACCGTACAGGCGGTCTGGGCGGTGGCCACGGCGTGGGCATTGGGCCGGAGCAGCGGATAGGGAATGCTGGTAAAAAGTGCGTTGGTGGAAGCGGTCAGATAGAGCAGGTAAACGCCCAGTGCGGTGAGCGTCATGGTGAGTGCGGCGGGCAGGACAAAGTGCACCAGCCGGCGCAGCATTGACCGTCGTTCAACGCGTCCGGGCCTCGCCCACAGGGCAAAAGCGGCGCTGGGGATGCCGCCCATCAGGAGGCCGAGCAGGGAGAGTTGTTTGGGCGTGAAGGGAAAGCCGGCAATGATGCCAGTCGAGAGGATAATCAAAGCCACAAAAAAGGTACGCACCAGGTTGATTTTGAGGATGTCCTGCATGCCATTGTTGATCCGCTGGCCTTCGCGCACGGCAAATGGCAGTGCGGCAAAGGAGTTTTCCAGCAGGATAATGTCGGAGACCGAGCGGGCTGCTTCGGCGCCATTTTTGATCGCAATGGCGAGATCGGCTTGCTTCAGGGCCAGCACGTCGTTGACACCATCCCCGAGCATTCCCACCCAGTTTCCCTGGGATTGCAGGGCAGCCACGATTTGTTTTTTTTGTTCTGGCGTAATGCGCCCAAAAATGGTGGTGCTTTTGACGGTTGCGGCAAAAAGTGAAGGCGTCATGCGTTCCAGCTCAGGACCGGAAATCTGGGTAATGCCGGCAGGAAACCCTGCTTTGTGGGCAATGCGTTTGACGGCGCCAGCATTGTCACCGGAGATGACTTTGAGGGCCACGCCAGCTTGTTGAAACTGTGCCAACGTTGCCTGCACATCATGCCGCAGTTCATCCCGCAGTCCAATCAAGGCAAGCGGTTTGAGTTGTTGCGGCAGCTGAGTTTTTTTGGGGTTAAAGGATTGATCCGAGCTTGCGGCAAAGAGCACGACGCGCAAACCGTCATTGGCCAAAATTTCTTCCTGTTCGCGCCAGGCTTCCCGGTCAAAAAGGTTATTGAGGAGGACTTCCGGCGCACCCAGAAAATAGGTGGTGTCGGGTGCATGTCTAAACTGCAGCGCGCTCCATTTGTGCGCGGAACCAAACAGCACTTCACCTGTAACCTGGCGCAGTTCTCCTGGACAGGCCGCGGCAATGGCTTTGCTGGTGGGATTGACGGAACTCGTATTGTAAACGAAATCACCCAGTTGTTTTTCGATCGTGGCTTGGTCACCACCTGGGACCAGCAGCCGGTCAAAGCGGATGGCGTTGGTGGTGAGCGTTCCAGTTTTATCGAGGCAGAGGATGTCGAGGTGGCTGATCGATTCGATTGCATTCGCCTGCTGCACCAGAATGCCTTTGCCGACAATGCGGATGGCACCGAGGGCATAGGCCAGCGAAATCGACAAAAACAGTCCATTGGGAACGAGGGTAACGATCACCACCGCGCGTTTGATAATATCGGCAAAGGCGATCTGATTGGTAATGGAACTAAAGAAAAACAGGATGGCAAAATAAAACGCCACCATCACGATGATCCGGACAATCAGGTTGATTTCCTTCTGTAGTTCGGTCAGGTTGCGGGTAAAGGTACGTGCGCTGGAGGTCAGTTTATAAGCCAGGCTCTGGGTGCCGATTTTTTGAGCCTGGTAAATCACTTTGCCACTGACACAGAACGTGCCGGAGTAAACGTTGTCGCCATGCGTTTTGGTCACCGGATCCGCTTCACCGGTGATCGCGGATTCGTCGATTTCTGCCACCTCTCTGCCTACCACCATGCCATCGACGACAATTTGGGCGCCGACTTCAGCCACGATCAGATCGTCAATCACAATCAGGTCGGGAGACAGGGTCTGTTCCACGCCGTCGCGGATGACTGTGGCCTGCGGGCGGTTCAGGATGGCAATGGCTTCGAGTTTGTTTTTGGCATTGATTTCCTGGATTACCGCGATCAACACATTCAGCACCACCACGCCGGCCGAGACCAGTGCATCGGTCATGTGCCCAAGCAAAATCAGAATCAGGCAAAGCGCAAAGAGGACGTTGTTGAACATATTGAACAGGTTTTCACTGATGATCTGCCTGAGCGTCCGGCTGGGTTTGAAGGGGACCGCGTTGGTGGCGTGGTTTTTGACCCGGCTCTGGACTTCAGCGTCCGTCAGTCCGTGCAGATTTGTTTTTGGCGATGTTTTGGTCACAGGGTAGTTTATCTAAATAATGAACAAATTATTTGGCGGTAAACAGCAGGACAATGCCAGCCACGGCCACAATGGCACCAAACACGGCCCGTAGGCTGACTTTTTCACCTTCGCGCCACACCAGTGGCAGGACAAAAATCGGGCTGGTGGAGAGCAGTGTTTGAGCAATGCCAACATTGGCGTATTTGAATGCCACCTGCGTCAGATAAATGCCCAGAAAAGTTCCCATCAGGGCCGCGGTGCAGAGGTAGCGCCAGATTGAGAGCCGGACATGGCGCACGTTCAGTTCCTTGCGTCTGGCGAGCAACAAAACCAGGAACAGGGAAATGGCCGCGGTGAGCAGACGGATAAAGGTGGCCCATAGTGGACTTAACGTGGTGCCACTTAAGGCAACGTGCGAAAACAGTGCCCCACCGGCGCCAGCGAATGACGACAGCAGTCCCCAGAACAAGCCTGTCCACCGGTTTGCCGATTGTGTTTTGCTTTGTGGTGTTTCTTCGGCAATGACCCAGCCGACTCCGCCCAGTGTGATCACCATGCCAGCCAGCGCACCCAGGCTCAGGCCTTCGTGCAAAAACACCCATGCCAGCAGCGCTGTAACTGGTGCCGAGAGCGTCCCGATCAGCATGGTTTTTTGGGTGCCAAGCGAGGGCAGCGCCTGAAAATAGGCTGTGTCGCCAACCGTGATGCCCAGAAATCCGCTCAGACTGAGCAGTAGCAGCAGCGTCAGCGAGAGTGGCGGGTGAAAATCGCCCTGGATGACAATCACCGTTCCCAGGCAGGCAATGGCAATCAGCCCTTTGAGCAGGTTCATCATCATGGAAGAAATGTGGCCGGAAACGCGCTGGTAGAGAACTCCAGCCAGGGCCCAGAGAAGAGCGACCGCGATGGCGGCCAGCTCGCCTTGGTATTGAAGCAGTGATGGAGGCACGGTATCCTTTCGTTAGTACGGCTGTTATTATCGCTAATTATCGTGATTAAATCAAAAATTCCCTGGGCGTTTGCTTTTACGGGTTTTCAGCTATAATTCAGCGTGTGCTGCCGGATTTGTGGTGCGTTAATTTACCAAGGAGTGTTTGTGCCAAAATGGTTGTCACGTGAACGTCAGGTTTTTGTATATGATCTGGCCGCTGGTGATTTGCTGGAAAACTTTCTCGTCGCCGCCATTGTTGCGCTGGTGGGCGTGCGCTTGTTGCTGGCGGTGACGGGGTATCCGCAGGTGGGTGGCAGCCACTTGCATATCGCCCACATGCTTTGGGGTGGCTTGCTCATGTTTCTGGCCCTGGTGATTGCGATGCTGTTTGTCAACAAAGAAGCCAAAATGTTAACCAGTATCGTCGGTGGTTTTGGTTTTGGCTTGTTTATTGATGAACTGGGCAAGTTCATCACACGCGACAATAATTATTTTTTCCAGCCGGCCATGGCCATGATTTATTTGGTTTTTATTGGCCTGTTTTTGTTTATCCGGGAAGGTTTTCACCATTTCCACTTCTCTGCCAAGGAATATGCGGTTAATGCCGCGGAAGTGCTCAAAGAAGTCATCGTGCAGGATCTGGATGACAATGAAAAAGCAAAAGCCTTAGACTTGCTCCAGAAAAGCGGCCTCAATAATCCCATTGTCGCATCGCTGCATGCACTGCTGGTTGACATCGAACCCGATCGGACGCCAGGCCGACTTAACCGCGTGTCGCGTCGTTTGCTATCCGGTTACAGGCATATCGTCCATGACAACCGTTTTATCACAGTGGTGGTTAGCTTGTTTGGGTGTAGTTCCATGCTGGTCCTGATCAAAGCAATTTTTTATGTTTTTCGCTGGGTGGTATTGGACAATCCGGTGCATGCCGCCCGTGTTTCCTGGGCCGTCTGGGGGTACAACATTGGTTCTTATACGGTGAGCTTCCTGGTCGTGATTGGCCTGGTTGAGCTGCTGGTGCGCAAATCACGCAAACGGGCATTTGAGTTCTATAAGTACGCGCTTTTAATCAATATTTTTGTGTGCCAGTTCTTTTCTTTCTATTTGGATCAACTGAACGCGTTGCCTTATCTTTTTATTAATATTCTGGTTTATACCGTTGTGCGGGTTGCTATTGAACAAGAATCAAATTTGCGTTAGACTGAGTGGCGTTGGTTGTAAAATTTTATGCATCATTTACGTAAATCTGTTTATATGTTATCTTATTTTTATTGTGTTAGATTACAGCCAAATATACTGGGTTAAGATCTGGGTGAGTTGATGTTTTCTTTTCAATCCTCGTAAAAGCAGAATTAGTAAAAAAATATAAACCTACACAAGAAATAAAGATGCACTGCAAAATTGCGGGTGCATCTATTTGTTATGTAAATAAATAGCCAAAATCCAAACTGATCAATTCCAAAATCAATTCAAAACGAACAAACAAACGGTTTACTGCCGGCAAAACACAAGTTTGTGACGATGTCTATTGTTTTAGTCAGCGGTGTGGAAGTCATGATCACCAAGCAATTCATTTTAGCGATTTGGCAACGAGCCCGTTTGCAGGACCGAATGCAAACTGTTTTGTCCTATATTCCCCGCAAGGCAAGGTTTCCTGTGGCGTTACTTGGGGGTGTGCTGGTGGTGGCAATGCTGGCGGTCACTTGGCAGGCAGTGTTTCATCCTAGGGCCAAGGCCGTGCCTTCGGTTGTGATTGCCACTACTAATTTGAACAAGGATTACACGATTGCAACGACGAATACGGACAAGAAACCTGCCGAATTTCACGTTGCCATCAAACAGGTTCGACTGATGCAGGAAGTTCAGGTTCAGGGAAAAGCAGTTTTACCCGAAGCAGGCAAAGCTTTTTTGCTTTTGGATTTGGAACTCAACAATAAATCTGACAAGGAACTCAAATTCCAGGGACGAGATTTTTTCCGTCTGATTGTCGATGATAAACCATACGCTCCTCAGTTTTACAATTCCGATATGTTGATCTCTCCCGTTTCGGTCAAAGATGACCGGGTTGGATTTGTGGTAGATAAAACTGCCAAACATTTCAAAATCCAGGTAGGGGAACTTACCAAGCCATCGGAAGTGATCGATATTTCGTTCTAAATCAAGATCATACTTTCGGTTATCATAACTAACTATCTGTTGGGTCAGCATAGAAAGGAGGTGAGCCCCAAGCAGTCTCATGTCCGCAGGTTAAGGAAACGTGAGTTTATTGTCATTATGGAGAAACAGTATGTCAGTTACCAGAAAGAGTTTGCTCAATAAGTCAGCCGTTATCCTCTCAAGCGCTGCCTTGGTTGTTTTCTCAGCCGTCCCCGCCATGGCCGCCACGACCGGAACCTGCACCAATAGCAACACCCAGGCCGGCAGCACAAATTTGTGCTCCAACACCATTTCCCGCACCGTCGGTGTTTCCAATAGCAACAGCGCACACATCGCCAACAACATTGTCAACTCAGCCAATTCCGGCGCCAATGTCATTGGTTCCGTCAATGGCAATGTTATCTACACAACCGGTGATGTTGGTTCAAGCTCAACCGTCAGCAACAACGTCAATCAGAACGACACGACCGTCAATTTGGGCGGCGGCAGCGTTACCTTGACCGGTAGCAATGCAACCACCCAGGCTGATTCCCTCAATACCGCCAGCAATGCTTACAACAGCTCCGTTGCCGTTGCCAACAGCAATGACATGAGCGTCAGCAATGCTACGGCCACAACACAGAACACCGGCAGCAATGTCCTGACTTCCGTCAACGGTAACGTTGCGGGCAGCACCGGCAGCGCCGCTTCTGTTTCGGGTGCTTCGACCACTGGCAACAACAACAAAACCGCTGTTAACGGTGACAGCGCTGTTGTGCTGAACGCAACCAATGACACAACCCAATCCGGGTCGATCAACGTTGCTTCCAGCACCGCCAATGTTGGCACCAACATTGTCAATGGCAATTCCTCCCTTGTTGCCAATAGCGTCATGACTGATGCCAATACCGGTGGCAACATCGGCAGCGAAATCAATGGCAATGTGACCAGCTTCTCAACCGGCAGCATCGCCAATCATTCCGTCATCAACAATCCTCTCCTGAACACCAACGTCACCGCAGTCGGTTCTTTGGGTGGTGGTTTCCAGGTCGCAACCGGCAACTCCAAAACCCAGAGCAATTCACTCAACACCGCAACCGGTGCTGTGACTGTCTTGGGCAATATCGTTAACTCCAACGAATTGATGGCCTCGAACGCAGTCGTTTTCTCCGGCAACACGGGCATGAACGGCTTGTTCGAAGTCAATGGTTTGGTCAATAGCCACAGCGGCAATGTTGTCTCTGACAGCGCCGTTGGCACAACGGGCAACGCCAACCTGACCACCTACGGTCTTTCCGGAATTTTGCTTGCTGGCGCTGGCAACAGCACCACGCAAAGCGGTTCCACCAACCTCGTCAATTCCGCCATCATCTTGGGTTTGGCAGTGAGCAACAGCAACGCAGCTTCTCTCCTCAACATGGCCGCTGTTTCTGGTTTCACAGGCGGTAATATCGCTTCCGAAATCAATGGCAACCTTGGTTTGATCAGCGGCAACGTTGGCCTCTCCAACTTGACCATGAACGGTGTCAATGGCAACAGCACCACCGTCTTGAATGGTTTGGGTAGCTTGCAGGCTTTGACCGGGAACAATATCACCCAGTCCTTGTCCTTCAACACAGCGGACACGACCATCATGCAAAACATCGCAGCCGTTAACGCCAACATGCTCGATGCAATGAACAACAACTTCAGCAATGGTGACACGGGTGCGAATCTGATTGATTCCATCACCGGCACCGTGATGTTTGGTTCAGGTGCAGTGGTTCAAGGTAGCAACGTGGTGAATTCTGGCAATACCAGCGTCACCAGCCTCTAATTGGTTGATGGGGAAGAGGGGCTCGGGTTCCTCTTCCCCTGTTTCTTGTTTTGCGTCTTCGGGATGCAATCAGTTATTAATGAAAGTCATCACGGATGGTTTATCCATTGAGGTCTAAACTGGCACTGGCATTGGTGCTCTCCATGCTGGTCTCTCCGCTGGGGATCGCTGCCAATGTCTACGCCTCAACCTCCGGCCCAGCTTCGTCGCCGATGACTGATGCCATTCTTGCGCAAAAAAAATCAGCCGCGGATCGTGCTGCACAACTTGCGCAGCAAGCGGAAGCCAATAAAGCGGCGGCCCTTTCCTCTGCCCAGACTCTCCAATCTGGTGCTGTCGCCGATGTCCAGGCCGCTGCTGACCAGGCTGCAGCAACGGTTACGGGTGCATCCACGCTGGTGGGTACTGCTCAAGCAGCCGCCACGCAAACCGTTCAAGGAGTTTTGGGTAGTGCTCCTGCCGGCGCAGTCAGTGCTTTGGTCGATGCAGGCGGGGGAAGTTTGCCTGCTTATGCCGGGACAGGTTCAAGCAATCAGACTACCGGTTCGAGCTCCAGCAACACTTCCACTACCTCCGACAGTTCGCAAACCACCATTGCCAATACGAATGTCGCCAATGTCACCAGTTCAGCATCACAAGCGGTGAATACAGGTGGCAATTCCGTAGCAAATATCGATGGCAACGTGACGCTGACTTCAGGCAATGCGGTGGTCAATTATGCGCAAGACAATCAGTTTAATCTCAACGTGACGAATGTCGGCGGGGTTCTTTCAACTCCGTCGGATGCGTCCAATGCCAACACAGGGAATGGGTCCGTTAATTCTGCGGTGAGTTCCAGTGATGCCAATGTCTTGGTCCAAAACAGCAATACACTGGTTTTGCAGCAGAATGCGGATCTGTCAGCCACCACAGGCAGCAATACGACCCAAACCGTTAACGGTGCGACAGTGATCAGCACCGGCGACGCCAATGTCGTGTTTAATGTGGTCAATCTGGCTAACACGAATGTCAGCCAAGGTGCCAATGTCTCAACTTCCAATACCACGATTACGGGAACGCAGGTTGGCGATCTGCTGATTGGTTTTCAAAATCAGTCACCTTCAGTCGGGTCGTCCGCCAACAGTTTTCAGAATACGGATAGTGGCAGCGGGACAGGTGGCACCAACACCAATACAGGAGCGAATTCTGTCAACGCAGCCGATACCAGCTCTACCTATAATGCCACGGTGGTTAATTTCAACCAGGCCGACATCAACCAAAACGTTACCATTAATGCCGTCACCGGTGGCAATGCCTCGGTTAACAACAATGGTGATACCACCATTCAGACCGGCAATGTGAACGTGGTGGCCAATGCCGTCAACTTCGTCAATTCCAATCTCAGTAATGTGACGGATGTGGTTGTCTCGACGGTTAATATCGTCGGCGATTTGGTGGGCAACATTGTTGTCCCGGCCATGTTTGGTCAGAGTAGCAACAGCAGTGGCAGCAACCAGAGCAATCTGGGTGCTGGTACACTGGGGGTGAGCAATACCAACACCGGCAGCAATTCCCAAAATCAAACCAGCGGATCCAATACGACGTCGATCAGTCAGGCCAACAGCAATACGCTCAATGCCAGCACAAACGTGGGCATGAACTTAAGCACCGGTGGTAATGGTCTGAGCCGTATCAATGGTAACTCGACTGTGTCGACAGGAACCGTTGCCAGCGGTGTCAATGTCAGCAACACTGGCAATATCAATGTTGATGGTGGTTCGAATGGTACGTACTGGTTGATTCTGGTCAATGATCTCGGGTCCTGGGATGGTCAGGTTTTGGGCATGGGAAGTAATTATGCCATTGTTAATGTGAATGAGCTAAGCCAATCTGGCAATAGCAATTATTCGTCATCCACCAGTGATAGCAATTCAGCCAACATTGGCATGAATTTGCAGGTGAATGCCAATACCGGCGACAATCTGCTCAGTTCCATTAATGGTAATACCCATATCCGTACGGGTAATATCCGGGCACTGGCCAATATTGCCAATATCGCCAATCTGAATTACAGCGGCAAAAAGTTGATGATTCTGGTCCTCAACATCTTTGGTCATTTCAAAGGTGATGTTGTGCCCGAAGGCTATATCTATCCTGTTAAAGTCATACCGCCTCCGTCACCAACTCCCGTTGTCGTTCCACCGGTGATCCCGCCCGTTGTTGCTGCTGTCGTCCATCCTGTTCAACCGGTTAACCCACCCGTCAAGGTTGAGACCAAACCAGCGCTTACCGGACAAGTGCTAGGTGCCGCTATTACTCAGGCCGCGCCTGTTGTGGTTCAACCCAAGCCGCAGGTTTTGGGTGCAATTGTAAGCAGCCATCTCGCCGGGACTGGTATGGATGTCAATATTATGTATCTGGCCATTTTCTGTGTGGTGTCATATTCCTTGTGGACATTGAAACGCAAAACAGACCGGTAGGTTTGTCGTCAGTTTACAACAAAAGACTCCCTGATCGTTTTGTCAGGGAGTTTTTTTGTGACTGTTTTGTGGGCATTATTTGGGCGCAAAGACACTATAAGCCGGAATAAAGTAAAAAATTAAACAGATACTGTGAGAAATTATTGACTTTGTCGATGCCATATGTTAAAACCGTGACACAATTTAATACTTAATTAGTATGTTAATTGACATGAATCGTACGATTGTCTCCAACCAAACCCAAAATAGTGCTGCTGTGGAAATTCCCAGAAGTTCCAGGTCGTTGTCCAAAAAACGTGTCGGGAATTTAATTTTTGGCCTAAAATCCAAAAAAGCCATTGTGCTGGCAGGGGTTGTGCTGGTTGTGATTTTTGCCGCAGCTTTGGGTTTGCGGCAGGGAATTGGCAAGTCAAAAGCGAGTGTTGCTGGAGTACTGTCACAAACGACACTGAATCGTAATTATTCAATTCCAGTGAGCAAAACCAATTCCGCTGATCAGCTCAAAGTCACCGTAACCCAAGCTCGTTTGATGAATTCGGTTAAATTGCAGGGGCAGGACATCAAAGCTGAAACCGGCAAAGTTTTTTTGCTGGTGGACCTGGAGTTACAGAACACATCGAACAATGAACTTAAATTTATGGCCAGAGATTATTTCCGCTTGATCGTTGACAGTAAACCTTTTGCACCGCAGTTTTACAATTCCAATGTGACCATTGCGCCGGTCGCCGTTGTCCAAGACCGGGTAGCGTTTGTTGTCGACAAGTCACTGCGGAATTTTAAACTTCAGGTTGGGGATGTCAAAAATCCCAATGACCTGCTTACGCTTTCGCTTTAATGTGTGGTGTTAGATAACGGCTAATTCACGATTGAATTAGACGCCTTAGAAAGGAGGTGAAACAAAAACAAAATCGTCGGTAGTTAACCTGTGATTCATGAATCGTAGTTTGTTAAATTTAACCAAATGGAGTTCTTATGCAATTCTCACGGAAAAGCACGATCGTCAGATCGTTCGCTGCAGTTTCAAGCTTGACGCTTGTGCTGCTTTCGGCGACACCCGGCTTTGCCGCTGTGACCAGTGTTGCGACCAACAGCAACACCCAGGCTGGTAGCACGAATATCGTGAACAACCAGATCAATCGTCAGGTCACGGTCAGCAATACCAATAATGCCAATATCGCCAATGGCGTCAGCCAGACCGGCAATTCCGGCGCCAACAGCATCGGTAGTGTCAACGGCAACGTCAGCTACACCACCGGTGATGTCGGTTCTACTTCCACGACCAGCAACAGCGCCAACGCCAACTCAACCAGCGTCGATTTGGGCGCCGGCAGTGTTGGTCTGGCAAGCGGCAACAGCAACACCCAATCCGGGTCTGTGAATAGCGCCAACACCAATTATGGCAGCGCCGTTAATGTCGCCAACAATAACGACTTAAGTGTCACCAATGCCAATACATCCAGCCAGAACACAGGCAGCAATACCCTTGCTGATGTGAATGGCGCCGTGACGGGCCACACCGGCAACGCTTCTTCTGGTGTCGCAGACACCACCACCGGCAATACCAACGCCACCGCAGTGAGCGGTGAAAGTGGTATTGTGCTGCAGGCAGCCAACAACACAACTCAGGCTGATTCCCTGAATACCGCCAACAGCACAGCTATGGTTGGTACCAATATCGTCAACAACAACGCAGCGGAAGTTGCCAACAGTGTTGACAATTCCTCCAACTCCGGCGGCAATGTTGCTGATTCCATCAATGGCAACGTGGGCACCACGACGGGCAATATCGGAGATCGTTCCGTGATCAATAATGGTTTGCTCGACACCAATACCACCACAGTCAGTGCCTTGGCAGGTGGGGTTCAGGTTTTGACCGGCAATTCCAAAACTCAGAGTGATTCGATCAATACGGCAACGGGTGCTTTGACCATTATCGGTAATGTCCTCAACAGCAACGCGCTTGCAGCTGAAAACGCTGTCACCTTTACCGGCAACAGCGGCAACAATGCCTTACTCGATGTCAACGGCAACGTTGGCAGCGGCACCGGTAGCGTCGCTTCTCAAAGTGCAATCGGCAATTCCGGCAACCAGAACACGACCAACTATGGCGTTTCTGGTATGGGCAGTTCCTCTGCCACCAATGACAACACCCAAAGTGGTTCTACCAACGTCGCCTCCAGCCTGGTCAACCTTGGCCTGAACGCTGCCAATTTCAACAGTGCAGAGATCGGCAATACGTCTGATGTTAGTGGCTTCTCTGGCGGCAACCTGCTTGGCCAAATCAACGGCGGCGTTGGTTTCACCACGGGCAATGTCGGACTTGGCGACTTGGTCATGAACGGTGTCAACACCAATGTGACCAACATCATGCATGATTTGGGCAATGTCGGCGTCGCTTCCGGCAACTCCAACACCCAGTCCAATTCCTTCAACTCGGCTGATAACACCTTGAATCAGGCTGTCGGTGCTTCGAATGCCAATTTGTTGGATTCGTTGAACAACAACTTCAGCGCGGGTTCAACTGGTGGGAATGCATTGAATTCCATCACCGGGAATATCGGTTTTGGTTCAGGCGTTGTGACTCAAGGCGGACAGTTGGTGACTTCTGGCAATACCAGCACCACCAATTTGTAATCTTTCCGTCGTCAGATGCACGGGGGAGAAGAGTTTCTCCCTCGGCATCTGCAGATAGAAATTGCAACTTTATCAAAGGCTGATCATGTCCAAGCAAATCAAAAATGTTTTAAGTATTGCCTTGGTTTTGAATTTGTCTTTTGTGCCCATTTTAGCTGGTACCAGTGCGTATGCATCGACTGCGCCAGTTTCGTCCCCGGTCAGTGATCTTGTTGCCGCGGACAAAGCTAATGCCGCCGCATTGACTGCGCAGTTACAACAGCAGGCCGCTGCCAAAAAGGCCGTCGGAGATCAGCAAGCGCAAACCCTGCAAGAGGATGCCGCTGCTGCCAAGGTTGCGGCAGCGGACCAGATTAGTGCAACCGTTACCCAGGCCCAAGCCGAAGGCGCCCATCCCACGCCACTTGCGGCAACTCAATCTTCCGCCACAGCGCCAGCCTCCAGTTCTGGTAGCCCGATAATTAGTTCAGCTGCAGCCGGATCGGATCCCAGTGCAACCAATACCAATACAGGTGCTAATTCCACCAACGTGTCGACTTCCACGACGAATGATCAGACGACTTTGGGTAACAGCAATGTCACCGCATTTACAAGCAACGCCAATGTTATTAACAACACAGGTGACAATGCCGTGGCTGGGGTAAATGGGAATGTTAATCTGTCAACTGGCACAGCGAATGTGCTCTATAGCGAGCAGAACCAGTTTAATCTCAACGTGGTCAATACAGGGCTTCCCCAGGACAGCACCCTTTTTAACGCGGGCAATTCGAATACTGGTGCCGGCAGTTCCAACACTTCTGGTGCAAGTGGTGACACCAGCACGACGATAACGAATTCAAATGTGCTGCAACTCAACCAAACGGCCGTATTACAGGCAGATACAGGGAGTAATACGACACAAACAGTCAATGGCAATACCGTGGTCAGTACCGGCAATTCCAATGTCGTTGTCAATCTGATCAATTTGGCGAATACCAATATTAATCAGGGAGCCAACTTTAGCGCTCAAAACTATGATGTTTATGGTCAGCAGAATGGCAATCTGGTGGTCAATTTCCAAAGTCCCAGTGGATCTGGTAACAATTTTCAAAATGTGTCACCCACCACAGCCGTGAATGCCGCTGCCTCCAATTCTGCTACCGGTGCCAATTCCACCAACGATGCCGGCGCGAATTCCACCTACAACACCACGATTGTCAATTTCAATCAGGCTGACATCAATCAAAATCTGACCATTAATGCGGACACAGGGAACAACGCCTCTGCTCACAACAATGGTGATACCACGATCCAAACCGGCAATGTTAACGTTGTGGCCAATGCGGTGAATTTCGTTAATTCCAATTTGAGCAATGTGACAAATGTGGTGGTCGCGACGGTCAATGTGGTCGGCGATCTGGTTGGTAATATTGTCGTTCCCGGGATTTTGGGCCAGTCAAAAAGCGCATCCTCCTCGTCTGTTCCAACCAATGCCAGTGCGGGAACGCTGGGGGCTGGCAATAACAATACAGGTGCCAATTCGACCAATTCTGCCGGAACCAATAGCTCGACCACCAGTAACACGACCAATAGTAACACCCTGAGTGATGCCAGCCAGGTAGCCATGAACCTCACCACAGGTGGCAATAAATTCAATTCCAACAATGGCGGAGTCAACTTGCAGACCGGGACTGCCACCAACAAAGTCAATGTCAGCAATGTCGGCAATCTCAATGTGGATAGTGGTAGTTCGGATGTCTTTTACTTGATTTTGGTCAATGACCTTGGTAGTTGGGATGGGGCAGTGCTGGGCATGGGCAGCAACTATGCGATTATTAATGTGACTGGCATGGGTGGAACCAGCAGCGCTGGTAATAACAATACGGGTGCGGGGTGCAATAATGCGGCCAATGCCAATTCCACCAACAATACTTCCATCAGCAATACCAATCAGGCCAATATTGGCATGAATCTATCGATCAATGCCAATACGGGCGGTAATTTGCTGGACACCATCAACGGACTGTCGACCATCCGGACGGGCAATATTCAGGCTTTGGCCAATATCGCCAACTTTGCCAATTTCAATTTCAGTGGCAAAAAACTCTACATCATGATGCTCAATATCTTTGGCCACTTCAAGGGTAATATTGTTCCAGAAGGTTACATTCCCCCGACACCACCATCGCCATCGGTGTCGCCCATTATCGTCAGCAGTACAACCACGATGCCGCCTGTGACCGCACCACCTGTGATGAAAACCCCAGTTGTCAAATTGCCCACAACAGCAACGCCACCACAGGGGCAAGTTTTGGGTGCCAATACTGCCAATGACAGCGCAGTGAGCGCGGCCAGTGTGACGCAGACACCTACTGCCGACCAGGTCAATATTATAGCAACCGTGACCAGCACTGCGCTGGGAACAACCGGCATGGATGTTGGCTTGGTAGTGCTGATGGTGCTGACCGCTTCACTGGCCAGTTATCTGGCTGTTGTCTCGATCCGACGCTATCACCGGTCCGGCCACTAGGATATCTCTTGATATTGAATCCAAAGAAAACTCCGGTGTGAACCGGAGTTTTTGGTGTTTAAGAGAGTTGTTCGACAGCAGCTAATCCAAGTCGTATACAGGGGGAATAGGTTTGATAAAGTTTTGTGCCAGAGAGTACGTGTAGGCGCCTTGATTTAAAACGATGATAATATCGTTTTCAAGGATTTGCTTGGCGTAACAATAAAATCCCCAGATATCCCTTGGTGTGCATAGCGATCCATACAAGGTGAAATCGATTTCTTGATCATCAGGATGCGTGAGGTTGACGACGGGTGAATAATCAAATCGTTCCCCACCGAAACCCAAAGCATTAATGCCACCGTCAAGAATTGCCGTGTTGTGACTTTTGACGTCAACCACTTTGAGCACAACGGCCATGGCATTGCTGCAAATGATTCTGCCGGGCTCGCAACGGTATGTGCAGTCAGTCAGCAGTGGATCAAGATACTGATGAATAGCTTCAGAAATTCCCAAAGCATATTGGTCAACCGGAATAGCATCGTCGTAGACATACTTATTAGTAAAAGTGGTTTTCTTGCCAAAATAATCATTCGCTGCTTTGATAATTTTTCCTTGAGGAGAACAAGAAGGATAGCTGGCTTCAGACTTATAAGGAATGAATCCGCCGCCAAAATCAAAGTACTTGATTTGAGCTCGCATCTCGGGTGTGAAGTTGTCTTTAATATGTTTTGCTATTGTCTTAATATTCATACTGTATGGCGCTGCGCTCGCGTTAAAGCTGGAGTGGAATTGGATGCCTTCCAGTTTGAGGTAATGATATTTCTGTGCTTCGAGCCAGAAACGAGACAAGTCTTCGACCGGAATACCGAATTTGGTCCAACTGCCGTGATATTTGGTGTTGATTCTCACGCCAGCACGTATCATAGTCATTTTTGCTTGCGCCAGCGTGCCAACTTTTTCTAATTCGCGGAAGCTGTCGAGATTGATCGTGATGGAGTCGGTGTTGGTGAATGCCAATTCCAATTCTTCCTGCGTTTTTCCCGGACCAGTAAATAAAATGGAGGAGGATTTTTGATCAAGAGCACTTTGAAGTTCTGCGCCACTGGAAGCATCCAATCCCATACCTTGTTTGAGACAGGCCTTTAGGAAAGATGGATGAGGGTTGGCTTTGATGGCATAGTAGGCTTCAAATCTGGGCAAGTGGTGGTCGAAGGCAGATAGAAAAGAAGAAATGTTGGCATGGAGTTGGTTGTGATCGACCAGATAAAAGGGTGTTTGGTGGCGAGTTGCCATGTCCAAAATTTTTTCTTTTTGGGTAATGGTTACCTGGACTAGGGTAGTAAAATCGCAGTTGTTTTTTTGTTCAGCCATAGTGAGCAAGGCGTTAATTCGTTGCGATATTTTTGCTTTAGATGCTGACATGAATGTTATGTTCCTGAATTATTGAGAAAAATGATTTTTAATCAGATTGCCGTCTTTATTAATTTGTCCAAGTTCGTCATAAAGAGGGAAATTGGAAACGATGTTTGCATAATCCAAAGATTCTGAAATTTGTTTTTCGGGCGGGGTGTCTGAGAAATAGATAAATTGCTTATGAATATTCGTTATGGTTCGAATATCAGGATCCTTGAATACAATTTCGGTTCCGTTGAGCTCATACACTCCGCTTTGATGGGCCAATCCGGTCACAATCGGATGACCAACGAGCTCAGGGAAGTAGATCAAATATAAAAAGGATCCGTTAAACGAACTGTTGGGAAATGGGGATATTTGGGCTTTTGCGGGATATTTTGTATTTGAGAAAAAAGCATCGATGAGCATTGTGCCTGTTGGATAATTTGATACGAGCTCAGGAAATCTCAATATATGTTTTGATCCCGTTGTAAAACGAGGGTTGCATTCCAGTACGAAGATTAGTTCATTGGCGTCAACAATAAAATCAAAACTCGCATAACCCAGGAAATTGTCCTTGTAGAGCGATTCTCCCAGGGAGATAAAAATGGTATTAATATTCGATATTAATTTATCGGATAGTTGTTTGCTAGGTACCCATTGAATGCCGGCAAAAGAGGATTTGTTATTTATCTTATCCGGATAAAAACATTGTCTTCTCACTGCTGATAAAACGACATGTCCGGGTGAGATGAATATCTCTATGCCGTATGTCGTTCCCAGCATGAAATGACGTGCAAGATAGGGGTAATCGGCCTTTAATTCTTTTGTCGCAATGAGTTGGTCAAGATCTTTTTGGTTATCGATATAGTATGTTCCAAGTGATGAGCATGAATCCGGGTCCTGCAAAACTATTTTACCTTGGCTTAAAAGTTTTAGGGGCTGTCCGATTTTGAATATTTCGGCTTGTGGCTTCGGAATGTTGTTGGCTGATAAATAAGAATCGAACCAGAGTTTGTTTTCATAGGGTTTAGAAGAATCAAATTGGGATGAGATTATATTGATTGCATTTTTTTTACCCCATTCTGTAACGTTCTTTTTGACAATATCGGTATACAAAAAAGATTCTATGTTGTTAGTTTTCAATAGTTGTGTAAGGTCGGAATCATTAAGAATGGCGATGCGTTTGATGTCAGCGTCAGACGTTTTGAGGTCATAGGAAAGTATTTTGGAATGTGGAAGGAATCGTTTTGTCCACTCTTCCTCCAATGAGCCTTTTTGAACAAGGTAATAAAAAACAACGTCATCAGGAACAGGATTTATCAACAGGCTAGCCAGTGCAATAGGTAATACGCCTATTTTCTTTTGTGGTTGTATCAATTTATTCTCAGTATTAATTGTTAAAATAAGTATTGTCTGGATCAGAAGTATGCATGAAGTATGCCTGTTGTGGCAACTATAAATTTTTTTATTTGCGTCGTAGAAAACGCCTGGCTTTTAAGCCAGGGGATGAATACGACACCTTAAAGCAAGGTCAGAAGCGTGATAGAGTAGGGGCATGAAAAAGAGTACCAGTAATGCGACATATGACAATCAATACCACTTCGTGTGGATCCCAAAGTACCGGAAGCGGGTATTGGTAGGGGTAATCAAAGAGCGAGTAAAGGAGCTGATCGAGGAGGGGGCGGAGATGAACGGGTTTGAGGTGATGGAGATGAATATCCAGGCGGACCATGTGCATTTGTTACTGAGTGCGAAGCCGAGC
>CAISZI010000045.1 GCA_903889905.1 Candidatus Wirthbacteria bacterium
CTGGCGAGCGCGCAGGAGTTCCAGTTCCTCAACCACGGCCGTGCATTTGCCGTCCGATTGAAAAAACACCAACGAATCCTCCACCAGATAACCAATGGCATAAAGCATGTTGGCGTCGGATTGGCTGCTAGCCACCATGAGCAAGTTATCTCTGGGCATATAGGTGATTTGAGGTGACGACAGCGAAAGTCAACCCCAATGCTAGTGGTATAATGCCGGGGAAAGGAAATACATGCGCCCCGCCTCCAGTTTGGGCAAATCAATCCCCAAATCGATTTTCATCTTCGGCGGTTCGCTTTTTGCGAACCACTTCAACAGGTTGGCAAGACTGACAGGCTGATCATATCGCACCAGTTTTGCCTTGGGAATACCAGCCAGCTTTTCAGCCTGTTTGACGGCGGTGTCGAAACTGCCCAGCTCGTCGACGAATCCGTGTTTAAAGGCATCGGCCCCGGTCAGGATACGCCCATCGGCATACTGTTCCCAATCCCGAACCAAGCTGCGGCCTTTGGTGTTATTCTTTTGTTTGGCCTGTTGTCGGCCCGTGGCCACGACTTCTTTGAATCTGTTGTAGGAAGTGTTGATCAATGCTTGAATCATATCGCGTTCTTCCTGAGAGATTTCCTCTTTGCTTTTATCGCCGCTCATCATGTCTTTGAATCGGCCGCTTTTGTAGACTTCAGGGCGAACACCCAGCTTGTCCATCAAGCCGCGGTAATTGTAGCCATGCATGATGACGCCTATGCTGCCAGTGATGGTTAATTCGTTAGCCACGATCCATTGGCAGGGTGCGCTGACATAATAACCGCCTGATGCAGCAAGGCTTCCAAATGAAGCGATCACCGGCTTGCGCACATCTTTTTGAAATTCTGCGATCGCGCGGCTGATTTCATCGGAAGCCATGACTTCGCCTCCGGGGGAATCTACTTTCAGCAAAACAGCCTTAACGTCATCATCCTCACCAGCCATTTTCAACTGCTCTTTGACCAGAGTGACCATGTCGTGGGCGCCTTCCAGAACCGCTCCCGTGATGATGCCTTCCACGGGAATAACGGCGATTTTATACTTGGAATCATTAGCGGCCAGGACCGTTTCACGCAAAAAGTGTCCGCTGCCACCCAATCCCCCTGCCGAGGAGGTGATGTTGATCGCCCAGAAAAAGATGTCTTTGAGGATCAATAGACCAAACAGGAACATCAGGATGAACGACAAAAACATCCAGCCACGCCCCGGGCGTTTGGGTGCTTTATATGCCGGTGGCGGCGTGATCAGCGGCGGCGGACTTTGGTTGTTCGAAACTGGCGGTGGCGATTCGTCCATAATGGTGATACCCTATCTTATTGAGCGCGCGGTGGCAAGTCCGGATGGAAACTCAAGGGGCGCGCCGATTGGGAGGGCGTAAAACAAGAGAATCCGGAGCTTTTGGCATTGTCGAGCCGAGTATTTCCTGCCTTTGATCCAGTGCGCCGTCAGGAATGATCACAGCCACCCACATCCCCAGGGGATCGGTCATTGTCCCCTCCCAACGCACTGTTGTTGGGGTGTTGGGAACCAGCGCC
>CAISZI010000046.1 GCA_903889905.1 Candidatus Wirthbacteria bacterium
CACGAAGTGGTATTGAATATCATATGTTGCGTTACTAGTACTCTTTTTCATACCCCTACTTTATCACGCTTCTGACCTTGCTTTAAGGTGTCGTATTCATCCCCTGGCTTAAAAGCCAGGGGTTTTCTACGACGCAATAAAACATATCCCTAAATTATCATTTGGTTAGCACAATCAACTAATCTGAGCGTATTTTGGCACTTTTAATTAACGGAAAAATGCCCAGGATTACCAGACCAAGGATCGAAATAATATCCCAATAATCTGATAAACTTGTCTTCTGGAGCTGCTGAATTGCATCAATCGCGTTGCCGAACAAACTCAAACCAACAAGAAGCACCAAAATCACATCAAAGATTATAGTGGTTGTCGCCATTTTTTTGTGCTGATCAGAATTGGTGTGGCGAATAAAATAACGGCGATAACCAACCAGAATTGCCACAGCTATTACATTCATGCCGATTGAAAATGCATTATTAACCAGTAATGAGGCCTTTAAATCACTATTCCAAGCTATCGCCATGAGCATGCTATGCATCGCGCCAATCATAGATACCGCAATTATCGCCGTTATCCAATCGATCCAGAGCCTCGGTCCGCGACGCAATGCAGCGGCAAACAGAAACGCGACACCAAGACTAAAAATCAGCGATAGCCCACACGAAACAATAGCCAACCCCCAATCGACAGGTTGTTGCCCCAAAACCCAATTCTGCTGAGCTTGCGCCAGATTGCTGACAGTTGTGTAGATAATACCAATTGGGCTAAAAAAAAACATAAACCATGGCATGGCGCGCACAAGTGGTGGTTGGGCTAGAGAAAACTCGTCATCCGGCAAACCCGGAATTTTAAAGCTATATCCGTCCTGACGAATAATGACAAAAGCAAAGATGAGCACACTCACCAAAAACAACACTTGCGTACTCAGTGGCATGACTTGATTTTGGGTCGCATAGACAATGCCAATGATCAAATAAGTGACAATCAGAACCAGCATGGCGCGCCAGGAAGCGCTCTGCAACACTGTCTGTTGTCGTTCGTCGACTGCTGGTGCCACAATCGTTTGTTTTAAAGTGGTTAAAATACTCATGGCTTTGCCTCAGGCTGACTAAAAATAAAAACCTGCTCAATCGGCTGACCAAACAGTTGTGCTAATTTGTGTGCCAAGCCAAGGGACGGCATATACTCTCCCCGCTCCAGGTAAGCAATGGTTTGGCGCACGACTCCAACCTGAGCGGCCAGATCTTCCTGGGTCAGGCCGCGTTCCACACGTAGAACTTTTAAATTGGTGTCGAAGAGTTTAGTCATCGCTACCAATGTAATATATTTTTAACATTAAATTTCTCCAACTTATGCTTTAAATCCACCATCGGGATTAAAACGGCAGCTGTAATCAATCAAAGCACGCCCCAATTTTTATATGCTATACTAAGCTCCAACTCATTTGTTGACTGCTTATGCCAATTAAAAATTCCGAACAGACCGAACAGAGCAAAAAAGATGTGGACAGGCACCTCCTTGCCGAGGCGTTATCTGAAGATCGTGAACTGACTGATTACCCCCTGCGCCATAGCCGTTCCACTTTACAGTGGCAGGAGGGTATTCCAACCCAACTTGAGCAACTCGATGTCTCACGGGGCCCTCCCAAAATTTCCCAAAGGGCAGTCTCCCTACTGTTTCATTCACTTGCCAATCTCAAAATGCATACTCGGGCCTACCACCCTATCCCTGATGGCAGCCAGGATGTATTAGATACACTTCCTGAACTTGCTGAGGAAGCGATCCATTTTGTCCAAAAACTTGACACTTTACACCTCAAAGGTGTCAATGGGCACGCCGGACTGATGTCGCCGTTGCTGATTCTGCGACTGGCTCAGTCAGGAGATTTCAACATTGCCGGCCAACGACGTAAATCCCAGGTCGGTTTTGAATACGAACAACTTTGCTGCACCTGTCCCCCGCTTCTGGACATAGAATTGGAACTGCTTTCACAGATTTTTGAAACTCTGATTGCCCAGCTTGGCCCGATGGATAATCAAGGAATTGAACATACCTTTGATATCGGATTACTCAAAAACAATCTGGCGGCAACGCGTTTTAACGACAGTGATAAATTTGACCGGTTTTCGAGCAAAGAGTTGGTCGTGCACATGCTGTCCTCGGAATTGCAACGGTTCCTCGCCTATCTTCATCCCTGGTTGGAACGCGTTGGCAGGACTTCAGAAGAAGCAATGGCATTGTGTTCCCTGAGTTGCAGAGTGGAGCCATTATTTTTATCGACTCCAAGTAACCGCTCTACACACGCGGGCTATGAGCGTGGAATTGCCTTGGCGATGACCGCAATACCGGTGCTTCGACGCATTGGCAATTTGCTCAAATTACCGCCTGATGAAGTTGCATCAATCGGTACCGTGGGCGAGTTGTATGAACAAATGTTTAATCATGAAATCACCAGAGTGTCTCATGTTCACCGCATGCTTTACCGCAGTCCAATGAAACACCTCCGCGGGCACAATGTCTTCCCAGACATCAACATCATGCGTGTTTACTTTACGGCCTTGCACCAGACTATGACAGAATTAATGCAAACACTCACTGTGGATAACCTTTTGCAAGACCCTCATACCCTGCATTTGACCAGTCATTTACTTAATCGTGGCCAAAAATTGCAAGTCCCACTATTGCCTCAAAACTAGACCAAAACACGTTTTAAACTTACTAACGATACAGGTATACTGTTGAGGAATTTCACCTAGATTAATCAAATCACCAGAACCCCTCATGCCGACAATAAACAACCCATCCGCCACCGACTGGCAATCCGCCCTCTCCGCTTTCCCCTCCGCCTCGTTCCTCCAATCCTGGGCTTGGGGCGAATTTCAGGCTGAGCTCGGGAATAACGTTGTCCGCGTCCTGCTCCAAGATGGCGGTAAAAATGTTGGTCTGGCGCAGACTTATGTGGTCAAATCCAAATTCGACTCATTTCTCTATTGCCCGCGCGGGCCGCTGGCCCACAGCGAAGCGGCACTCGGTGAACTGCTGCAAATGCTCAAGCAGGTGGCCAGAGAGCAAAAAGTCACCTATTTACTGATTGAACCCGATATTGGGACAACGTCATACAATCAGACCGTTTATAATGCGCAAAAACTGACACCACGGGCAGGTTTCATTCAACCGCACAACACCTCCATGGTGTCTCTCCTGGCCGATTTGACAACGATCGAAGCTCAAGTACGCACTTCGACACGACAATGCATCAAAGGCGCTGCCAAAAAGCACGTTACCATCGTCTCCTTTGACGATACTGCTCACTGGCAGGATTTTGCCAATCTACTCCAGATCACGGCCGCACGCCAAGGATTTATCCCGCACCACCAACGCTATTTACAAAAACAGTTCGAATTCCTGGCCCAAAACGCCATGGCAAAACTCTACCTTGCCCTACTCGACGGTCAGCCCGTGGCCGGCGCGGTGATGGTTTACTTCAACCAGACCGCCACTTACCTGCATGCCGCGTCCAGCGATGCCGGACGGTCAGTTGGCGCCGCCCAACTGCTGGTGATGACCACCATTGCAGACGCCAAAAACAACGGCATGACACAATACGACTTCTGGGGCATTGCGCCCCTAAACCAGCCGGAACACCCGTGGGCCGGCATCTCGACATTCAAACGCGGCTTTGGCGGCACGGACGTGCATTATCCAGGCGCGTTTGTCTACCCAGTCCGCAAGGTCAGCTATACTTTGCTGGGTTTGATTACCTTGATCAGACGCAACCGCGCTTTCAAAAGTTTCCAGCGCATTTTGTTTAGGAAAAGCATCAAGCCGTAAAGTCGGGGCGAGAATACCCAGTCATAAGCGCCACAAAAGCGGATAAATTCTCCGCCAAAACCTTTTTTGAAACGATGAAAACCCCACCACGGATGGTCAGGACTTTCCTGTTCCGGCGGCAGGCAGTTCCACATGTCAAAGGTGCGGCAACCGCGCTGTTTGGCCAGCATGATCGTTTCCCAGTACGCCAGATGCGAGGCCATTTTTTCACGCATGCGATCGGTTGAGGCGCCATAGGGATAGTAGAGATTGCCCTCATAAAACAGCAGAATCAAAGTCGACAGCGGCACGCCCTCAAAGTAGGCGGTAACGATCTCGAGCATGTCGTGCTTGACGAACGTGTCAAAAAAAGTCTGGTAATACTTATCGGGGTGGATGACAACGTGGTGACGCTGGTTGGTTTCGTGGAAGAGGTCAAGGTATTCGTTGAACATCGCCTGGCTGTGGCCGACCTTGATGGTGATGCCTTTTTTGCGCGCCAGGCCAATGTTGTAGCGTGTTTTGGAATGCATGGCCGCAAGCAGCTCCTGTTCCGTTTTCTGCAGGTCAATGAAATAGGTAGCGACGCCAAACATGCGTTCCCCACGCCGCACGTCAAATTCCTTGGGCCACTCAAACGTGTCACTGTTGGGTTCAACTTTGATAAAGATACAGCGTTCGGCTTTGGCTTTGGCTGCAATCGCCTGCCAGTCGATCTCCTGGGGAAACACACGCGGCATGTAACCAATTTTGAACGGCAAAAATGGCACTTTGTGCAGCGTAAATTGCGCTTTACCAATGTGACAGACTTCCGTGCCCCATTTCTTGCGAAACTCGCCCCAGGCCGATGACTGCAGCACGTGCGGTATAAATTCCATGAATCCAGGACTCCTTGGGCTAAAGGCATGACCAAACAAACGTTCCTGTTTGGCATTATAACAAAGATCGCCAGGCAGACGAAACGAAACCCTCAGGCCAAATCAAACAAAAGATGATACAATAATAAGAGTTGATAATTTATCAAAAACAAACACCCATGACCAATCCGCTACCTAAACCTGTCAAAAAAATACTGCGCATTGTCCTGATTGCCGCCGGAACTTTGGCCGGTATTGTCGTGGCCGCTGTTTTTCTGTTTTTTCTGCTTGCCCTGGTGGGTGTAGACAGCAACCCTCCGCAAGTTCAGGATCTGCAACTCGGACAAGTGACGGTGCCAAGCGATAACAATGCGTATTTTGATTTGATTAAACTAAAAGACACACAACAAGTAACCAATGACTTACAGCACACGCCCACTTATTCACCGTGGAAGCAAGCCGCTTTTGATAAACTCATCAATGCCAATACAGACGCCCTGGATTTGTACCGTCAGGCAGCACAACGGGATTATTTCCAGGATCCACGCCTGGCAAACCCCAGCCAGGTTTGCACTGTCGTCAACTCCAATCCGGCCAACTTGTCACAGTGGCTGCAAGTCTCCCGTGTCAGCAACCTCCAGGCACTCAATTATGCCCACGCAGGCAAAACCGATGTGGCGCTTACTGTAGCAATGCTGACAGTCAATCTGGGTCATCGCATACAAGCCTCCCAAACCGACCTGATTGACTATCTCGTCGGTGTTGCGCTAACCAATTCCGGCCTCGAAACGCTGCAACAGATCCTGGACAATACGCCCACCATGGCTGACAATCTACTCCAAAACATTGCCAGCCAGCTTCAACCTCTTGCTGAACTGAATGACGGGCTTAGCGCAGGATTAAAGCTAAACTACCTGTCCAACGATTGCCTGATTAATCAGACCATCACCGATCCCAATGCACCCAATTACACGACGCTTGACTCGGCCGCAACGACTGACGCACTGACGAATTTGCTCAATAGCAACCGCTACTTTTTTCAGCCCAACCGTACCAAGGATTTGTTTGCCGCCGATACCCGTTCCACCTTGGCAAAAATGCCGCATCTGCTGCCGGCTTCTGCTGCCAACACCCAGGAAACTACTGACGGACAAAACTTGTCATTGGCACAATTTTTTGCGCCCAACAGTATGGGACAATCCCTGTATAACATTTCCCATGTCAATCTCGATTCCGCCATCAGCCGCAAGCAACAATCCGATTTCAAAATACTTTCCACCGCGACACTGTTTGCGCTCAAGGCTTACCAAAATGATCATCAGCAGCTGCCGGTCAGTCTCGCCGACCTTGTCCCCCATTACCTCACGCAAGTTCCAACCAACCCGACCGGTGAAATGCTGGGTTATGATGCGGCCAAAAAAACGCTAAGCATCACCGCCGCGAGCCAGGTGCAGCAACCGGAGAGTTCACCCATCTCGAGCCCACTCAATGCGACAGAAACGGTAAAGATCAACTTTTAAGTCCCTGCCTTTGTTAATGCGTTCTTAATCTAAATTAGTGTAAGTTTAAGACGCTTCATCAAAAAAACAAAGGAGTGTCTCCATGTTGACAATTAAGCCGAGCAAGCCGCTCGTGGTCAGTGTCATCTTCCTTTCACTGGTGGGAGCGACCACCCTGTTTGCCGCAACTGCTTTTGGCTCCAAAGGCAACTCACCGCCTCTCACCTCGGATCCCACGTCGCCCAAACAGGACAACGACTCTCCCCTCACTGTGCCACTTTCCCCTCCACTACGCGAGACCGGACGTGGCCACGAATTGCATGAAAGCACAAGTGAGCCCAAAGCGAACCTGCGCAAGGAGCAAACAGAGCACACTCCTCCCCCCGCAACGCTATTGCCCGCGGCTATTTTTACGCCCGATCCAGTCTCTTTACCCGCTGACCCACCCGTAACAGCACCCAGACAGGATGATGATCAAGGCACAAATGGCGCCGAACCTAATGACCCAACTGACCATGACCAACAAGGTTTGCCCCTCACCCTGCCGCTGACCGGTCCCAATGACCATGGTCATTCGCGCTCCGACAAGGGTCATAATCCGCCTGGTCGTGATGCAAGTGGTAGCGGACAGCCTCGCTCATAACTTTGTTTCCGCCCAAGAAAAACGATAGCAGACGGGATCCGCATGATCCCGTCTGTTTTGTTATACTTCACACGGAATTCACACCTTGGGGGTAAATTGGGATCATGGCTATTTTGATTGTCGAAGACGAAGCATCGATTCGGGAAGTCCTTTGCGCTTACCTGCGACGGGACGGGTATGGTGTTGTGGAAGCACGCGATGGCCGTGAGGGTTGGGAACTTTTTGCTACGTGCTCACCCGAACTGGTACTGCTGGATCTCAACCTACCTTATCTCGATGGCGTCACGCTGTGTCGCCAGATCAGAAATGTTTCGCCGGTTCCCATCATCATGGTCACTGCCCGCACCGAAGAAATCGATGAACTGCAAGGCCTCAACATTGGAGCCGATGATTACCTGCGCAAACCATTTTCACCTGGCGTACTCATGGCGCGTGTGCATGCCCTACTGCGCCGCTACCAGCCGGATACCATTACCTGTGGCGACCTCACCCTGGATCGTCCCAAAATGACCGTGCTCAAACAGGGGCTCAAAATCAATCTGACCACCACCCAGTTCAATATCTTTTATGCCCTCATGAGCCGACCGGGCCAGGTTTTGACGCGGGAACAGATTCTGGATCATGCCAGTGGTTTTGCCGCCGCCGACGTGCTGGACCGCACTGTGGACGCGCACATCAAGACCATCCGTCACCTGCTGGAGGATGATTCGCGCCAACCTCGGTACATCCTGACCGTGATCGGCAAAGGTTATAAGTTAAATGACGAGCTCCAATCATGACCAGACTCCTGAACCGCACTGCTATGCGCATTGCTCTGTTTACTGCGTTGCTCTGCACCTCGCTCCTTATCCTGCTCAACTTTGTCGTGCTGAACCGCAGCCGCAATGCGTTTCTCGATTCAGTGTCGGGCAAACCCTTTACTGTGGCCAGTATGGAAACCCCCAGTGCTGGCTCGATCGCGCTCAGCACCGGCGGCTTGACGACCACGATACCGCAGTCGGTCAGGGTTAGCGGCTCATCGGCCATCGCCGATGGCGTTGGCATGATCAATCTCAACGAAAACGGCATGATGAGCTCAGGAACCATCACGGCCAGCGGTGGCACAACTGGCATATTGCCGGTATCAGGCACTTTGTTGCCAACAGCTACGACCAGCCGCCTCATCAGCTTTCAGGCGACGGATCCCCTGTCGCAACTCCTGCTGCAGCATTTCACCAACACTTTTCAAAACTCCCTGATCTGGGTCACGCTTCTGGGGATCGTCGCCTCCATTGGTATGGGCTTTCTCATCTCGCGCCTGTTTGCCAAACCGCTGGGACGGCTCGAAAAAGGCATGCAGCAACTGCGGGATAGTAATTATGCCATTGCGCTGGAACCGACCGGTAACGCGGACTTTGACGGCCTTATCGCTGCTTTTAATCACCTCACGCGGTCGCTCGCTGCGGCCGAAGCTTTGCGCAAAGAGCTGATCTCCGACACCTCGCACGAGCTCAAAACACCGCTTACCAGCTTGCGTGGCCAGCTCGAAGGTATCAAAGACGGCGTGCTCAACTGGGACAAGGAACGGATGGATCTGCTGCTTTCACAGGTCGACCGGCTCAATGGTTTGGTGGACACGTTGCAGGAATATGCTCGGCTCAGATCCAAAATCCAAAAAATGGCACTGACCAACTTTTATCTCAAACCGTTCCTCAAAAACGCCCTGGCGCCCTTTGAACCACAATTCCACCAAGCCAAGCTCAAAACCACGCTTCACATCGACGACAAGTTCGTCATCACGGCCGACAAGTCGCTGCTCGCGCGGCTACTCACCAATCTGATCCAAAACACGCTGCAGTACGCCGAAGCCACGGAACTCACTATCGTGGCCAACGACAAACAAATCATCGTCCAAGACAACGGCGTGGGTATCCCGGCCGTGCATCTCGACAAAATTTTTGAACGGTTTTATCGTGTCGAAAAGTCCCGGTCAAGAGACACGGGAGGCCTGGGTCTGGGGCTGGCGATTGTCAAAGAAATTGCCGCGGCACACGGGTGGGAAATCACAGCTATCCCCAACCGTGAGACGACTGGTGTCGCTTTTGTCATGACGCTAACCTGCTCAACTTGATCTTTTCCGGTCCACAATACAGACAATTCCCATCAACCAAAGAATCAGTTAGTTCTTTCGAAGTTTATTTTGTCGTCATTTTTGCCAAAACTAAATTTGACTTTGTCCCAGCCGTTTAAACCCTGGCATTGAATGACTTGGTCGCCTTGTCTTTTGAGCCACCAACAGCACAGTACGTAAGTATCGCCGACAAAGTGATCAGTTTGCTTCAAAAAATAAAACGGTTTCATTTCCCCATCTTTGAGGTCCAGTTCGGCACAAACCTCCCCTTGATCCGAGTGCAGCAAACGATAATAACCACCGAGATTCGCGATGGCTTGTTTGAAGATCAATTCCTCTTTGGGATTGGCGGTTTTTTTATCCTTCCGAACAGCTAACACGCCACTCTCCGGCGTGCCTACGGTATTATCAATTAGGTCCATCGGTACGGTGATGAGGTCTTGCGGTTGGCGTTCATACATCGTTCCTTCTCGTTCCCCCTTATTGTCGCGGTGATCAATGGGCCTGAGATCAAGTTCCTGCGGCTTTTTAGCCTGTTGTCCATGTTCAGTAGAAATACCATACAACCCAGGGTCATTCATGGCTAATTTCCCGGGATTATTGATCAACCTGCTGTCAATTTGTATTTCATACAATTTGGCCTTGGATGGCTGCCAATGGGCTTGCTTGTCATCACCCGAGAGGCACAAACTGGCGAGGCACATTTTCCCGTCCGCTTTTTTAACCACAAAAAAGTAATCCTCATGATCTAATTTAGCTTCATTTGCTCTCATATAAGTTTTCTCCAGCAGGCAATATCGTTTATTTGCCACTATTGCTGTAGAATCTCTTCCGCACAAAACCGCTTCTACCGTAAAACCTTCCTCCAGTAATGTCTGGGAATTACCAAGGTCGCGTAAATTTTCCCGGACTTCTTCACTCTGCATATCTACCAGGACGAATTTGTCCTCATAACCAAGTTTACAATAGGCATTCTGTTCAAGCAGAGCGAACCAATTCCCGTCGCGGATACCAATGGATTTGGCTGTCGGCGCCCGGCGGTCAAAATCAGACCACACAGACTCGTCTTCCCACCAACGCTCTCGTTTTCTTTCCATTTCCATTTCCTCGATCCTGCGCACTTCCGCCGCCTGCTGTTTTCGCTGTTTTTCTTCCTGTCGTTCTTGCAATGCTGCTTCAAATCTGCCATCAATATAGCGTTTCAATGCCTCTTGCCAGGTAAGGTCTTTGTTTGCCTCAAGCAACTGATCGGCGCGATAGGTAATATCAGCTAATACTCCATTCCTAGTTTCTTTGTCATTAGTAGACGCTTCATCCAACATCTGCTGTAATTCTTGGGCATAATGTACTGCCATATCGGCATCGCTGAATTGTTGAGCATTGTCGGTCTGGAAATCCATCAGTTTTAGCAAAACCAAGTACATTTTTCTGGAATTATTCCATTCAATGACAGGTTCGTCAGGAGCAAAAAACTCCTTTCTGACAGCCTCTGCGGCAATGGGCAGATCCAATTCCGATACTATCTTCACCGTTGCTGTGACTTCCGGTTGTTCTTTAACCATATCTAGCGGCCGTGCAACGGACAATTGGCCAGAAAGATCGTCAGCATTAGCCTTTGCAGCAGGAACGCCTGTCTCAGCGGGCGCGGCAACGACGGAACGATCCGTTGTAACCGGTTGCGGCTGTTCGGGTGGCTCCGCCAGAGATATGGAATTAAGCCCAGCAACCTGTGCGAATGGCATCCTATCAGTATCAGCCGGAGTTGTTGTGGTCTCTTCTGCTTCATGCATTACCGCTTGAGCATACGTTTGGGCTTGCACATGGATATCGTCACTAAGGGCTTCCTTTTGCGTCGTTTGCTCGGAAGGGTTTGCCAGGTGTTTTATTCTCTCCTGTAGCTCTAAATCATCCACAACTTTGGTTTGATCTGTGATGCCTTCCGTAGCTTTTAGCGTGACTGCTTTTTCAGACTGGTGGATTAGTGCGGATACCCGCTCTTCATAGATTTTTATGGGCTTATACGCCATTGCAGTTTTGTGGAATGTTTCGGCTACGGCTTTAAGTTCTTCCAATGAAGTATGTGTCAAATACTCACGGTGGACCTCCAGCTCCTCACTGACACTGGACCCATTACCATGCCCACGCTTTTCCAAGTCCATGTCACGCCGATACAGCTCAGGATTGTGCTGTTTTAAGTAATCCCGAATTGCTTCCGTATATTTTTGATCGTGCCGAGGATGGTCGTGTTCTTCTTGCAGGAGCTGGACCAGAACCTTGGCAATAAACTGCTGCAATTCCCGATCACCATCAGCAACCGTTTCGACAAATTGGAGTTTGTGATCAAGCATGGTTTCGCCACTTTGTACCGAGAACGGAAATAATACCAACCACGCCCGCCGGGCATTGGTCACATCACGCATCAACGTAAAAGAAAACTGGGCTCCGTCATCCTGGCCGGCGAGCGGGACACTTTCTGTACTGGCATTGATGATACCCCGCAAGACTTCCTGCTCGGCAAAATTGTGCCCATCCAGAACAATAAAATCCATTTTGCTGTCTCCACTGCTGCGGTCAATCACCCGAATATTCATCGGACTTTGGAACAATTCAATCACTTCGCACTTTTCCAGATGCGAATAATCGTGATCCGACATAAACGCTGCCACGTCCGCTTCCTGTGCAGGTCCAATTTCCACTAACCGATAATAAATCCCTTTGGACTCATCATAATTGGCTTCCACCCCATAAGTTTTCGTACCAACCTTGAACGCTCCCAGCAGTTTGGGTCCCCGCTCACGTAATTCCACGATAAAGGACAATTGATCCTTCTCTTGCGCTGCCACTTCCGCTGTCGTTTCTTTGTTTACTTCCTCATCCACAAGTGCTGCGGCAATGTTCAGCTGGTCAATTGTTGTGGCTAAATCCTCGTCAGCACCTTCCGGATTCTCATTCAACAGTAATGCGCCTGCTATCTGTTGGTCTGACTGGTTATTGGATATCTGGGTTTGTACTTGTGTTGGCATCTTTTTTTCATTAGATACTAATCTAATTATTTTACCATTTTTTGATTTTTCTTGCCAGAATCTGAATCCCGGACACGCTAACACCCGCAAGCACAACGCTCGACAACCCAACGCCCGCCAGTTACAATGCGGCTGTTTGTTCCTACGTTCCCAAAACAGTCCATTGTTTGGCTGTTCGAATTTAGTTATTAGAATTTATTGAATTATGCCCCACCGCATTGAAATCCGCACCGTCACCGAGGATGCCCGCGCCCGGATACTACAGCAAAAAATCACCGCCATGGGCTTTGCTCCGCCCGCTGTGTCCGACCTGCAGCTCATCGACGTCTATGCCATCGACAAAGACCTCACCTTCGACGCCCTCAAGCAGTGCGCCGATCTGCTCACCAATCCCGTCACCCAGGCCAGCCAAATCGACAAGGGCTGGATAGATTTGCCGTTTGACCAGGCGCTGGAAACTGGTTTTTTGCCAGGGGTTACCGACAATGTCGGCAACTCGGCCCAGCAAATGATCGAAGACCTGCTCAAAACCAAGTTCGCTGCCGGCGAAGCTGTTTACGCTTCGCAACTCCTTTTGCTCCGCGGCAGCCTGTCCCCTGCCGACACCGAAAAAATCGGCAGCGCGCTGATCAATCCTCTCATTCAACGTCTGCACATCAAATCCGCGGGCGACTACCTCCAACAAAACGGTATGGACAATCTCATCCCCAAAGTCCGCATCCAAAGCAAAGCGACTGCCGACACCGTCAACCTGAAGGTAACGGACGAGGATCTGGTCACGATTGGCAAAAAAGGGATTCTGGACCACATTGACGATGCTGGCAAAGCCGTACGCCGTGGCCCGCTCGCTTTGGATTTGCCCTCCATGCAGGCGATCCAGGCTTATTTCCGCGATACCGAAATGCGCGAGCCCACCGACGCCGAGCTGGAGACATTAGCGCAGACGTGGAGTGAACATTGCAAACACACAATTTTTGCTGCCGAACTGGACGAAATCAAAGACGGCCTTTACAAACACTATATCAAACGCGCTACCGCAGAAATTCGTGCCAGCAAGGGTAACACCGATTTCTGTGTTTCTGTTTTTACGGACAATTCCGGCGCCATCGAATTTGATGAAAACTACCTGATCACGGACAAAGCTGAAACACACAACTCGCCCTCGGCACTCGATCCGTTTGGTGGCGCCGTAACCGGCATCGTGGGCGTGAACCGTGACACCATCGGGTTTGGTCTGGGCGCCAAACCGATTATCAATCGTTACGGTTTTTGCTTTGCCGACCCACGCACGACGCCCGAACTTTACCGTGGCAAAGACAAGACTTTTCCAGCTTTGCCACCCCGCAAAATCCTCGATGGCGTGATTGCAGGCGTCAACAGTGGTGGCAACTGCTCGGGTGTACCTACGCCACAGGGCTTTGTTTACTTTGATCAACGTTTTAGCGGCAAACCACTCGTGTTTGTCGGCACCATCGGCCTTATTCCACGCACCAGCGCCGGACGTCCAGCTGACCAGAAACAAGCCCAGGTCGGTGACAAAATTGTTATGGTCGGTGGCCGCGTCGGCAAAGATGGCATCCACGGCGCCACGTTTTCATCCGAAGGTTTGGATAGCGGCAGCCCCGCAACGGCTGTCCAGATTGGTGATCCGATTACCCAAAAAAAACTCTCCGATGCGATTGTCAAAGAAGCCCGAGACCTGGGGCTTTATAACGCCATTACCGACAATGGTGCCGGTGGACTGAGCAGTTCCGTGGGCGAAATGGCCAAAGACACCGATGGCTGCATTGTTGACCTCGATCTGGTGCCACGCAAATACCCCGGCCTCTCGCCTTGGGAAACCTGGATTTCCGAATCCCAGGAACGCATGACGCTGGCAGTGCCAGCTGACAAAGTTGACACGTTCAACGCCTTGATGACCAAACGTGGCGTGGAGTCGACCGTCATCGGTGAGTTCAACGCTTCCGGCCGTTGCATCGTGCTTTCCGGTGGCCAAAAAGTCGTCGACCTGAGCATGGATTTCATGCACGACGGCACCCCGCACAAAGTATTGACTAGCACCTACACCCCGGCCAAACACGAAGAACCAGCCTTTGCACAGCCGTCTGATCTGGCCAAAACCTTGCAAGACATGTTATCCCGCCTGAACGTGTGCAGCTACGCCTTTATCAGCCATCAATTTGACCATCTTGTCCAGGGCACCGCCGCGCTGCAACCGCTCCAAGGCAGTGGACAGGTCAACAGCGACGCCACGGTAACACGGCCACTATTTGACTCACCCAAAGGCGTTGTCACGACTCAAGCAATCTTTCCTGCTTACAGCGACATTGATACTGCGGCCATGGCCACCTACTGCATTGACGCCACCATTGCCCGTGCCACCGCCGTCGGCGCTGATCCCGATCGCATCGCACTGATGGACAACTTCTGCTGGTGTGACAGCACCAACCCCGAACGCTTGGGGCAGCTGAGACGTGCCGTCGAAGCCGTTTACAACACCGCCGTCGCCTACGGAACGCCGCTGATCTCTGGCAAAGACAGCATGTTCAATGATTTCAAAGGTTTTGACAAAGACAATCAACCAGTCTTGCTCTCCGTTCCTCCAACGTTACTGGTTTCAGGACTCTCCGTCCTCGAGGATGTGACCAAAGCCGTTTCGCTGGAACCCAAACTGCCCGGCGATCTGGTCTATGTTTTGGGTGAAACCAAGGATGAACTCGGAGCCAGTGAATATTTCGCTCACATGGGCGAAACCATAAGTGGCCACAAATTCATTGGTAACCAAGTGCCACAAGTGAACACAATATCTGCTCGCAAACGTTACCAAACCTTACACCAGGCAATTGACAAAAGATTAGTGGCATCAGCCCTGGCCGTGGGTATAGGTGGAATAGGAACCGCGCTCAGCAAAGCCGTCATTGCAGCTCAGCTCGGCATGGAAATCGATTTGAGCAAAGTGCCCCAATCTGGTATTCCCCGCGACGATCATCTGTTGTTTGCCGAAAGTGCCAGCCGCCTAATCGTCACCGTTCGCCCCCAAAATCAGTCCGCGTTTGAAGCGTTGTTTGCCGGTCAAACCATGGCACTCATTGGGACCGTAGTTGAAACTCCAACACTCATCCTGACCACAGCGAGCACCAGCATCAACCTCGAAGTTGCCAAGTTGACCAAAGCGTATCAAGAACCACTGGCCAAATTCTAATCGGGATAATTCACTTTTACCGCCAACGTAACAACCTTTTCGTCCATTTGTATTTTGGCGGCAATCCAAGCAATTTTGTCCAAGGCCAATTTTTTATTTTCAGCTGCCAATGCTGTATTCCTGACTAGTCGTGCTGCTTCCGAATCTCCCCAAAAAATCACCGCTTCCAGATACGCAAAATACGCATCCTCGTCATCGTGCAATTTCTGATTGAGTTCATCCATTTGCTGCAAATCGACATCTTCCATCTTGTTTCCTTGATAGTCTTGGTGGCTCAATTCTAACACTTCTAATCCTTTATCCACAGGTTCCCATGTCCATCCCCAAAGTCATCGTCCTCTCTGGTTATGGCCTCAACAGCGAAGCTGAAACGCTTTTCCCGTTCACCCAAAACGGCGCTACTGGCGACATCGTCCACATCAATGACCTGATCAGTGGCGACAAGCAGCTCGCGGATTATCAGATTCTGGCCATTCCTGGCGGTTTCAGCTTTGGCGACGACACCGGCTCCGGCAGTGCCTATGCTGCACGGCTCCGCAACCATTTGTGGGAACAAATTCTGACCTTTGTCCAGGCGGACAAACTCGTCATCGGCATCTGCAACGGCGCCCAAATCCTGGCCAACCTTGGCTTGGTACCGGCGCTGGATGGCAAGTACGGCGACCGACAGATCGCGCTCAAACACAACACCACAGCCCGCTACGAATGCCGCTGGGTTGATGTTAAAGTCAATCCCGAAAGTAACTGCGTCTGGACACGTAATTTATACACCCTGCACATCCCCGTCAGCCACGGCGAAGGCAATTTTTTTGCCGATGCCGCGACGACGAAACAAATCCAGGCCAAAAATCTGATCGCGCTCCAATACACCCATCCCGACGGCACCCTCGCCAAAGGCGAGTTTCCCTACAACCCTAATGGCGCCATGCTCGATATCGCCGCCATGTCGGACGAAAGCGGCCGCATTCTGCTCACCATGCCCCACCCGGAACGCGCCATGTTATTTACCCAGCGCGACGACTGGACGCTGCTCAAGGAGCACTACCTGCGTGAAGGAAAAGAGCTCCCCACCGTTGCCGACGGCATGGCCATTTTTGCCAATGCGGTGAGTTATTTTGGATGAATCAAATCGTCATTTGAATCCGTCTTATCATCAAGCGTTGCTGATCACAATCTTCACTGACAAGAACTAGTCGGTTACGTCATTGTTGGCTTGGCTGTCGGCATCTGTGCTCGCCTGACCGGCCAATTCCCGCAATTCTTTGAGAAAAACAGGCCACTGGTCGTTGTCCATGAAAATGGTGTTCCATGGCTCATGGCCGTCGTTTGATTTAATTTGATAACCCGCATAATTTTTATTACTTAAAACATCCCTGAGCGCCGTTTTTCTGCTACGCAACATCTTGAACCTAAAGATGTGAATTGTTTCATAACTCGTTAACCCTTCCAGCAAACACCCATAAATTTCGCGCCCATACCTCAAACTGAACAAGGAAAGTAAGGGATTGGAACGCTCCATTTGCATCTGGTCAATATTATCGCCAACTGGTTCATCCCCATCAGCAATATCTTCTTCAGGTTCCTTGCCTTGTACGGAGAATTCCGCATCTGGACTCTCCATCTGACTTTCTTGACGACCTGATTTCTTGCCTCGACTTGGTTGACGAGCCTTTGTGTTGCCAACTGTATCGGCGACATTCTCGTCTGGATCAAAGTCTAGCTCCTCTTCAATTGGCAGAGATCCCCACTCTGCCAAAAACATTTGCCATTCCTTTAATCCACTTGCTGTCCATATGAGCAATTCAGCATTCAATCCAAGCCCATTATGCTTAATGTTTGGCCATTCATTGTTGGTTAATTCTTTTAATATCTTCGTTATTTGCAACAGTATCTGCTCAACAAATCCTTTGGCCTCAAATACTCCTTGGCCTTGTATGTTTTGTAACTGTTTACCAAGCACCTTTAGTTGTATTAACAAATCGTTTCTTAACTTTTCTTGTTCAGTCTCAGTCTCGACCATCTTGTTTAACACCATTTAATTGATTGGTGTTAAATTGTACCACAACAATTTCTAGCAACTCCTGGAAATTCCGAGATATAACCTGATAGACTTTGCCCGCCCTTCTCCGCTATATTGCAGTCATTCCATTTATCACGAGCCTGTGCATGCCTTCTACTCTTCATTGCCTTTTTGACCTCGACGGCACTTTGGTCGATTCTCAGGACCTCAACCGCCGCTGCATGATTGAAACTTTTAGCGCATTGGGTAAAGACATTGATATACCACGCGACGAGTGGATCCAGAATGCAGTACACAGTCTGTATACCGCCCGCGAGTGGCTCCAGAAGTTCAACCTGGACATCGACGCCGAAACCTTTCGCAACAAACGCAATCAGCTTTATCTCCAAATCGCCCAAGCTGAACTGGTTGTGTTACCAGGCGCCAAGCAACTGTTGCGCGAGCTATTCGAAGCCAACATCCCGATCGCCGTCGCGAGCGGCAACCATCCGGTGCTGATCGAACATATTCTCGAAATCATGGATCTGATGCCGCTGATCAATTTATACCTGTCAGACAGTGATGTCGGGCACAAAAAACCAGCGCCGGATGTGTTTATTGAAGCCGCCAAACGACTCCAGGCGAGCCCCGCAGACTGTGTCGTCTTCGAAGACTCCCTGATCGGCCTGCAGTCCGCCAAAGCCGCTGGCATGAAGTGCATCATTTGTCCGGACAAATACTCCGAACTCCCGCGCGATCGCTATGCCGCGGCCGACTTGATCGTACCCAGCCTGAGTGTGGTAACATTAGCCGCGATCGAACAACTCTTGCAGTGACCGTGATTCAATCCACTAGTGAGCTTTTATGGTCCAAAATGACAACCGCCCCCGCTTTGCCAATCTGCGTGAAAGCAAGAACTATGCCAGCAGCATGATCATTGATGCGCCCAAACACATCCTGCTCATGCTCAAGGTGTGGCGCCATCGCAAGCGTCATCCTCTGGCTGAGTTATATGGTACTACGCTTCGTTTTTGTGACTATACCACTGCCCGACAAATCGCTCCCTCCATCCAAGGTGAACATGAAGTCGTGTCCCACTCCATTCTGACTCTGGACTTCGCCTTTGGCAGCAACCAGTGGTATGCCTTTTTGGATGTGCTGGAACGACTCCACTTTGACCTTTACACTTTATTCTCCCTGCACAAAGGGGATGTCTTTTATCTCACGCACGGCTGTCCCTCCCGCCTCGAAGAACTGCTTGGCAGCGACCCTCTCCCCGAGAAAAAAAGAGGTCAGCCCCTGCGCAACAAAATGCTCAAACGTAAACTCCGCGAAAAGGGCCAGCTGCACCTGCGGGTCTACCGTGCTACCCCATCCGATCCTGACCACATTTTGCTGACAGCTCACATTGACCCACCCAATATCCGGCAGCACATCAACCCCATCGCTCAAATCCGAGGCCATGTGCATAGTGATTATGTCGAAGGGGAAAGGTTGCTGCGGGCGCTGGGGAATTTTTTGAACAAAATAATGACTAAATAATTTTTCGTCTTCGCTGCCGACTACGTAATGCTTCTTCCCGCTTTAACCCCTCATCCTTTCGCGCAACTCATTGATCCGTGGCTTTAAAGAATGTCATAATTACAACCGCAGTCAACTACCAGATCGCCCCTTAAGTGGACAAAGAATGCACAAAATCTTCCTGATCGTCGGCGCCCCCGGAACCGGTAAAAGTACAGTCGCCAAAGCCTTGGCCAAAAAGCTCGGCATCGATTCAGTGATCGGCACTGATACGATCCGCGAAATCCTGCGGGCAGCGATCTCCAAAGAAACCTGCCCGACCTTGCATACCTCAGCCATCCTGGCCTGCGACATGGCGCCACCCGGCGCTGACAAGAACATCTGGGGCTTTATTCGCCAGGCCGAAGACGTCAAACCCGGTATCGAGGCGGTGATCAAACGGCATCTCAAGGAAAATACAAGTTTGGTTATGGAAGGCATCCACCTTGTCCCAGGTATCATCGAGAACACAAATCCTGAAAGCGTTATCAAAATCGTTTTGACTGCCGATGAAGCAACCCACAAAACCCGCCTGCTGGGTCAGGGCAGCGACCGTTCGTCGTACAAACTCGCCAACTTCGAACGCGCCAGACACTTTGAAAAATATCTGATTAGTCAGGCAAAAACATCTGGCTGTACCGTCATTCACCACGACAATCTTGAAAATACATTGACAGCCATCATCAAAAGCAGCGGGATTTAGTCGTGAATATTATCTTTTTTGACCTTATGGGTGTTGCCGTACCAGATGTGCCTAGTGGTTCAGCCAAGGTGATGAAAAACCTTTACACATCGACCGCTGATATCAGTGCCAATATCTCCTTTGAGGACTTCTATCAGCGGTACCAGCAGTTTATGAAGGGTCAGATTACGAACAAAGAGATGTGGGCAGGCATCCCTGATTCAACCCAAATTCAGAAACAATATCTGGATTCTTACCAGTTTAACCCTAATCTTGAAGCTGTCATCAGCGAGCTCAGGAGCCAAAGTTACCTTACCGCACTGCTGTCCAACCATCCAGACAGTTGGGTCAAATATCTGTGGCAATTCCGCGGCTTGGACAAATTTTTTACCCGGGAATTCAACAGCGGCGCTTACCACCTGACCAAATCATCACCTGATTTCTATCGTCTGGCCGCCAAAGGAATGAGAGCAGAGCCAGATCAATGCAGTCTGGTCGACGACCAGACAAAAAACCTGATTGTGGCCAAGGAAGTCGGATTCAAGACAATCCTGTTTACCAAAGCACCTGATCCAAATGGTTCCTTTCAACCTGACCATAGCGTCCAGTCACTGGCAGAGCTACCGAATCTTCTTTAATAAACTCAAAAAAACAATCCCATGCAACTCCTCACCCTCAACATCTGGGGCGGCAAACTCCTCGAGCCGCTCCTCCAATTTGTTTCTGAGCAGGCGACGGCAACGGACGTCTTTTGCTTTCAGGAAATGTACCGCGCGCCCCACGACCAACTGATCAGCCGCGACATGCATGCCGACCTGTTTGGGCTAATCTCTCAAAAACTTCCCAACCACCAGGGTTTTTTCGCACCACATCTAAGAGGTTATGACCTCAGCGGCAAGGTAGGTTTCAAGCTCGAAAGTGGCTTGGCAATATTCGTACGCAAGACGTTCAAAGTGGACGAATGCAGCGACTTCTTTATCTTTCGTAATGGCTTTGATCTGGAGAACAACGACATCGCCACCATTCCCCGCAACCTCCAGTACCTCAAGTTTGCAACGCCCGACAAAAACTACCTTATCAGCCACTTCCATGGTCTCTGGTTTCCCAAAACCAAACTCGACACTGAAGACCGCCTCAAACAATCTCAAACCATCCGTCACTTTCTCGATTCCCGCCCCGAAGCCAAACTCCTCTGCGGCGACTTCAACCTGCTGCCCACCACACAAAGTGTCCAAATCCTCGAACAAGGCATGACCAATCTGATCACCAAGTACAAGATCCCCACCACCCGCAACCGCCACTACCAGCGAGAGGAAAAACACGCCGACTATGTGCTTGTTTCGCCGGAGATAACGGATCTAAGTTGTGAGGCGCTCAACGTGGAGGTGTCGGATCATTTGCCGGTGAAGGTGGAGTTTAAATAATTATTGAGCCTCCCATGATCCAATCCCTCATCATCGACGTCGACGGCGTGATTGTTGGCGAAAAGGACGGTTACAACTTCCCCTATCCGCACCCCGACGTGATCGCGCGGCTCAAGGCCATTCGCGCCAAAGGAATCTTTGTCAGCCTGTGCACAGCCAAGCCTTATTATTCGGTCCAGAAGATAATCGAAGATGCGCACCTCGACAACCTGCACATTACCGAAGGCGGCGGCGTGATCATCGACTCTCTCGACCACGTCATTCTCAAAAAGCACACCATTCCAACACCACAGTCTCTCCAGACCATCGACCTCTGCCTCAAGCACGGCATTTATACCGAACTCTACGCACTCGACCAGTACTACGTCCTCCGCGGCCAGATCAAGCCACTCACCCAAGTCCACGCGTCCATCCTCCAGCGCGACCCGGTGATCGTGGATTCACTGCACGCCGTGGCCAAAGAACAAGAAATTGTCAAAATCATGGCCATTGCCACAGACACCACCTCGGACAAAGACCGCATCACCGCGCTATTCAAACCCTATGCCGACGAGCTCACCCTGAGCTGGGGCGTGCATCCGGTCGCGCTGCCCAACATTTTCGGCATCGTCACCACCAAAGGCATTTCCAAGCAGCAGGGCACCATCGAGATCAGCCAAAGCGAGGGTGTGAGTCCAGACCACATGCTCGGCATCGGCGACAGTACCAGCGACTGGCAATTCATCGAATCCTGCCGCTACGCCGGCGCCATGGGCAATGCCACTGCCGACCTCAAATCCCTGGTCCAAACCAAAGGCGAAGGAAACTTCGTGATTGGGAAATCGGTGGATGAGAATGGAATTTTGGGGATATTGGATTGGTTCGGGGTGTGATAGAACGCTGACATTGTTGTAAAATTATCTATGCATAGTATACTATACATAGATAAAAAAGGAGCGATAATGGTTAGAAACAAAGCACAAACTGAGGACGTCTTCACTATCGCCTCCCTCATCAACACCCTCGCGACCTACAATCCCTGGTGGACAAATCTGGATTTCGTTTGGAACAATCCCTCATTCAAACGGGATTCCTTTGCCTCTGGCGTGCAGCACCTGAAGGAAACGCATGGATTAGCCCTTCTCATCAATGGACCACGCCGCGTGGGCAAGACCACCCTGATGAGACAACTGATCGAATATCTGGTGCAACAAAAACAAGTTTCCCCACAGCGTATCCTTTTTTTCTCCCTTGACGATCCCTTCATCCAGCAATTTCCAGCCAATGAGCGGGGCGCGGCGTTTGAAAAAATCATTGCCCAATGGGAAGTTACTCTCAATTTCAAAATTGCGACCTCCCCGGAACCCGTTTACTGCTTCCTCGACGAAGTCCAACGACTCCCCAATTGGGAACTCTATATCAAACGTTATGTGGATTTGCAGTATCCCATCCGCTTTGTTATTTCCGGTTCAGCCTCCCACACGATTTTTCGCAAATCGCTCGAAAGCCTGCTCGGCCGCCTGGTTGAGATTTCCCTGCCGCCCTTCACCTTCCGGGAATGGGTGCGGTATCACCAGCCAGAATGGGCCAACGTCCTCGACAACATGACACAAACCCGCTTCGACATCAATGACGCCGCCGTGGTCAAAACAGTCATAGAAAACGTCGTGGACAGAATAGGCCAGAGAAATCTCACCTTTTTTGACCAATTCGCCTCTGCCTATGCCCGCGCTGGGGGATTCCCGCAACTGTGGACCCAGGAACCGTTTGAGCGGGCTCAGTTCGTCGACTTGCAGTATGTCCAACGCGTCACACTGGAAGATCTGAGGCTGATCAAGGAAATTCGGCGACCGGAGATTTTTCACCAATTTTTGCGCTATGCCTTTGCCCGCACCGGCGAAGAATACAATTTGGAAGCCTTGGCGACAAAGATCAAAACCACCCGAGTTACCCTATCCGGAGCGCTTCCGTTGCTACTCCAGACTGAACTGATCCGCAAAGTCGACCGCTTTACACACAAACCCGTTCGTCTCCGCACCACCCACGCCAAACTCTATGCCACGGACACGATGCTCTATGAAGCCATCACCAAAGTCCCCGCTGATCTGGATGGCACGGACAAAGGCCGGATCGCCGAAACGCTGGTTTACAATACCATCCGACGCTTTGCCGGAATCACCGACATTACCTACTATCGCACCAAAGATGGCCAGAATGAGATCGATTTCATCGTCCGCGTCGGCCGCTCGCTCGTCCCCATCGAAGTCAAAAACCGCGCCGACGCCAAAGCCAACAATTCAGACAGTATGGAGGAATTTCTCAAAGAATTTGCCTCCGAAAGTACCTTTGGGATCATCGTCACCCGAGCCACGCTTGACCTCTCACAAAAGATACTCAAAATCCCCCTGGCAGTCTTTCTTTTATTGAACTAACTCAAATCCCTGGTCCAGACCAAAGGCGAAGGCAACTACGTGATTGGGAAGACGGTGGATGACAATGGGATTTTGGGGATTTTGGATGGGTTTGGGGTGTGAAAATATGGATATAAAAATTTCTTTCGAAAAATATGATTTTGCGAATGTTATTTACGGCACTGAGGATACTGAATGTATTTCGTTATTCCGATCTCACTATCAAAAACAAATAGATTCTTTTATTAAAAATATTCATTCTTCTTATTTACGCTATCTAGATCTTTCGAAGTTAATTAATGGAAGCGAACGAAAAAGTCATATTACTTTGTTTGTCTTTGCTTCGATTAATAACATAGCCTTGGCGTGTAAATTTTTATTATCAAGCTTATTGCCAGCCTCTGGACATCACTCACGAATGTTCGTTGAAGCAATTTTAAGTTCGATGTTAATGTCAAAAGATAATCTTGACCAAAAATATTATAAAGACTATGCGTCTGACTTTAATAGTTTTAAGTCTCATAAAGTCTTTCGATATATTGAAAACAATCTTATGATGCTAAAAATGCCAAAAGACTCATGGGAAAATATTAAAAAAATAAAAGACCACTACAATCATTTTTGCCATGCCTCTGCCTTTTCACTTGCTACTAATTATTTACTAGAAAAAAAAGAGGAACCTGGATCTGTGCTTATCCTAGGCTCGGCTTTTGACAGTCGGAAACTTGCTCTTTATACCAAAGAATTAGACAGACTTATTTCGGCGTCGACGCTCATAAATTCTGTTATAGACTACTTAATACTTGAATTCAAAACTTTGAAATAATATTCCCCAAACAAGGGCCCCATCATGCCCACCTCCCCACCCATCGTCTCCACCCACTCCCTGCGCAAAACGTTCAAAGGCAAAGGCGGCAAGCCTGTCGACTCTATGACTGACCCAGTATCAACAGTTTTAATACGGTAGCAACGACGACCGTCAGGGCGCGGATCAACGATTCGTTCGGAAGTCATGCCATCGTTGAATCCATTGTGATTTTCATCTGCCTCACCGTCATCACCCTCAGCTGGTTCATCCACGTGATGTGCGAAGCGGTGGCGTAAAGACGGTAGTCCCGTTCCTGTTGTCATTGCGAGCCATTCAAAATGGAGTGGCAATCTAGTTCTCTTTCGACGACTTTAATGCAAACCACTAGATTGCCACGTCGCTGACTTCTCGCAATGACGGAGTATTTATTCCCCCCTCATCGCCTCAATCGGTGACGTATTGGCCGCGGTATCGGCCGGGATCAACGCAATCACCAGGGTTATGACAAGCAGAATGACGCTATGGATTTTAAATGTGGCAAAATCAATCAGCGAGAACTGGGAATTACTCACCGGGTTGACCACGTTGAAAGCATCTTTGATGGATTTGCCGAGCACGTCCACAAACCAGGTGTGCATGGGCGCAGAGATCAATTTTATCGAAACTATTCCCACCAGCACGCCTACGCCGTAGCCGATCACGGTCAAGACCAACGCCTGCCAGAAGAATAACGCGCGGATCTTGTCTTTGCTCATGCCGAGCGCCCGGTAGACGCCGATTTCACGTTTGCCTTCGCTGACGAATTTGCTCATGACAAAGCCGATCAGGATGATGCTCAGCACCACAAAAGCCAGGCTAAAACCCCAGGTGGCCAGACTGAGGTTGCGCTGCAGGTCACGGAAAATGTTGGTCTTGGAATTATCCTGAAAACCATACCCGGCCTGGTTCATTGCTTCGACCACGGCAGGGCGGTCATAAATCGAATTGATCTTGATTTCCATGGTATCACCAATCACCGGCACGGTACTGAGGAATGACAAATCCTTGATTTCGCCCTGTACCGAACTGTCGGTGCGTTTGACCGAGATGATCAAACCCGGAATCGTATAAGACGTCAGCGCGCCCGGCGGTCCTCCCAAGCTTGCCCCGCCGACAGCCACCGCAGTCGTCGTGCTACTTACCGCGACAGCCGATCCCATCATACCGGTGCTGAGTGTGGCGCCCCCACCCATCATGCTAAAAATATCCTGCTTAAACGACACGCCGTCGTAATTCTGGCCCAAAAACGTGCTGCCGAGCAGTGCTTTGTCGATCGCTTTGGTAGTGCGGGCATCGATCTGGTGCTGGTAGTAGTCATGCTGGATTTTGTTCAATGCCGCTGGCGGGACATAGGACATGGCGCCGTCTTCGACAATGCCGACAACTTTGAATTTGTAGCTGATGGGCGCCTTGATCTTGGCGTAATCCCAGTAGGGAGCAATGGCGTCTGACTGTTTTTTGTCGGTCGCGGCAAGCTCTTCGGTCGTGTATTTGTGAAATTTGAGTCCGGTCTCGGTGGGTGTAGTGCTAAAATCCTGTCCGGCCTGTAAGCCACCAATATCCACAGTAAAAACCTTGCCGATCAAAGTGTTTTTGTCAAAATTGACGGCGCGTTGCTGATTGGGAAAGGGATTTGCTCCGTCACTGCCGTTGGCATTGATCGTGGCGGACGTTCCGCTCGTAACCATGCCGCTTGCTGCGGTCGATCCAGCGTTGATCGCAGCTGCCTTGGGAAAGGTCATTTCCATGTCCTGTTTGCCGTTCCACTGTTCGTACTCTTCGATAAAACCACTTGCATTCAGGATCACCGGAATGGGCTGGCCGTCCTGATAGCTAAAATCACTACTGGTGTATTTGCTGGCAAAGGCGCTGTCCAGACCCTGGAAGCTCATCAGGCTCACTTTTTTGCCCGCAAACAAATCCGACGATGCCATCTGGTTCACATTGAGCGCTTGCAAAATGCTGGCTTTCTGCACACCCGCTATCGCGCTCACAGCGTCCTGGTCTTTCTGGTTGTAGCCATTCTGGGTCGGATCGGCATTGAAACTGACCATACGCACCGCACCACCGCTCGTTGATGTTCCACCCGGCAGATTGGCCATGGGATTTTTGCTCAGCTCCAGCACGCGGTTCTGCTCCTCAACCGTGCCCACGATCATGCCCTGCGCGGCGCTGCGGATGTTACTGGTTTCGCTGACAATGATCAAACCAAGCGCGACAAGTATTGCCATGGGTATTACCAGAAACAGCGCTTTGCTTTTATAGAAAAATAATTTTTTGAAATTGATCACCAAAATTTGCCAAAACGACATGAATGTCTCCTCGTTATGCTTTAAATTATTTATTTTTGTCTTTGACGACTTCACCTTTTTCGATGCGGATGGTACGTTTGCAATGCTTGCTCACCGCGCTATCGTGCGTCACCACGACCAAAGCGGTGCCATCTTTGATGATCTCGTCAAACATGGCCAGGATCGTGTTGGCGTTGTCCTTGTCCAGGTTGCCGGTGGGTTCGTCGGCCAAAATCATGTTGGGTTCGTTCGCCAGTGCCCGCGCCACGGCCACGCGTTGCTGTTCGCCGCCCGACATTTGTTTGGGCAGATATTTGAGCCGGTCGACCATGCCAAAACGTTGCAACAAGACTTCGGCTCTGGCCATCGCCACCTTGTAACTCTTGCCGGCAATCAGCAGTGGAACCGCCACGTTCTGCTGCGCCGTGAGGTAGGATTGCAGATTGAAAGTCTGAAAAACAAAGCCGATGGCCTGATTGCGAAATTGCGACAGTTCCTTGTCCCCGAATTTGCTCAAGTTGTGGCCCTCAACCAGGATCTCACCACTGGTGGGAGTATCCAGTCCGCCCAGCAGATGCATAAGCGTGGATTTGCCCGAGCCCGACGGTCCTTCGATGGCCAGACTTTCGCCTTTCTGGATGACGAAAGACACATTGTCCAAAGCTTTGAATTTGTGTGACCCCTGCTGGTAAACACGGGTAACGCTTTTGACTTCGATCATTGGTTTTTGTCCATTTAATATGACACGACGCATGCATCATAAACCGGACGTGTGAAAATGCAATGAAGATCAAACAAAAAACTCACCCGAAGGAACTGGGTGAGTTTTTGTCATGCAACATGAGCATAGGACTAATTCGGCAATATCCCGATCGTACTTAATATCGTATCAATCTCCGTCCAATCCGCCGCACTTGCACCTGATACATGAATGGCACCCACGATGGTCGTGTCCGTATATCCACCATCAAAGTTGAATTCCGTACTGTTTTCACAAACCACTTGTGTACTGTTGGGATTGTCAGGCAAACCGGCACGACGCCAGGTAGAATTCTGTGATTGCCGGAATTGCTTGTACGTTCCAAAATAAGAATAGTTGTCCAAATTAGGGTGTGGTAAGTCCCCGGGATACAAACATCCCACGCTTGCGCCGGGCCCCTGATCGATAGCAATGAATGACTTCCCCTTGGTCAGCATCAAGTTGTAGGTAAACGGTCCATTTGCGTCAGCAGCATGATGGCTTTCTTTGATTTGCCAGGTAGACGGGTACTGAATCGAGAAACGATGTACATTGGTGAGCACAGCATCGGGTTTGAAGGAATCGATATAATGCTGTAACCCGGAATCAATCGCCGCTGCTGGCGTCACTTCAATGCGACTTAGAATATTGTCCACGGTACTGAGCAGTGAAGCATCGGTGATAGTAATCTGAATATTGCCAATGCTGGTTGGTAAATAATAATGCGTACCACTGTTCCCGGTTTGTTTTTCGCAAACTCTCCAGAGCTGCGTCCCTGCAGCATAGCTAACCCGGCGCCAAGTTGTGCTGCCGATAGTCAGTTCTTTGAAATTATTAACAACGGGAGCAGCGTTAGGATTGGCATCGCCAGCAAAAATGCATTGCGTGCCCCCCATATCGCCACGTTGAATTTGGATCGAAACGCCTGTAGTGGAGACCGAGACATCGGGTGCGCCGGGAGTATCGCTGGCATCCAGACGCCATGAACAGGGGAAACTCAATTTAAAAGCTGGCAAACCGTTGGGGCTTGCCCCAATATCCGAAACTTGCCAGGTATTATTAGAGGAGCAGAAATCGGGATTGGTGGAAACCGGCGGGACAACAGCCACTGGCGGGGTAACTGGCAAAACAGGTTGCGAGATCGGCGTACTCAACGGGCTGGTTATAGCGGTATCCTGTTCCAGCTCCACATTGTATTGATTCCCCTGGTCCTGATAAACCCCATTGATTTCCAGATTGACCGTCACAGTCGTGGTTTTCTTGGCCTCGATCACAACATCTTTGTAGCCCGGTTTGTAACCAGATGTGACAAATTTGAGGGTATAGTTGCCTGCTTTGAGCCGCGTAATCGTAAGTGGCGCTTTGCCCTGATAAGTGGCATTGAGGTAAATATCCATGTTGGGAATTTGCGTGTTGTCCCCGGCGTTCACCACCAGGCTGCCTTTGGGTTCGATCATGTCGGCGATTTGGTTGCGCAAAGTTTCGCTCGCCATGACGCTCCCCGCGCCAATCACAAGCAGTGCTACAACTCCCACCACAATCTTGATGACTAGCGCTTTTGGGAGCGCTTTCTTGGGTTTGTTGGGCTGCTGCACGGGGTTTTGGGATTCTACGGCTACCGTATCCGTAACTGGCTTAATTTCTTCCATGTTGTCTCCACTGATGATGGATAAGTAATTATTTACTTGGTTTTGATCAATGAGTTGATATTTAATTATAGCATGTATTTGTTTTCTGAAAGGATATAACACCCAAAATGTTTAAAAGTAACATCCTCTTCACTTCGGCATAGCCATCAGCCATTGTTTTCCCTTGCATCCTCCCCCAATCCCGTCTACCATACTTTTGTTTTGCCATTACGAGGGATAACCTATGCGAGGATTCATCGACTTCATCCGTGAAAAAGGCGTCGTCGGACTGGCCGTCGGTCTGGTTCTGGGTAGCGCAATCGCCAAATTTGTCTCATCCATTGTCACCGACATTGTTTCACCGTTTATCTCGATGTTTACGGGCAAAGCCGATCTGCAGACCTGGGTACTGACCATCAATCATGCCCAATTTCGCCTCGGTGATTTGCTCTCCAATCTGATCGACTTTCTCTCGGTCGCCGCCGTCATTTACATTTTCGTCGTCAAGCTGGGGCTGGACAAACTGGACAAGAAAAAAACCTGATTTTTCTATTAAAAAAACAAAAAATGACCAAAATTGATCTCGTCTGGTTCGACATCGATCACACTCTGGCTTTGTTTCCCAAACGCCAGACCGAAGACGAAGCCTTTGCCGCCATGGGTCTGGAAGTCTTTAACCAGCCCAATCTCGTCCCCAAAGCGCATCAAAGCCAGGGCAAAACCGAAATGCATGTCGTGCGCGAACTCTTAGAAAGTCACCACATCGACTTTGCCCCGAGCGACATCACCCGCGCCTGCATGGTGCTGGGCAAACACACAACTACGGCGCTCAAACGGGAATTCCCGCTCGTTTTACCCGGTGTCAAAGAACTATTACAAAAACTGCAAACCGACAACATTCCGCTCGGCCTTGTCACCACCGGTTCCATCTGGCAAGCCGAAGCCAAGCTGCGGGCTGTTCATCTCTGGAATTTTTTTAATACCGACCTGAGCAGCTTCGGCCACGAGACCGAAGATTCAGGCGGTCTGCTGCAGCTGGCTTTGCTCAAGTGCCGTCACCAATTCAATGCACCACCACAAAACTGCTGGTATATCTGTGCTGACCCGGTCAATATCCTGCGTGGTCGACTACTGCAGAACGTTCAGATTCTGGCCGTCGGGACTGGCAATTATCACTCACCGCAGGAAATGCAAAAAAAGCTGGAATTACAGCCGAGCTATCGTGCACACGCCTTCCACTTTCTGGCCAACCTCAACAGCGCCGACCTGGTGCTCAAACTCATGCAAAGTAGCCGCTTAGCTTAACTAACCGTAATCGATCCTGTCATTTCCCGGTGACCGGGGCCACAAGGAACGTCACAGCTAAACTCAAACGTTCCTTTTTTGTTGGCGACAAAAGTTACCGTTTTGGTTTGCCCAGGCGGGAGCTGCTGATTAACGTTGAAGTCCGGTAGCACAATCCCGTGCTGCACGTCCGTACTGGTAACATGCAGAATCACCGTGTCCCCCAAATTTACCTGAATAGAACTTGGCGAAAAAGCAAACTGTTGGGCCGTCATGGTAATTTCATGCGTCGTGGCTGTCGTGGCGGGAGCTGCCTTACTTGACGTAGCATTGTTGGTAACATTCGGCGCGGGGGTATTGCTCGCATTGTTACTGGTCGTGGAACATCCGGCAACAAACAAAACCACCAGCAGCGCGCTCACTGCCATCAGGAACTTGGGTCGATAACTCATAGGGAATTCCTTGTCTAGTAAACTAAGATTAAACTAGTCGTAGTTTAATCTTTTCCAGAGAATAAATAAAGTCCAAACACAAAAAAAGTCCCCCTGCACGGAGAGGGACTTGTTGACGCGCAATGGCATCGAGAAAATTTACTTCTTGGCAGGCTTTTTAACGACCGCTTTTTTCTTTTCGCCTTTACGATTGAGCAGGTCCTGCAGCGAATGCTGATCGAGATAGGCTGCCACCATTTCCTGCAGTTCACGCCAGGCAAACTTGGCAACACAGGCGTCGTAACGGGTGCATTCTTCGGGTACGTCATTGCAACCTTCAACAGCACAGCTCATGATGCTGACAGGTCCTTCGATAACGCGGACAATATCTCCCAGCGTCACTTTATCCGGCGCCTTGAGCAAGCGATAACCACCCTGGCGGCCTTCGATCCCTTGCACCAGTTTGGCGCGGCGCAGGCTGCGGGCAATGCGTTGCAGGAAATAAAAAGATATGCCGTACTCACGGGAAAGCTGCATTAATGAATAGGGCTGCTTTTTGTCGAGCAGATACTGCTCAGCAAGTCGCGTCATCAGGATAACCGCATAATCCGACTGTTTGGTGATATACATAAGGACTCTCTTGATAATTTAAATAGACGAAGGTGCGATGACATACTAATAATTTGAATATGGTGACATTTGTGCAGAAACGCTTCAAACAAATATCACTCCATTGTTTTCTTTTTGGCCACTTTTTATTTTTTAAAGAAAAAGTGGAATCTCATGGAGCGGGTGACGGGAATCGAACCCGTATCTTCAACTTGGAAGCCTGCCTGGCGCTCCGGCAGACAAGCCTGCCTGGCTGACCGGCAGACAGGGCTGACATAATATTATTTGATTTTGGAGCGGGTGACGGGAATCGAACCCGTATCTTCAACTTGGAAGGCTGACATAATAACCATTATACGACACCCGCATGGGTTAAACTGATTTCAAAAATCTCTTGCCTGCTGATGATTTTAGATATTTTTCGTGTTCTCGACCGGTCTTGTAATCAGGAAAAGCCTTTTGATAAGTCAATTCAAACGAGCCAAATTGACTAGTAAAAAAACTTTGCCCGCGCCGATGTTCACTAAGTCGGCGATCTAAATTATTTGTCATTCCAATATAAATTTGGCCGCTTGCCTTATCACGGATTGCATAAACAGTTATTTCATTCATTTTTTTACCCCAACTTAACAACGCTGCTTCTTCAACTTGGAAGTTTACCTGTCGGCAGACAGGGCTGACATAATAACCATTATACGACACCCGCAAGCGCCTAACCCAGCAAACTCAAATCATTTTAAGGTGCGTTTATCAAACTCACTTGTTGTGTATATCACCAATTGGTCCAGAAACTCAAGACATTTGTTGATATCGCCGCTAAGTTTATACACAGGACCAGCAACTGTCAAAGGTGATTTTGACATGATAAATAGCTATAATACGGCTATGCAACCCCATCACAAATCCATCAATAATCCATGCCACAATTTCTGGCAAAGCAGCGGTCGCCTCATCCTGCTGGCGCTCATAGTGATTACCCCACTGCTGATATTGCCGCTCGCGTCATTGGGGAACATGTTTGAGATGCCCAAATTGATTGCCTGGCGGATAGGCATCGAACTTTGCCTCGTCTGCGTGGTACTGGACTGGCGGACAAAGCCACGCTCGCCGATCAACCGCAGTTGGATAGCGATCATCCTCGCGCTTTATGCGCTCGTGAATCTGCTTGCGATGATTTTTTCGATCTCACCGGCCTTGAGTGTGTGGGGATCTTTCCAGCGGCAACTCGGGGTATTGAGTCTCAGTCACTATATTGCTTTTGCTTTACTTCTGGCCTACTGGTTTCCCACGCAAGCCGATAAACGCAAACCAGTGCTGGCGCTCATGCTCGCAGCATGCCTCACCAGTGGTTATGGATTTTTGCAAGGCCTGCATCTGGATCCCTTCCGCTGGCAGGATATGGCTTTTGGTAACCGTATTTTTAGCACATTGGGTCAGCCTAATTTCCTCGGCACATTGCTCGCGGCGGTCCTGCCCATGTTTCTAGCCTGGACCTGGCAAGCCAGGTTGCGCTGGGAAAAAATCCTCCTGCTGCTTGCCTCCAGTCTGCTGATCTTGACCATATTCCTCACCCAAAGCCGGGGATCCTTGCTTGGACTGATGGCTGGTCTGGGCCTGTTTTTCGTATTGCAAGTGCTGAGCCGTCGCAACTGGAAAAAATTTGCCCTCATCGCGATCGGTGGTGCCGCAATCCTCACGAGCTTATCAGTCACTGTCCCGGAATTGCGGCAAGTCGCCAACCGGGCCTTACGCTTAGACAACTCAACCAGCCAGACACGCCTGCTCATCTGGCAAGGCGTTTGGGAAGCCATCCAACAACGGCCGTTGCTGGGCTGGGGACAGGACACACTCTATTACACATTTCCGGCTTTTTATCGCGCCGGCATTGCGCTCACCGAAGGTCCGGAAACAATTCCCGACCGCGCTCATAACTGGGTGCTGGATACCAGCTATGCAACCGGCATGGTTGGCTTGCTGGCTTATCTGCTCTTACTGGGAGCGTTGTTAAAAACCGGACTTAAAACGCGACGCCAGCATCCCTGGGCCGTACCGGCGATGGCATCTCTGGGGGCACTGCTGGTCGCCAATTTTTTTAGTTTTGACACGTCTACTTCGCTGCTCGTCTTTTGGCTTGACGTTGGCTTACTGCTGCCTCCGCAATTCGCGACCGCGCGCCCAGTAATGACTAAAACGGTTTCCTTCAGAAAACAATGGAAGCCAGCTTTGATGGCGACAGCACTATGCGGTGGCGCGTTGCTATTTTTTAATCTGCGTCCGCTCCTTGCCTATGATTATGCCGCGCGGGCCAGTTCCGCGTCACTTGCCTCCGACCAGACCGAGGTGGTGGCAAATTATCAAACGGCACATCGCATCATGCCCGAAGAAGTCTGGTATACGTTACAACTGCAAAATGCCAATTTACGGCACTTGAGTGAACTTCCGGACACTCTCTCCCATCAGGTACTGCTGCAGGAAGCCAAAGACCTGCTGCATGCATTGCCGGCGGGATTACAAAATACATTCATTGCCGCTCGTAGCGAGGCACAAATTGCGGCCAAAGCAGCAGAACTTTCACCCTCAACCATTAACCAGGCAACGGCCAACACCGCCTATGCTGCAGCGGCCTCGCACGCGCCTGAACTCGCTTCGATCCAGGATGAATGGGGTGTACTGCTCACGCTCCAAGGTAACTATGCCGACGCCGTCAGTCATTTCCAAACAGCTTTGCAATGGTTTCCCAACCCGAATTGGACTTATCACCGGACGCTGCAGATGCATCTGGCCACAGCGTTGCTGGACGAAAATCACATTATGGAGGCCAAAGCAGCACTGGACCTGGCACTTTTGCCTGGCCCCTGGGACATGGGCACCTTTGAAGCCTGGTCACTGCTGAGCGTTGCCCAAAATGCCTTGGGCAATCTGCCGGCCGCCATGCAAGCCGGGCGCAAAGCACTTACCTACAACCCCAGCTCCATCCCTATGCACCAGTTTTTGCTGCAACTGCTGACCCAAAACGGCAACCAGTCGGAAGCAATGGCCGAAGCCAGAATTCTGCTGCAGCTGGATCCAGGCAATTCAATGGCACTCAAAGCATTAGGCCAGTAGTCATCGCCTTCCCGATCCACTCGCCACCCTGTGTCGACTCACAGCCATAACATCAACAGTGTTCTCCACCATTGTTTTCTGCCTGGTTAAATAAATTTTTCTCGCCGAAACGTCCGCCTGCTTGTAACAGCGGATCAACTCGCGCCAGTGTGTTGGCACGCAGTAAAGTGCTAAAAATTCTTCGCTATAGGTATCCATCAATACCAATAACTGTCTGTGATGCTGCCGCATAAAACTATCTTTTATACACAATTTTGCCCCCACGAGATTCATCATCATTTGATGCGTCGGGTAAGCCGCCATGAACTCCTCACTCAATTCGATAATAGGTTGAACCAGCTGCTCGACATAAAATTGTTTCCAGTCAGCAGCGGCTAACTCCTGAGGGTTTTCTATCGGCTGCCCGGTGGATGACTGCCGCAGCTTTACCACATTGGCAAAGAAATCCAGCGCTCGCCCCAAGGTCATGGCTGGCACGCAACCCACGTGATAATCCGGGAACCGATGAACAGCTTCTGCCTTGCTGTCCATGCCCAATCCGGATTCCACCCCGCGGTAAGCCTTGAGATAATTGGCCATGCGCGCGCCCGGCGGAACGGGCTGCCGTGGCTGCCACTGCTCAATTTTTTCCCCAGGGTGCTGTAATGGTTCCTGATGGTTGCCACCCCATACTGCCGCTGCCAACAATAACTTATAACTCTCTGTCGTCGTAAAATTAGGCTCCTTGAAAAACTCCGCAAAGCCTTTGCCCCACAACGCGTTTGCCTGAGCCTGGAGCGCATTTTCGTCCTGACCCAACAACCCCGCGAGCTCATGCCGCCCCAGGGTTGCCGTCATTTGGTTAAGTAAATTTTTGATGTCAGACGGCGGTTTATAGCCAGCAAAAAAATGCTCATGATTGACTGCAGTGATATAAGCCATCAGTTGATCAATTCCAGCAAACTGAAAATGCCGGGCGTTGCTGCCAAAGCGATGCTCTAATTGTTCCTCTAAGTTTGCATCACTGCTGAAGCGTCGACAAAGTTCCATGGCCAGATTTTCCAACGCGATTGCCAAATGATCCCACTGACCGGTGATTTTGCTCATCCGCTCCAGGTGTCCCTTGTCAACACTGCGCACCGCGACAATCACCAACAAATGTTGTAAGGCTTCATGCTCCCCAACCTGCAGGTCATCATAACTTGACACCTGCCGCTTCAAATCTTGCTGATCTGGCAGGGCAGAATCGCTTATGTGGCGTTCGACACGTCCCAGCAGCCTCTCGGTCCATGCCCGCAGCTCGCCATCTAAAGCGTCATTTTCAAATCCAATTTTTTGGATAAATTCATCCTGCCAGTTTGCAGGGACTTCAATTGCTTCAGGAGCTTGTTCGCCCGTGGGAGCGCCTTGCATAAAACCCCTGGGTTAATAGTCAAAGGGGACGATTATAACCCAAACAACTGCAAAATGTCTTTATAGGTCACGGCAACCACCAGCAGCATGAGCAAGGCAATGCCAACGGCGTGCACAATCGCTTCTTTGTCAGCCGGCACACGGCGGTGAAAAATCCATTCAAACAGCACAAACACCGCCCGCCCGCCATCCAGTGCCGGAAATGGCAATAAATTGAACACCGCCAGGTTGGCGGCAAAAATCGCAAGTAGAACAACCAGGCCAAGCAGTCCCGACGACTGCGCCACCTGCCCGGAAATTTTGGCAATCCCCACGGGGCCGGAAATATCCGCTGGCACACGTCCTGCTCCAAACAAAGAGTGCAGCAGAGTACCCAATCCCTCAAAGGTTTTACTGACTACCTCTCCCACCGATGTCACGCCAATTTGCAGACTTTCCAGGAATCCTACTTTTTGGCTGACCTGTTCGCCTTCCACGACCACACCCAACGCGCCCTGTCCGGCCGGAGGACTCAGCCGCGGTGTCGCGGTCAAGGCAAGCGTCTGGCCATTGCGTTCCACTTGCAGGCTGATTAGCTTGCCTTTGTTTTGACCAACAATGGTCAGAAATCCATCCGAGTTTTTAAACGTCTGTCCCGTGATTGACGTGATTTTGTCATCGATTTTCAGCCCGGCCTGTTCAGCCGGACTACCGGGACTGGTACTGATCACGTCAACTTTGCCATTGGGAACAGATTTCCCCTGGATCAAAGCAAGGGCAAAAAAGATAATAAAAGCAAGGACAAAATGCGTAAAACTGCCAGCCAGCAAAATGATTAGCCGCTGCCAGGGTGGTTTGGCTTGCAGACTGAGGGGATTGTTGGGTTCGAGCGTGTCTTCGCCGATCATTTTGACATACCCGCCAATGGGCAGTGCGTTAATCGCATAGACGGTATCACCGACTTTTTTGGCAACCAGACGCGGGGGCAGGCCAAAAGCAAATTCTTCGACACCTACTTTGAACAGTTTGGCAGTCAGAAAATGGCCCAGTTCATGAATCACGACCAGGATGCCAAAAACAAAAAGGAAGGCAAGAATGCTAATGACAATGCCCATGTTTCGTCCCGTGTTAAAGCGATTAAAGTGGCCATACTATAGCGCCAAAAGCCATACTCGGGCAAACAATACTGCCATTGGTGATCCCATTACTGGCCTACTCCTCGTCTTCACGAGCCTTACGCTCATGTTGGCGTGCTTTGGCATCATGTTTTCTGCGGTTATGCTCGGCTTCAATTTCTTCATCCATTAAAGCACCATTACTAACCTCAAGATCCTTATACTCTTTGACAAGACTATGCGGCTGTGGATAGTTGGGTTTGCCGGGCATAATTTCCATATAAATAATGTAAAAGGTCATAATACTAAAACAATTCACAGGAATTGGAAAGTAATTATTTATCAGTTTGTTGTTTACACTTGCCGTATTGCTCCCGCAAAACCCTTCATCCGCATTTGGACTTCATTGGGATTATCCGCAAAGTTGAGCGCATTCTCGGCGGTGATCAAATCCTGCTGGTACAGCTCAAAAATGTTCTGGTCAAACGAATAAATGCCATCCTGACCGCCACGGCGCAGGACTTCTTTCATGTCACTGATTTTATGGTTCATGATCAGTTCCTTGATCATCGGGGTCACGGTCAAAAATTCCGTAGCCACCACGCGTCCACCTTCTGTGCCTTTGCGCGGGATGAGGCGCTGGGCAAAGACGCCAATCAGGTTCATGGACAGGATCAACAGGAGCTGTTTTTCCTTGTCGGCGGTAAACAGCGAGAGCAGGCGTTCCAGGCTTTGGTAGGTATTGGAGGCATGCAGCGTGGCAAATACGAGGTGGCCGGTTTCGCTCATGGTCATGGCCGTAATCGCCGTTTCCAGGTCGCGGATTTCCCCAATACTGATCACGTCCGGCGCTTCACGCAGGGTGTTTTTGAGCGCATTTTCAAAACTCATGGTATCGATACCCACCTCACGCTGCGAAACGATGCTCATTTTGTCGGCGTAAACATATTCGATCGGGTCTTCGATGGTGATGATGTGGTTGGCCATGCTCGCATTGCGGTAATCGATCACCGAGGCCAGGGTGGTGGATTTGCCAGAGCCCGTCGGCCCACAGACAAAAAACAGGCCACGTTTCTTGAGTGCTACTTCCTTAAGTTTAAGCGGTAGCCCCAGGCTTTCCATCGTCGGGATTTCATTGCTGACTTTACGCATCACAACCCCAAGCGCACCCATTTGGAAGTACGCATTGAGACGAAAACGGTCGCCTGTTGCGCTTTTATAAGACAAATTGCATTCACGGGTGTGGACAAAGTCCTCCCATTGCGCCGGGCTCAAAATGGTTTTGGTCACCTGTTCCAGTTCAACGTGGCCAAGCGGAGTAGCCGTAAGCGGTTGCAGCAGGCCATCCACACGTGCCATGGGTTTGGCGTCTGATTTGAGGTAAAGATCAGAAGCTTTGAGCTGAACCATTTGCTGGACAAGATTGTCAAAAATCATCGTTTCCCTTTGACGATTAAATCATGCGATTGGTATTAGTGTGTGTGACTTCGGTGTTGATCAGCGGCGTTTTGCCCAGCATCAGTTGCTGGAAATTTTTGAGGTCATAGGCTTTTTGTTCCGCTTCTTCGGCGCTGATCAGTCCTTCGCGGAAAAGCAGAACGAGTGCCTGGTCCAGACTTTGCATGCCTTCGCTGTTGCCCAGTTGAATCGTATTCAGAATCTGGTGCGTTTTGTTTTCGCGGATCAAATTGCGCACAGCCGCACTGGCAAACATGACTTCCATGGCCATGGCGCGCCCTTGTCCATCGCTGGTCGGAACTAGAGTCTGCGCCAAAATACCTTCAATCGCTTCACTTAGCTGCACCCGAATCTGGTCCTGCTGATCAGACGGAAACACGTCGACAATACGATCCAGAGTACGACCGGCACTCGCGGTGTGCAGCGTGGCAAAAACGAGGTGACCGGTTTCGGCGGCGCGGATGGCGAGCTGAATGGTTTCCAGGTCACGCATTTCACCCACCAGAATTACATCCGGGTCTTCGCGCAAGGCACTGCGCAACGCCGCGGCAAAGGAATGGGTATGATTACCGATTTCACGCTGGTCAATGATGCATTTGTTGTGGTTGTGGACATATTCGATCGGGTCTTCGAGCGTGATAATGTGCAATTTACGATTGCGGTTGATGTAATCAATCATCGAAGCCAGCGTCGTGGATTTACCAGAGCCGGTCGGGCCTGTCACCAAGACCAGGCCGCGTTCCAACCCCGTCAGTCGCATCACCTGTTTGGGCAGTCGCAACTCGTCCGGAGAAGGCACCATGGCCGGAATCAGACGAAAAGCGCCAGCCATGCCACGTCGCGTCAGATAAACGTTGACACGGAAGCGCGCCACATTCTCGAGTTCAATCGAAAAATCCAGTTCGTGGTCGGCGTCAAATTTGGCTTTCTGGTCTTCGGTCAAAATACTGTAAAGCATGTCCTGAAGCTGTTTGCGTTCCAAGACAGGATAATTGGGAATTGGCATGATATCGCCATGCACTCGATTCATCGGCGTGGTGCCCACCGTCACATGCAGGTCGGAAGCTTTGGCGTCCCGCGTTTTCATTAGTAATTCGGCGATATCCATGTTTTTCCTTTTTGGTTTTGGAGATGGCTATATCGAGATATTTTACCATACAAACCAAGCTTTCGTCACGTTTAGCAGTTCTATTTGGGATTCGAACACCTTGCCAAGCTAGGATCGTAGCCAATCCAGCATTCAATAAGTGCCTCCCATTCTAAATATGGAATAAAAACCCAATGTTGAATTGGGTTTTTATGGCCGTTATTATTGACGAAACAGTCATTTTACTTTTCGGGACGTTCTTTTTGCTGCGGCACCAAAACTTGATTGTATTCTTCGTTGAATCCTTCGTCCTGGTTTTTGTTCCTCTTCCAATTTTGCGGCAGCAATGTCTCGTTCTAAGTAAATTGCAGTACCAATTTCCGCATCAAGTTTTATATTGTTACCCTGATCAGACGGGTATAGAGGTTCGGGTCGTTCAGAATAATTTGTTTTGAATTGATCATCCAGCTGAGCATGAATTGCTCGCAGTTCTCCAGGAGAATCTATTGCTTCAATGGTGGAAATCATTATTTTGCATTCCAACCTGGATTTAACTATTCTCAAAGCTAATTCCTCTTCACTGATATCTCCGTTTGCTGTTGGTACAAGTTCTCCAGCGGCAATTTTGCTGTCGAGACGACTTTGGATTTCGATCACTAATTGTTTCGCTACACTAAGACTGACGGTATAGAAAGAGTCTTTAGGGTTTTCAGCTAAGCGCTGCAATGCTTCCTCGACAGTTTGCACAGGTGCTTTATCCAGGGAAAGTATTTCGACTTCCGCTTGAGTCGTATCCGTTTTACTCCTGCCTCTTGTTCCGGCATAATCAGCCAGGGAATCCATGGCTTGGTAAAATGGAACACAATCCCCCTCAGGATCCAACCGTTCTTGCATTGTTGAACCAGTAATCCCTAACGCCATTTTTAGAACTATCTCATCTACAGATCCCTGCTCGACAAGAATTCCCAAAGCTATGATTATATCACGCAAATACTTATAATCACTTCTTTGCTTACCCTGCTCAAAATTTAATATCGGTTCTATTCTAACAAGCCAATTATTATATGAAGCTCTTGCTTTAGCGAGTCGTTGCTTGGGATTGGATCCAGAAGAGTCTGTGGGATTGACATTAATATCAAAAATTCGTGATGGAATCTGCAGACCCATCGCCAGTATATCTTTGTATCTATCCATAACTTCGGCAAGGTCAATTTGTTTTTCCACGCTTGGAACTTCTTCTACTAAATCATCCCTATCGGAAAATCCCGTACCCATTTTCCCTCCATAAATCTTGAAAAATAGACTATACTTTTGGTAAACTACCGCCTTCTAAATTTTCCCCACCCATAATCACATAATCTTCGATAATTTTCGCTGCTTCTATGAAAGCTGCTGAATCAAAACTACCATGATCGCGTCGTAAAAACGCTAACCCCAATGCTTGAGCATTTATTGTTTTGATTTCCAAAAGTAGCTGTAGAATCTTTGTTCAATAATCTAATCCATTTGCTCTGGATCGTTCCGGAGACATATAAGCATGGCGAGGTCTCTTCCCCAACCTTTCTTCGTACTGCTTTAGTTTAGCCGCCAACTGCTTCAATCTGACCGCTTTGTTTTCTTCCGGAATCTTATCAAGTGCAATCACTGCTGATTCCTCGAATTTTCCCTCCTCTAAAATAGCTTCATATAATTCTTGAAGTGTTTTTTCCTGGTCACCAGACTGGTCTCCCACTGCTTCTTGAATAGGACTTTCAACACCCATGGCACCTCCTTTTTATTTTTTAAACTCATCATTTAATTGTAGCATATAAATTCATTATTGTAACTATCCCTAGTACCAAAACGAATCCGAACCCCAGTGCCGAGGAGGAAGAACAGTTAGAAATTAGCCCACAAAAATAATAACGAAATACTCCGCGGAACTTATCAGAGCTCCGTTGTGTATCGCCCAAGTAATTTGAAAACGGTCAATATCTTAGCGCTTGAGCCGAAGCCCATCCAGCACCTCTGCTGTATGAAAAATGCCGAAGTGATCGTCGCCATCAATCGTAACCCGAATGCGCTCATCATCCAGGTGGCTGATTTCGGCATCGTTGTGGACATGAATGAAATTATATCGATTTTGGAAAAAAGAACTCAGCTAAAATAAATTACTTAGCCTCATCGCTTTGCTTCGTCAATGCCAAAAAAGGCACGATAAAATAATCCCGGGCAATTTCTGCGACCAGATTTTTCTGCTCCATGGAAAGCCAACCAGGCGTTTCAAAACAAAAAGTACGCTTAATTTTGTGTGGTTTTTGCCCTTCTGGCACCTTGCCTTCGGCAGCTTGCTTGCCCAGGTAACTTAAATACGGTTCCCAGTCGCCCTTGAAAGGACAGCTGGCCGCGACACGCGCATAACCTTCATTGAAAAAATTACCCAGCGCGGGATCGCCATTGTGTGTTCCCACCTCGTCATAGCCGGTCAAAAGCGGGATCCCGGCCACCTTCAAAGCCAGCCGCAAAGCATCCATCAAATACTGCACGATTTCGTCTTCCTGATAATCAATCGGACCATCCTCGGCCGTCTGGTAGTGCGGACAGTCATAAACATAAAATCCACTGGGAACTTTAGTCGCCGCCTTGGCAACGGGATCATAACTGTCGGCCACACGTTCGTTGTCGCCGTGCCACGAAAAAACGTATTTCAGCTCGGGCATTTTGTCCAGGATTTCCAGCAACTGCTCGGCTTTGCGATGGGTTGGTCCCTCGGCCATAAACTGCCGGTTGAGATTGACTGCTTTCTCGCCAGGCAGTTGCATGTTGCGGGTATTGCGTTGCAATGCTTCTTCGCAAACCCCCACGGAATCGCGACATGATCACCAATTTCGTCAGGTTTACGCGAACGCGCCTCCAAAAATGCATTCACAAATGGCCCAATCGGTTCAGCTTCATCACCATGGATGCCCGCATTCAGAAGCACTTTTGCCTTGGCCATGTCGCCATAGGCAAAACATTCGATTGGCAGCAGCCCTTCTTGCTCGAGTTTGAACTCAGTTAGCGGCAACTTTTCTTTGGCTTGTTCAGATTCGAGCACGGCTTCTAATGGCATGGCTGGATTTTTTTAGTTTTATAATTAGCTATTTCTCGATATTTAATTATAACACAGCGGACATAGGCTGGGTTTCCACTCTCGGACACATCCCACCGCATCGGCACGCCTTCGACAATTCATGCAATTTGTCATATAATTACTCTCTTTTCTTTAACTCATTAAATTAATCAACAAAAGTCCGCCCCATGGCAGCTTTAGAAAATCCCGATTCCTCAAACAACGCAGAGCGGGAGCAAACGCCAGGAGAAAATCCCGAGGTCAGCATTCCTATACCCTGGGATATTCTGGAAAACGTTCTGGGCGTTGACTTACTGGAAAAGCTGCGACTGAAGGAAATTCAAAAAAACGTCAATCAAAGTCACGACGTGACTGTCTGGATAAGGGCCATGACTGAGATGCAAAGAGCTATCGGACTGGTGAAAGATTATCTCAGGGATATGCGCTATTCTGCTATGACTATTCCCCCAGGTACAGATCTACTGGAACTATCTATAATAGCAATGGAATCACCTCTCAGGCCTCAATGGGGTAAACGGGTTCACTCTAGTATTGTTAGCCCTGAAGAACAACAAACCCTAATGACATCGCGACAAGGTCATCGGCCACTTCGAGCCCTGACTTTAGAACAAAATAGAATTCTGGACGCCCATTCATTTGATGGCTATGTGACTTATGGCAGAAGTTGTGGCGTTTGTGAACCAGCAATCGGACCTGAATTACGTTATCAGGCAATATACAATATTTGTCCGAATCATGACCAGTACAGGTACTTAGTTGGAGACCTCTGTACGGATGACCGCATCGTTCAGTTTCCCCATAGATTTTATCAGACACTGAGTTCCATTGGTCAGACAGAGTGGGCTCAATCCAGGGCGATTCAGCAATTTGTTGCACTCGTTATCAGTCAGAATCTTCTTCTATCCCTAGGACATCCTCCACAGGACAAGTTTGATTCGCTGCTCGCAGAAGTCCGCCCCAACGTGGACGAACCACCTGATACATGGACCGTTGTCCCAGGACCACACGTTCGGGGAGCAGAAAAGATTTGGACTCATAACTATGGTATTCCCAAGGCATGGATGACTGATTTCCCGCCAACAGCCAAAATCGGCACCGGTGTTATCTTTGAATCAGATACTTATCCGGCCGAGTATTTTGGTGGCAACAGTCTGACTTGGTATTTATTTTCTCAGGCAATCCAATCGGGTCAGACCATCAAAGACATTTGGCTGCAACGCCAGATTCACGAAGGGATGCACGGCTACCTGGATGGGGTCTGGGATTTGCTAATGGGAGGACTACCGGTCGACAATCCAGGTCACGAAGCTCTGGTTCAGTATGTATCTAACGACCCGAGACTAAAGACACCCACAGCAATAACCTTCGACGACGTCCTTAACAATCCCTATCCAAAGGCCTCTCCCCATGTCGACATGCCATTACCTCTCTATCGTGACAGGATGGCCTATTTTGCCATGGGTAAATTTCTGCTTGCAGTCGAGGAGGCAATGCGAAGTCACCGACACATCGGTACAACGATCAGGGGAAATAGACGGGCGCCAGGTCTCTATGTTGCTCAAGGAGAACCCAACATTCCCCATGGTCCGGCTTGGGTAAACTATGGAGATAAAATCGATGGCCTAGGTCAGGATTTATCCGAGCGAGCGCTTGTTTTAACCCATTTATTCAATGCCGCCATGGATCAGGCGCTTTTGAATGATTTTGCCACACTAACCCCCAATGATCGCATCAGTCAAACACTGACAAGAATGCTGCACGGGCTCTGCCTGGATCTAGACATTGTCGCCCAGATTTATAACCAACTTAATCAACCCAATTAACTCAAAAATTGGGTAGTTTGCACTAAATAATGTCCTGTGGTAGTATTGCCCCCAACCTACAGAATATTTTTTAACTATAGTTTTATTTTTTACATACTTTATGAGGAGATCCTCATGGCAATCGAAGGTCCCGAAATCAATGAATTGGGAATCCCGACAGGACCCGCTGAGCATCGCAGCCGAATCCCAAACATCTTCACCCGCCATCCTAAAACAAATGATATTTCTGGTAACGACAATGACGGTGGGGTAAAAGGAAAACTAAAGCCTAATGGCGCCCAATGTGACTGTGCATGCAGTCCTGGCCGGATTACCTTTATTTAATGTGTTGCCTTCAGGGCAGTGAAAACATTATTTAACAACACCTTTTTCAAAGGTTTTGTTTGTGCCAACCCAATTTTACACACCCGCTGAAACGCGCTGTTTTCCTCTCAACACCGACAACTGGGCGGTCATTAATCCGTTTGCACGTTTTTCGGTATCAACGGTCAACGCGGCTAGCAAAGCCATTCTGGATTTTTGCCTCCAGGGCAGAACCAGCGCCCTGATAGCGACTCAATTCCCGGATTTATCCAAAACCGATCTTGCCAAGGCGATCAAACAGCTTCGTCAAGCCGACCTGCTGTTTACCAAACCCGATCCACGCCTCCAGTTTGGCCAGTCTGACCAGCTCAGTGCCTGGATCCATGTCACCAACCAATGCAATTTGCGTTGCAGCTATTGTTATTTGACCAAAACACCTGAGGCCATGACTTGGTCAACGGGCCAGCAGATCGTTGACGCGTGTTTTCGATCTGTCGACAAACATCAGCTGGAAAAACTACAATTGAAATTTTCCGGTGGTGAGGCGGTTTTGAATTTTCCCCTGATCCGGCAAATGACAAAGTACGCCAAAGCCGAAGCCAAACGTCGACAGGTCAACATAAGTTACACTTTGCTCAGCAATGGCACGTGCCTAACCGATATCATGATCCAGTGGCTTAAACAAAATGGCTTCAGTGTCATGATCTCACTCGATGGACTGGCTGAATTCAATGACGCCCAACGCCAATTTCCGGATGGCCGTGGTAGTTTTACCAAGATTGACGAAACCATTGACCGTCTACTAGTGGCCAAAATTTTTCCTCATGTGTCGGTGACAATATCGGAACGCAATGTGGCAGGACTGCCCGATCTCATGCGTTATCTGCTGAACAAAAAAACCGGTTATTCCCTCAACTTCTACCGCGAAAACGACTGCTCCGCAACCCAAAGCGACTTACTGTATGATGCCAATCATATGGTCCACTACTTGAAAGAAACCTACCACGTCATTGAGGAAAATCTGACTGAAACCTGCTTGCTGGGTTGTCTGACTGACCGTGCCAACCTGTTATACCCGCACCCCAAAACCTGTGGAGTAGGCGACGACTACCTGATTTTTGATCAGCATGGCAATGTTGCGCAGTGCCAGATGGAAATCACCAAACCCGTCACCACCATGCAAAGCAACGACCCACTGGACGATCTCCGCCGTACTAAAACTGGGATCCAGAATTTACCTGTGGAACAAAAGCAAGGCTGCAAAGATTGCTTCTGGCGTTACTTTTGCACCGGTGGCTGCCCACTGCTCACCCATCGCGCCACCGGCCGCTTTGACCTGCCGTCACCAAATTGTTCCCTCTACAAACAAATCTTTCCCGAAATTGTCCGACTCGAGGGCTTGAGGCTCCTGAAATACGGCAAATAACTATTATTTGAACCAAACCGCGCTTTCAAGCAGCGCGGTTTTTTGGTATCATAGCAGGGCTTATTTACTTGCCGAAAATGCCCAAATCATGCGCTATTCCACCCTTTTTCCCAAAACGCTCCGCGACAGCCCCAGCGAAGCCAATAACATCAGCACCAAACTCCTCTATCAGGCTGGTTTTATCCGCGAGAGTACTGCCGGGCGCTACTACTTTCTCCCTCTGGGCTTGCGTGTCCACCACAAAATCATCCAGCTCATGCGCGAAGAAATGAACCGCACCGGGGCCCAGGAAATGGTGACACCCATCCTGCACCCGCTGGAACTCTGGCAGGAAACCAACCGTACCAACTCTGCCGGCTTTGAACTCATGCAAGTCAAAGACCGCCGCAGCGCCAAGTTTGCCCTGGGAGGAACGGCCGAAGAGATGTTTGTCGACCTGGTACGCCGCAATCCGGTGAGCTACCGCGATATGCCGTTCAACCTCTATCAATTCTCGCCAAAATTCCGTGACGAAATGCGCGCCCGTGGCGGTTTGCTCCGGGTCCGTGAATTCACCATGAAGGACGCCTACTCGTTTGACCGCACCGAAGAAGACTTCAAAGTCGAATACCTCAAAATGTGGAATACCTACAAAAAAATATTTGATCGTCTGGGGCTTCCTACCGTGGTGGTGGAATCGGACAACGGCTACATTGGCGGTGAATACTGCCATGAATTTGTCGTCGAAAGCGAAGTCGGCGAAAGCCGTTTCCTGATGACACCGGACGGCAGTTACGCCGCGCACGAGGATGTCGCCAAATTCACGCACGAAATGGTCAATCCAGACGACAAAGTCGAAGACTTCAAAATCATCGACCAGCCCAAGTGGGTTCAGACTATGGAACACAACGAAAAACATTACAAGCTTCCGGCCAAACGTTTTCTCAAAAATGTTGTCTACAAAACCACCGACGGCCGCATCATCATTGGCACGATCCGCGGAGACCTCGAGGTCAATCCCACCAAGCTGGCGCATGCGGTCAATGCCGTCGGGGGCCTTGAACCCGCCACAGACGAAGACTTGGCCAAACTCGGCACCAAATCGGGTTACGTCCACTGCTGGGGCCACAAGGGCTGCACCTACGTCGGCGATTTGTCTCTCAAAACCGTGCGCAACTTCATTGGCGGCCAAAAAGAGGACCTCACTGATAGCTTCAACGTTAACTACGGCCGCGACTTTACCTGTGAAGTCGAAGCTGACATTGCCATGGCACAACCAGGGATGCTGGCACCCAACGGCAAAGACTGTTTAGTTGAAAAACGCGGCATCGAGGTTGGCAACATTTTCCAGCTGGGTTACCACTACTCCAAGCTGATGGATGCCAATTTCGTCGATGAAGATGGCACGCGCAAACTGTTTTACATGGGTTGCTACGGCATTGGCGTCGGCCGCACGCTGGCGACGATCGTGGAAAAATTTAATGACGACAAAGGTCTGATCTGGCCCAGGGAAGTCGCACCATTTCAAGTGCATCTGGTGGTTTTGCCAGGTGACCCGGCAGTCAAGGAAGCAGCCAATGCTCTATACAAAACGCTGCTGGAACAAGATATCGAAGTCCTCTATGACGATCGCGACGGCGTCTCGGCTGGGGTCAAATTTGCCGACGCTGACCTGATTGGACTGCCCTGGCGTTTTTTGATTGGCAAAAAAACCGTGGCTTCCGAGTCAGTCGAGATCAAAGCCCGCACGGCCAAGGAGACTGAGCTGGTGAAGCTCACCGACCTGAGCGCCTGGTGTGCCAAAAATATTTAGCGTTTAATTCCGGAAAATCCCATGAAGTGGCTTGATAACTTTTTTAAACAATTTTCGGTTGACCTCGGCACAGCCAACACCATGGTCTATGTTCGCAACCAGGGCATCATGATCCAGGAACCTTCGGTTGTGGCGATTTCGGACCGCACCAAAGACGTACTCGCTATCGGTGAAGAAGCCAAAAAAATGGTGGGCCGCACCCCCATGGATATCCGCGCCGTACGCCCCTTGCGCAACGGGGTAGTCTCGGACTTCGAGGTCACCGAACAAATGCTGCGCTACTTCATCCAGAAAGCCATCCAGAAATACGCCAAATTCAAAGCCTTTGCCCGGCCACAGGTCGTGATCGGTATCCCCTCGGGCGTCACCGAAGTGGAACGCCGCGCCGTGGAAGAAGCCGCCATGAACGCCGGTGCGCGCAAAGTTTTCCTGATCGAGGAACCCATGGCCGCCGCGATTGGCGCCCGACTGCCGGTTGGGGACGCCGGTGGCTGCATGATCATTGATATTGGTGGCGGAACAGCGGAAATTGCCGTAATCAGCTTGGGTGGAGTGGTCGCAAGCCGCAGCATCCGCGCGGCCGGGGATCGCTTTGACGAAGACATTATCCTCTATGCCCGCAATGTCATGAACCTGGTAATTGGCGAACGCATGGCCGAACAGGTCAAAATCGCCATTGGCTCGGCCTACCCCATGAAAAAAGAACTGGAAACGACGATCAAAGGCCGCGACGTACTAAGCGGCCTGCCCCGTACCGAAATCATCCATAGTGGCCAGGTGCGTGACGCCCTCAAGGAATCGATTGGCATCATTGTCGATGCCGTCAAATCCACGGTGGAACAAACCCCGCCCGAACTCGTAGCTGACATCATGGATCGCGGCATCTATGTGGCCGGCGGCGGCGCCCAGATCCGTGGCCTCGACACCCTGCTCGCACAGGAATGCCGCATGCCCGTGATCATCGCCGACGACCCCATGACCTGCGTCGCGCGCGGCACCGGTTCGCTTTTGGACGACATCGAACTGCTCAAACGCGTGTCCGTGGTGTCCAAATACGATTCACTGCCGTCGTAGATACCGCCAATTCCTCTCCCCCGGGGCTGGAGTCTGCGACGTCCCACGCAGTGGGAGAGAGTTATAGAGAGGGAATTCCCTTCACAAAAAAGACCCCCTCTCCTTGCATCCTCCCCCAAGGGGGAGGAGAAGAATTTTTCCCGTTTGGATGTTAGTTATTAGTTATTAGTTATTAGAATTTAACGCATGTCTTTCTGGAAAAGTCTGAACAATTTTGGCAAGGCGGTATTTCTGGTACTGCTTTGCATTTTTATCATTTTCCTGACCCAGGTGCACGCCGACCAGGTCTTGCGCCGCAGTCTGGATTTTGTCACCACACCTATCCTGAAGGTGACATCAGTGGCCTCGGAATATGTGCTGGGCACGGGTAAATTTCTGGGCGGCATTGGCAAGATCAGTGATGAGAACCGTTTGCTCAAAGCACAAGTCGCCGCTTTGGAACTTCAGGATGTCACACTCGAGGAATTCAAACTCGAGAACCAGCAGCTGCGGGACCAACTGGGACTGCAACAAAAACAGAATTTCAAACTCAAAACCGCCCGTGTCATTGGCAGCGAGCCCGTCGGCAACCTCAAAGTGCTGACGATCAATGCTGGAATGCAGCAGGGCATTGCTGTCAAAATGCCAGTCGTGGTCTCGCAAGGGTTACTGGTGGGCTATGTGCAGGAAGTCTACGACACCAGTGCCCGGGTCATGTTGCTGCTGGACACCTCGGTGGAAATGCCTGCCCGCATTCAACAATCCCGGGCCGATGGTATAGTCAAAGGCCAACCGCTGGGACAGGGACTCTCGATGAGCCTGATCCCGCAGGACGCGACCGTCGAACGTGGCAATACCGTGATCACTTCCGGCCTGGGCAGCACCATGCCGCCTGGTCTCCTGATTGGCTATGTACAGGCGGTGAACAAAGATACCAACCAGATTTTCCAAACCGCTGATATCCTGCCAGCTGTTGACTTCGGACGCTTGGAAACCGTCATGGTGATTACCAATTTTAATCCGAGTCTGTAAATGTGGTGGTTACTTGTCATCACTTTTTTGCTCTCCTCGCTGCAGCTCACACTCGTACCGTTTGTCTTTGTCAGCGGTACGATGATTGATCTGGTGCTGGTATTTGTCATGAGCTGGGCGATGCTCAAAAAAGGGAGCAGTGCCTTATGGCTCGCTTTTCTCGCCGGACTGGTGCTGAACCAGTATTCCGCCCTGCACATGGGATTTCTGCCCTTGTTTTATGTTGTCATTGCCTACCTGGCGACGCTGGTGAGCAGCGACATGATTGATAATAACTGGCTCCTGGCCGTCGTCCTGGGATTCACCCTGAGCGGACTGTTTGAACTCCTGGTGCTGCTCAGTTTCTGGTTTGGCGGCCACAACCTGTTCACGCTCGACTACCTGAGCCAGATTGTACTGGTGCGAGTGCTGCTGAACACGACGTTCATGTTACTACTGTTCCCCGTACTGCGTGCCCTGAACAGCAATTTAAACCAACGCCACAAGGCGCTGCTGCCATGAGAATTTCTAACCCCTTTACCAAACTTGGTTTGTATTTCAAACGCATGGGGCAACTCCTGCGGCCCTCGCCACGGCCCAAAAACAGTATCCATGCGACCCGCTGGGAAGACAACCTGACACCGTTTTATGAAAGCAGTGGCGTCGCCCACGAAGAATTTGCCGGTAAAAACCGCCTCCTGGCCCTCAAATTGTTCCTGGTCGTTGTCGTTGGCATTCTGTGTCTGCGCCTGTTTCAACTCAAAGTCGTTCAAGGCAGCGCCTTCAAACAGCAAGCCGCCACCAATTTCACCCGCTTTCACCAGATCAGCGCCAGCCGCGGCATTATTTTTGACAGCCTGGGCACGCCGCTGGTATTGAACGAACCGGATTACGTACTCTCCGCCCTGCCGGCACAGTTGCCGCGTGCCGCTGCCGCCCGGGACGCCGTGGCAACCAAATTGTCGACATTACTCAATGTCCCTGCCATTGACGTCCAAACCGCGCTGACAACAGCCTTTAAACTTAACCATGCCAGTGTCCCGCTCAAATTTTCCCTGTCCCGCGACCAAGGCATTGAAATGATCACCAAGTCCAGTGATTTTCCCGGCCTGCAGCTCGACATCGAGAGCAAACGCAATTACACCGGCAGCACGGCTTTTTCCCAAATACTCGGTTACCTCACCCAAGTAAGCGACGACGATCTCAAGGCGGATACTTTTTATCAAAACGGCGACAAAATCGGCCGTGATGGCCTCGAACGCTATTATGAAAACCAGCTGCGTGGAGTCAAAGGTGTCGGCGAAATAGAAGTGGATGCCAAAGGCAAACAAATCACTGTACGCAGCGACCCTAATCAACTGCCCCAATCCGGCCGAAACCTCGTTCTGACCATTAACAAAAATCTGCAATCCACCGTACAAACCGCACTGGAAAATGGCATCAGAACGGCCAAAGGAGCGGGCGGCGTGGCTATTGTCTTAGATGTCCGCAGCGGCGCTATTCTGGCCATGGCGAGTGCCCCAACCTATGACAATAACGTTTTTTCGGCAGCCAACAACACCGACGCCATCAACCAGCTTTATAGTCCCGACAGCGGCACACCACTGTTTGACCGCGCCATTGCCGGGCTCTATCCGCCTGGCTCAACGTTCAAGACCATTACTGCGTCAGCCGGACTCCAGGAAGGTGTGATTAAGGCCAATACCATATTACAAACACCGGGATTCCTGGATGTGGGTGGCAGCAAATTCATTGACTGGATTTATGGTGCCAGCGGTGGCAATTTCGGGTCACTCAATGTCGTCGGTGCGTTGACGCATTCCAGTGACGTCTTTTTTTACCAGGTCGCTGCTGGCTACAACCAACTGACGGGACTTGGATCCGACCGACTCAAACATTATGCTGATTTATTCGGACTGGAAAGCCAAACCGGCATCGACCTCCCGGGTGAGAAAAAAGGCGTTATTCCCTCGCAATCAGAATACGCTGCTCTCCAAAAAGACTGGTACTGGGGAGACACCGCGCACGCGGGCATTGGCCAGGGCTATGTGCTGGTGACGCCACTCGAACTCTGTGACGCTATTGCCGCTATTGCCAATGGTGGCACCCTCTATCAGCCGTATCTCGTCAAATCCATTGAAACCTCTGGCACCGATCCACAGCAAGTAACTGCTCCCAAAGTAACACGTGCCAATGTGGTTTCCTCAAGCGTGCTGCAAACCGTGCGTCAGGGGATGCGTGGCACGGTCAACGATCCTGGCGGTACGGCGCCTCAACTCAAATCATTACCTGTCATCGTCGCCGGCAAAACAGGCACAGCCCAAACCGACAAAATCAGGCAAAACCACGCCTGGTTTGTCAGTTTCGCCCCCTATGACAACCCGCAGATTGCGACCGTGGTCCTGGTGGAACAAGGTGGCGAAGGTTCCCAGACAGCAGTACCCATTACCAAGGAAATCCTTGCCTGGTACTTTACAAACTTAAGCCACTAATCGATACTGATTCCCTGGCACCCATAGCCGCGAAAGGCACCGCATGAGCAATCTCAAACTTCCTCCCCAAAACCTAGAAGCCGAAGCGTCCATTTTGGGCTCGCTGCTGATTGATAAAAGCGCGATCCTCAAAACCGTCGAAATCCTGCAGCCTGACGACTTTTATTCCGACCACCACCGCTACATTTACGAAGCCATCCTGGAACTGTTTGAAAAACGTATCCCCACGGACCAGGTAACCCTGACCGAGGATCTGAAGAAAAAAAAGAAACTCAAGGAAATTGGCGGCGCCAGTTACCTCAGCGAACTGGTCAATAATGTGCCCGCTGCCGTGCATGTGGATTTTTATGCCCGCATTGTGCACGAAAAAGCCGTGCTGCGACGACTCATAGGAGTCTCCGAACAGATCGCCGAGATGTCGTTTAATGAACAAAAAGACGTGGCCACGATTCTGGACGAATCCGAACAGGCGGTGTTTGAAATTGCCCAGAAACAAATCCGTTCCGACTTCACACCCATGAAAACCGTGCTTAGCCAGGCCTTTGACCGCATCGATGAACTGCACAAGAATAAAGGCAAACTCAGCGGCGTCCCTACCGGCTACACTGACATGGACAAACTGCTGGGAGGCATGCAAAAATCCGACCTGATCATCCTCGCGGCCCGCCCCTCCATGGGCAAAACCAGCCTGGCCCTCAACATCGCCCAAAACGTTTCGACCAAATACGACATTCCGGTCGGTATTTTCAGCCTCGAAATGTCCAAAGAACAGCTCGTCGACCGCCTCATCTGCGCCGAAGCCGGCATTGATTTGCGCAAACTGCGTACCGGGTTCCTCAGCGAAGACGATTTCAGCCGTATCGGGCGCGCCATGGGCATCCTGGGTGAAGCACGCATTTTTATTGACGATACGCCCGGCATCAACGTACTCGAGATGCGTACCAAAGCCCGCCGCCTGCAAAGTGAAAATGGCGTGGGCATGCTGGTTGTGGACTACCTCCAGCTGATCAGTGGCCGACGGGATACCGAAAACCGTGTGCAGGAAATTTCCGAGATTTCCCGCTCCCTCAAAAACCTCGCCCGCGAACTCCAGATCCCGGTACTGGCTCTCTCGCAGCTCTCCCGTGCCGTGGAATCCCGTCCCAGCAAAATCCCCATGCTTTCTGACCTGCGCGAATCCGGCTCGATCGAACAGGACGCCGACGTGGTTTCCTTTATTTACCGCGAAGACTACTACAACCCCGAAACCCTGCGTCAAAATGTGGCCGATATCATTGTCGCCAAGCACCGCAATGGTCCGACCGGCAAAATCGAACTCTGGTTCATCAAGGAACAGACCCGCTTCGAAAATTATGACGCCCATGGCCAGGGACCGGCTTGAACTTTGTCACCAAAGGTTTAAAACTTCTCGGTCTGGGGCAGAAACGCGAAGTCGGATTTTTTGCCCTGCTAAGCAGTGCGGCGCTATTGCTGGCAAACCTGCCAACACTTTTAGCCGCCTGGATGACTCCCCGCGGCGGCTACTTCCTCGGCTATGGGCTATTGCTCAACCGTGCCGATGTTAATTCCTATGTCAACAAAATCCTGCAAGGCATGGCCGGCACGCTCAAATTTCAAAGCTACTACACCACGGAACTTCAACGTGGCAGTTATTTCAATGTGTTTTACCTGGCATCAGGCTTTGTTGGCCGAGCTCTGACCAACAACCCCATGGTGATCTTTCAGGCATTACGACTGACTGGCTCCTTTTTCTTGCTGCTCGGATTATGGAGACTGCTTGGCCATTTCAAATTGAGTCTGCAGCAAAAATCGCTGGGCTTTGGCCTGTTGGCGTTGCTGCCAAGTATCTTCCCCTGGCTGGGCATGCAGAAAGAGCTGCTGGAATTCAACATTTTCACCATCCTGACCTACGCTCCCCATTTTATTGTGGGGGCAGCGCTGCTGGTGTGGACGATCTGGTGTTACTTACAGAGCCTTTCTGCCAAACACAAACAACCCCATTACCTGTTGCTGGCATTGGTGCTCAACCTTATCCAAGTCTTTGTCTATCCCTTCAGCGTGTTGTTGCCACTGCTGGCCATTGGCGTGCATCTGGTTTTGCTGTGGGTCAGTTCCAATCAAACGCTGCTCCAAAAACTCTGGCTGTGGCTACCGGTGCAGGCCATCCCGCTCATGCTGGGCTATGGTTATTACCGCCTGCAACAAAATAACGACAGCTTTACCCGCGCCTGGCTCACCCAAAGCCGCACCTCCTCACAAATCAATATCATTTTTGCCCTACTCGAACTAGGCGTGTTGCTGCCACTTGTCCTGCTTGGCCTGAAAAAATTATGGCAACAACATGCTCCGCTTTCCCCTGTTTCTCTGTTTGTCGCGGGCTGGATGGCCACCAACCTGATCTCCCTGTATTTACCGATCAACTTTGCCGCCCGGCTTTGTCTGGGTGCGCAAATTCCCTTTGTGCTGATGGCAATCATTGGATTAAATACCAACACGATCCTGACCCGATCGGCCAAAGTCACTCTCATCGTGATTGGCATGAGCCTGATGGGCAGCCTGCTTTACCTAAAACAAGGATTTAACGACTCGTATCAGGATCAGGGGCTTTACCTGAATGCCCATGAAACCGCTGTCCTCAAGGGGCTTCAACAATTTCCGGTTGGCAGTAAAACCGTCCTGGCACTGCCACCTCTGGGCAATTACATTCCAGCCGTGGCTGGCGCACGAACCTTTGTCGGACAACGCGATGAGACGCTGGATTTTTTTGCCAAAACCATGGCCACGGAACATTTCCTCTCTAGCCAAAACCCGACAGAGCAACAATCCTTTCTGACCACCAATAGGATTGATTACGTCCTGGTGGGCATCAACGAAAGAAAATGGTTAAATGGTGGGGTGTTACAAATTCCCAACTGGCATTTAGTCGAGCAAAGTGGCGATGTCGAACTTTATGGCAAAAATTAATTTCAAACGCGAATGGCTGTGGGTAATACTGATCAGCCTGCTGGTCGTAGCCCTCGCCAACCTGCCCCATCTGGTGGCTTATCTCTCTATACCCAAAGACTGGTATTTTCTGGGCCACGGCTATTCACCGGATCGGACCGACATCAATGCCTATTTAGTACGTATTGTCCAAGGCAGACGGGGCAGCTGGCTATTTGAAGACTGGTATACCCCGGAAGCTACCGGCAAAACCCTGTTTTATCTTATTTACCTCGCACTCGGCCACCTGGGAGCATTGCTGCGACTCAATGATCGTGCCACGCTGTTGCTCGGCCGGCTACTTAGTACCCCATTTCTGCTCAGTGGCTTGTATGCCCTGATTTCAACCTTTTTGTCCCGACAACGCGATCGACTCCTGGCTTTTCTGGCACTGACACTGCCCTCTAGCCTGGACATGTTTTTGACCCCGTTTAACCTGGTCAGCTCCACCCAGGTGATCGAAACGCAACCATTTTTGACCATTGGCTATGTGCCGCATTTTTTGCTGGGACTGGGGGCATTATGCTGGTCTTTCTGGGCTTACTGGAAATGGCGGGAACAAGGTCAGGCCAAATGGTTCTGGGTAATGGCGATGATGCTGGCACTTCTGGGGATCAGTTATCCGTTTGCGCTGGCTACGGTGGGCGGGACGCTGGCCGTCTTTGTCGCGTTGAGTTGGCTCAAACACGAACCATTTGCCTTCAAAGCCGAGTTCAAAAAAATATTACTGGCCGCTTTGGTCATTATCCTGGTCGGTCTGTATTTTCTTTTGACCTCCTGGATCAACCCCTATTACCGCACCTGGTGGTGGCATCAGCAAACAACGAGAGTGCTCAATCCCCTGCAACTTTTGAGCGGCTATGGTCTGTGGGGTTTTATGGGGCTGACCCTCTGTTTTTACTGGCTCTGGACACGACGCCACATTGCCAAACTGGACTTATTGGTGATGAGCTGGTTACTGTTTTCACTGTTTGCCTACTACAGCCCAATCATGAATTTCCGGCGTTCCGTCATCGGCTGGGGCATTCCATTGGTATTGCTGTGTTTCAGGCATCTCCCGACACTGCTGCCACGCAAGTTCTGGCGCTGGATTTTGATCCTCTCCACGCTGCTGGCGTTCGCTACGGTAACCCAACTGCTGGGAACCGCGATCGGTGACACCCTCCTCGATGGCCAAAGTGCGCTTGATCCTGCCGAATACTCGACCCTGCTCTACCTCAAAAAGCATGAACCCACCCCGGTCGTCGTGCTCACCAAGTCATTGATCGGTAACTACCTGCCTGCCGTAGCCGAACAAAAAGTCGTTTACGGAATTTATGGTGAAACGCTCAATTCTGACGAAAAACTCAAAGAAGTCTGGGCTTTTTATCAAACGCCTGATGACGCGGATCACCTGAAACTATTGCAGCAATACCATGTCAAATACCTTTATTTTGGCTGGGAAGAATCCATTGGCCAGCGCTTTCGACCCGACCTGGCGCCGTATCTTCAGCTTGTTTACCAAAACAGTTATGTCAGACTTTACCGCGTCCAACTTTAACCCTCTTTGATCAAGCCTTGATTTGCTTTCCAGGCGGCTTTTTCAGTATATTGCACCTGTGTGTTTTGCTCTTAATGTCCAAGCTCAATGTCTACCCCCATTTCCGATCCGTTACAGGCCATACTGGCCTTGCTCTTTGCGAATCCGGCACCACTGGAGCTCCAATCTCTAGTCAGCTTGCTTGGCATCAGTGCAGTCACCATCAATGAACTCATCAACAATCAACCACTTACTGGCCAACATGCCTTCATCATCCAGCGCCACGACAATCTGGTGCAGCTGGCCACCAACCCGATTTACAGCCAGCTCATCCGTGACATGCTCAACCTCGAAAGTGCCAAAGAGCTCACCCCGGCAGCCAAGGAAACGCTTGCCATCATCGCTTACAAACAACCCATTGATCGCTCTTCACTGGAATCGATCCGTGGCCTGGATTGCCGCCGCACCCTGCAAAGTCTCAGCCACAAAGGCCTGATCCAGCAAAGCTCCGGCATGCCCGAGGGCGGCGATCCAAGGTCGTATTATTATGAAGTCAGCCTGAAATTCCTGGAATACTTTGGCCTCAAAGACAAAGACGAACTCAAGACCAAACTCATGAAACCCACTGCCACTTTATGAAACGTTTTTTTGCCAACACCATTACTGTCTGCGCGCTTTGCCTTGGTATTGGGCTGCCCTGGACAACCAGTTTTGCCAATCCGGTCGTGGAACAATGGGACAGCTGGCTGCTCGGGCAAACCGTGACTCCCAAGCCACAGGTCAGCGCGCAAAGTTATATCATCACCGACGCGCATTCTGGTCAAATTCTACTGGGGCAACAAATCCATCTGCAACGCAACTGCGCCAGTCTGACCAAGCTCATGACCGCGCTGATTGTGGTCGAAAACCACACCAACCTCGACGAAGTGGTGTCGGTCCCGCCTGAAGCTCCCGCCGTGGATCCCAAAAAAATGGGCCTGCGTACCGGTGACCACATGACCCTGCGCAGCCTGATCAAAGGCGCCCTGATTGAATCTGCCAATGACGCAGCCATGGCACTGGCCATCACCACAGGTGGCGACAAGACGACATTTGTTAACCTGATGAACCAAAAAGCCAAAGTGCTAGGCATGCTCGACACGCACTTCACCAATCCCATCGGCTTTGATGACGACTCTCCCGTCTCCAGTGCGCAGGACATCGCGACTTTGAGTTTCTATGTCATGCGCAACCCGGTATTACACGACATTGTCGGAACCAGTTCCGCACAGGTGACCAACGCCGACGGTACCTATCACTTTTTGCTCAAAACCACCAACGACCTCTTGGGCCAAAACGGCACGATTGGCATCAAAACCGGTTCCACACCCGAAGCTGGCGAAACGCTGGCGCTGGACGTGCGGCGCGACAACCTGGAGGTAATCATTGTCCTGTTTGGTTCTCTGGACCGCTTTGCCGATGGCCGTACGCTCACCACCTATGCCCTCAACCATTTTGTCACCAAAACCTTTGCGTTGCCGGTCCCCCAGTTCAACCCAGCCAACCTGTTCTCCGCCAAATCCCTCTGGGCCGGCCTCAAATGGCTCCCATTTAGCCTCACCGTCGCCAAGTAATTCCAAGAGAACTTATCGAGTGGCGTCCCCGAGCCTAGGGGAGAAACAGTTTTAGGTGCGGCCGGTTCGCGCCCATACAATAGTTGACGGCATTGAATAGAACTTCCGACAGTGTCGCTAGGTTCCTGCTTTTTACGACCTCACCTAAAACTGTTTCTCCCCTGAGCTTCTTTTTTGTTCACATAATCTGACCCGTCCAGAAACAAGACTTTTCCGGATTCATTCTGCCTCCGTCTCCGCCCGACCAACGCCTGATCATGAAACACCACGGCCCACCCGAGCCTGTTTCCGGGTGCGACCGTAAAAAGCAGGAACCTAGCGAATAGAACGGAAGAATTATTCACCCGCCATCAATCTCCGGACGGGCGCGAATCGGGCGTACCCGGAAACAGGCTCGGGTGGGCCGGAACTCTCCCTTCCCAAAAAGATACAAAAAAGGCGCCCCGTCATCCGACAGGGCGCCTTGGCAGAATGCAGTGGAAATCGAAAACTATTGGACGGGGACAAACCCGGCGTTGGTGACGATGTTTTTGTTGACGCCCAGCAGTGAGAAGACGAGGTTGACGGCCAGGTAGCCGATGACGGCAATGGCGATACCGATAATGGCGTGGGTGATGCCTTCCTTAGCTTCACCGGCTTTTTTGGAGTCGCCACCGGCGGTCACGTATTTGACACCAGCGAGCAACATATAAATCACGGCCAGAACGCCAATGAAACCCATCATGTAGTTGAGCAAATTATTGATCAGCACACGCAGGTCGGTGACGCCCTGGATCGGGTTGGTCAGGGAAAAGGTGGAAGATGCGGCAGCCGGAGCGGCGGCAGGAGCAGCAGGTGCCGCAAATGCTACGCTCACTGACACCATGGTGCCCACCACAAACGTCTGCACTGCGACAATTGCCTTGTTGAGTTTTTTCATTGACGATTTCTCCTTGTCAAGATTGTTGGCTAATTACCTGATAAAAGATAGCTGCTTTTGGTAGCAAAGTCAACGCCCATAGGCACTCATGCAGAAACAGGCATTTTGGTTTATCTTTGCTCAAATTGGCTAAATCCATTATAATTAAAAGATTTAGATTTGCAATAAAGGAAATGACACCCGCCGTGCAACAAGTCCACCACACCGTTGATACCATTTTTGCCCTCAGCCCGCTCATCCACGAGCAGACCAGTTTTTATACCAAACGCCGTGGCAATTTGTTTGAGCGCACCTTTGGGCTGTGCGATTTGATGACGACACTGGCCCTGGACAAGCTCAGCGATGCCCCGGCACTCAAAACCGCCTTTGTTGGCATCCAGATCCCCAAACGTACCATGCACCAACGCCTGACACATACCTCACACACAATTGGCCTGATTTATGGCTTTGAGCATCCCCAGGAACGCGAGCAAGTCGTGTGGTTTGATTATGCCTGCGCCCAGTACGGCATCAACCAGGAAGTGCTCTGCAAAGTGCTGGATCGTGAACAGTTATACCTGGATCTGCGCCGCACCTATGGCGGCGGCATCTGGCAACCTGGGGGTAACTGGCTGGCGCACATTGACCTCAAACTGATCCATAAACTCTTTCCCGACCCGTTGGATTTGACCACAAAAAACCTCTAAATCGCACTGTGGTATACTACTAACGCTTGATTTATTGCGACTTGAGGTTGGGTATGAATTTAAGTGGACAGTCGGTGCTGATGATCATTGCTCCTGCGAACTTTCGCGACGAAGAATATTTTGAACCCAAACAAATCCTGGAAAGCGCTGGCGCTCGTGTTGTCACGGCCAGCACCCTGCCTATCGCCACCAGCCAGGATGGCAAAACCCAAAAAGTGGATATGATGCTGGGTGAAATCCTCACCCCGGATTTTGACGCCGTGCTGTTCGTTGGTGGCAGCGGTTCTTCGGTCTATTTCTCGATGGTCAAAGCGCACAAAATCGCCCACCAGTACCTCGACAGCGGCAAAGTCGTCGGCGCCATCTGTGCCGCCCCCACCATCCTGGCCAATGCCGGCATGCTGGAAGGCAAACAAGCCACCAGCTTTCCTGACCAGGAAGCGGCTTTACGCAAAAAAGGCGCCAATTACACTGGCACAGCCATCGAGGTTGACGGTCGCATCATTACCGCGAGCGGCCCCGAAGCAGCCAAACAGTTTGGTAATGCTGTGGCCAAGGCGCTTGCATCCTAAGCAGTTCAACCGACATTCACCCAACAACGTTCCCCCTGCGGAACGTTGTTTTTTATTTCCAGGGCCAGACAAGTACAATCGCGCCCAAAACCATCAGATAAACACCAAACGGCACGAGTGTGTGTTTGCGGAAAAAGTTCAGCAGCCACCGGATTACGGCAAAGCTCACCAGCGCGGACACGACAAAACCAACGACAAGCGCACCGGTGGGAAACGCCACAACATCCTTGCCTTTGACCACGTCCCAGGCCGTTTTGGCTGCGGCACCGGCAATCGCCACCATACCGAGGAAAAAAGAATACTTCGCTGCGTTGGCGTGGCTGAGTCCAAGTCGTGTGCCCGTCCAGGTCGTGCTTCCCGAACGGCTCACACCAGGAAACAGCGCCATGACCTGCGCCAGGCCAATGGTGAGTGCTTGTTTCCAGCCAGGTTGGTCCTGCGCACCGGGTTTAACAGCCAGGAATTTGGTCGTCAGCGCATACACGCTGCCGGCGCAAAGCATAAACAGCCCGACCCAGCGCACGTCGCGAAAATGTTCCTCGATTTTGCTGCCCAGCACCGCACCGGCAATCACTGCCGGAATGGAACCGATCAACACGACCCAGGCAAACCGCCGTGCTTCTGCGTCTTTGGTAATGCCAAAAAACGCCAGAAACAATTTTTTGATGTCCTGCCAAAAATAAACCACCAGCGCGAGCAGTGACCCGGCGTGCAGTACGATGTCAAATTTGAGGCCAGGATCGGTCCAGCCCAAGAGGCGGGGAATGATGACCAGGTGTCCGGAACTGCTGATCGGCAGGAACTCGGCGATGCCCTGGACAATGGCGAGGACGACGGCTTGGATATAATGCATGTTTACATTCCTTCTGTGTTAATAACTATCGTTCATAAACCAATGATAAAATAAACAAGCACAGTATGTTTTCATCTCAGAATCCCGTACTTTTTTCTAATTTACATTTTTTTGCTGACTTATTTATCCATTGATTGGCAAAGCTAAAAATAACTGCGAGCACCATGATGGCCTCCCCGCTCTGAGTACTCATTGTTTCAACGATAAAAAGGAAAATAGTCAGAAAAATAAACCAATTCAAATCCAACACAACTGCAAGCAGCAGGATAATCCAATTGAAGTACCAAGCTTGAAACCAAGGGGTACCGAAGGCAAAAATAAGACAAAAAGGCAAAGTGTAGGCTTTGAGGATCTCTCTGCGACGCACCAACCAAAGCATCCACAATCCACCCACGCCAAAACAAAAAATTCTCAACGTAAAGCTGTCTTTTAATGGCCAAATGCTTAGCATTATGTTTGTTCCGATTAATCCCCCTTCAATACCTACCTTACTGGCCTCCTGACGAAGTTGCGAAAACACCTTCCACGAAATCCCCCCAAAAGGTAGATAAAGTATCCAGGCCAAAACAACAAAACCACCAATAAGTATTGCCGTCTTCAAAACTTTTTTTCTTATTTCACATCGTTCCTGCCAAATTGCAACAATCGGTATTGGCAATAAATACCATGAAAAATATTTTACAAAGCCGACGACAATTAAACTCCAACCACTCAAAAAATATTTTTTTTGTAAATACAACCAATAGCTCAATATGATGCCGGTCATCATCCAAATGTCATTGTGCAGATCAAAAAACAGCGACTGCATGAGAAACGGACTAAATGCCGCGGCCGCCAGCGTCTGAAACTGCCGCAGGGAACTAACGCGGTGCTTTTGGAGAATTCGCCACAGACAGAACATACTCACCCCAAACAACCCAATGGCAATGACTCTCTGCCCAATCAATACCACAGGTAAACTCTCCGAAAGTCGCGTCAAAGGTGCTGTCGTCAATACCAGCAAAGGTCCATAGACCATTTTGGACCCCCACCAGTCTTTATTGTATTGCGACCAGCTGTCAAAACGAAGCTGCTCGGCAGTTGTTGTGTAGGGCGACAACTGATATTCACTGTAACCGCGAACCGAAAGCAAAATCCAATAATCATCATTGGAAACGTTCGGCCGCGCGGGCAAAACCACGAGCATGGTGATAGCCCAAATCCCGACTAACCAGAGAACCAGTTGACGACTAACGGTAACCACAAGACCCAACTGCCTGACCATCCACACATAAATCAGGACAATAACTCCGAGACTGACCAAATATGTGTTCATGTTAATGATCCGCTGAAACACGAACCACTCATAAACCCCATAAACCAAAACAAGCACACCAGCGCTCAGCGCTAACCAGTATTCATTGTTCTGCCTGGCCATCCAACGCCCCAAAAACTGCTTCATGTGCAACCTCAGCAAATCCTGTAAAAGCACCCAACGCATTCCATACTAAAACAAACCCCTCTCCTATTGCAAAAAACACATTTCGGAGCTATACTCATACTCGATCAACGTTATTAAGGTCGGTGCTGATATGGAATACTCCCAAAATCCTATCACCGCTGCAGTCGAAGCCTTTATGATGATTGTCGTGGAAGTAATTTCGGCAATCATTGTTGGACTTGTGGAAGCCATTATCATCGGCACGGTTGGCTGGATGGATATTTTTTAATCCGTTCTTAATCCTTTACCCGCTATACTTGACTTGCCTAAATTCAATTTGAGGCAAGCCATGTTGGGTAAATTATCGACCTTCAGTTTCGGCAAATTGCTTTCCACGATCAGTATCCTGGCCACCGCCTCCACGACAGTCGTAACCGGTGCTGTTTTTTTACATCAGATTACCAAACCCATCACGCCAACACCTGTCCAGCAGGTTTCCTCCACGCTGAACAGCAATACTGTTGCCGAGGGTACGCTCCAGCGGATTACCACGCCACTCTCGCTGCCACAACCAGAAACACCAAATCCATCGGCACCAGTAGCTGCCAATATTGCTCCAACAGATACGTCTGCCCAGACGCAATCCGTCACGCCCAGCGCACCACAGAGGCTATCCGCTGCGATTGAAAACACCACACCCAAAACCGATACCATCTCGGACAAATCCGCCGATAACACACCATCGCCACCCCCTGTGGTACCTCCTGCGCTACCGCCCGGCACCAAAACGTTCACCCTGGCGCAACTGGCGACTGACAATGGACAAAATGGGCTGTGTTATGTCGCCCATGCCGGTACGGTCTATGACGTCAGCACAAATCCGTTTTGGGTTGGATGCCAGCACCATAGCGCGCATGGAGGCACCGACATCACGGCGATTTTTCCGCATCCCCTCAGTCGGCTGGCAGGGATACCCATTGTCGGCACATTGATAACCGCAAGCGGAACACCGGTTTCGACACCCGTTCGAACGCACCACGAAGACAGCGGTAACGACGATTAAACAAAAACAAAGGTAGAAGTATGGGATATCTCTTTCTGGGAACCGCAACGTTCATCTCCACACTATGGTGGCTGCTTGCCAAGCCCAACCTCCATATCATGGCGCTAGTGCCATGGCTAAGCCTAAGCCAATACCTGGCCGTAATCGGCGCCACGCTGCTCGCTTTTAACTTTGTCCTGGCCGTCCGCTCGCGTTGGGTGGAAGACCGCTTTGGCGGGCTGGATAAAGTTTATAAGGCGCATCACCTGACCGGGGCGCTTGCGACCATTTTCCTCATTAACCACCCGATCATGCTGGCGCTCAATATCATGCCACTTTACAAAGTGGCGCTGCTGTATTTTATTCCCAATGTCTCGCAACTTGCCTACGCTTCCGGCATTTTGTCGCTGTACATCATGATCGTGCTTCTGCTACTAACGCTTTATGTCAAACTGCCTTATCCGCTCTGGCTCAAAACCCACAAGCTCATGGGCGTGCCGCTGCTGCTGGGCGCGCTCCATATGGTCCTGATTACCAGCGACATTTCACGTTATTTGCCGTTACGCCTGTGGCTACTGGGGCTGATGGGTATCGCCTTGATGGCCTATTTATACAAACTGGTGCTTTATCGGTTCCTGGGCCCCAAACGTAATTACCGCGTCACCGACGTTGTCACCAATGGCCCGTTTACCATGCTCGGCATGGTGCCCCAAAACAAATCACTGCAGTTCCGCGCCGGCCAATTCGCCTTTCTTTCCCTCCACAACCGCGTCATTGGCCGCGAAGCTCACCCGTACTCCTTTGCCTCGGCACAGCATGAACCGACGCTCTACTTCGTGGTCAAGAGCCTGGGCGACTACACCCGCAAACTGCCTGAGGCCAAAGTCGGTGACAAGGTAACCTTGTTTGGCCCCTATGGACGACTGGGCGACAAAATGCTGATGAGCGATCGCCGCTGCATCTGGATTTGTGGCGGTGTCGGTATCACGCCCTTCTTGAGCCTGATGCATTCGGTTCGGCACGATCAGCAGGTGGATTGGTTTTATAGCGTCAACAAGCGCCCGGAAGCGGTATTTGAAACAGCCATAAACCAGGCGATCAGCGGACAACCCAATCTCCGCTACCATCTCCATGTCGCACAGGAAAACGGATTCCTGACGGCGGCCAAAGTGATGCAGCAGACGGGTCAAGTCGAACGGGACACTTTGGTGATGCTGTGTGGCCCCTTACCCATGATGGAAGCGTTCAAAAAACAATTTATGGCGCTGGGATGCAAAAGTCGACAAATTATTTATGAAGACTTCAGCCTGCTATGAAAAAAACTCTCCGCACCATGGTCGCACTCGCAATTTTTTCACTCTTTTTCTGCTTTGCTGCGGTTCAGGCCGGCACACTTTTGCCGGTGAAAAGCAGCAATCCAGCTTCAACGGATGCCACCACCTGGTCCAATCCCACCACTGCCAGCGACCAAGCGGCTTCGCCTCCAGCAACATCCACCCCAGCAGCACCGGTGACACCAACCCCGCCTCCAGCGACAGCCGTTTCCCCACCGCCCGTCACCAAAACCCAACCGACAAACACCACCAAAACCACGACGACACCCAAACCGGCGACCAAGACGCCCACTCCCACGCCAAAACCCACTCCCACTCCAACACCTGCGCCAACGCCCGCTCCTGCACCAACGCCCACACCGGCACCAGCGCCGACACCACCCCCACCAGTTAGCAATCGCTGCATTGTCACCGTGAATGGTTCGCAATATGATGTAACCAATTTACGCCGAACCCACTCCGGTGGTGATATATTTACGTGTGGAACGGATATGACTTCGACTTTTATGTCCATGCATGGCACCAACTGGGGCCTGATCGCCCGCTACAAAGTCTAATTTACACTACCCTCAGGTCATCAATATGCCACCCACTCTCAACCTCAACCTCAACACCAAAGCCAAAACTGGACTGACCGTTTTCATAGTGCTTGCTGTGCTCCTGATCGCCGCGCTGAGTATTTACGTTGACTTGCGGCATCGTGCCCGCAACCGCTCGGCTGCCACAGCCACAGCCACAACCTCGACACCCCCCACCAGTAACAAGACATTCAAAGCCATCGACCTGCTTGCCTTTAATGGCACAGACCCGGCCAAACCCATCTACATCGGCTACGAGGGTAAAGTCTACGACGTGACTGCCGGCAAAGATTTTTATGCGACAGGCGGGGATTATCACTGGCTGGCTGGCAAAGACGCCACCGATGCTTTACACTTGTTTGGCGGCGACATTATCAAAAATAAATATCCCCCCGTGGGAACAATTATTCCAGACCCGAGCGGCCAGACCAATACAGCGCAGGTTCCGGAGTCGTTGACGTTGCTCCTGCAGCAGCAGGGCGCACCCGCCAAATAATTTTAATAAGGATAAATCAGGATGGGCAATCTGGTTGTTGTTGGCATGACGGTGATCACCGGGTTTCTCTGGCTGCTGACCAAGACCGGTTATTTTGCCATTGGAGCCGATCCACTGCGTGCCTTGAGCCAGATTCTGGCGCTCGTCGGGGCCACTCTGCTCGCCATCAATTTCATCCTTGCGGCTCGACTCAAAGTCGTCGAAGACCTGTTTAAAGGGCTCGATAAAGTTTATCACGCTCATCACTGGACAGGTGCGCTGGCTACGGTATTCCTGATCAACCACCCGATCTGGCTTGTCATCAATGCCATTCCGCAGTATCAGCTGGCCAAACTTTACCTGCTGCCCAGCGATTCCAAAGCCTACACCTTGGGCATTCTGGCGCTTTACAGCATGCTGCTTTTAATCCTGATCACCCTCTATGCCAAAATCAAATACGACACCTGGCTCAAAACGCACAAACTCATGGGTTTCCCGCTGCTGCTGGCCAGTTTGCACATGCTGCTTATTACCAGCGACATTTCCCGCTCGCCTGCGCTGCGACTCTGGCTGTTTGCCCTCACCGGCTGTGCGCTGGCGGCCTATTTTTACAAAGCGTTCCTCTACAAATCCTATGGCCCCCAGGGCCTCTACCGCGTTGCCAATGTCCAAAGCCAGGGTCCGTATACCTTGCTTAAACTCCGGCCCGTGGGTGAACGAATGAAATTTCGTGCTGGCCAGTTTGCCTTTCTTTCCACCGGCAACCAGACCATAGGCACAGAGCCGCATCCGTACTCCTTTGCCAGCAACCCCGGCGACAATATTGTGCAGTTTGCGATCAAAAATCTGGGTGACTACACCAAAAACATGCGCAAGTCCCAGGCCGGCGACGAAATCACACTGCAAGGGCCTTATGGCCGCTTTGGGGATGCTTTTTTAAACAGTGACCGCAATGCCATCTGGATCGGGGGTGGGGTTGGCATTACGCCGTTTTTGAGCCTGATGCACAAAATCAAACCCAAACAACAAGTGGAATGGTTCTACAGTGTCAACAAGCCTGAAGAAGCCCTGTTTGAAAAAATCATCCAGGAAGCTCTGCAGGACAAGCCCAACCTGCGCTACCGCCTGCATGTGGCCCAGAAAGACGGTTATCTGACGGCACACAAAATCCGGGAAAAACTTGGCGGGACCATCGATGTCGCTGCTATGATCATGCTGTGCGGGCCGCCTGCCATGATGGCAGCGATGAAGGCACAACTGCTGGAAATCGGCATCGCACCATCCAATATCATTTATGAGGATTTTAGCCTGAGATGAAAAAAACAACGAAACTCCTGGTTTTTCTGTCCACCTGGGCCCTGGTCATCAGCTTTGTTGTCGTTGCCATCGGGATCAACTCCAGCAATTCTGCCAATACTCCCACAGCAGTCACGTCAACCAACTCGTCTGCTGCGACGACGACAAATACTCCCAGCGCCAATACAAATTCCAGCTCAACCTCCACGACAGCCAACACCACGCAGACCAACAGCAATCGCTGCGTTGTCACCGTCAATGGTTCCCAATACGACGTCACACAACTGCAGTATACCCACTCCGGCGGCAATGTCTTTAGCTGTGGCACGGATATGACCGCGACCTTTGAATCCATGCATGGTACGCGTTGGAGCAAAATTGCCCGTTATAAAATCTAACCAGCGAAAACATACAAAGGTGGAAGTTGCTTAGAGGCAGTGGGTGTTAACTTTATCACTTTATCACTAAGTTTCCGATGCGCATTCTGATTGTTGAGGACGAAGAACGTATTGCCACGAATCTCCAGAAAATGCTGCAAAAACAAGCGTTTGCCGTTGATCTGGCTGCGACGGTGGCCATTGCCAAGCAAAAAATCAACACGGATTCTTATGACCTGGCCATTATTGACTGGATGTTACCAGATGGAACCGGAATCGACGTAATTACGGCCATCCGCACACTGGCGACATCAACGCTGATCCTGATGGTCACAGCCCGCAGCCAGGTGGAGGACAAAGTCGAAGGACTGGAAAACGGGGCCGACGATTACCTCACCAAACCATTTGCGATGACGGAACTGATTGCCCGGGTCAAAGCACTGCTGCGGCGACTGCCCCATGCTCCGCAAGCACCCATTCTAAAAATCGCTGACCTGGAAATCAATACCAACACACATAGCGTCATCCGCGCCGGCAAAACCATTACCCTGTCACCGCGGGAGTACGGTTTGCTGGAATATTTGGCCAAACATGTTGGCGTCGCCCAGGAACGCCTTGATCTCCTGACCCATGTCTGGGATGAAAATGCTGACCCCTTTTCCAACACGGTGGATGTTCACATCCGTTATTTGCGCCACAAACTTGACGATCCCTTTCGCGTTAAACTGATCAAGACCGTCAAAGGCAAAGGATACATGATATGTCCAGACTAAAGGCACGCCACAAACTGACCTTGCAACTGGCTGTCACGACTTTTGTGTTGATGGCCGCGATGGGCGCCTTATTCACGCTGGTGGCGTATCTGCATGCCACCCAAGCCTATCGCGATTCACTCAAAACCGAAGCCGATGACATTGCTGAAGATTACCTCGGCAGTGACGGCAGCCGCATTATTTATCAGGACAAATCTGGCAACCAGACCACGCTCACCAACCATCTGCGCGAGAGCAACAGTTCCGCTCTGGTGTTTAATATTAACCATCAGCTGCTGGGCGCTTTTGGCGCTTTTGAGACGGCTATCGAGAACAACCAGCTACCCATCGAGACGGATACCAATGCCGTTTCCCTGACCTCACTCAACACGATTTTGGAGCGGGTCATCGCCACCGGCAAATACGAATTCAACAGCCACCTTTATGCCGGCCTGCATGAACTGGTCGTGCTCTCCTATCCCATCCAGGCAAGTGGCAAAACCATTGGTGTGCTGCAACTTGGCAAATCATCAACCTTGCTTTCGCAAACACTGGTCACGGAGTTGCTGATTTTGCTCTCAGCCCTGCCCTTGGCGCTTTTGCTGAGTGTGCTGGTGGCAGCCTGGCTGAGCCGTTCTGCCTTTGGTCCAATTCATCAGATGCGGCAGTCGATCAACCAGATCTCCAGTCTAAAAGTTAACAAACACCTGACCCCAAGTGGGCATGAGGATGACGATCTCACACAACTGGCACTGGCCTTTAATGCCATGATGGACCGATTAAAGCAAAGCAGTGCCAGACAAAAAGACTTTGTCGGTAATGCTTCACATGAACTCAAAACGCCACTGACCAAAGCCATCTCCACGCTTGATTTGGCACTCAGCGAAACGCATCATCCCGAGCTGGAACTCGTCAAATCAGACCTGCTGGACATGAACCACCTGATCGAAGCACTCCTGTTCCTGGCCCACGCCGACGACCTGTCCCTGCAACAACAAAACGGTCCAACCGACCTCAGCAGTGCAATCGATAAAATTCTCCAACGCCTCGCACCAGACATCGAACCCAAACACCTGCAAATCATCACCACGAACATACCCCAGGTCAACATGGCCATGGGCAAGGTGCATCTTGACCTGCTCCTAAGCAATCTGCTTTCCAATGCCGTCAAATACAGCCTGGCACAAACCGCCATCACTGTCACGGCGATTGTCTCCGCAAACAAACTGCAACTTTCGGTCCAGGACCACGGCATCGGCATGGACAAAACCACGCTGGATCATGTTTTTGAGCGTTTTTATCGGGCTCCCAAAGCCAAACAGCAATCGGTAGGAAGTGGCCTGGGACTTTCTATTGTCCAGGCGATTGCCACCGTTTACGGCCTGACACTTCAGGTCGAGTCCACACTTGATCTTGGCACAACCATTACCGTCATGCATATTCCGCTGGCACCAGTTACAGCACCCCAGAAAAGCACCCGTTCCACCTGATTGTCGCGCGTCACAAATACCGTTATAGTTGGCAGGATTTACTTATCCAGGAAGCCATGACCAACAGAATTCGCCTCATCATCGCCCTGCTTATCGCCGTCATTCTGGCACTGGTGCCGCTCGTGTATTCCTCGAGTGTCTATCTCGTCTTTGATTTGCCCAAGCTGGTACTCCTGCAGGCCGGGGTAGAAATTGCGCTGGGCTTGTTTGTTTTTGTGCTGCTTGCTGAGTGGCTGCAGAACAAACCCTGGCAAAAGCCATGGCGTGCGCTTATCCCGCAAAGGATCGATCTGCTGTGGGTGACGCTGGCCTTTTTTGTGCTTTCCAATGTCTTGGCCGCACTGCTCGCTGCATCGCCGCACCAGGCCTGGTGGGGAACGTATTACCGCCGGCAGGGTTTATTTTTATTGCTCCACGACGTAGCGCTCATGAGCGTGGCACTAAATTTGGCACGCGACAAAAAGTTGCTCAAAATCATGCTCGGTGGTGTACTCGCGAGCGCCCTGGGTGTGGTTTTTTATGTTATTCTGGAAATCTTGAACATCCCTGATTACAGCCACTGGAAGTCCGCCGGTGCTTACGCTGGCAGACTGGTGAGCACGTTTGGCCAACCGGATTTCATGGCGGGCTACCTCGGCATGATCGTACCGCTTATGGCCGGCATCATCTGGAAAGGCAAGAGCTGGATCAACCTGGTGATCCTGCCTGCTTTAATTTTAACGCTGTATTCCATTTTTGGCAGCCAGTCGCGCGGCGCCTGGTTTTCACTGCTGGCCGTGATTCTGATTGCCGGCATGGGTATCGCGCTCACCCGTCGCCAACTCTGGCAAAAAACAACGCTGCTGCTGACGATTGTTGTGCTGACGCTGGGCGGACTGTTGGGTTTTTATGAAATGTCCAAACGCAACGGCACTGCTTTCCGTGTTGAGGAACTGCTCAGCCCGGCGCGCTGGCAGATGATCGAGCGCTACCAGATCTGGGACCGCGCCATCGCACTCGTTGCCAACCGTCCGTGGTGGGGCTATGGCCAGGATAATTTTGAACTGGTTTTTCCCTCTATTTTGCGAGCATCGGATCAACATTTACAAACCGTCTACGTCGACCGCGCCCACAATCTGTTGCTGGACATGCTCGTTTCCAGTGGAGCATGGGGTACGCTGGCGTGGCTGCTGGTGGTGGGCATGGTGATGGCAACAACCATCAAAACCTGGCGCCGCAAACTATTAAGTGACCAAAACAAAATGCTGGTTGTCGCACTCGGTCTTGGCATCTTGTTCTATATCTTTCAAGGCATGGTCAACCTCAACGCCATTGGTCTGGATGCGCTGTTCTGGGTGATGCTGGCACTGCTGGTGGGCATTTGCCATGCACCAGACGCTATGTTTAATACAACACCAATCGTTGCAGCCACGCCGACCAAACACATTGGCAAAAAGTCGTCCAAGCTAGTCAGGCCTCAACCTCAAAAAACACTGCCTCCCTGGGCGTTCGCCTTGCTTGCTTTGCTGATCGCCGTGCCGGCCGGTGCTGGCCTCATTCTCAACCTGCACCTTTACCAGGCTGACGCAGCCTACAAGAACGGACTGCGGGATGAACTTTCGGACAAAGCTGCGGCCGTGGCCGATTATCAGCAAGCCATCGCCCTCCATGCAGAGCAGCCGCTTTACCGCATCAAACTCGTCGACAACGCGCTGCAGCTTGGCTACAACGCAACCACCGCTGCCGACAAACAGCTTTGGTACCAGGCCGCATACCAAAGCCTCCAGGCAGGACTCGCCGCCGGTACTGCGCAAGCGGATTTTGATTATCGTTTGGGCGAAACTTATCAGTTTGGCCAGACGCTGGTTGCGGCGGACTGGCAAGCCAAAGCCAACCAATATTTGCAACAGGCGCACCAGGAAGCACCGTTCAAGTACTGAAATTGAAGTAAACCACTTGCTTACTGTATGTCCTTATCACCAAACAGTATTGCCAGCAAAGGACTCGCACGTTGTTCCTTTTGCAAATACATCCGCAAACTGTCCATGTCGTAGCGGCCATAAAAAATCTTTAGATTCTCAACAATGTCAGAATGCTTCCGGAGATAGTCAAAATCAACCCCAAGACTGCTGGGGGCCCGGGATCGGTACCAATCAGACCCATAATCTCGATCATGGGATGTTGCAACGAGTGCTTCACAGTACTTCATGATCGGTCCGAGATAATCTTTTTCCGCCGTCGCAGATTTCAGTTTTGGCTTTCCCATAAAATCCCACCAGCTACCTTCTGCTTCATCCGGTTCATTGCCATGGGCGTATTTACGGGCCAGCTTGGCCATCTCCAATTTCAGTTGTAATTGTTTTTTGACTTCGCCATCCGGAAGTAAATTGACATAAGGGGCTTCGCATATACTCTCAATATGACCGATTGACATAGATTCGTTATGGATAACCGGGAACCAGGCATTGATATGTTCGACACAAACCTGTTCCCAGACCTTTTTCCGATCACTGGCTTCGCCTTCAGCCATTCCCATGTAATTTCCAGCCAAATGGGCAAACGCCGTCTGCGCAATTTCCTGGACTTGAAAAAAATCGATGCGCTGCTGGGCGTGGAACCAGTCGCGCATATCATCCAGCGCCTGTCTGGCCTGGACCAGTTCATCCTGGTTGCGACAGCCCAGTTTCATTTTTAGCCATTTATCCTCAGCTTCCTGCAATGTCACCCAGCCATGCTCATCATTGTAATGCGCTTTTCTGACCAGGTCCCCAATCTCGGCATTAATCCGAGGTAAGGGTTTTTCCTCCTGCCGGGCAGTGCGTGAATCCAGCCACTTGATTGTATTCAACCGATCCAGTTCAACAGCAGCGGCTTTGGTTTTGCGCAGCTCATGCTTGGCATCCTTGGCAAAATGTTCTGCCATCATTTTTGCAATCTGCCGCTTGCCACTTTCTTCGGACATCTTTCTCAATTCATCACGTTTTTGCAAAACTTCCCGCATTACTTCCAGCGCAATTTGGTAATTGTAACAAACATCCTCGGCCACCGATTCCGGCCCTACAAATGCAGCGGTCATGCCAAAGGACAAATGTGCTTGCATTTCAACAATTCCCGTCCCCAAGCGGAGGTTGTTAAGAGCAGAAACGAGAAAATCATCCAGCTGACCTGGCAGCGGAACATGAAACATCTGCTTTTCGTGCGTCAGCTCATGCATGAGCACATCAAACCCTGTCTGATCCGTAACCTGACGATCTCCTCCAATTGCGTCAGCTGCAGGAACCTGAAAAGGTTTTGGGATCTCGGCTGTGAATAATCTTTTCAACCGTTCGGTCAAGTCCGGGAATTCACCTAAAATGCGCTGCTGGTGAGCAATGTTTATTCCAATAGCGCCTTCTCTGGCGTTCAGGAGAAAATCATAAGCATCATGGATTTCTCCCTGTCGGGTATATTTCACCCCCTTGCCAAGACTTTGTTCTTTGAGATCAGGATCCAGCGGATCAAAGCCGAATTCCGTGCGTAACTGATACCAGTCCGGACAGTGTTCGCGCACGCTGGCACGGATTTCTTCCATGACTTTGGCTTCGTCTTTGACCAGTGGTTTCTCAAAACCGTGTAAAAGACTGTGGTCCGGGACATAGCCTTCGTGATGCACGATACACTGTTTGATGTCGTCCAGCTGGTCGGTAGTAAAGCGTTTCACCTGCCTGATCACCAGTTCCCGTTCACGCATCTCAAGCACGTCCAGTTTGGCCAGATCCAGCAAGCGCTCAAAAAAAGGATTAACCTGCTTGGGATCTGGCTGCTCAGATTCGATCTTGGCTTCGGCCTTGGTTTCCGGACCAAGTTCCGGCAGGGGATGTGCATCCATCTCACCAAGCATAGGCTGAACGATCGCTTCAACCATCACTTCATCAAGATTTGGCATGAGTTTAAATCCAAATAGATTGGGCAAATCTATTTATTATACCCTAATTTCCACCAAATCTCATGTTTGGTATGCCACGCTATACCTTAAGCTCCCGCACCAGTGCCTCAATTCCCTCAAGTTTTTTCCCCTCCGGCAAAGTGTCATACCGATCCAGCATGGCACTGCCCACAATCGCCACTTCGGCCAGGGGAGCAATCTGCTCAACCTGCGACCGTTTCTTGATGCCAAACCCAACCGCCAGTGGCAACTGCAAGGTCAACTTTGTCCGCTCCAGATACGTCACCAATTCCGGATCCAGTGTTTCGCGTGCGCCGGTCACCCCATAAGTTGCAAAACAGTACACAAACCCACGGGCAAACTTGGCAATCTGCTCCAGTCGCGCTGACGTTGTGGCTGGTGACACAAAGCAGACATTGAGCAAACCGAAACGCTCGGCCGTGGCAAACAACTTTTCCGTCTCTTCCTCCTGAATCGGCATATCGGGAATCAATAAACCGCTGACACCCGTGGCCGCGGCCTCCGCACAAAACGCTTCCACGCCATAACTGTGCACCAGGTTGAAATAGCTCATCAGCAGCAGCGGTATCGCAACCGTTTCCCGCAATCTGCGCACCAACGCAAAAGCATCCGCCACTTTGGTCCCGCCAGAGAGCGATAAATCATTAGCACGCATCATTGTCGGGCCATCCGCCACCGGATCGGAAAACGGCAGCTGCAGCTCGACAAAATCCGCCCCCGCCCGCGCCATGGCCTGCACAACACTGACGTTTGCCTCGAGGCTTGGATAGCCGACAACGACATGGGTCATCAAGCCGGTACATTCGTTGTGTTGCAAGTCATTAAGTTTTTCAATTATCGCATTCATCAATTTCCCTTTCTTAAATCATTGATTGTGCCGGTTGCTTTTGCGCCGAAACAACCGACCGGAGCCATCTCCAAAACTGTCCCTTCGACCGCCTTACATATTACTGAACTCAAGTCATTTGTGCAGGCGTAAAAGCAACCGGCACAATCAATCCCTCTTGTAATCTTCATAAAGCCGCCCGCTTCAAAAATGCTTTCCATTTCTCATCCCCCAGCGCCTCGGCCACGATAAAAATGTCCTTATCCCCGCGGCCCGACAGGTTGACCACAATGCTTTGTGATGACGATAGCGTAGGCGCCAGTTTAATGGCTTCGGCCACCGCGTGCGCGGATTCAAGCGCCGGGATAATGCCTTCGGTTTTGATTAAAGTTTTCAGTGCAGCCAGAACTTCGATGTCCGTGGCATAATGCATAACCAGTCGTCCACGGCTGTGCATATAGGCAAGCTGCGGGCCAACTCCAGCATAATCCAGTCCTGCCGAGACACTGTGCGTGGGTTGAATCTGTCCTTCGCTGTCCTGCAAAAACAAAGATTTATAGCCCTCGACCACGCCTGGCCGGCCGGCCCCAAAACGAACCGCGTGCTCACCGACCTTGGTGACGCCGCGGCCACCGGCTTCCACCCCAATCAAGTGGACAGCGCTGTCGTCCAGAAAAGCATTGAACAAGCCCATGGCATTGCTGCCGCCGCCGACACAAGCGACCAGATAGTCCGGTTTGTCGACGCCATACTCCTTGAGCTGCTCCCGTACCTCGAGCCCGACGATACTTTGGAAATCACGGTTCATGGAGGGAAACGGATGTGGCCCAAGGCATGAGCCCAGCAGATAATGCGTGTCACGCACTGTGGCAATCCAGTCTTTAATCGCGGCGTTAACGGCGTCTTTGAGTGTGCGTGATCCAAATTCCACCGACCGCACCTCAGCCCCAAGCTGCTCCATCCAGAACACGTTGGGCCGTTGCCGCGCAATATCCACCTCACCCATAAAGATTGTGCATTCAAACCCGAATTTAGCCGCCACCGTGGCTGTCGCTAGACCGTGTTGGCCCGCACCGGTTTCGGCGATCAGACGTTTTTTGCCCATGCGTTTGGCCAAGAGTGCCTGGCCCAGTGCATGGTTGATTTTGTGCGCACCGGTATGGTTGAGGCCTTCGTTTTTGATAAAAATTCTGGCACCACCCAGCTGTCGGGTTAAATTCTCGGCAAAGTAGAGCGGCGTGGGCCGGCCGGAAAAATGCTGAAACAAATCCAACAATTCTCGCTCAAAATTCGCATCCTGTCGTGCCACGTTGTAAGCGCCATTCAATTCCTGCAACGCGGGATAAAGCATCTCGGGCACATACTGCCCGCCAAACGGTCCAAAGTGCCCGCCTGCATCCGCATCAAATGTCGTGGGGAAAAAAAGTTTCATCCGGTCTCCTCTAGTTAAGTCAAATCCGTACTTGCAACCGACCGATAATCCAGTTGCGCCAAAACGCCTGCCAAAGCATTACCCTTGCTTACCATGACCACGATCGCCTTGTACAAATCTTTACCACTGGGGAACACCTGCAGGGCATCGTATTGGCCACCTGCCGCTTTGATGGCCTGCAAAAGTCGGGACAACGCGCCCGGCGAATCGTCAATTTCGACAGCTTCCACCTGATCTAGATGTGCCAGGTGTTTGGCGTCCTGTAAAGCGGTAAGCGCCACGTTGGGCTGGTCGACCAAAAACCTGATCGCGTCGCCCGCCGTTTGCATTTGGACGGTCATGGCCACACCATTCACGCCCGCTCGGCCGAGAATTCCCGTCACATCAATTATCAATTCCGGGTCAGGCGTAATATAAATCGTCACTCGCGACAATGACATTTTTTCTCCTTGATCATGTTTTAAACAACCGCTTTGGCTGTCCGAATGAACTGTCGAATAAGCTCGTTATCTTTAATCCCGCGACTGCTTTCCACGCCGCTCGAAACATCGACGATGTCCGGATGAATCGTTGCGATCGCCGCTTGCACATTGCCTGGGTTCAGGCCGCCCGCAAGGATAATGGGTTTGCCATAGCGTTTGATTCCGTGCGCCAAAGTCCAAGCAAACGTTGTGCCAGTGCCGCCGGTTTTTCCGTCAATTTGTGTGTCCAGATGGATGCCGTCAACTTCGTCAACAAAAGATTTCACGCGCTGCACAAGATCTTCACTCCCCACGCCAAATGACTTCCAGACAAGCAGACCAGCAGCACGCAGCAGCCGACAATCTTCAGGACTTTGACGACCCTGAAGTTGAACTCCATCCAGATGAGCGCTCTGAGCAATGGCCAGAACTTCGGCAGCTTTTTGCTCCACAAAAACACCCATTAACTTGATGTTACTGCGATCCTCCTCCAACGCGTTCACTAGTGGAATCAATGCACACACTTCCACTGATCGCGGCGACGATGGCACATTTACCACAAACCCAAGGAACTCTGCCCCCGCCGCTACCGCCGTTTGTGCCGTCACCAAATCCCGGATGCCACAAATTTTTACTAGGGTCATTTCTTTTTCCTTTTACCTGTATCTTTTCCGTCATTCTGAGCGGAGCGAAGAATCCTTACTGCGCGCGGACCAAAAGTCAGTTGGTCATTGTGGTGTAGATCGCTCGCCAAGCCTCGGGATGACAATTGAGAAGACTTCTCTATCCCCATTAACTCCGCAATCTTCTCCCCCGCATCCCGACTTACCATCAAACTCGTCCCCACCAGCACCGCCTTGGCGCCAGCCTTTTGTAAACGCACCACATCCTCCCGGCTTTCCACCGCTGACTCCGCCACCAATAAACAGTCGCTTGGCACCAATCCGGCCAATTTCTCAACGCTGGCCAAATCCGTTTGCATGGTGCTGAGATCACGCGCATTAATCCCGATTATTTTCGCCCCAAGTTTGACCGCGCGATCAATTTCTACAGCTGTATGTGTTTCGACCAGCACCTCCATGCTAAGCTGTACGGCCACGGCCATTAATTCCTTCAATGGGTCATCTTCCAACATCGCCACGATCAACAAAATAGCATCCGCACCATACAGCCTGGCTTCATAAATCTGATAGGCATCAACCATGAAATCTTTTTGTAAAACCGGAAGTTGAACCGCCGCCCGCACTGCTTCAAGGTCTGCCAGGCTTCCCCCAAAGTAACGCCCATCCGTCAGAACAGAAATGGCCTCGGCACCGGCTTTGGCATAGGTCTGTGCCAGCGCCGTCACGTCAAAAGTCTCCTGCAAGACGCCGCGCGATGGCGACTGCCGCTTGATCTCGGCAATCAGTGCCATCGCACTAGACTGGCTCTGCAAGGCAGACAACAGGCTTCGTTTTACCAGCGGCAAATCTTTGACCTTTTCTTTGATCTGCGCCAAAGATACTTGCTGTTTACGAACCTCAACTTCGACACGTTTATGAGCAAAAATTTCATTTAACAGATTTTCTCTTACCCCCTTTATAAAGGGGGCAGGGGGATTTTTCAGTTTTCCCGTCTTTATTCTTTGACTCTTCTCCCTCAACTCTTCCACTTTCTCCATCGCCTTACCACTTCCTATCATCTCCTCAGCCATTTTTACTCCTTCTACCAAACTGCTCACCTTACCAGCCACCAACAGCCCCGCCGCTGCATTGGCGAGCACAAAGTCGCGTTTGGGGCCCGTTTCCGTACCATTCAAAATAGACCGCAAGATCGTGGCGTTCATTTGTGCGTCACCACCAACAAGTGCATCAAGCGGTGCTTGAACCAGACCAAAATCAGCTGGTGAAACAGAATATGTCGTTACTTTTCCATCCTGCAATGCACTCACCTGCGTTACACCATGCACCGCGACCTCATCAAGTCCACTCCCATGCACCACCATCGCTCGTTTGGTGCCAAGCTCCATAAGCACACGCGCTAACGGCTCCGTCAGTTCAGGAGAATAGACACCGATCAACTGATATTCCGCCCCAGCCGGGTTGCTTAAGGGCCCCAGCACATTAAAAATCGTGCGCATGCCCAATGCTTTCCGTGCTGGCATGACATGTTTGACGCCTGGGTGAAAGGCCGGTGCAAACATAAACCCAATCCCAACCTCCCGCAAACAGTCTTCGACTGCATCTGGTTTGAGGTCTACGGCAATACCCAACGCTTCCAGCACGTCAGCACTGCCCGAGCGGCTCGAAAGCGCCCGGTTCCCATGCTTGGCAACTTTCACGCCAGCGGCAGCCAGGATGAAGGCGGCGGTGGTCGAAACATTGAACGTTTGAGCTCCATCGCCACCCGTGCCACAGCAATCCAACACCGGAAAATCAACGTTAACTTTTGCCGCATGTTCCCGCATCACCCGCGCCAAGGCAGCAATTTCTGCAATAGTTTCGCCCTTTTGTCTCAGTCCCATCAGCAGCGCCCCGATCTGGGCATCGCTGCCTTCACCGTTCATCAGGCTGTGCATCATACCCTCGGCTTCTGCGCGCGACAAATCCTGACCAGCTCCAAGTTTGTGTAAAACCGATGTTATATTATCCATCTCATTTCCCCTTGCACTGCAAAAAATTCGTCACCATCTGTTTGCCCACTTCCGTGCCAATCGATTCGGGATGAAACTGGATGCCTTCGATCGGGAACTGCCGATGCCGCAGTCCCATGATCAATCCGTCCTCGGTTTCTGCCGAAACCTCCAGTACCCCCGGCAACGACGACCGCTCCACCAGGAGCGAATGGTAGCGCATGCCCAAAAAAGGATTTTCAATGCCGGCAAAAATACCCTGGCCGTCGTGACGGATCAAACTCTGTTTGCCGTGCAGAGCAATTGGCGCGCGCACCACATTGCCCCCAAAAATCGCCCCAATCCCCTGATGCCCGAGGCAAACGCCCAGCAGTGGTATCGTTTTACCCATTGCCAAAATCACTTCGCGGCACACCCCAAAGTAATGCGCATCCCGCGGATCTCCGGGCCCTGGTGAAATCACAATATGCGAAGGCATCAATAGCTGCGCTTCCTCCAGGCTGATCTGGTCGTTACGAAAAACCACCGGATTCCCACCCAGCTCACCAATGATCTGATAGAGGTTGTAGGTAAACGAATCGTAGTTGTCGATGATAAGCGTTTTCATGGTTTGTCCTTTCTGTCATCGCGAGAAAGAGAACTCACCCTACCCTCTCTTTGGTAAAGAGAGGGTAAATGCATTACCCCCTTCCCTTTACTATAGGCCTTAGTCCCGTAAGGGGGAAGGGCTGGGGATGAGTTCATCTTTGCCAACTTCAGCGCCGCCTCCATTCCCCTCGCCTTGCGTTCAATTTCCTCCGCTTCCTGCTCTGGCGTCGAATCCTGCACCACGCCACTACCGACCTGGCTATAGGCTTTATCTCCCACGATAAACAAACTGCGCAGGCCGACCGAAAAAATACATTCCCCATTTAAACCAAACCCGCCAATTTCCCCGGCATACGGTCCACGCGGTGCTTTTTCCAAAGCGTGGATAATTTTCATGGCTTCAATTTTGGGCGCTCCCGATACCGTTCCCATGGGCGAAGCTGCACTAACGCAGTCAAACTGATTGAGTTCACTCCGCAACGTTCCCTTGAGTTTGCTTTCCATGTGCTGGACATGTGAAAAACGTTTGGGCACCATCAGTTCATCCACTTTGACCGACCCGAATTCACACACGCGCCCGAGGTCATTGCGGCCCAGATCGACGAGCATCATATGTTCGGCGCGTTCCTTGGCATTGGCGCGCATCGCGTCAAACAGAACTTCGTCCTCAGATGGTATCTGCCCACGCAAGGTGGTGCCGGCGAGGGGGAAATTCTCTACCACAAACTGCTTCTGCGCATTGCGTCGCACCCTTGAAACCAAGTCCACGCTCGAGGTGATGATTTCTCGCTGGCCGAATTTGATATAAGACAAATAGGGCGATGGATTGACCTGCCGCAAGGCATCATAAATGCGGCGTTTGTCACCCTGCAGTTCATAACCATACTGCACGGCCAGCACTACCTGAAAGATATCGCCCGCCGCAATATGCTCTTTGGCTGTGTGGATCATTTGCAGGTATTCGTCCTGGGTTGTATTGCTGCCCAGTGCAGTAAAACCAAAAGTTCCAAACGTGGCAGGTGGGCCTGCGATCAGCGCGTCAACCCGTTTTCGGCGGTCGGCGCCAACCGTGAAGTAGCTGAGTTCGTGAAGCTGTTTGTCATAGACAATTCCATCCAAAAACAGTCCCAACTCAAACGCCGGGAAGTCTGGATGCTCACCAAACTCAACCGCTGGCTCAAAGTACTCAGTTGCTTCATAACCCAGATAGCCATACAACCCACCGGCGTAACCACTCCTGGGCAAAAGATGTGTCTGGATTTCCCGCAACGCATCATAAGGGTTGGCGCACTCCATCGATTTACCATCAACGATCAGCTGCCTGCCGCGCGCACTGACCATCTGCTCAGGCTCAAACATCAGCACCGAATAGCGCGAAAAGTCACTGTACTCGCCCAGGGACTCCAGAAATATCACGTGCTCAAACTGGGCATAAGCACGCAAGAAGAGTTCGTAGATATCAATCTCAGACGGAATAACCTGTGCATGAAACTTGAGTGGAGGAATGTGAAAATAAGACATGGCGTGCCTGGCTAATGAATAAATTGCTGCATTAGCGTCGCCAATAGTGCCTTTTGTTTGTTTTGACAAAAATCATCGCTGCTCCCCAAAAATTTAGACAACAAAAAACCTCTCGCCCTGGGTCCACGCAAAATCGTGAATCCAAAGGACGAGAGGTTTCTCTCATGGTGCCACCTTGCTTTACTGCTTTGCTCGCAAAACAGTTACTCTTCTCGACAGCGCTCCGCCGATTCGGCGGATGAACTGTCTAGCCTGTGATAACGGAGGCGGCCGTTTCGGCATTTTGCCGAGGTTATCCTTGGTCCATTCATTTGCGGATTGTGATGAAGCTTTCAGTCCGGGGCTTCACTTCCTGTTTCTAACCCGATGCAAATTACTCTACCAAGGAAAAGAACAATTCAATTATAGATTAGGAATGAGAATCGGTCAATCCATTACATCACCACCAGCACCACGCCTACAATCATCCCCGCAATCCCTACCAACTTCCTCACGCTGAGCTGATCCCCATACAAAACCGCCGATCCTATCGCAATCGCCCCGATCGACGCCGCATTCAGGGCGTTGATGTAACCAATATTGGGCGCCAGGTTATAACCCACCTGCATGAAGTAATTAAACGCTGCCGAGAGCACGCCAATACTGAGTAACACCAGCCACTGGCGTAGTTCAAACTGCTTCCAATCAGTGTTACGTTGATGGTGCATCTCCCCACCAATGATGACACTGACGATCGTCATCGAGAGCAGCAATCGTGCCAGGACATTGACCCCGATCGTAAGCAGATATTTGGAGCTGAGCGCCAGCATTCCCCAACAAATAAATGACCCAATCGCCAACCACAACCAACGTGAGTCCGACGCGTCCCTTTTGACTTTGGGTTGCTCGAGCAGCATCACCGCTGCAAACACAACAATGACGCCAATCCCGATCGCTGCCTGCAGACTCAGCCTGGAGTGAAACAGCCAAATCGCAGCGATAGAAGTCATCAGCACATAACTTTTGCCGATGATCAGGCTGTAACCCGGATTGGGTGCCAGCTCAATGCTGCGGAGCGACAAGCGGTTACCGAGGTAGCTGCAAAATATCGCCGCGATGATGATCACTGCAGCTTGCCAGAGCGACACCTTGAGTACAGCCGGCTGTCCCAGAGCCATGAACCCAAACACCAGGACGGGCACCACAAACATGGCCAGATTGGTCCAGACCTGACCAACGCCCAGGCGACTGCTGTGACGAACCAGCAAGTACATGGCAACGGATGCAACAAACATGATAGCGGCAGGCAGAATCCAGGACATTTTTCGCCTATGGTGTAAAAAACAGCTTAATTGTATTGCTTATTTAATAATATTGAAAAGGCTTACAATCCTTTGATTTTTCTTCTTACCCAACGATATAAAACGTCAACACGACTGCGATGGGGTTGCCAGTCTTCAACTGCCACTGCCATCAAACGTTCCAGTTCACTCACCAATCTCTGCGTATCAGGGAAACTACTCAAATCCATTTTTTGTAATTCATGGAGCATTATCTGGTTAGTTAGATCAGATAGCGAATAATGCCTTGTCAGGCACAGATCTAACAAAATACACAATTCGTGTGAGATGTTTTCCAACGTTTTGGAGCAGCCAGCATTGATTCTTTTTCTAGGCTCTTGTTCAACTAAAACATCAGGAAAAGGTAAAGGCTCATCCAGACTAACCATTAGTACTTTCAAAGCTGCCATTAATGCCTGGACATGATTGTCGGCATCTGTGTCCAATCCTAAGCGAACCAAATTAGCGACAACTGCTTCAAACACTGACTTGGCAAGCAGAATCAGAAAATCATGATTTTCTTCCCAAGGTCGCCTTTCTCCTCCCCAACCATTTACCCCTGCAGCAATTGGATGCTCTGATTCAGTCATATATCTCATAATTTTGGAATTAAGCCGGAACATAATTATAACAAATTACCCACAAAAAAGAACACTCCGATTCTTTGGAAAATCTTTGGTTAAATTGTTTTTGAAATACGTTTTGATCACGAAGCCGATTGTTTCTGTCTTCTGCCACGAAGTTTCTGGGTCATCGGGTTAATCTTATCAAACCAGTTACCAAAAACCGCCTGGATATGCGCCAGATTAGACGCTGCCTTAAACGGCACCATTAAATATCTTTATATTTTATTCAATCACCACCTCAACCGCCTTCAAGAGCGCCAGAGCTTCCGGCAACTGGAATTTTGCCTTTTTGAGCTTGTTTTTGGTCGGGTCGATGAAATAGTTACAGGCGCCGGTGAAATCGGCTTTGGACAGGTTACAATTTTGAAAAACCGTACGGTTCAAATCTGTGCCGGCAAACGACGTTTCCAGCAAGTCGGTTTGTTCAAACACACCATCTTCAATGCGGCAGTCTTTGAACAATGTGCCTTTGAGTTTCATGCCGGTAAAAGTGCACATGCTCAGCACGCAGCGTTCAAAGCCAAAGGAAAGGATGAGCGGATTGATCTCGTTGAAACCAATACCGAGTAGCTTGCATTCGACAAAGCGGACATCGTGCAGACTGGCACCGCGCAGCCTGGCCATCGAAAAGTTGCAGCGCTCACACTCAATTTCTGTCAATTTAACACTCGTCAAATTGGCCTGCGAAAAGTCACAATCGACAAATCGGGTTTGGCTAAATTCACGACTGGATAAATTTTGCCCAGCAAACGACAGACCGCTCACGACTTCATAAACTGCCATTTTATGCCCTTTGACTGTAATCCCGGCAAAGAACCAACTGGATTATACAACCCTTGCCATTGCTTCGCGAACAGAGACCTACCCTTAAGCTAGCCTGTGGCTTGTTTAAATGTAATGCCAGTGTCTGATCAATACACTTAAACCCTTGACACGTTTTGCCTTTGGTTATATATTTACTTGGTAAATTATTTACTATCTAAAGTATATTGCTTAGAGGCGATCCCATGGACCAAGCTGCCATCAGTGCCCGTGCCGAAGAGTTTGAAGCCGCACTCAGCCAAATCCGGCGCACACATCTTGGTCACGATCAAACGACGGATCTGCGCCATTCCGAAATTCACTTCCTCATGCTGATTGCCAAAGTCAGCGATAAACAGGCTGTGACGCCCTCGGACATTGCCAAAAAAATGGAAATCTCCCTGAGCGCCATCACGCATCACCTCACCGCACTGGAAAACAAAGGCTACATCAGCCGTACGCCCTCGCCAGACGATAAGCGCGTCACCCTGGTTACCCTTTCGGACAGGGGCAAACTGCTGGTGGACAAACTCCAGGCAGGATTTTGGAAAAAACTCTGTGGCCTGGTGGAATTTCTGGGTGACGATGACAGCCGCGAATTGATTCAATTGCTCACCAAAATGACGACTTATATCAACCAAATCAAAAGCGTTAATCCAAAAGAAGGAATATAAGCATGCTCAAACTCGCCAAGTACCTCAAACCCTACTGGCTACAGATCGTGGCCATCATCGCACTGGTGTATGTGCAGGTCCAAACTGACCTCGCACTCCCCGACTATATGGCTCGTATCGTCAACCAGGGCATTGTGCTCAAAGACAACACCTACATCTGGAACACCGGCATTACCATGCTGCTGGTGGCGCTGCTGGGCGCGGTCTGTACCGTGATTGTCAGCTACTTTGCCTCGCGCGTGGCCGTGGGTTTTGCCAAAGACATCCGCGCCAAAACCTTTACCAAAGTCGAAAGTTTTTCACTTGTGGAATTTAATCGCTTTTCCACTGCATCCCTCATCACTCGTTCCACCAATGACATCCAGCAGATCCAAATGGTGATGGTGATGATCCTGCGCTTTGTGCTCTATGCCCCGATCCTCGGTTTTGGCGCCATTCTCAAAGCCAATCAGATGGCGCCCTCGATGACCTGGATTATGGGCCTGGCCGTTGCGACCCTGGTTAGCATTATCGTGCTGCTCTTTAGCATTGCTCTCCCCAAATTCCAGGCCTTGCAAAAACTCGTCGACAAACTCAACCTGGTGACCCGCCAGATCCTGACCGGCATCCGCGTCATCCGGGCCTTTGATCGCGAACAAGTAGAAGCGGTGAACTTTGACAAAGCCAACCGTGACCTCACCGATGTCAATTTGTTTGTCAACCGCCTGATGGTCGTGATGCAACCTTTCATGATGCTGATTTTCAACGTCACCGCGCTAGCCGTCATCTGGGTTGGTTCGCATCTGATCAATACCGGCAACCTCCAGATCGGCGACATGGTGGCATTCTTGCAGTATTCCATGCAGGTGATCATGGCCTTCCTGATGATCTCAATCGTCTTCATCATGGTGCCGCGCGCTTCGGTTTCGGGTGCTCGTGTCGCCGAAGTACTGGAATCAGAACCCACCATCAAAAACCCCACAAGTCCGATCAAGTCCGTTGCGGCGGGAACCGGCGTCGTCGAATTCAAAGATGTGAGTTTTGCTTATCCTGGCGCCAAAATGTCCGTACTCTGCAATGTGTCATTTGTAGCCAAACCAGGAGAAACGACAGCATTTATCGGCAGTACCGGCAGTGGCAAGTCCACCCTGATCAACCTGATCCCACGTTTTTATGACGTGACGGAGGGCCAGGTACTGATCGATGGCGTCGATGTAAGACAGATGAACATGGAAGACCTTTATGCCAAACTCGGCTATGTTCCCCAAAAAGGCGTGCTGTTTTCTGGTACCGTCGATTCCAATATCAAATACGGTGCCCCCCACGCCAGTGATGAACAGATTGCCAAAGCCGCCCGCATTGCCCAAGCCACAGAATTTGTCGAGCAATTAGAAGACAAATACACTGCCCCCATTGCCCAGGGTGGAACCAATGTCTCAGGTGGCCAAAAACAGCGCCTCTCCATTGCCCGTGCGGTCGTACGCGACCCGGAAATTTTCATTTTTGATGACAGCTTCTCGGCTGTCGACTTCAAAACGGATGCAGCTCTACGCGCAGCGCTCAAAGCCGAAATCAACCACAAGACCGTCCTGATTGTGGCCCAGCGTATCAGCACGATTTTGGACGCTGACCAGATTGTCGTGCTCAACGAAGGCAATGTGGTGGGCAAGGGCCGCCACGCCGATCTGATGAAAACCTGCCCGGTCTACCAGGAAATCGCGCGCTCGCAACTGTCGGAAAAAGAATTAAGCACCTATGCCGAAAACCACACCCAGTCCCAAGCCAACACCACGCCGCTGCAATTTAAGCCCATTCTCGAAGGAGCCAAATAATGAGTGATCAACCCAACAACGCGATTCCTCCCAAACAACCTCCTCGCCGCATGGGCGGTCCCATGGGTGGCATGGGTGGCCCCATGGGCGGCATGATGGGCGGCGCCAAAGCCAAAAATTTCAAAGGAACTTTGGGCAAACTGGTGCAATACATGCGTCCTTTCTGGATCTCGATTATCATCGTCATTGTTTTCGCCATCCTCAGCACTGTCTTCAGCATCATGAGCCCCAAAATCCTGGGCAACATGACCAACCAGGTCGTCAGTGACTACATCAATATGACCGTCTATGACCAAACCATGGCCCGCCTGCCTGCAGGCACGACGCTTGCTCCCGGCACCACTGGCGCCCAGATTCTCAAAAGTGCACCCGCGGCGGCGTTGCAAAAAATCCCAGCTGATCAACTTGCCAAAATTCAATCCTTGGATTTTAGCCACCGTCCAGGCGTCAACTTTGACACCCTGGGCAAGACTGCCATGTTGCTCCTGTTCTTGTATGCCTTGAGTGCGATCTTCAGCTACATACAGGGTTGGATCATGACCAGTGTGTCGCAAAAAATCACCTACCAGTTCCGCACCGACATTGCCGCCAAAATCAACCGCCTGCCACTCAAATTCTATGATTCCAAAACCCATGGCGAAATCCTCAGTCGCGTCACCAACGACGTCGACACCGTCAGCCAAACCCTCAACCAGAGCCTGTCGCAGATCGTCACTTCAGTGACCATGCTGGTCGGCATCCTGGTGATGATGTTCTCGATCAGTTTCTGGATGACTCTGGTCGCGTTACTGGTGCTGCCACTTAGCATGGGTTTTATTACCACCATTGTCAAAAAGTCCCAGGGCTATTTCAAACAGCAACAGGAATCGCTGGGGAATATCAATGGCCATATCGAAGAAATGTATTCGGGCCATAATGTGATGAAAGTCTTTAACGGTGAAGCGCGCTCCATCGCCAAATTCAGCACGATCAACGATGAACTCTTTGTCAGCGGCTGGAAATCACAGTTTCTCTCTGGCCTGATGTTCCCGATCATGAACTTCATTGGCAACCTCGGCTATATCGGGATTGCGGTACTGGGCGGTTACCTCGCTATCAACGGTAAACTGCAGATCGGCGATATCCAGGCTTTTATCCAGTACATGCGCCAGTTCAACCAGCCCATTGCCCAGACCGCCAATATTGCCAACGTCATGCAATCCACCGCCGCTGCCGCCGAACATGTGTTTGAATTCCTGGCCGAAACCGATGAAATCCCCGAAGCTGCAAATCCTAAATCCTTGGGACAGGTTCAAGGAACCGTGGAATTCAACCACGTTGTCTTTGGCTACAATGCTGACAAGACCATCATCCACGACTTCACGGCCAAAGTCGCACCCGGCCAGCGTATCGCCATTGTCGGGCCCACCGGCGCTGGCAAAACCACCATGGTCAATCTGCTCATGCGTTTCTATGACGTCAGTAGCGGTGCAATCAAAATTGACGGCATTGATATCCGCGACCTGAAGCGTGCCGATGTGCGCAAATGCTTTGGCATGGTGCTGCAGGACACCTGGCTGTTCAATGGCACCATCCGCGACAACATTGCCTACGGCAAACCCGACGCCACCGAAGCCGAAATCCTGAGCGCCGCCAAGGCTGCCCAGGTCGACCACTTCGTCAACTCGCTTCCCAAAGGTTACGACCTCGAACTCAATGAAGAAGCCGATAATATCTCACAAGGTGAAAAACAGCTACTGACCATTGCTCGTGCCATGCTCGCCAAGACGCCCATGCTTATCCTGGACGAAGCCACCAGTTCGGTCGACACCCGAACCGAAGTCCTCATCCAAAAAGCCATGGACAACCTGATGAAAGGCAAAACCTGCTTTGTCATTGCCCATCGTCTCAGCACCATCCGCGACGCCGACCTGATCCTGGTCATGGACCATGGCAACATCGTTGAACAGGGCTCACACACGCAACTCCTGGCCCAAAACGGCTTCTATGCCAATTTGTACAACAGCCAGTTCGCCGGTTCGGACGCAGCATAAAAACAAGTCGCCAAAACCCTGACATAAAATCCCGCGTTGCCTGCAACGCGGGATTTTATTGTGATTAATTTTCTTTAAATATTTTTTAATCATTGGGCTCTAGACTTCGCTTGCAATCAACCATTTCTTAAATCCTGAAAAACATGACCACCCGAACCGTTTCCCGCCTCCTCTCCATCACCCTGATGAGCTTGAGCTTTGGTGTCCTCACCCCATCTGCCACACAAGCTGCAACAAGGATCTCGGGCCGCCAAAGTATAAAAATTGTTCATGAAGTTTCTCCCTGGCCCAGTGCCGACGAACGTCAACGTATCCAGAACTGGCTAAGTGAAGCACGGCAAAATTCCGACAATCTCCAAGTCAATCTGGCTCAGGACAGTCACCGGCTAACCATTACCATCAGTTCGTCCCAAGCAAATGTGAGCGCGTGGCTGCAAAACTGGTTCAAGGAGCAGCAAACCGTGGTTATGGGAGATGCCAGTCAGACTTTTGGGGCTGACCACATTTCGTATGATATAAAAAACACAACCAGCGGCGTCCAGATCACCGTGATAAGTGACAACCTGCATTTTGTCACGGACTTGTATCAACGTTTGCTGTTAAGCTAAGTGTAAAAACACCGTTAAAGTAATCTTTTACTCTACTCCAACGGGCGGGTTGAAAATTTAGCAAGGAGTCACGCATGAGTCACCGCTTAGCCAGTGGCAATGAACCGCCAAGTTGAGCGAGCCAACTATCTAACCAAGGTCGTGCCAAACGCAACTACCTTCGAGTCAAACCTCGGGATCGGATTTGACTCCTTGCTAATTTTTCAACCCACTCGTCCCAACCATTAAGTTTTTTCTAAGCATTTACGAGGTATACTCCATTCATGAAAATACTCATTATCGAAGACGAACACAAGATCGCGCAAGCACTCAAGGAAGGCCTCGAGCAGGAATCCTTCGCCGTGGACGTGCGCTTTGACGGCGAGGCCGGACTCCAGGCTGGGTTGTTTGACGACTACGACCTGATCCTGCTGGACGTGATGCTGCCCAAGCGCGATGGCATGGAAGTTTGCCGCGAGCTGCGCCAAAACAATATTCACACGCCAATTCTAATGCTCACTGCCCGCGACCAGAATCGCGACATCATCCAAGGCCTGAACCAGGGAGCCGACGATTATTTGCCCAAACCATTTTCCTTTGAAGTCCTGCTTGCCCGCATCCGGGCGCTCCTCCGCCGCCCGCACGAAGCCATCTCTACCGTACTCAAAGTGGCTGACCTCAGCCTCGATACCGTGACCAAGGAAGTGAAGCGCGCTGGCAAACCGATCAAACTGTCGGCCAAGGAATTTGCCTTGCTGGAGTACCTGATGCGTAGCCAAGGCAAAGTGCTGACCAAAAACAACATCCTCACCCACGTCTGGGATTTTGACGCCGATGTGCTGCCCAACAATCTAGAAGTGTTTATCTCTTACTTACGCGCCAAAGTGGATAAACCTTTTAAAAAATCACTCATCCACACCGTCCACGGCTTTGGTTACAAACTGGGAGAATCGGCATGAACTTGCCTCGTGTCATGCGTTTTTTGAAAACCGCCACGGCCAGACTCACCTTTTCCTATCTGGCCATTATCATGGCGATGAGCATTGGCTTTAGCTTTGTCCTGTTCAACACATCGGCGCACGAATTAAATCGCCAGCTCCCGCCAAGCTCGGTCTATGAAATGCAAATGGGCAACCCCAACATGCGACCGATCAAAAATCAGGTCGACCAATTTCTGCAGCAACGCATCCAGGATGGCCAAAACAATCTGGTTCTCAATTTGATTGTCCTCAATCTGCTCACTTTGTCAGCCGGCAGTTTAATCAGCTTTGCGCTCGCGCGCTACACCCTGCACCCGATCGAAGCCGCCATGGCCGCCCAGAGCCGATTTATTTCCGACGCCTCGCACGAACTTCGGACACCGCTCACTGCCATGCAAACCGCAAGTGAAGTCGCCCTACGCAAACCCAAACTGGAACTCAAGGATGCCAAAGCCTTGATCGCCTCCAATATCGAAGAAGTCGCCAAACTCAAAACCCTGTCCGATGGCTTGCTGACGCTGGCCAGACAGGAACAAACAGTTGCCGTACGACAACCGGTGGCGCTGCAGGCGGTGGTAAGTGAAGCATTGAACAAAGTCATCCCACTCGCGCAATCCAAAGCAATCACCGTCGATGACAAAGTACCCAACCTCATCGTCTTTGGCGAAGAACAGAGCTTGGTTCAACTGCTGGTGATCCTGCTCGATAACGCCATCAAATACAGTGACGCCCACACAACCATTCACCTCAGCGGACAGCACAAAAACGGGAATGCCTGTTTGAGCATCCGCGACGAAGGGCTGGGTATCCGCGCCTCAGATCTACCCCATGTCTTTGACCGTTTCTACCGCGCCAACACGGCCCGGAGCAGGGACGCCCACGACGGCTATGGCCTGGGTTTGTCGATTGCCAAAACCATCGTCGATGGCCTGCACGGCAAACTCTCCGTCGAAAGCAAACTCGGCGAAGGGTCAACTTTTACGATCAAACTACCCCCGGCCCAGGTTTAAGTTCTTTTTAAACTTTGCGACAGATAATGAATTGAGACTTTCACCAATCGAGTGAAAGGCTAACCCCGTTATTAACATAAAGGAGCCTATGTTCTACCTCAGTTATCTGCGTGCCGAATTGCTGCGCCGTTTTGGCAAGACGCTCACCATCGCGCTCGGCCTCTCAATCGCCAGCGCCATTATCATCGCCATCATCTCGGTCTCCAGCAGCCTGCAAACTTCGCAACAAACCGTGCTCGATCCCCTCTCCAGTGTTGGCACCGACATGCTGGTGACGCGCACCGTGAGCCAGGACAATTTACAACAAATCGACCAGACCACCCGTGACGACCTGATGGCCGACAACAACGTCTTCACAGATTTGTCCAAACTGGGCAAAGCTGGCGATGCATTCAAAAGCGATACCTTTGCCGCAGGTAGTAATCTCACTTTCCCTGTGTCTTCCACGCTCGGGCTTGATACCAGTCTGGTCGCCAATTACTCCACCGGCCTGATCATGACCGTCACCCACCAGGAAGGCACGATTCCGACCATTACCGCGTCCTTTAGCTATGGTGGCGACCAGATTCAAGTCCGCCAGGATGTCCCACAACTTTCTGATGCCGACATGCAAGCTATGCAGGCAGCACAAACCAAAGCCATGGCTGATCTTAAAGCCCAGGGCATTGATCCCAATTCCCAGGAAGGCCGCCAGGCCATGCGCCAGGCACAAAGAGGTGCAATTCCCCAACGTCAAGTCACCTCCACCGTCACCACGGAAAAGAAAACCGTGACACAGAATGTCGACACACCCCAGACTAATATCAAAACCTCCAACTACACGATTGCCGGTGTTGATCTCTCCCAAAACAACATTGGTCTGATTTTGCCCAGCCAGGTGATCCAGGGCTCCTATTTTTCCGCCATCCCCGCGGTCGCCACGACCAAGACCGACACAACGGCAACTCCAACGACGCCGAGCTCTCCGCTCGAGGCCATCGTTAGCCAAAGCTATGCCCAGAAACAAAACATCAAGGTCGGCGACAAACTAACCCTCAGCCAAAAAGACCTCACTGTCATCGGTATCGTCGAACCCAAACTTTACACCAACACCGCCGACGTCTACGTCAGTCTGCCTTTGCTCCAACAGCTCTCAGGCAAAACCGACCGCGTCAACATCCTCCTGATCAAATCCACCAATGCCGCCAATGTCTCGGGTAGTGAAACTGCGCTCGCCGCCCTCTTTACCGGCGCTACCGTAACCAGTGCCGCCGACACCGCCAAACAGGTGAGTGGCTCTCTCACCAGCGTCACCAGTTTGATGAACAAATTCGTTGGGGTGATCAGCCTGATCGTCCTGATCGCCGCCTTTATCATCGTTACCCTGATCACGCTGCTCTCGGTCAACAAACGGGTCAGAGAGATCGGCACACTCAAGGCCTTTGGCTGGAGCAATTACAAAATCATCCGCCAGATCCTGATGGAAAACTTTGTGCTTGGCCTGATCGGCGCCGCGCTCGGGATTGGCTTTGCCCTGATCGGGATCTACGTCCTCAATCACGCCAACATCACCCTCAACGCCGACGTCTCCAGTCTCAACTCCTCCCTGGGTGGTATGATTGGCCGTTTCATGGGTGGACCCGGCCGAGGTGGCAACAATGCCGCGCAAACTGCTACCAGCAATAATGTCTCAACCACTGTCGCACTCCATGTCACGCTGGCGACGTCAACATTGCTCGTGGGCACGCTCGTCTCGATTGTCGGTTCGCTCTTCGCCGGATTGGTTGCCTCGTTCAAGGCTTCCCGCATGCGCCCCCAGGTTGCGCTACGCAATTTGGAATAATGACGACTTAGTGATTCTGCGAACTTAGTCGGAATTATCCCATATGTCCGGCACCCGGACGTATGGGATAATGAAAAGAACCAACACCTTAACACAGCCCCATTTATCTTCGTCCCTGTTCCGCAAGCTCAGTCATTTGTTTTCCTCTACATAAGGATTCCTCCCATGGCTCTCATTGAGATAGCTGATCTCTACAAAAAATTCAAACAAGGCTCCACCACCATCAACGCCGTGGACCATATCAATCTCACCGTTAACGAAGGCGAATTCTGGGTCATCATCGGCCCGTCCGGCAGTGGCAAAAGCACCCTACTCCAGCTCCTCGGCGCGCTCGATCGTCCCACCACCGGCAAGATTACCATCGATGGCCACGACATGACCAAACAAAGCGACGGTTCTCTCGCCAAGTTGAGACAAACCATGCTGGGTTTCGTCTTCCAGAATTTCAATCTGATTCCAACCCTCACCGCAGCACAAAACGTCGAAGCCGCCATTGCCAAACGCTCCAGTACCGACAAGCAGAAAGTCAAAGAACTGCTCACCCAGGTCGGTCTCGAAAGCCGCGGTAATCATCTGCCCAGTCTGCTCTCCGGTGGCGAACAACAGCGAGTCGCTCTCGTCCGCGCCTTGGTCAACCACCCCCGCATTATCCTGGCTGATGAACCTACCGGCAATCTGGATAGCAAATCCGGTGAGGAAATCATGAACCTCCTGCACAAACTAAACGAAGGCGGCCAGACCGTCATCGTCATCACCCACTCCGACTACGTCAAGCAATACGCCACACATGTGGCTGAGATCAAAGATGGAAAGCTGACCGTGATCCATGGCCACCAGCCCACCAAACGCCAAACCCGGGAAAAGGCACACCAACCCTCCTCCTAACCCCCCAGCGCCCCAAAACCATCAAAAGCATGCCTCATCACCCCGTCGCGCAAAGACTTAAACGGACGGGACAATATACCCCGAGGCATCCACGACAACTCCTTTGTCATCACCCAGATTGGTGTCGGTATCCTGTGCCGCGTGATCATCACCGCCCATGCGTTCTATGAAATACAGTTTCTCTCCCGTTTTGAGGGTAAAAACCTGCGTCTGGTAGCCAGGATTTTGGGCTGACAGCATGACCTGCGTCGCCCCATCGGTCATGCTTTGGGTGGTCAAGGCAAAACCAGCCATGGCCGTCTTGGCCTGCGCCGATACAGTTCCCGGGAAAATCTGGTAAGAGAACTGGGCATCGCTGGAACTTTGGAACAGTTGTTTGGCGACTTCCGAGCCGGTGGTGGCGGCAGTGGAACTCTGAGCCGAGGGGGTATTGTTGCTCTGACTGGCACTGGTTTTGCCACTGACTGCCATATATCCCCCAATCAAGACCACAACCATTACGACTGCACCGACCAAGTACTTTGCTTTCATTTTTTATCTCCAATTTGACAATAAAACAGGGATATCGCTTTCGACGAACAGAACGCATACTAAAATTGTCTTAATAGTAACAGATTGATTTCCTTAAAATCAACTGATTAAGGCCATTTTTTTACAACCAGATGCGCTCACAATGCCCAAAACCCGATATTGGGGATTAAAGCTGCTGACGCGAAAAAAACCAGCTCGTGGTAACCACTTTTACCTGCCTGGATCTGGCAGCGCTCCCTTGGTAATAAACCTGAACGGTCGATAATTTACAAAATTTGTCTTTCAAGGTCAACAGAAGGTTCGCCCTTTGTCTTATAGAAACATGCTTGGTATGTTTTATTCCCTTGGTTCGTGGCTGACTGGTGGCGCTTAACCCTTGATATCTTCCAAGCCGACAATCGAATAACCTGAGTTTGTTCTAGCCTGAATAGCCCAATCCCTTGCCTCCTCCATCGTAATCTCGCGGGCATCCGCAATGTGTTCTTTAGCAATCGCCTGTCCAAAATATATTTCAATCGGATCTGTGCTTGATCGCGGGAATATAAAATAACGCTTAATCATTGCCACTTGATCGAATCTCCGAAACTATTTGTTTATCAAACCACGGGCTCGCATTTTACATCCCCGCACTTAAGCGCGCAAATTCCACAAACATGGCCGTAAACACCACCACCATCACCACCGGTGCAATAATCGAGAGCCAGTTGCGCTGCCGTGGACGAAACGAACGAATCAACAAAGAATTACTGACCACCGAGATGGAACTGACGGCCATGGCGAGCCCGGCCAGTTCCGGCTTCAGCACAAGACCAAAACCAGCTAGTGCGCGCGCCGCGATCGGGATGCCAATGACGTTGTAAAACAGCGAAAAGAACATATTCTGTTTGATTTTGCCAAACGTTTCGTTCGATAGTTCCAGTGCCGTAACCACATCGCGCAAATCGTTTTTGATGATGACGATGCCGCCCGCTTCCATGGCCACATCCGTGCCGCTGCCCATGGCAATGCCCAGATCTGCCTGCGCCAGAGCGGGCGAATCATTGATCCCATCACCAACCATGGCCACGTGTTTACCCATTCCCTGCAGCCGTTTCACCTCGTTGGCTTTGTCCTGCGGCAAGACTTCCGCAATCACATTCGTAATCCCCAGCTGCTTGGCAATGGCCATAGCTGTGAGCTGGTTATCTCCGGTCAGCATAAAGACCTCGATCTTGCGCTGCTGCAACATTTTAATAGCTTCCCGCGACGTGTCTTTGACCGTGTCCGCCACGGCAATCGCACCGAGGATTTCCTTGGAGGTAGCCAGCAACATGACAGTTTTGCCCTGGGTTTCGAAGTTTTGCAGTTTGGCATTCACTGCGGTGAGGAGAAGTCCCAACGTTTCAACAACCAGTCGCCGGTTCCCCAAAAAGTAAGTCATCTCGCCAATCTGGCCTTGCACGCCGTGCCCGGGAATCGCCTTAAACTGCTGAACTTCGCTAAGCTCAACCTTTTGGCCTTTGGCATGGTTCAAAATCGCTTCGGCTAGCGGATGCTCCGACGACAACTCCAGGCTCGCCGCCAAACGAACAACCTCTGTGACTGAAATTTGACCAAAAAATTCCACATCCGTCACTTCCGGCTTGCCGTTGGTCAATGTTCCAGTTTTGTCAAAAACAATCGTATCGATGCGAGTCGCTGCCTCCAAGGGCTCACCACCTTTGATCAGAATCCCCTGCTCGGCACCTTTGCCGGTACCGACCATAATTGCGGTTGGCGTGGCCAGCCCCAAAGCACAGGGACAGGCAATCACAATCACAGCGGTGAAGGCCATCAAGGCAAAGGATAGTGTCGCACCAAGGACAAAAAACCAAACCAGAAAAGTCAGCAGTGCTATACCAATCACGCCCGGCACGAACACCGCCGCGATCCGATCAGCAAAACCCTGAATCGGTGCCTTGCTCCCCTGCGCATCTTCGATCAGTCGGATGATCTGTGACAGCGTTGTTTCGCTACCCACGCGTTCAGCAGCAAATTCAAAACTCCCGTGTTTGTTGAGCGTTGCGCCGATCACTTTGTCACCCACATTTTTTTCCACCGGCAGGCTTTCACCCGTCAGCATCGACTCGTCAACGGACGAATTGCCTTTCACGATGCGGCCATCCACCGGGATTTTTTCACCTGGTCGCACCAGCACAATGTCGCCTGCAACAACCTGCTCAATCGGGATGTCCACCATTTCACTGCCACGCACCACGCGCGCTGTCTTGGCTTGCAAACCCATGAGCTTGGTAATGGCTGACGAGGTCTGCCCTTTGGCGCGCATTTCGAGCCATTTACCCAGCAGCACAAAAGTAATCAAAAACGCGGCGGTTTCAAAATACAATTCCGGCACCATCTCGCCATTCAAGCCAAGTAGCGAGTGCTGCGTCAAAGCAAAATTGATAAAATTAACCAGGCTGTACCCAAACGCCGTACTGGTGCCAATCGCAATCAGGCTGTCCATATTGAAAGTCCGCATCCGCAAAGCTGCCCAGAACCCTTTGTAAAACCCCACCCCGATCACAAACTGCACCGGTGTTGCCAGGATCAAGGAAGCTAAGCCAAAATAGGGCATCAAACTGGCACCCGGCAAAAATTTCAACCAGTTGAGCAGCATAAAATACAGCATCGGCAAACTCAAAACAGCCGCAACCCAGAAACGGTTCCAATAGGATTTGATTTCCTTGGCTCGCTTTTTGCGATCATGGTCAGTATCACGACTATCGACAAGCGCAGCACCATAACCGGCCATTTTGACAGCGTTTTGCAGGACATCTGTTGCAACTCCGGCGCTGACAGTAACCAGTGCTTTTTCGGCGGCAAAGTTAACATTCGCCATTTGTACTCCCGGCACTTTGCGCAGTGATTTTTCGATCAGCAGCGCGCACGAGGCGCAGTGCATGCCCGAAAGGGAAAGAGAAACACGCTCGCTGCCAGTACTTGTCGCAGCCGGAGCCACAGACGGCTTTGCTGCAGACACAACAGACGTAGTCGCATGCGGTTGTTCTGAGGTTATCTCCTTTTCGCTGACGACAACAGCCTCATAACCATCCGCTTTGATGGTCTCTAAAACGCGCGCCAGGTCAACGGTGTCATCTGCAGTTACTGTTCCACTACCGGTTTTGAAATCAGCCAAAACCGAATGAACTCCAGTCATTTCCCCAACGTCTTCCTTGATCAGCATTTCACACGATGCACAATGCATACCGGTGATTTTGAGATTTACGATCTTCATGCTCATTTTCCGGTTGAAAAGATTAAACTTCGGCGACACTGTAATGAGTGTCCACCAGGGCCTGCGATATCTCGTCTTTGCCAATGGCGCGAGCCGCCTCAATTTGGGTCGTGCCATCCAGGTTCACTTCCACTTTGGTCACACCTTCAATTTTGCCAATCCGCTTGCTGGCCATTTTGACACAACCTTCGCAGGTGATGCCATTTAACTTGATTGTTGTGCTCATACGTCTTTCCTTGTTGATGATAATAAAACTAGGATCCTGCGGCGCTCTCCACCACGACAAACTTGCCCGGGTACATACCCATCGTGCAGTTAAACCGGATTTCTCCCACCTGCTGCGGCGTAAATTCGATCACATTGTCGCCCTGGGTTAAATTCTGACGAACGCCAAGCGTGGCAGCGATGATACCACTCGAACAGGAATAGGGATCAGTGCCGGTCACGATCCACCGTACCGGAATGCCTTTTTGGACAGTGAATTTGTTGGGCGTATACCCTGACGCCGATTGCCGCATGTGCACGACCTGAACTCCGTTTTCCAGCTTGACGTTGGCGTCACCGGGAGCTGCTGCGGTGGAACTGCCGGCGTCAAAAATCGAACTCCAGCCCGTCAGATTAAACCCATTGTTGAGGTTGAACAGAGCCAGTGCCACCACCAGCACACCCGCGAACTTATAAAATCGTTTGGCCCAGATGCCTTTGAATGCCGTAGACAAACCGCCCACGCTCAGCAGACCAGGAGCCGTCCCCAACGCAAACGTTGCCATAATCAAGCCACCGGACAAAAAGTTGCCGGTCGTCATGGCATAAAGCTGCATCGATTGCGTAAATCCGCACGGCAGAAAAAACGTGAGAGCACCAAGAATCATGGCATTGCGGTTGCTGTACTCGCGGTCTTTTTTCTCCTGCACACCCAACTTGCGACCCAACCACGACGGCAGCGCAAATGACCAGTTGGTGAGTCGAGGGAACAGATTGGTGAGCTGCAAACCCAGCGTGAGCATCACGACCGCCGCCCCGATCGTGAGCACCCCGAGCATCATGCCCGTGAGTTGGAACGCCTTGCCCAGCATGCCAATGATGCCGCCCAGCATAAAATACGAGGCAATACGTCCGATGTTAAATAAAAGATGTGGTGTGAACTTCTTCTGCCAGGTCGCGTCCATATTCGCTTCCGCAAAACGCGTCGATAGTCCCAGAATCAATCCGCCCACCAGTGCCATGCAGGTCGAGATTCCGGCCGTAAGCCCAACCAGAAACACTACCGCCAGACTGGATGGATTACCGCCACTGCCAATGCTTAAATTCATCAATCCCAGGGCCCGTGCCAAAACAACAACAAGGGCCACAAGTGCGGCGGCAAGCCCAAGTTCGACAAGCTCGGTGGAATCACGATTGATCAGAGCCTGTGGATCATCACGACCCACACTGTAGCCAGCTTCCTGCACCGCCTGTTTGAGCTGTTTCATGGCAAGCGGTTTGGCAGATACGATCTCGACCAAATTTTTCTTGTTACTGGCTTTGACTTTTTTGACACCCGGCAATTCCTGCAGCTTTTCTTCGACCAACATTTCGCAGGCTTTGCAGTGCATACCTTTGATCGGGACGATTATTTTTTCCATGCGAGTCCTTTTGTTTAGGTTTTGCTCACGAGCTTGGAAACAGTCAGGATTTCCTGCACCATTTTCTGTTTGCGTTCTTCGTTGGTCGTTTTCATGGCATTACTGAAACAGCTATTCAGGTGGCCTTCCATCATCATCTGGTGTGCGGACTTCAAAAGACCTATGACTGCCAGGTTCTGTTGCATGATGTCGATGCAGTACTCGCCGTCCTCGGTCATTTTGACGATGCGGTCGAGGTGGGAGCGAGCTTTTTTTAGGTTGACGAGTGTGGCTTGGTTTTTGGCATCCATCCTTTTCTCCCATTAGATTATACACCCACCTGGGGTGGAGGTAATACGAAACAAGAATAGCACCAAAACGCCAACATAGCTGTATAAAACTTGACATTATAGCTTTAAGTAAATTTTATCCCCGTGCCGTTAAAGTAGTGTTGTCATCGGGAGTGGTCGAACGATGGCACCATCAATCAACTCTCGCGCTAAAAGATGGATTTTAACCACTTAATCAGCAGGCAGTACTCGTCAGTTCATTCCTTTAACTATTATTCTAAGGTGAAATCAATGAAAAAATCGCTCAAAACCTATCTAACCGCCGGCGCCATTGTCGCCGTTGTCGGACTCGTCGGGACAGCGGGTGCGCTCACCGTCGCCCATGCGGCCACGACGACCAATTCCACTGTCTCCAATTTCATCTCCCAGGTAGCCACCAAAATCGGCATCAGCAGCGACAAGCTGCAGGCCGCGGTGGATTCGACCCGGACTGACATTCAGACGCAAACCCTGAGCACGGCTGTCACTAGTGGCAAAATGACTCAGGCCCAGGCCGACGTCTTGCAAAAAATTGAAACCTATCGCCAGACCGAACAGTCGACTGAAACTGCCGCTGCGCGTCAGACCGAAATGACTGCCCGCAAAACCGCCATGGATGCTTTGCCGAGCACGGCCACACCAACGGAACGCCAGGCAGCCATGCAAAAAATCGAGGATCAAAACAACCAGACCATGGCAACAGCCCTGGGCATTGATATTTCAACCATTAACGATGCGCTCACAGCAGCCAAAACGGCTGGTATCGGCGGCCCAGGCATGGGTGGTCGCGGCATGGGCGGTGGGCGTGGTGGCATGCACGAAGGCGGCATGGGCATGAGGGGTGGTGGATTCTAAACTCAAACGAAATTAACCAGCAAAGCCATCCTGGCCCGGAGTCAGAATGGCTTTGCTGCAAGCATTGGTCACTTGACCAAATCCCGTTAAGGCCTATAATCAAAGCACAATTAAATACAGCTCGTGCCACTTTTAGTAATTGTTGCCATGTTGAAACGTTAGCGATCGGGGAAAAACCAGGTGCAAGCCCCGACAACCCAGCCACAATGAAACGCAATTGGCATACAGCGAGCGACCAATGAGCCCGCCAGATTCTGGGTCAAAATTTTGATCCCATGATCACCACGGGGAACCAGGGTGGTACCACGAAGTGAATAACTCCTTCGTCCCGACAATTTTGTCGTGATGGCGGAGTTTTTTGTTGTCTTAATTTTCATCAGGGAGGACGTCATGCTTAACATCGGTATTTACGGCGCCTGCAGCTACACCGGATTGGAACTGGTGCGCTTGCTAAATCGTCATCCCCATGTACGTATCGTCTTCATGACTTCCGATACTTTTGCCGGGAAAAAACTCTGTGACGTAGCCCCCGTGCCATTCGACCATATGCTGCACCCGCATCACCACGTCCCGTCCGCACCGATCGACCTGGCTTTTCTGGCACTGCCTTCTGACAAAGCGGCATTACTGGCTGGACCAATGCTGTCAAAAGGTACAAGAGTTATTGACCTGTCAGCTGCCTTTCGCCTGCATGATCCGAATCTTTACGAGCGCACCTACCACAGGGTGCACCCAGCACCGCAGCTGTTGTCCTCCGCGGTCTATGGGTTACCGGAACTGCATCGCAACCCAATCCAACAAGCCCAACTGGTCGCCAATCCCGGCTGCTATCCGACCAGCGTATTACTCGCCCTTGATCCACTGGCCAGAGCACATGCAATCGCCGGGACGGTCATCATCGACGCCAAATCCGGCGTTTCCGGCACAGGTAAAACACCAGCAGCCAACAATCACTTTGTGGCTGTTAACGAAAACGTTCTGCCTTACGCTCTGGGCAACCAGCATCGCCATGTGCCAGAAATGGAACAGGAATTGCAGGCTATTGATCCGGGCTTTGCGCTGATCTTTTCACCTCACCTGGTACCCGTAAGTCGCGGTATTTTGTCCACACTGTATGTGCCTCTGCAGAACAGTTGGGACGAAGCCATGGTGCGGTTCCTGCTGGAGGATTTTTACCGGCACGAGCCGTTTGTCCGCATGTTGCCCGCCGGTCAAACCGCGACCATGGCCCACAGCCAGGGCAGCAATGTCTGCGTGCTGTCGCTGCATTTTATTCCCTCACCGCGGCAACTCGTGCTCTGTTCGTCAATCGACAATCTGATCAAAGGCGCGAGTGGCCAGGCAATCCAGAACATGAACCTGATGTTTGGCCTGGACGAAACCACGGCCCTGCTTTAATCCAAGGAAAAACCATGCTCATTATTAAAATCGGTGGCAATGACATTGATGACCCGCCGTTTCTCGTCCGTTTTACCCAAGCCGTAGTCAAGCTGCCCGACATTCCCGTCATCGTCCACGGCGGTGGCAAGGAAATCGCCGCACTGCAGACCCTACTTGGACTCAAGCCACAGTTCATCAACGGCCTGAGGGTAACCGATGAAGAGTCTCTCCAGGTTGCCCAGATGGTACTTTGCGGCCGCATCAACCAGCGCCTCGTGGCCGCATTCGAACATGCCGGTGGCGACGCCATGGGATTAAGTGGAGCAGATCGCGGACTGCTTGCGGCACGCAAACTAAAAATTAAAAATGGCGATCTCGGTTTTGTTGGCCTGATCACCCGCGTCAAAGCGACGGTGCTGCTGGAACTTACCCAACAAACTATCATCCCGGTCGTCGCGCCCATCGCCTGGTCTCGAACCCACGCCTTCAATATCAATGCCGATAGCTGCGCCTGTGCCATTGCCAAGGCGTTAATGGCGGACGAACTGATGTTCGTGACCAACGTCCCAGGAGTTATGCGGGACAAGCTGACAATCCCATCCCTCACGCCAAAACAAGCTCAAACGCTGATCCACAAAAACATTATCACCGGTGGCATGCTTCCCAAAGTCCGCTCTGCGATCAAAGCGGTACAAAGCGGCGTACCCAAAGTCCGCATCACCAGTCTCGACGGACTTGGCCAAAACAAAGGCACGATATTCACACCAGACAAAACCCATGTGTCCACTGACAAGGAGTTGCGATGAACACCGCTCAAATCATCCAGGCTGAACACGATTTTCTCGCCCCGACCTATACCCGTCCGCCCTTTGTGCTCAATAGCGGCAAAGGCTGCTATCTGGAGGACACGGATGGCAAGCGCTACCTCGACACCGGTGCCGGCATAGCGGTCAACGCGCTCGGCTATGGTGACGACAGTCTTGCACGAGCCATGCAACAGAGCGCCATCGGACTGATCCACACCTCCAATTTGTACTACAACGAACCCCAAATACAGCTCGCCCAAATGCTTGTCAAGAATTCCTTCGCCGACAAAGTCTTCTTCGCCAATTCCGGCACCGAAGCCAACGAAGCCGCAATCAAATTTGCCCGCAAATTTCAGGTTGAAAATGGCAACCCTGACCGCAAAGACATCATCGCCTTTTACGGCAGCTTCCACGGCCGCACCATGGGCGCTCTGGCGCTTACGGACAGCGAAAAATACCAAGCTCCCTTTCGCCCGCTCATGCCCGGCGTCACCTTTGCCGAGTTCAACGACATGGCCTCTGTGCGACACAAAATCAGCAAGCATACCGCCGCAATAATCATCGAACCCATCCAGGGCGAGAGTGGCATTCACCTCGCCACCACCGCGTTTCTCCAAAACCTGCGCCAGCTTTGCACGGACCAAGGCATCTTGCTCATCTGCGATGAAGTCCAATGTGGCCTGGGCCGTACCGGCAAGCTCTGGGCTCACCAGCACGCCAGCATCACACCCGACCTCATGACCATTGCCAAACCGCTCGCGGCCGGACTTCCGCTTGGCGCCGTGCTCATGATCGACCAGGTTGCGAGCGCCATGCATACAAGCGAACACGGAACGACCTTTGGCGGAGGTCCTTTTGTCTGCAGTGTCGCGTTGCATGTTCTCCAAAGATTATGCGACCCAAAATTCCTGTCCCACGTCCAAACAACTGGCGAAGATCTCATGACCAAACTCAAACAGCTCCAGTCTCCACTGCTCAAGGAAGTTCGGGGGATGGGGCTGATGATCGGCGTAGAACTTACCATCGACGTGGGCAAAGTCAAAAAATTGGCCTACGAGCAAGGCTTGATCCTGATTCAAGCCAGGGACAATGTGCTCCGACTGATCCCCCCGCTGATTTGGGGAAAAGCGGAAACCGAAGCACTCCTCAATCGATTGACCGGATTACTTATTCCAGAACTCATCGCTATCGAGCAAAATGGACGTCAGCCGTAAACGATCCATGCCTTGCTGCAACAAACTGACAAAATACTGTTCACCGGCGCTGTCTGTACCGCGCTCCAAAATTTGCTGGTACTGCTCCTGCACATATTTGGCATTAAATTCATATGAAATAAAAAAGTCACGGATCACCTGCTGCTTGGTTTTGACACCATCATTGATGACACTGGTCCAGTACGCCATACCATTGGGCTCACCGGCCCGATTCATGAAATTCAAGTAAAGCGCCTGCATAAAACTTGTCGTATTCTGATCTAAAAACTCCGGTGCATCGACAAAGTTGGCGATCAGGTCTGTTTTGCTAAGCCCCTGCAACATTTGGGTGGTCCAGTAACTTAGTCCAGCTGGATCGGCATCACGCTGCATAAAAGTATGATAAATATTCTGCACATAATTGCGGTAATCCTCTTCTGTATTGAGATAAGCACGGATGATACCCAGTTTCGTTGCCTGACCACTTAACAACCGGTTTTCCCAGTAGGACAATCCATTGGGATCCGCATTGCGGCCAAGCACCCGGGTATACATGCGTTTGACAAAACTGTACGCACGCACCTCGCCAAGCGGTTTGATATTGCTGACAATCACGGTAATGTCATTACTATTCCCGGCCACGTCCATCATGCTAAAAGTAAAATTCCCGTTTTGCGTAAAGCTGTAGCTAAAACTACCACCGTTATTCGTCATCGTCACGGGTTCATTGGCCGTCACTGTTACCACGACCGGGCCCAATGTCGGCTCGGTGGTGGAGTACATCGTATTGAGCAGTTGCGGACGGGTATAATCAATACCGCTGATTTCCGCTGACGGCAGATAGTCACTGTTCCCATTGCCATCCGTCGCGCGAAAACAAACGACTTTTCCATTATCCGATTCTGCGGTAAAAACGATTGCGTGCTGATCGATAAAGCCACTACCGCTGCAATCTTCCTGCTTGTTCGCCAGGACTTTAAGCATCAAAGTACCGTAGTTGACGACGGCAGAAACCACCTTGCCATGCGCGGGAGTCAGTGTTGGGTCCGTGATCTGGATGACTGGCAAGGCAGCGGCGATTCCCGCGATCGCGACGGAAAGTTGATAATCATGATTGCCGAGACTATCGAAGGCGTAATAACAGACCCGCTTGCCATTATCGGCGACATTGCTGAAAGTCAGGCTTTGATAGGTACCAAAGGTTAATGTTGCGTCACAGACCGCACCTGTCGTCACCGCTTGCGTCAAAGTGCCTTTATTGGCACTGGCTGTGATTGTTTTGGTCGTGGCAAGGGAGCTATCCGGAGCATGAATGGTGATGACTGGTTTGGTGATGTCGATGTTAATGGGATAAGCCGACGCCAGCTCGCTCGCATTATGTGAAGCATCTTCACCATACAGGCAAAGATACTGGCCATCGTGCGTTTGATCGGTTTGATTCATGCTGTCGCTGTCGACATGATCGTAATCGCTGGCGCTGACTGAACAGGTCGTATTGATGTTATATTTCCATTTTTTTACACTGGCGTCGCCCCAGCTTGCCGCGATCGTGTCACTGAGAACTGGTCCCTGCGCCACATTGTCGGTAAAGCTCAAAGTGGGCGGGATCACGTCCATATTTTGTGCTGCCACCACCGCCTGATAGGCATTCAGCCGTTTGCCGCCAATCACTTTGCTGGACAGGCTGGCAAGCACGTCGCCAGTCTGCAGTAGAGCCGTTTTGATATTGCTGGCCGAAAGGTCCGGTCGCATACCCATCATCATGGCGACTGTGCCCGCAACATAGGGCGTGGCCATCGAGGTGCCATCTTTAAAAACATAAGACCCCACTGCAGCGGCGGTGTCATAAAGGTTGAGATTGTCGATGTAGCAGGCATCGTTGGGCTTGTCTCCGCCAGCGGCATCGGTATGCCAGACAAAGCGGACCCGAAAAGCAGACCCGGCATAATTGCTCAAATCAAACGTGGTGGTACCAGAACCATAGCTGGGTGCAAAACCCAGGACTCCCCAGGTTGTCCCATTGGCCGACGCTTGCATTTCAAGGTAATCGGGACTGGTATGGGTAGCGCTGATCAGGGCAATGTCACAACGGTAATCAAATTTAATATACCCGCCCCCATAACTCATGGCATTGGAAGTCAGGATTGAGTCCACTCCAGCACGGTAGTTGGGATAGCTAGCATCACTATAAAGCACCGTGTTGTTGGTAATGTTAGAGTGATACGTGGCCCATGTACCACTTCCCGTTTGGGTGAAATACGTACCCAGTCCCGGGGGTGTTACCGATTCAAAATTTTCAGTCACTGCAATATCCGGCACTGTACTCAAAATCGTTTGACCAGGCGCAGCCAGATCCACCGTGGTGGCGCCATAATCGGAAAAGGAACTGAGTTGATCGCTGGAATTTGATGCGGCAACAACGATTACGTTACCCAAACCTGGCCCCGCCGGAGAGGTGGACTTGAAGCCAGCCGGATAGTCGACATAAGCACCGCCCAGATCATGATTATAAGCTGAATTTCCGGCTGCTGCCACAAACAATCCCGGGAATCCCGCAATCGCGTTATACATGGCCTGGTCGATGGAGACATCACCATAGCCACCAAAACTGGCATTGATCACCTTGGCGCCATTGACACCGGCAAAATGAATGGCCTGCACAATTTGAGCGGTAGACAGGTCGGTCTTGAGCGCCATGATTCTGGCATTGGACGCTATGCCGGCCACACCAATGCTATTGTTAATTTGCGCGGCAATAATCCCGGCCACATGTGTCCCATGATCACTGCTGGTGGGTAAAGGAATCTTGTCATTGTCTTCAAAGTCATAACCATGCTGGCAACCTCCTAATGCAGCGCCTTGATCATCCAGACAGCTACTACCATCCCACATACTGGCAAGTAAATCCGGATGATTGTAAGCAACGCCAAGGTCAATCACAGCCACAGTCACTGCCGGAATGCTATTGCCTGCCTGACTCCATGCCTGCGGCCCATCAATATCAGCATCGTTCGTGCCAGCAGTGCCATTCACACTTTGGCCCGTGTTATCCAGTCCCCACAGTGAACTGGCATAGGTATCGTTGGTGCCCAACGCGGATTCACGATATTGATAATTGGGTTGGGCATATTCAACCAGCGGATCGTTTTGCAGTTCTTTGACTTTATCAGCCACCGATTTGCCATCATCAATTTTAGCAACACTCATCTGGGTGCTGACCTGATCAAGACGGATCAGTTTGTGCCAGTTTTCACTACTCATGGCCTGCGCGGAATCGACCGTAACACCTTGACCGGATTTGTATTTGATCAGTACTTCGCCGTCTTTGTAGGGAGGCAGAGATTGTGTCGTTGTCGTAAAAGTCGAAAAACCCGTTTTTTGCTCACCCTGCACCGGCAAGACAAAGAGAAAAAGACTGAGCAAACCTGCAATAAAACACGTCAAACCCTTTTTGGTACCCATCTTTTCTCATTTTTGTTTTTAAGCCTTCATTTAATTATACCGCAACCTCCATTATTTCTCCATCTAATCATCGCTGTCCCACACAGTGACAATGCTGAGCACAACAGCAAAATCAAGTTGTCGGTTACCACTCCAGTACCTAACCCAGTCATACTAAATAGTTTTGTTCATTTATACACAAAAACCACTCATCAAAGAAAGTTTGAGCCTTCCCCTGCTTTACTCGCCAGGAGTAATCACCTTGCCTGCTTGACTCAACACCGTCCCGACGATTTGGCCATACTGCACTACCATTTCCGGAGAAAAATGCAATGCTGACAGGGTAGAATTGAGGGAATTGAGCATGCTCACTAATGATTCGATGCCTCCTTCAATCCGATTGCGATGGCTCCAGCTCAGCAAATCGGCCAGCAACCCGTCCAGCGAAACATTCTCACTGGTATATCGATCCGGTTCTTGCACCTTGAATTTTTCATCCAATAAGTTGGCCATCATCTCCACGTTCCTGCTGACCACGGCTAACATCAACCCAAAGTACAAATCCCAGTCTTCTGCCTTGAACTCAACAATTTCGCCAAAATCAAGCAAAGATGTCTGCTCTCCATTGACCATTAAATTTCCGGGATGTAAATCGCGCGGATAGCGGTGTCCCTGTTTCATGACTTCCACCATCTGCCCAAGTGCTTTCATGATTTGTAGGGCCAGGGTCGGATTGTTTTCAACATCCTCTCCCACCATTGACGGTTGCTTCACTGCATCACTGCTTATCTGTGCCAACGTCTTGCCTGCTATTTTTTGCATAATCAAAACGCGTTTGTCTGGCACACTGTTCACCGCAGGGATACCGAGATCAAGGCCAAGCGCTCTTACCTGATTGGCATACCACTGCATATTAGTCGCTTCATGTCGCATATCGATCGACCCTTCCAACTCCCGGAACAGATCCTGCAGTAAACTGTCAATATCCACTTTCACAATGCCCTGTTGGTGTAACTTGGCAAAAATGGTGGTGGCGTAATTCTTGAGTTTTCCTAGATGACGTTTGGTTAAATGCAAACGCACAATTTTGGCAACTTTGGTCACCTTATCCTCTTGTCCGTGAGCGGATTTGGGTAGCAATTCCACAACCGTGGCCTTACTGGCACTGCCCAATACCTTGCCAAATCCATCGAACTGCCCAGTCAATCCCAACTGCCGGAATAAATCCATCAAAGCTGATTTGGATATATCAGGTAAGTCATCATAGAACGTCTGCAACTCACCCCGCAGGCCGGCGTCCTGTATCAAACTGGCATTCTGTCCCGCGATCCGTCCCAACAAGTCGCCGGCGGAAAGCATCATGGCAATCAATTCCGACTTCGTCGGTCGACGCTCACTTTCTGCATCGAACCGGATCACCAACTCGACAAATTGCGCCAGGAGCTCGGCCCGATCTTCGGGCGTGACACTGCCAAAGACTGTCTCCAACACCGTCTGCAGTGTTTGCTTTTCTGTTGCACTCCATGTCTCAGATGTCGCAGCTTCGCCAGAATCCGTTGGCGATGGTGTTGTGTAATAATCGACGATATCGTGCAACCATTTCAACCCCGCTGTGGCAAAGTTTTCGGCTGTCATAAAGCCATTGTTGCTGACTGCCAGTCGATAGACAATCTCGCGCACTTCACTGTGACTGGCAGTGCGAAACAATTTACCCAGGGAATTAAAACTGAGCGTTTTGATCTCACCCGAAACTCCGCTCAGGCTATCTGCCAGAAACGAAACAGTACCTGTTTCATCATCTGAGGGAATCACAAAAACCAGATTGAGAAAATCCACTGCATAAATTTCCCCATTTTTACTACTTTTGCCGGAACCTCTTTGCAATGATGCCCCTAACTGTTTTCCAAGACGCTCATGGTGCTTAGTAAACTCTGTCAGCCGCTGTTCAAAAGTGGAAACTCTCGACCGCCTGCGTTGCAGTTCTGGTTCGTTATTGGGATGCAGAAACACGAGCAACAGTTCGATGATTTCATCCAAAGCTACGGCGATTTCTGCAGCAGTGAATTTGGGATTATTTTTGTTAATATCCCGAACCCCATCTGAAAGACGCTTCTGCAACAATCCTGCCAAATTGGATCGGACGCGCGGAGTAAAAAAATCTTTTGTAATATCCTGCGGACACAACACGTGCTCACGTCGATCCAACAAAAATGTCATCATGTCCGCATTGTTCTGAGGAGGCTGATGGTCAGCCAATCCCGAAAGCAATCCCAGCCCATACCCCCGTGCTGCCAAGGTGTCGATATTCGTTGCATAATTATAACCAATTTGCAGTTGTCGCGCCTTTTGAATTTGTTCCCAGGTGGCAGAATGGGTTCGCAATAACTGTTCAATTATATTGTCTCTCGCAGAGTTCGGCTCAGGTAAATATTTTTCGACAATCGCCATCAGCTGCATTAAATCATTGCTGGCGTTGTGGTCCAATTCCAGCATGGTCAATTTCACACCCAGATGGGCTTTTAATTCAGGTCCATGGCTCAAATCCCAAGCTGCTTTGCATACCGCCAAGGAATCTTCGTCCGCGGCCAACGGTTGGTTGCGATAAAGATAATCAAACAGAAGTTGTCCAATCAATAAATCCCGATACAAAGAAGACGGCATGTATGCTTCAATCTGAGCCATTGTCTCAAACAAATCCCAACCCTGTTCGATCTGTTTGTTAAAAAAATCAGTATAAACATTTTTTCTTCTGATGCCATAGACAAGCGATTTTCGCGCAACTTGTTTGAGGGCATCTTCCTTTGCAAGCTTTTCAACTTCGTGCTGGAAGCGGTAATGTAGTGAGTCATCATATTCAACCAACATGCGCTCCTGCTGCAACGCTATGCGTTCGGACCAATCTGAAGAGCGCAAGGCAATATCGTATCGGAAACCGTCCAGGACAGGCATCAGCTTAATCATATCCGCAGAATCTCCCTCCTGCCTGTCAACCGCCGCATAATATGCCGGACTGAGTTGTCGCAACACGAAACGAGTTAGATCCAATCCCACTTCATCATCATAACCCAAGAAATCGACCAGTTGATTGTCTTTATAGGCACAGGCTGGATAACGCTCCAATTGACGCATGCGAGTGATTGTATACACTTTCTTAGCGATTTTTTGTACCAGAGCAACCAGAGGTTTCCCCTCTTCCACGGTAATGATTTTTTGTCTCAATCCTGCCAATACCTTTAAGGGATCGTCCACGTCATCCAAAATAGCGAGTATGCCGGCAACAATCTCAGGATCAAGCTCAGCAACTGGCAAAAAGCGCTCTTCAAACAGAGTACTAAGCCTATTGTATATGGCTGAAATTGCTTTCGAGTGCTCGTCACCACCTGGAACAAGGTCCAAAAATTGGCAAGCATGCGACAACATGTGTTCCCGCTGTGCAGCAGTCATCCCCTGTTTGTCCTGTATTGTTTGTAAAATTGTCCCGGCTAAGCGCGCCGCCCATTCAGGGGTCATTTCGGCACGGGGGACATCTTTTAATTCCTTTGGCAGGCGATCTCCCCCGTCGGACCAAATCAACCCGAAATCCACCTCCTGATAACTTTCGGCATGTTTATTCCTGATGAGGTAAAGTTTGCTTTGTTTACCGTCAGATCGAGATGTACGGAACTGTTGTAATAAATCCCCTTTGTATCCCAACCAACCGCCAGCGGCGATGTAAGCATTCAGCTTTTCCAAATCGAGTTGACGGTTGTCACCATCCAGACCAAGCGCCTGCTGCATCCAGTCATGATAGAACCGCTCGTCCAGATGCGCCCCAATCAGGGGCAAATACTGCTCGTACAATTCAATCCGACCCGCCGATTGCAAAATGGTAAATATCTGTTCCGTATCCAAACTGTGCTGACCTATCCCCAGATCAATGATTTGCCGGTAGGTGTCGACGGGCAGGGAAAGGCGATCACCCCGCTCTATGTTTTTCCCTTTGGAAGCAGGAAAAAAGCGCCGTATGAAACGATCCTGATTTGCTTTGCCCAGGGCCATACTTCCAGCTACCAGAGTGGCTAAATCCTCATTTCCCAAGTAAGCACCAGGAGCATCTGAATAGGTATCTGTCAACGTAACTGAGGTCGGATAACTGCCAGTATCCACCAGAATTCCACCCTCGCCTTCCAATTTCAGAACATTCGCCATGGGCAAAAGTTCAGATTCAAACCCCACAAATTGACTCAAATAATTTCCCAACGCTTGACCAAAACGACTAAATCGTTTACCCGCAATCAGACGTTTGGAGTTGGCGTCCCCACGTTGAAATGCCAAAACGCGACGCTTTACAAGTTGTTGCAAATCCGCTGCTGCCAACGCATCCATATCCGGGGAGCCCTTTAGCGCAGGCAAGTCCAGACCAGCCTCACGGCCGATTAGCTCCGTCAGATGATTGCGAATTGCCTCTGATTGCACTCCTTGACGCTCCAGTGCAGCTATTAACGCTTGTTGAACACGCTGCCAATCCAGATCATGTTGCGACCGCAGCGTTGCATTGATCAAAGCCGTCGGCTTTCCTCTCTGGGCAGCCGCCTGCAACATATTCAAAGCGATCAAATCCTCAAATTGATCCAGCATCACCGTCAGATTGTCCCAGTTGATATCATATTTTTGATTGGCAATCCTGGCTTGCCGTCTACCATAAGGATTCTCGTCATCTTCTTCATCGTCTGCTGACTTACTGCCCATACTTTCAGTCAAAATGTTAAAAATCTGTTCAGGTTCTCCCTGAATACCCAAAACATCCCACAATTCGCGATCGTAAGTTATTTTTTTTTGATCATAATGAAAAGTATCCCTCAGTGTACTCTGCCAGGTCCGCAGTCGGCTGAGCAAATCCTCTCTGCCAAACAGAAGCAGTTCTCCACCATCGATCGCCCGCATCCAGTCCACCAGACTACGATTCCCCAAACGGTTGCAGACCTCTCTCGCCCGCATGAAATTATTCTCAAATCGGGTCCACCCACGCGCGTTCGGTTTTTCTTTGGACAATGGTTGAGTCATCACCTCGATACCCTGCGCACGCATTTCCCGTAATTTGCGAAACAAATGCAAGCCATCGCGCTGCAACGGTAAATCCTCCCAATTAGCAAAATCGACATTATCTTGGTCAAACAGTTCATCCCCTCTCTGGAGATGCTCAAACGCATGCCAACCGCTGATAAACAGCGCTCCAAAATCTGGCCGGTTGCTAAGTTCCAATGCAGCTTCCGCCTGATGCCAATCACCAATACCATAAGCCGCTTCCACTAGCTGGCTCAAACTGCCGGACTGGTCCAGCGTCGCTTCCGCATCCGGCAACGAACCAATGTGATAAACAGCTTCGTTTTGTTGGCGTTGGTGTTGTTCGACTTTGGCTAACTGCTGTAAAGCTTCTGCCGGCACTCGTATTGATCGCAAATCCCGACCATGCAGATAGAGTTGCGGATCTTGAGTAATCACCATTGCAGAATTCAAACGGTCAGATGTTCCCGGATGTGTTGGATTCAAATCCAGCTCGTCCTCACTGCCTGTTTGTTCCCGTTCTTGCTGAGATCGCTCACGCAGGAAACGGAAAGCCTTTTCCGCATCTTGGGCATTAAAAAACTGGGCACAACGCAGTAATGCTTCCACATCACAAAACCGTTCACCAATAAACTGTCGCTCGGCACCCTCGTCACTATGAAAAAATTCATGCAGCTGCAACAATGCCAACATCCCATGGTTCAACTCAACCTTATGCGTACGTCTGACTTGTCCAAATTCACTCAGCTCCCGGATTGCTCCCGCCGACAGTACAATAAGCCGAGCCGAGGACACCGTCTCACAAACAAAAGCATCATCCGCAACTACAACTAACTTGTAATGCTCTCCTGGCAAAACTTTTTCCATAATGCCCTGCAAAACAGCATAAATTGGTTGTTCTGCCGGAACCAGTTGCCCTTTTTCCCGATATTTTTCAAGTTCGCGCAGCGCTTGAAGCTCACTGACGGCTACGTTTCTTTTGTCATCAACAACCCGATCGAAGGCTTCCGCATCCAGGCTCAGTGGCTGTGAACGTTCCGACGTTGGCGCTAATTCTGCTATATTCTCCTGTTGGCGTGCTGGCTTACTCGGCATTCACCCTACCTGGGTACAAAATTAACTACAGAATTATATTTTACTACAACACGCTATCCCCAACAACACGCCCAAAACGAGCGCGCAGTCGTCTGGCTTTCAATCCCCGTCTACAGGATGGTGTGAAAAGGCTAGAATACGGGCAATGCCCACGACCAGAGATACAAAGATCAAGGCAATACCAATTTTTCGCTTAAAAAGAAAAACCACCAGCGCGATCAGCATCGTCAGCAGCCTGTGATCCGAAAGGGAACCCATTGTCCGCGGTGAAAGGGATAAGTGGCGCCACTTGGCGGGCTGAGGTAAAAGCCAATAAACAATACCAGCTGCCACAAGACTTACCCCAAACAACCACTACGCACAAAAAAAGATACCGTCGTTGAGCAAAATTCACTCGCCAAAATTAGAGGAATAGAAACACCCCGATCGCGACCAACGTGCACACTACCGCGAAACCAAATGTGGCTGCCGGCGCAAGCAGGGACCACAAAAAACCGCCGATGATCGAGGACAGCAGTGTCGCCAGACTGGTTATGGTATAAAACGTGCCATAGGCCGTGCCGGCTTTGTCCTGCGTCGTGAGCGAGCCAATCATAGCTTTGGAAATGCCGTCGGTAAAAGCGATATAAAACCCGTAAATTCCAAACAATGCCCAAACCAGCAGTGGATTCGTATTAAACGCAAATCCGGCGTACACCAGAGCAAAGATCGCCAGGCCGATGACCAGCACTTTGCGCGCCCCGATCCGGTCCGCCAGCCGTCCGGCCGGCGTGGAGGCCAGTGAATAAACCAGATTATAGAGAATGTAGGCCGAAATCACCGCGACCAGACTGAGCCCCAGCCCTTGGGAACGCAGGATCAAAAACGAGTCGGAACTGTTACCGAGCGCAAAAATTGTCATGCCCACCAGAAACAGTTTGAACTCACGTGGCATTCCCCACAGTGACAGGCTGAGTTAAACTTTGCTCGAAAGAATTTTTGTGCGCGTATCCTGAATAAAAACAAAAAACAGCAAGCTGAGCACCGCCGGAATCGTTGCCAGATAAAGCACTGTACGAAAATTATTATGCAGTAAATAAAGCAAAACCAGCGCAATCGTCGGCCCAATCACCGCGCCCAGCGAATCCATGGAGCGGTGAAAGCCAAAGATAAAACCTTTGTTGGTGGCGTCGGTTTCTTCCAGCAGCAAGGCGTCACGCGCCCCAGTACGTGCACCTTTGCCCAGCCGGTCCACCGTCCTCGCCAGCAACACCATGGGCCAACTGCTGGCAAGCGCGATCAGTACTTTGGACAAAGCCGCAGCGCCATAACCGGAGACGACAAAAATTTTACGTTTCTGCAATTTGTCCGACCAGTAGCCAAAGATCGCCTTAAAAAAAGCCGCCATCCCTTCGGCAACACCTTCGATGATGCCCACCACAAACACCGGAGCGCCCAACACCTGGGTTAAAAAAATAGGCATAATCGGATAGAGCATCTCCGACGCGGTGTCGTTGAACAGGCTGACCAGGCTGAGATACCAGACGCGGCGAGGGATTTTGAGCTTGGATGCAGGCATGGGCAAAACCGACTAAGAACCAGTCGGGTGGAGTATACGGCCATTTAGCAATCCTGTTAACTCCCTTGCTTTTATAAAAAATAAGACTATTATATGAATATGCGTTCATATAATTGTTCCAACCCAAACCACGCCACCTTTAAACAAATCCAGAAACTCTCCGCGTTGCTGAAAATCGTCGGCGACACGAGTCGACTGCAACTGCTCTGTATCCTGAGCCAGGGAACACATTGCGTCTGTGAATTGATACAAAATGCTACTCTCTCTCAAAGCCTGATCTCTCACCATCTGCACGACCTCAAGGCTGCCGGTCTTGTCACTAGCAGCAGACAAGGGCAAAAAATCTTCTATTCCCTGACCGCCTCCGGCCAACAAATCACCGCCTCGCTTTTTTCTCTCACTACCAAGGAATATGCATGAAAATTGAAGTCTTCGGTTCCGGTTGCGCCAACTGCAGAAAGCTGTACGAAATTACCAAGCAGGCTGCTGCCGAGCTTGGGCTCCAAGACGACGTAACCTACGTAACCGATGTCGGTAAAATCGTAGAAATGGGCCTGATGAGCAGTCCGGTTCTGGCCATCAATGGCAAACCGGTTTTGGTCGGGTCGCTGGCCGGAATCGACAAGATCAAAACCCTGCTGAGCGAGACCCAATAACATGGACCCTTTTTATCCGGTACAACTGCTTGCCGATTTTCTGGCTTACCAGGTCATTCACCTGACCAAAGGCAGTGTTTTGGGCGACGCCATCAATTATTTCATCTACGACAGCATCAAAATTTTCCTACTGCTGGCGCTCATCATTTTCGTCGTGTCCATCCTCCGTTCCTACCTGCCACCCGAAAAGACCAAAAAATTACTGACTAATCGCTTCCAGATCGTCGGCAACTTGCTGGCTGCGTTGCTGGGCATCGTCACGCCGTTTTGTTCGTGTTCGGCTGTGCCGCTGTTCATCGGCCTGGTGGAATCAGGCGTACCTCTCGGCGTCACCTTTTCCTACCTCATCGCCGCACCCATGATCAATGAAGTGGCGGCCGTGTTATTGTTGGGCCTGTTTGGCCCCTCGGTCGCCCTCTTGTATATTGCTTGGGGTGTGATCATTGCCGTCGTGGTTGGATTTGTGCTGGGCCGGATGAAACTGGAACACCTCGTCGAGGATTACGTCTGGAAGATCAAGGTACAAAACGCCAACATTTCCATCAAAAACACTTTCTCTGACCGGCTCCGGGAATCGTACCACTACACGGCCGCTCTGGTTCAAAAAGTTTTCCCCTATGTTCTGATTGGTGTTGCTGTTGGTGCCTTGGTCCACGGCTATGCCCCGGAGAATTTCCTGGCCCGCATTGCCGGAAAAAACAATCCATTTGCCGTACTGGCTGCTGTGGTCATCGGTGTGCCGCTCTATTCCAATGCTGCCGGCACCATCCCGATTGTGACTTCCCTGATCGGCAAAGGCCTGCCTATTGGCACGGCGCTTGCCTTCATGATGTCAGTCACGGCGCTTTCATTTCCGGAAATGATCATTCTGCGCAAAGTCCTCAAGCCAAAACTACTGATTATTTATATCACCGTCCTGACGCTGGGGATCGTTTTTACGGGGTATCTGTTCAATCTCGTGATACGATAATTTTTTGCTCCGTCGCCGATGTTCTGCGCCAGTCTGGAGCGGTTAAATCGACAAATCCGCCTTCGACACCGTCGTAATCGATTCGAGGCATCGCCATGCCCAAGCATCCCGATCTGCGGACAAATTACTCCCTATTTACTTTGGCATCACAACAATTGGCATCATGATCATGGGTTTTGTCTTCAACGCTATCCCAAGGTAAACATCCAAAGTTTGGCCCATGAACATCAATGAATGGCATTTTTCCGCCATTCTTTTTTTATACTGATGATTTAAACTGACAGGCTTAGGTAATAGAAAGAAGTATTAACTCTATGGTAAAATGACATGATAATTACTTTCACCAAGGACAAATCCATGCCCGAAATCCTGGCAGTCATCGATAAACGACTCCCCAAACAATGGCGGCAATGGAGCATTTTGGGACTACACAAAAGGAAACCCTTTAAGCATATTTGGCGTTTTCGCAACCTGATTCTGGCCGCGCTGAGCATTTATGTCGCTCTGATGGTGACCGAAATGGCATGGTTTCAATCCTTTATGAATCTGATCAAAAGCCTGAAACTATTTGGCGTATTCCTAGGCGGGATGTTTTTTGCCTCCAGTTTCACCGTTACCACAGGCATCATCATCCTGGTTGCTTTGTCCCCATCGTATCCGCTATGGGCGTTGGCGACAGTCGCTGGACTCGGGGCGTCATTTTCGGATCTGACCATTTTTGAACTGGTCAGAAGCGGCATCTCCAACGAGATCAAAGACCTTTTTGCCATCTTCGACAAAAAACTCAAAATCAGCCGGCATTTTGATAAAAAGCTGGTAAGGCGAGCCATCCCACTACTCGGTGCCGCCATTATCGCCTCGCCGCTGCCGGATGAACTAGGTGTCGGTTTGATGGGACTTTCTACGATTCCGACCTACCTGTTTGTCATTTTATCCATGGTACTCAATACCATTGGCATTTTCACTCTGATCGCCATGATTCGTTGATTTAGCTAGGCTGTAACTCCGATCATCTGTGCCAATCGAGCCAGGTCAAAACCGACCCAAAACCCACTTTCGCTTCCATTATAAACAATCTCAGTCACAGGTACACCCAAACATCCCGATCTACGAATAAACTTCTGGACACTTTCTTTGGCATCACCACTATTGGTATCATGATCATGGGTTATGTGTTCAATGCGCTACCGCGATAGACGAATTATGCAAACCACATCCGTCAATCTATAATCCAACTGCTTGCTTCAAGCTTCAATAAGGGCATCCATGGACATTACTCTGCTTTGTGAAAACAGCTCCAGTGACATCGGGGTTTGGGCAAAGTGAGGTTTGTCGCTATGGATCCAAAAACAAAATACGAAAATTCTATTTGACTCCGGATTCTCTGACGTATTTACTCGCAACGCCGAGAAACTAAATATTGACCTCAATCAAACCGATTACATCGTTCTCTCCCACCATCACGACGACCATGCGTCGGGTTTGCAAAACCATCCTTTCACGAGCTCCAAACCGCTTATTGTTCATCCTCAAATTCTTCCCAAACTCGCTCCTTCACATGCCCACAAACTGCAGACCGATTTTCACATTACCCAGTCCAAAGATCCCCTGGAATTCAGCCCTGACATATACTATCTTGGCCAGATTCCCCGCGTCACAGCATTTGAAAAAGGGGTTTACAAATCAGATGACATGCTCGACGATTCCGCCCTGGCAATCAAAACTCCTCAAGGTACGGTTGTCATCTCCGGCTGTTCCCACGCCGGCATCTGCAATATCTGCGAATACGCCAAACAAGTGACCGGCCAAAATCTTTACGCTGTGCTCGGCGGTTTTCACTTATTTGCCACCGACAAATCAACCGTGGAAGCCACAATCCTCTATTTTCAACAACAAAAGCCAGCCTACCTCTATCCCATGCATTGCGTGGATTTTTCGACGCTGACAAGGTTTTACAAAACCTTCGGCATCCGCAAGCTGATGAGCGGGGAAACCATCAAGATCAACTGATCATCTGACTAGTCTTGGTCTTTCAAACCCGCCCGCAAACTCGCTTCCGGCACTGCCACGATAAATCATCAACTCAAGGCCACCCATGAAAACCGACTTCAAAAAAGACCTCAAACACCTCTACAACCCTTCGGCCAAAACAGTTTCAGAAGTGGTAGTCCCGGCCATAAACTTCCTCATGATCGACGGCCAGGGCAGCCCCGGCGAGTGCCAGGCCTACACCGACGCCATCCAGACCATTTTCCCGGTGGCTTATGCCCTCAAGTTCGCCATCAGGAAATCCGCCGGCTTTGACTTCGGCGTCCTGCCGCTGGAGGGCCTGTGGTGGGCTGACGATATGAACGATTTCGTAAACGGCAACCGCGACAACTGGCTCTGGACGATCATGATCATGCAGCCAGACGTGGTGACCAAAGAACTCTTTATCCAAACGCTGGCAGAAGTGAAGACCAAAAAGAAACTGGCCGCCGTGGACAGAATCCGTTTCGAATCCTACAGCGAAGTCCGCTCCGCTCAGCTCATGCACCTCGGCCCCTTTGCTGCCGAAGGCCCCAACATTGCCAGAATCCACCAGTTCATCCAGGACCAAGGTGGTAAACCTAGTGGCAAGCACCACGAAATTTACCTCTCCGACATCCGTAAAGTGGCGCCGGAAAAGATGAAAACAGTCCTCAGACAGCCGTTTACTGGAAACAAAAAATAGAAAACAAAAGCTAATTTCCCCAGATCGCATCCAGAATCTTGATCTTGATCGCCCGCCAGGTGGGAATGGCCGAGGAGATCACGGCGATGGTAAACAAGACGCCAAATACCTGCACGAGGTAAGAGCCATTGACCTCTAAAAAGACGATGCCAAAAGGAAATTTGAACGGATGCAGTCGCTCCCAGGGAACCAGGACGAACAAATAAGCAACCAACCCGAACAAATTGCCGATCACGGCATAAACAATGCCACGAATAACATAATTGACCACAAGCGTTGCCGACGAGATGCCAATCGCCCGCTGGATACCAATTTGTTTGCGTTTGTTATTGAGGTCAACAAAGGTCACAATATAAATTGTGATTGAGCCCACAATCAGGGCAATCAACTGCAACAGTATGATTACCACGTCAAAAGTCTTGGTGACGCTGCGCAGGACACCGGCCTGATTTTGCCATTTGTCGACCACCACGCCCAGATTGAGGGAATTAAAACTGGCCATCACCTGATCTTCGCTATAGCCCTTTTTCAGTTTGACGTTGATGATCGATGTTTGTGCGGCGGCAGTGGGATTGATCCGCGCATAATCCTCACGCGAGATAAACGACCGGGTATCACCCTGCGAAAAATCAGAATCAAAAATCCCCTTGACCGTAAATTCCGCCGCCTTGCCGTTGTTGAAACTCACCGTGACTTTGTCCCCCACCTGCACTGTCCTGAGCGATGTGGCATAGAAGTCCAGATTGGCATTGTTGTCGCCTGCCACCTGCACGCCAAGCACGATTTTGTTCTGGTCGTCAGCTGCCAAAAAACTGCCCTGTTTCATGTATTTCTGGATTTCAAAAACCTGTGTATATTCCGCCGGTTCCACCACTTGTGTGCCATAGGTGGTGCTATTGCCATCGGCGCTGATCTGGACTGCGATTTTTTGCTGTGCGGTAACGCTGTCGACTCCGTCAGTTGCCCGCGCGGCGGCTTCGATCGTGTCCACATCAGCAAACACTGCCTGTGACTTGGGTGGCGCAATCGTCACGTTGGAAGTCATCAGCGTCACGAGTTTGCCATTCACGGTATTGATCAAACCCCGCAGTAGCGCCCGTGGCAGCACGAGGTTAAGAAAAACCAGCAGCAACATACTCACGGTGAGAATCTGGATGGTTTTATTGCCCCGTCGAATGCCGCGAAAAGCCAGAAACAAACCGGTTTTCAAGGAATGGATCCAATTAGAGATACGCATTGGTGACCTCGCCGTCTTTGAGAAAAACATGTTCGGTGGCGTACTGCTTGTCATCCGGGTCGTGCGAGACAAACAACACAGTCACACCCAGTTCACGATTCAAACGGACCAGTGTCTCCATCACCGTACGCGAAGACAACGTGTCCAAATTGGCGGTCGGTTCGTCGGCAAAGATATATTTGGGTTGATTAATGAGCGCCCGCGCAATCGCCACCCGCTGCTGTTCACCGCCCGACAGTTCCCGCGGCAGATGCGTCTTGCGGTCACCCAGGCCGACCACCTCCAGCAACTCCCCGGCGCGCTCACGAAAATCCGCCCCATTTTTCCCGAGCATCATGCCCGGAAGATAAACATTTTCTTCAGCCGTGAGCTCCGTGAGCAGCGCGTATTCCTGAAAGACGTACCCCAGCAGCGACAGGCGAAAACGACCGCGTTTGGCATCGTCCAGTTTTTGCACAGGTTTCCCATCAATCAGGATTTCTCCGCTCGTCGGATAATCCAGCAACCCCAGCTGCCGCAGCAGCGTTGATTTACCGGAGCCGCTTTTGCCCATGATGCTGGTGACAGTTTTGTCACGAATCACGAGATTGATCCCCCGCAGGGCGTTGACCTTGATTTTGCCAAGATTGTAAATACGACTGAGGTTTTTAACTTCGATCATTGGTTTTATCCTGACAAACGAATTCTGCCCCACAGAATACCCACAAACAAGCGCGATTACAATTGTTGTCTAGCCAATTTATGCATCGCGCACAGACACTAGTCAGACGTCGACAAATTGCGCCAACTGGTTGGCCATAGCACCAACCTGCTCATTTTTGAGTTCGTATATGATGACCTTGCCCACGCGTGTAGTGTTCACCAGCCCGACCGTTTTCAACCTGGCCAAATGCTGGGAAACAGCCGACTGCGACAGGCTGCAATTCTCGATCAGCTGCGTCACGTTCTTGGCGCCGCGGCTGAGGCAACAGAGCAGTTTGAGGCGGATGGGATTGGCGAGAGTTGACAACAGTTGCTTGTTCATGTCATCATATTAGCAGTTGCTAATATATTTATCAAGTCATAACTGGAGTCAATCGTGAAAGCTAATGTTGGCGGCATCGACCGCGCCATCCGTATTCTTCTCGGTATTGCACTGATCGGTGTCGGTATTTACGCCAAGCTCTTGATTTTGGACGTACTTGGCGTCGTTGCTCTCGGCACCGGACTGATGAGTCATTGCCTGCTTTATCGACTTTTTGGCTTCTCTACAGCTGGCAAGAAATAACCATGGCCATCCAAGTCAACCAAGCACGTTGCCCCCAAAACCATCCCTGCCCCGCCATGCGCCATTGCCCGGTCAATGCCATTGTGCAGCAGGGCAATAAAGCGCCCACGATCAATCAGGATCTGTGCATTAAATGCGGCAAATGTATCCAGGTCTGCCCCATGGGGGCGTTTTACCAGACAGCCTAACAAACCGTTGCTGAAGATTGGGTTCAGTCCCACAACTTCAACAACCTGCCCAGCCAACCGAGCAGAACAAAAAAGAAAACATAATAACCAACCGCCGCCACAATCGTAGCCAGCAATACTTGGTTGATGATCTCATTGCGGTGCCGCCGCGCCTGATCCAGCGTACAAATGCCCCGGCGACGAAAGTACACGACCAGACCAACCGCCAGCAATCCAACCCCTGCCAGATCAAACAGCCAGCGATATTGCCCGTCCAACACATTGGTAAGTGACACAGCAAAAGACACGGTCGACAAGCCAAGCGCCACCAGCACAATCGGCGCCAGACAGCACAAGGACGCGACAAAAACAGGGAGACCAGCCAGCTGGATAAGTTTTTGAATTTTATGCAATTGCATCACCTTCGCTACAAATACTCCAATCGCAACTCCCTTTTCTCTACCGGTCATTCAATCCCTTGCCCTTAAGAACCAGTGGCACATATTTTTCAATTCTTGCCACCCTGGTTTTGGCTTGTTTGGGAGCAGCGAAAAAGAGCAGATAGGCTCTTTGCCGCCCTGGTGTCAGGGCTTCAAACGCCTCTTGCAGGCCAGGTGTTTGCTCGAACTGATTGGTCAATTCTTCCGGTGTACTGAATTCTTCTGTCTTTTTGAGAGGCACTTTCAACCCGGCCTTTTCAACGGCAATGGCGTTCTCTATATATTTTTTCAAAATTAGCTCCAGCTCCACGATTTCCTGCGCACTGGTAAACCGGATCTGGCGTCCCGCCTGCACATTTTCCGTTTGCTGGATCAAGATGCCCTTCGGATCGTCCATCAGCACGCCTTTGACAAACAACATCGCGCAATATTCCTTGAAACCATGGATGATGATGACGTTTTTACCCTCGATTGTGTAACAGGGTTGCCCCCATTTCAAGTCTTCGGTCAGTCCAGAGTCGAGGAGGATGGTTCTCAATTTAGATAATTCTTCCTGCCACTTTTTTGTTTTGCTCAAAAAGCCATCTACCTTGGGATTGGAATTATTCATTGACTGAGCCTCCTAAAATAGTGAACGCAACACAGCCCGTGTCAGTATAAGTACTTGCGCAAGGATTATAGCACCCGAGCAATAAAAAATGCAGCCAGAGTTAGATACTCAATCTCTCCAATACGGTCCGGACAAGGACCTCTCTGTCCTGCAAATGCAAAACGAGGTGGTCGTTACTCAATTGCACTGAGAACAAACCGGGATCGGTAAGGTACATCACCCAAACCAAATCCCATGGGCACATGTCGGCCCCACGAACCATTTTGTTTTCCTGATTCCACAACGGCAAATCCTTGCCAATAAATTGAGTCATCGGCGTACGAATACTAGAAATTGCTGCTATTGTCCCATCACTAAGCCCGACTTTGAATACCTCTGTACCCATGGCGATTTGGTTGGCGCCCATTTCATAGAGAGCAATGGCCGCATTATAATCCTGCAGTGCGTTAAACGAATACAAAAACCACCTGTCTTGATTGAGGTACGGACCTGACCGCACCACCAGGAAATCCCCGACTTTTTGTTTGAGCTCCGGATATTTACTGAATACTGCCGCAAAGTCAGTGACCGGTCCAAGCGCCACCAAGGTGACCCTCTGGTCACTGTTGCGAAGGGTCTTGGCAATATACTCAACCGCTTGTGAATTCTTCTGGCCAGCATATGACGCACCCTTGACCACAGGAATAGGGAGACCACTCAGGGCGACCTGTTTCAGAGTAACCCGATAGGCTGTCTCTCCATCGATATTGCCAAACGTGGAGGTAATGCCAAGGATACTGAGTTGTCCGGCCTTTTCTGCCTGCAACAGGACGGCCAATGCCAGACCGTCATCCTGTTCCGGCGCAATGAATGAAAATAGCCGGGCCGTTGTGGCATTGTCAGTGGAGATCAGGATCGGTTGTTTCGCAATGTTGGAGATGTCCGTGTTGATAACCGGTTGCCGAATATGAAGCCACGGATTAGAACGAGGATCTATCCATGCATTGAAAACCACAAACAAAACGAAAACAACGCATTCAATACCAATCAATCGACCAACAAAATGATTCTTTTTCTTTCGCTGCAACGCTATGATCAGCAATAAAAGGCCTGTCCCTGATATCAACAAGGCATAATAAACTATCGCAAAGACAATACGCGCAGGCAACGAGTAAACTGCAAATATTTGACTGGTATTACCCAAGAAATTCAAAATCGTCCAAACATGAAGAACCTGACAGACTTCCTTTAGACAGAATATGACAAAAAAGAGTAGAAAAAGACTAACAATCAACCACTTCAAAATTCTTCTTATCATGATGCCTTAGTTATTAAAAAGGGCGAAAGAAATGGAATCATGACGACAGACTACACAACTTTGCAATTCACAAGTGCTCTATTTGTCAGCGCCCTGACATATTTAATACTAATTCTGTCAATCAATTCATTCTACTTCGCTACTGGCATCAGAAAAGTCGACAAATTATCTCTCGTCACCACAGAACTCACGCTTCCCGTATAGGTCTCCAAAAAAATCTTGGGAGTGTTATCTCTGACTTTTGAATTCCATTTACATTCGAACGCTGCCAATTTACCCTGACTTTCTTCAATCAGATCGATTTCCTGCTGGTCATACGTCCGCCAAAAGTAATAATTGGCGACCTTTTGGTGGTGATAGCCCGATTTGAGCCGTTCCGCGATGCAATAATTCTCCCAGATCGCTCCAATATCGCCACGCACCGAGAGCGGATTGAAATTCTGGATCAGTGCGTTGCGAATTCCCAAGTCCCAAAAATAAATCTTGGTTGACTTACTGATCTCCTTGCGCAGGTTACGGCTAAAGGCGGACAGGTGGAAAATGACGAACGTCTTTTTGAGCAATTCCACATAACGTTGCACCGTGACGGTATTGAGTCCCAGTTGCTTCCCGATCTCCGCAAACGACACCTCACTCCCAACTTGCAGCGCAAGCAGCTGGAGAATTTTGAGTAGTTGTTCTGGTTTTTTGAGTTGTTCGTACTCCAGGATGTCTTTATAAAGATAATTATTGGCGAGTTTTTGCAGATACAAGTCTTTGTCGCTGTCACTCAGATTGACAATGTCAGGATAGCTACCATACCTCAACACTGCATCCAGCTGACTTTGCATATCAATCGGATTGCTTTGCGAGAGCAGCTCCTCATAAGAAAGAGGCAGGAGCAGATAGTCCAGAACGCGCCCCGTGAGCGGCTCATTGATCGTATTCGCCAGCTCAAAACTACTCGATCCCGTGGCGATGATCTGGGTATCCGGCAGATAAGTGTGCAATATTTTGAGCACCAAGCCGATATCTCGAACTCTCTGCGCCTCATCCAGGATCAAGAGAGAAATATTGCCCAAAAACTGCTTCAGTTTGATCTCATCCTGCTGCTCCAGAGCTTCACGATTGCGCAGAAGGTCGCAATCAATATAGCGAGATCCTTGTGGGTTATGATCTAGCATAGAACGCACCAGCGTCGTCTTGCCCACCTGCCGCGCACCATAAATGACGATCACTTTCCCTTTGTGAAGTTGCTGCTCGATGATCGGTTGCAGGGTTCGTTGATACATAAATCAACCTACTTAAATATTTATTTTTAGCTAAATTCATTTACTATGATAACAAAAATTAAGTACAAAACAACTGGCATCTTCCTCAAACACCCTTTCTACCGCTTTCTCGATAATGAACGGAATGAATGGTTTAAAACTCACGAATACAGAAAAAGATGGCGTCATGACGCCATCTTGAGTTTACATTCTTATTTGGCGCAGCCATCCGTAGCTTGGCTACTTTTTTTAAAAAGGGAGCCTTCCCGAAGCGAAGGATGGTGGGCCATCTGTCCCAAAACTGGAACACCGTGGTGACCAAACTTAAATCAATTTACGACTTACAATCACTTATTTATTACCCAAAATCCCCAATAACGGAAATCAAACTATATTTTGGATCTTTTAACTGTCATCATCGTTGCTATTATGCCTGAGAACAAGTTTGATAAGTCTTAGTAATGCCCTCATCCTTATGCCATGCTTCCAAATCAGACAGTTCTTCATTGAACTACTTCTTGTATATTTATTTGTAGTCCAATACCGCCTTGTCGTTCAGAGTAAACAATACTTTTATGCAACAAACACCAAAATTGTTTTGCTCTAATCACGAACTTAAAACTATACCTTTATTGGTCGCTGTATCTTCTTGATTGTTGAAAGAACCTCTTTAATCCCCTATTTACCCCCCAATTCTGAGCCCTGAATTACCTCACTCATTGGATCCACTTCCTTAGCTGCTTCTTGACTATTTTTAGCATAAGAATCAAATGCCTCAGTTATAACTTCAAAAGGCTTCTCTGTATTACAATTACTATAATCATATGTTTTCCTCATTGAACGTTTGATATCACTCGGTATATCAAGTGGAAACAATTCCTCTGTCTCTGAAGTCAATCGTCCATCAGGTCCGTATTGATATTCACATTTTGTCTCCGCTCGCACCAAGACGCCTTTATCGATAATTCTCCAATAAGAATGTCTCTCAACTAATCTCCCGTCCTGATCGTAAACCCAAGCACGAATTGGTTCGTGATTTGGGTTACGCTTATGAAATTTTTCTTCAACACGGAGTCGCCCATCAGGATTATGACGTAATCTATACTTGAAATGATTTATCAATCCAGGATCAATATCAGGATAACATTTTTTGTTTGCTTCCCAACTAAAATGGCCAACCCATGCCCAAAACATTTCTACTTCTCTAAGGTTGACTCCAGGATAGCGAACACCGGGCTCTACATTAGTAGTTGTAATAGCATCAGAGTCGACACCAATAGCATTCATTTTTTGTCTAAAAACTTGATCAAATTTACTATCTGATAATGTAGACGCCATCATTTATTCCTATAAATAAGAAGAATATTTAGTCTTTAATTATATAATAAAATATTTATTTATCAATACCGGAAGTTAAAAAAACTAGTACAAAAAACCTCGCCCACCCTTTGATGGCTTTAATACGCCATTTCGTCTAGACTTTGGACAAGTGGCTTAAATTCTCAAAAACAAAAAAGATGGCGTCATGACGCCATCTTTTGCCAATGTACTGCTTTCCCTTCCGTTCCGAGGACGGAACTTCAGGGACCCCAATGAATAAGTACTTCTAAACGCGAGGACTTGTTAAGCAGTACTTTATAAATTTCATCTAAGTTCGAAGACTCACTAAGATTCTCTTTATGGTGGACCAGCTGTCCCAAAACTGGAACACCGTGCTAACCTGTTTATCCCGATTATCCAACACAATTAGTTACTGTTTGCCTGGAATGACGGAATCGCGCTAAATGTATTTCCATACATTTTCTTTGGTAATGCAGTGATAACTTTCTATTCTGTCGGCATAAGCAGTCTGAAAAGCCCTGGTGAGCGGAACAGGAGTGGAATACTTCACTTCAACAGGAATCAATTTTTCTCCCTGCGTATTTGTCACCACAAAATCAACCTCAAAGGAATTCTTGCTCTGCCAATAATAGAGCATTTGATTGGTTGAATAGTACGTCATATTCGTCTGTAGTAGATTGTGGACGAAATTTTCAAATAAACCACCGCTACTCTGGCCACTTCGAGCAGTTATTGGCCGGAAATCTTTGGCCAATGTATTCAGTATGCCCAGATCTGTGAAGTACACCTTGAATGGCTTATTTAATTCTTTTCTGGGATTCTGACTAAAGGCGGAAACGATTGAAATCAGATTGAATTTCTGCAATAAATCAATGTAACTGATAACCGTATTCCTGCTCATTTCGAGTTGTTGTGCGAGTTCATTGGGATTGACCAGACTTCCCACCTGCAACGCCAGCAGTTGGGCTAATTTTTTGATCTTCTGAGGGTTCTTGATGCCTTCGATTTCAAAAACATCCTTGAACAGCAAAGAGTTAACGTAATCTGCCAAGATATCCATTTTGTACTGCGGAGTTTCCTGCGCCAGAACTTCCGGTAAACTACCATAAGTCAGCAATGGCTCAACCAGATGAGTAACTTTGGCCTGTTGCAGCAGATTGTCATAAGCACCAAAAGCATAGGGTTTGTCTGTTTCGCCAACGATCTCCCTGACGCTAAGTGGATACATTTCCAGAATAACCTTTCTGCCCAAGGCGCTGTCACCAAGCTTCTGTAGCATCAGGAAACTCGCCGATCCACTGGCCAGGACACGGATATGTGGAAAATGATCATGAACCAGTTTAAGCGTGCTGCCGATCTGATCGACATATTGGATTTCGTCCAGCAGCAGAATCTTGGGTTCTGTTCCCAGGATATTCTGCAAGTTGGCCAAAGAAGGCTGGCGAAACAATTCCTGATTGTCCGTATCTTCGAAATCAAAATACAGATGGGGCTCATCAAAGTATCGTTTCAGTTCAACGGTTTTACCCACACGGCGCTGCCCAATCAAAATGACAACACGGAAACCATCTTGAAAATACTGCTTGATTTTATGGGTGATAAGTCGAGTGATCATGGTGATATTATAGCATCTGAAGTATTTATTTTGTCAATCAATTGACATATAAAGTACTTTATATGTCAATTGATTGACGGCCTCCTAAAAAACTCGAACACCATATCATGGCTTCACAACGCCATTCTGATACAATTTCGGACAGGTGGTTAAAATCCCTCAAACACAAAAAGATGGCGTCATGACGCCATCTTATGCCAATATTCTGATATGGTGGGCCAACTGTCCCGAAACTGGAACACTGTATGGAATGAATTCACCGCGGTCTAAAGACACGCGGTATCTAACTTACTAAGTGTGCTACCTTTCCTTATCCTGGTCTTGGATGTACTTTCTTACCACCTCTTCTGTCACACTGCTATGGGTGGACACATAATACCCATCCGCCC
>CAISZI010000047.1 GCA_903889905.1 Candidatus Wirthbacteria bacterium
ACGATTCAAGTTTATCGCCAAAAAAATAAAAAAATCGCAAACCAGCAGCTTGTTGTTTTCCGACCTACTTTTTGGAAATTACAGAAAGATCTTTGGCTTCATCCCATATTATTTGTAGCTTTTTATTATTACCTTTTTGTAAAGTACATTGCAGGATTTTGTGGGATGATGCATCCGCTACAAATCAAAACAGGCAGTGAATTTACTCCATCCAATCGTTAAAATCAGCATTGGTATATCTATTGTAGTAAATATTACAATGTAACTTCTCAATACAAACAGGATTAACGAAGGAATTTGGATGTTACAACTTCATGCTATCTCCCGACCATCCTATGATAAGTGATCGCTGGTATTTGTTCACTACCTTGAAAATATCAAGCAATGATTCTGCATAAAATACGGCTCAATCTAAAACCCTTTCTACCAGTCATATTACTAATATTACTGTCTTTACTCTGCTATTGGGCATGGATAACTCCCGGCATCATCTCATTTGCTGACTGGCCGTTTGTTTTCAAGGACAGCATTATCCGATCGTTTCCGACCAGCTTCTGGTCCTCGGTTTCTGACTTTGGCTCAGTCAATGTTTTTATTTGGAGATGGCCGCTAGATATAGTTTATAAATTTTTTGCTCAATCAGGCCTCGACTTTGCATCGATCGAGCGTGTTGTTGTTTTGTGGCCAATCATTTTAATGACCGGTCCAAGTGCCTACCTTTTAGTCAAAGAGATTACACAATCAAAAAAAGGTGGCTTTATCGGAGGATTGTTTTTATCTTTTAATACCTATTATCTGGCTATTAATACTCAAGGTCATCTGCTTATTTCATTAGCAAGTATCTTTTCAAATTTATCGCTTTGGGTATATTTCAATACCTCGACCCATCTCAAAAATAAAATAAGGAACTCTATTATTATTGCCTTGCTACTATTCGTATGCGGCAGTATAGACTTACGTGTTTTATATATAACAATCGGATTACTTGGCAGCCATCTTGCTTATACATTTTTCATCCAGAATAATCGACGTCTCGAAAGGATAGCAATTTCATTTCTATTTTTTGGATTGCTTGGTGTTTGTTTTGCTTCTCTCCTCATTGGATTAACACACACATCAGCAGGAGCATTTAATAGCATTCTCGAAAGAAACCTTTTTGGAAATTCATTCTGGCGTCTCGATCAAGCACTTGCCTTGTTTTTCCCTTTTTGGACTGGTGGCTACATAGAATGGTTTAAAGTCCATCCCATACTCATTTGGTTTTGGATAATTCCACTTTTGGTCCTGTTTGGGATACTGCTTAATCGGAAAAATATATCTGTTCTTTTCTTCTCTATTATTGCTCTCGTTGGAATATTACTCACCAAACAAGTTGATGCTCCGTTCGCTGACATCTATCCTTTTTTATTCCAAAAAATCCCTGGATTCAATGCCTTTCGAGAAGCAAGCAAATTTTACTATTTGATCGCACTAAGTTACGCAGTCATCATTAGTCATTTAGTCTTGTGGTGTGACAACAATCAACGTCGGATCATCAAAAAATGTGGACAATTTCTTTTGGGAGTTATCATCGTGCTCTTCGTCTGGAATATATCCCCATATATCACACTGCAAATAAAAACTATTCTAATGACAAGATCAATCCCTTCTGACTATATTGTTTTAAAAAAATATCTGCAGGCAGACAATTCCTTTTCCCGCGTCCTCTGGCTCCCCAGGCCTTCACAATGGGGATATTATGATGACTTGCACCCCAGTATCTCTGGGACACAACTAACATCGGTGTATTGGAATGACATTATTCAGGCGAACACAAAGGGACAAACATCTTTAAAATCATCCTCTTTTATTGATCCCTTTAGTGGCGATTTTTCGGAGCGTTTACTCGATAGCGGCTCAATTAAATATATCGTTGTGCCAACTCAAGATGTTGCCAATGACGATGACTTTTATCAATATTATGGAAGTAATAGACAAGCTTACGTCAATCGCTTGGATGCCATTCAATACCTGACAAAACTTGATTTAGGCACAACCGCATTGGCTGTTTATTTGAATAAAAGTTATTTGCCCTATATTAACTCTGCTGACGTCTTGCTAAACCTCCCCTCGCTCTATGATTTTGATTTACAATATAAATTTATCCAAAAACAATTGGGCGTTGATTTTCAATTCACAACTGATCGTAACCAAGACAAAACTCCGACTCAGCTGATGGTTAATCCTTTCAAAACAATTACCTCAACTTCCATCGTTAACGGATCGATCCTGGAATCATCGAATACCTCTGGTATAAACAACCAACTATATGTCAATGTCTCCAAAACAAACACCCTGATCAATATTCTCGATGGGAAGTTATCCATCAATCAGATTTCAAATCAGCCCATAACAATCAACGGCGAACCAATAAAGATAAAACCATCATTAATCAATCTCAGGACCATTCCGATCAATAAGGCTTTACAATATATTGCTCAGGTCGGTACTCGCATTATTCCTATTGAACCAATAAAAAGCGCCACTTCGATCAACTTGGGCACGTCGCAAGATCCCATCGCTTTGTATCAAGAAGATGCCTTAAATATTATCCCAAATCCTTCTTTTGAATTCGGCAGTTGGCGTGAAAAAGTAGGCGATTGCAACGCATATGACAATAGGCCGCTATTAAATATGAACGTAATTCCGGACGAACAAGCGAATGGAAATCAAGTTTTACAATTAGCAGCGATACGACATATTGCGTGTACGGACACCAGCGTGCCAGTAGTAGCGGGTAATAAGTATCTCCTTGGTTTCGATTATCAAAGCGATAATTCTCCAGAAGCTGGTTATTACATCGGCTTCGATGATCTGCCAAATACTTTTAGCAGTGACAGGCTGACTATTTTGAATAATCAGCGGCAAACGTTTTCACGAATAATTGATATCCCTCAAGGGGCTAGTCATCTCCATCTCTATATCTATTCATTTTCCAAAGACGATCAAATCAACATCGTTACACGCTATACCAATTTTAATCTACATAAACTGGCACTCGTCGAAACAATTCCCATCGACAATCACCCGGTTTTTCAAAATATTGCTTTACCTCCGTCGGATTCCTATACCCTCAAATATTCTGATCCTGATTATACTTATACTAATATTATCCCTGATGGATCATTCGAAACTGCTTTGTGGCAGAAGACTGTGGGAGATTGTAACAACTTCGACGATAATCCTGTGCTCGGAATGGCTAGGACTTCTGCCTCTGCCTCTGATGGTGTGTCATCGCTTCAATTAGAAGCTAAAAGGCATAATGCATGTACAACCCCAGGGTTGTTACCGATCAACGAAAACACTCAATATTTATTCACAATGGACTACCAAAGTCCCAACAGTAAAATGGCAGGGTATTACCTCGGATTTAATGACGAAGAGAAAACCATAATTAGTGAAAAACTAACGATCGCAGATTCCGCTTGGCAAACACTTAACAAAACCATCACAACACCGCCCGGAGCAACGACCGTTTCTCTTTTTGTCTATAGTTATGCGACGGATGACAAGACAACCATCATCACCCGTTATGACAATTTTCATCTGATCGAATTACCCGATCTGCAGGATCGATATTATCTACTATCGAAGCCAGCTGTGCTGATGACAAAACCTGCCGAAACAACTTTCAATATGATCAGCCCCACCCAAAAAAATGTTCACATCAGCGGGGCAACAACACCGTTTTATCTAAACATGAGCGAATCCTACCACCCACAGTGGCAAGTCATGTTTGCGAATCCAAAAATTGAGGGTCTCTTCAACTCCTGGGTACCTTGGGCCATGCCAGACCGGGTGGCAGACACAACACACTATAAACTCGACAATTTCCTCAATGGCTGGTACATCGACACCAACCTCTATTGCCGCCAAAAAAAACTCTGCACCCTGAACCCTGACGGCAGTTTCGACATGAATCTCACCATCGAGTTTTGGCCGCAGCGCTGGTTTTATGTCGGCCTGATCATCAGTGGTACCGCGGTACTGGGTTGTGTTGGGTTCCTCGTGTGGTTGGGTGTCCGCAATTTCAGGAAGCGGAAAAAACACAATTAATCATTAAACACACTTTGGACTGACATCCTATGGCGACCTTCCCCATTCGTTCACCCGTACACAAACGCTTCCGCCTTTCCGACGTGATCATCACGCCCCGGGACATCTGGGCTTTGGTGCGCCATTTGTTTTCCCGCAGAGGGCAGCGGGACCTGTTCGGGTTAATCCTGCTCCTTGTCTGGACTGCTGAACTTGGTTATGGGCTGCATGCCAGTCCAGAGGTTGTTTTTTTCTGGGGCTTTGTGCTGGTTCTGGTGTATTGGCGCCAGGATGGCCGCTTTGCCCTTGCCTGCGCTCTGGCCTGCCTGGTGATGACACCGGTATTCCTGGAACTTGGGCAGGGGGGCTGGCTGCTCTATGGTAAAAAATGGGCCGAACAAACAGCCGTCTGGACCTACTACTTCCTTTGCATTGGCGTTGGCAAGCAGATCTTCGACATGTTACTGGAGCGACACCGCGAATCAGTCACCACCCCAAAACCCGTTGACGACGGGAATAGCATTCAGGCTAACATGAATGCCATGTCTGCACTCTTGGACGAGCCCACAGAGGTGCAATGGGTCAGTCCGCATGCCTCAGAGTCTGCCGTTGAGATGATAACTGAAGTTCGCTCTCTCCCAAACCAGCCGCCCCTGACCCAATCAAAACGTGAAATCTCAAGCGTCCGCTTGGTCAAGCCGACCAAACGCCTTGCCTTCCGCACTGGTGTTTCCACCAAGCCGACTGCTGCCGTTGTCAAAAAAAACGTCAAAAAAAAATAGGCTCTGTCTGACCTGCCTTGTCTGTATCTGAGGATAATAGATTGTTTCGCCGAACTTTCCGGTCCTATCTACCATTACTGCTCCTGCTGCTACTCGCTTTTGCCATCACTGGGCCATGGTTTGCTAAGCCGGGTTTTGTCTGGCTGCTGGACATGGTGTGGGGTCCGCACGTGTCGTGGATTAATCTATTTACGAACAGCATGCTGGCACAACTGCCGCTCTGGGGCATGATCCAGCTGGCAGGATGGGTACTGCCGCTCGAATTGGTTCAGAAACTGCTCCTGACGGGCATATTGTGGGCAATCGGAGTGGACTTTTATAGGCTGTCGCTCCGTTATTTGCCCCGCCGCTTTGCGCTGCTCGCCGGTGTCTTTGGCATGACCAATCCCTGGGTATTTGAACGGCTCACGGCCGGTCACTGGCAACTGCTGCTGGGATATGCCTTTTTCCCCTTCCTGATCGGCCTCGTGCTTAATTTGCTCGAAAAAAGAAACCGCCGGTCATTTCTACTACTCGCCATCGGCTTTGGCATTTATCCCTGGCTCAATCTGCACTGGGCCTACATCAGCCTGTGGGTCGGCGCGACGCTCACACTGGTCTGGGGAGCGGACAACGTATTCTGGCACACCCATCATGCCCGAACGGCATTGCAAATTATCACGCACAAAATCAGCCAGTACGGCCGAACACTGCTGTGCTATAGCTTGGTCGCACTCGGCATAGTGGTTATACTCAATGGCTGGTGGTGGATCCCGTCGCTCGCACCCAACATGATCCTGAACAAAATCCACCTGGCTGACTTCGCGGCCTTTCCGACACGCAGCGATCCGGCCTGGGGAGTGGAGGTCAATGTGTTGTCGCTGTATGGCTTTTGGGGCGAAGAATATCTACTGCCCAAGGACTATAGCTCGCTCTGGCCCCTGATGACAGCCATTGTTCTGGTTGTGGTTGCATTCGGGTTATTCTGGGCGCCCCGTAAGGCACGAGTGCTAGCCAGAACGCTGCTGGTTGTTTTTGTACCAACCACTCTGATCGCGATCGGGTATGGAGCCAACTGGACACGACCGCTGATCAATTGGTTGTACGTCATGGTTCCCGGATTTCGCGGACTTCGAGAAACGGACAAACTCGTCGGCATTCTGGCGGCAACTTGCAGCATTGGCATTGCTTTTGGACTGTACCGGCTGCAGGCGCTGCTGGCGCTCCGCTCGCGCTGGTTGCGCTGGGTCATTCCGCTCGCGGGACTGGTGGTAATCCTGAATTTCTATGGACCGATTCTGGTCGGCGCGTCGGGCCAGGTGGCGGTGAACCCATATCCGGCTGGCTGGTCACGGGTCGAGACAGTCCTCGCACAGGACCATGCCCGCCAGGTACTGTTCCTGCCATGGCACGCTTACCTCAACCTGCCATGGGCCGAGAATCACTCCATCGCCAATCCCGCCAAATCCTTTTTCCTCCCCAAAGTAATCTCCAGCAACCTGCTCGACAATGCCCTGCTGGACGAAAGTGTGCAGCAGGCCTGGGACGACATGCTTACCGGCCTGGTCCAACGCAATGAAACTATTGACCAGTATGCCTCATTTCTCAAGGCACAGGGCGTTACCCACATTGTCCTGGCCCGGGTCAATGACTACCAGCAGTACACCTTTCTCGAGCGCAGCACGCTGCTGCAACGCTACGCTGATCAAGACATTGTGGTCTACCAGCTACCGCAATAGAATTTTGTCATGACATAATTCTATTAAAAAATTTTCGTCTGTGAAAGAATCAAATCGCAGTTACCCTATCGCCTGAGGATTGTCTTGGCAATAAAATTGGATGATCCCTTCTGGCCCAGTACCAGGATACGATCACCAGCTGCCAAGCTTACAAATGTGGTCATGAAAAACCGGGTTGAGGCATTGACAGTATAGGTAACAGTAATGCCAGAATCGCTCAACATGGTGAAGGTGGTGGAGGTCTTGGCTGTGACATTGCCCTCGCGTACAAAGGAGATATCGCCGACATTGCCATAGGAACTGCCAGTGACTCTGATCGCCCGGGCGAGCAAATTACCGCTGGATTTGGTGGCAATGACATTGACCGACATACCGGGGATGATGACAGTGTTGTATGGCATGATCGCCGTGTTAGTCTTCAGTGTGACGATGAAGGGAGCGGTACCATCAGTATCTAGAAAAAGGCTGGTATTGCTGGCAGTCAGGACCACAGCATCGGCGATTACCGTTGAACCAGTGTCGATGTATTTGGCCAGTACCCCTTGGGCATTGACCATGGCAAAGCATGCTGCAAGACCAAAGAGGATAAGTGTGCCTACGAGTTTAAGGCGATAATTTGATTTCATTTTTTTATATTTTCTATAATCTACAATGAATTATAGCATTCAACTAAGAGTTTTTCAATATGAGCAAAAGTCCGAAAACAACCTTAATCGAGGGTATTTATTTATTGCTCCATTTATTTTCCTACTCATCATCTGTTACTATAATTTCGCCTTCTCCTTTGTTTCAGTTTTTCTGGCCCAAAAATCTTACTTCTAGGGATCCTATGCATAAACCAGTTAAACTGTTAGCTCTTGGCTGCGTGATCATGCTGCTCGGCGGATGCGGATCAACCCCAAAAAACACTCCCGTACCAGCATCAAACAAAATCGTCATCACCAAGCAACTTCTCCTCTCCAAGCTGCTCGCCGTTTCCAGTCAGGACCAGGTCGCCACGCCGGCAAACGCCAGAGTCAGCGTCCGCATTCCTGCCGGTCTTGTCAGCACACCGCAGACAGTGGATATTTCCGCAATCATCAATCCTCCGGCGCCATTCTTCGCCGGTCTGCAATCGCTCGCTGCCTATGATGTTTCCCTGCCCAAGACAGCCGATCCGTTCGCACAGCCGGCGACACTGGAATTCACCTATGATCCCGCGGTTATTCCAACAGGCGTGCTACCCCGGGATGCGTTGGTCATGGCCTACTGGGATGAAGGTGAACAAAACTGGGTGGAAGCACCGTCAACCGTGGATGAGACCAACCACAAAGTTATCGTCAAAACCACGCATTTTTCGCCCTGGAATCTGTTTGGCCTGCTCAAGGATTATGAAGTCGTGTCGTCTGAACATTTCGGGGTGCTCTACGACAAGAACCTCAACTTCAAATGCTTCGGCACCGAGACCGGCAACGAACGGCTGTGTGCCACCGGCATTTCCAAAGTCGCCGAGCAGGCATACAAAATTTATGCAGCAACCTACAATTTGCCCAACCACATCGTCATCTATATCGAGGACCGGGAAGAATCCAAAATGAGCTCCTACACCGGTAATATCCTGCTATCCAGCAAGCTCGAAACCGTAGGCAGCGATTCAACACCGGCAAAACTGGCTTTGGCTGACAACCGCGTCAAGCATGAAGTCGCGCACGAACTGTTCCATGTCGTCCAAAACCAGTACCTCAATGTCTATTCCATGGGCATCAGGCAGTGGTGGATCGAGGCCAGTGCTGACTATGCCGCCAACCAGCTCGCCATGCACGACGGTACCATGGGCATGGACATCAAACCTGACTATCTTGAGAACTCGCTCTACGCGATCAGCACCGAGTATGCCACGTCGCATTTCATTGATTACCTGGAAAATCATCTGGGGCTTTCTTTCCGTTACATGTTCGACTTCATCAACACGCAAAACGCCATGGACGGACAGGAAACACTGATGTTGCTGAAACGAGCGAATGACGGCAAAGGCGGACTGGCGTTTCAGGATATGTACCGCGGTTTCGCTGCTTATTATCTTTTTGACCCCAAAAGCCCGATCAAGGTTGCTGCGGATTTCAATGCCGAAACCCGTGCCCAGATCAACCACCTGGACCTGACACAAGAAACAGCCACGGCTACCGTCCCCAATCTGTCACCCTATTCCAGCAAGCTCGTTGTTGTCACCGCAGACACCGATGCCGGACAGACCCGGACGATCTCTGTTGGTCCGCACGAAGATCTAGCCCCTCCTGACGCTCCCGGCGCCGTCTCGGACACCGCTGGCATCGTCATCGAGGGATTTAAGGGAAAAAACAACGAACGACTGAGTGTGATGCCGCTCAGTAAGACCACCTGGACCAAAGCCAAAAAAATCACGGTTGATCTGGGCCCGGATGATGCGCTCTACCTGCTTGTCATCGACACCCACAATACGACAGGGACAAAATCGTTCGATCTCGACATCACGGCAACGCTGAGTACCAAAACTAAAACGGTCAGCATCGACATGTCCAAAAATGGTGATCTCGGGGGAAATAATCCGCTCAAGATCACGGGCACCGGTAGTGTCAAAGGTCCCTCAGAAATGGTCGTGGTCGCCCAAAAAGATGCCAATTTACTCAGATTGGATATAGTAAATGTCAAAAGCGCGACGATGCCGATCACGATCTCCGGCGATCTGACTGCAGGTGCCCAAAAAAATCATTGGGTGGATGAAAGTGTAATGAATGGTTGTACCGTCACCCGTGATGCCTCAAATTTCCGCTACAAAATCACCTACAATGCTCCGGTTAAAGACGAGGTTATTCAACAAGGCGGCAGTCTCAACCTCACGGTTACGCAAGAGACGCTCACCAAGGGTGAATTCCGGGCCGATGTCGATTTGATCTGGGATTTTGCCAACACTTATGAATGCCCTGAGGATTCACAGACACCCTCGCGCACCGACAAAGGCATAGCTCCGGGAACCAATATTCTAAGAGTATCGATCCAGACTCCGTCCGGAGGATGGGGATTGTAAATCTTTGACCAATCGCTTTGTCGACTTGTGTCTGGATCAACCACTGCTGTCTTTAAATATATTCATCGTACAGTGAGTGAAATTCCTTTGGCAGCGAATTACCTTAATCACATTTATACTCAATAACCAATCGCCTAGCTTGTGGGCTTGCATTGGGCTCGTGAGAAAAATCCTGTTCTTGCCTTATTGCTTTATTGTTCTCTTGTGGAGCAGAAGCGGCGGTTTGGAATACGTCAGGCCAGCCTGTATCCGAGCGACTTGAATGTCATCGGGGATAACTCTGTCCACCTGCCACAAATTCGGGCCCAGGCGTCTTAGCGATGGATCTAGCGTCCAATCGGTCAGGAGTACGCCGTTTTTGCTGATCAGTGGGGAGAGGACAGTCTTGGTAATCAAGATTTCCTTATCAATTGCAAAAGGTTCCAAAACGGCCACGTTGCAGTGCTGGATATCCACTAACAAGCGAAACTGGTTAAGTGCCAGGTCCAGGCCTTGTCTCAAGATTTGTTCCAGTGACTGAAACTCAAGCGGCCCGGTTAGAACGATATCAACGTCCCAGGTATCCCACTTTTGTTGCAAAAAACCGCCACACAGCCATATGTCATAGTGCCCGATACCTGCAATTTGCAAAAAAGCTTTTAACCACGCCTCAAATAACATCTGCGATGGGCGAAACCAGGGAATCGTGGTCTCGACCGGTCCGTTGCGATAGTGAAAATCCAAATGCGTTGATGGTTGTTGGGCCAACGTTATTTAGCGATAGATTTGGATAAGGGTTGAGATAGTGGTTTGCCCGCACTGGCTTTCCCACCACCACCCACCGTGGCATTGCTAGTAATATTGCCACCACTGGCTACTCCACCACCACCGACTTCAATGTAGTTGATCGTGGTATCCTGAATATCTTTTTCAAGCTGATCAAATCCAATAAATGAGACGAGCAATGCAATGATTGCAACAAGAACCGCAATGATGGCAACCAAAATTCCTTTGAGCGCTTTTGCTTTTTTGACAGGATCTTTGCCGATCATAAAATATTTGCAAATGACGATAGCAAAGTAAATGCAAGCGCCAATGCCGGCAAGCATAATAATGCCTGAATGAATTTGTTGAATCACCTCGACAAAATCAGTAGCTGGTGCTGAGAGGGACTCAATCACACGTTTGGTCGCAATCGCCGGCACCGAAAGCGGCGAACTTGTTGGACTCGCGAGCGCGGCAGCTGAAGCACTGGCGAATGGCAGTAAACCAAACATGCTGCTCACTACTCCAACAACAAACATTTTGCTTGGCAGTTTCATGCGATGATTTCCTTAAATTAACTTGACCATTAACTATTTAAACAAAAGTAATTTAGCATAGTTGGGTTACGATGTTAATCCAGCTTGCCTCTTCTTGCTGGCCAAACTGAACTTACTTGATATTCACAAACGGAATCGTCCCACCCGAATAGGTAGGAAGTTTGCCATCCCACTTGGTCAGTGCGAGGTATTGCAGGTATTCCGGCGATAGCGAACCGGTGTTGGCGAGCGCTTTCTGGGCATCGGCTTGCCCCTGGGCCTGGGCCAATGCTTGTTCCGCCTCTACCTTGATCTTTTCCAAATTCTGTTTGGCGGTTTCGACCGACTGCTGAGCGACCTGTTTGGCTTCAATAGCGGCGTTGAATTCGGGTGAAAAATCAAAGTTAACGATGTTGAAGTTGTTAACCACAATATCAAAGACCGCCAGCTTGTCCTTGAGCTGTTTTTCGGCCGAGGAACGGACTTCTTCACGTTTGGTGATCAGCTCTTCGGCGGTGTATTGCGCGGTCACGGATTTAAACGTGTCCTGAATAGCGGGCGAAACAATTTTGTCCTGATAGTTGGTACCGATGTTCTGATACACGTCCTTGGCCCGCGCGCCGTCCAGGTTGTAGTTGATGGCAATCGTGGAAGTCACAGTCTGCAGGTCTTTGGAGGCAGATTTGGCGTCCACCTGGTCTTTTTGGGTACGGGTGTCCATGGGGGTAACCCATTCGACCAGCGGAATTTTAATGACCACGCCGGGATTGGCAACGCGATTCACGGCACCGAACGATGTCACCACGCCCACTTCGCCGGCATCGACAATAGTCCAGGCTCCCATGCCCGGAATGATCGTCACGAACGCAACAATGCCAAGCACGATCGCGATGATACTAAGGGCAGTTTTGGATTGTACGGACATATTTTCTCCTGTAAGTTAAGTTACGCCCTGAGTTTACACCCTTTCGACCAAAAGCAAATCCCCTCTTTGGCCAAGTGCCAAGATGTGCGACAATGCCAGGGGTCGCCATTACTCTTTTTCAATCCACTACCTATGTTCAAAAAAGTTTTCACCTGTCTGGCGATTGTCTGCCTAGGCGTTATTGTGCTCGCGGTTTTACTGGTGGTTGTGGTCATGCCATTTAAAGTGAAGTCAAACACACCGACCGTTGCCAACGCCACGGCAACGCAAACTGAGCCAACCCCCATTCCCGCGAGCAAGCCAACACCGGCTTCGACCTCACCCACTTCCCCCAGCGGCAGTGCAGCACAACTTCGGGAAACCAATTTGCCGGATTTGTTCAATACTTCCATCCCCACGCCTGCTGTCGTCCCCACCCAGACCGTCAACCTCGACCTGCTGCTTACCACCGCCAAGCTTGCCCAAGCAAATGGTTGGAACGGCGATGAGAAAACGGCATTACCTGTGGCACTATCAGATTATCCCAGCGGCTATCTCGACGCACTGCAAGCCAAAGCCACGGACCTCAGCCGCAAAATCACCATGCCCGATTCGCTCGCCCCCTATCTTACCAATAGTGAAAGTCAGTCGGCCATTCAAACAGAAATGCTGCAAGCCCGTCGCGAATACAGCGACTATCTGACCAAAGTTGGCGTTTCCTCCAGGATTCGCAACCAGCTCGATAACATCACGTTACCAGCGGATGCCTCTAGGTATAGCTATAACCCCGACTTCAACCCCAACGCCGAACTCTCGGTCACCGGCCCCCTGAATGGCACGGACCGCACCAAACTCAAATACCGCCTCGTCGCAGTGGACGTTTATTTGCAAATGAAACGGCTGGCCGCTTCCGGAATTCTCGGGGTCACGGACATCTCCACCATCACTGACCCAACCTTGCTCAAGGAATTGCGCAGTTTGAGCATCCGCGTCGTTTCATACCACGAATTCACCCACGCCCTCCAGTCCGCCGCCAATGTGGCCAATGCCGAGCCGGGATTGGACGATGCCATTGTCTGGATGGAAGATAATACCGGAGGAATCAAATTCAAATGGGGCGGCGACGTGACCGCTGGTCCCCACAACCGTGATATTGGAACCGAACTGCAAGCCGACAGCGTTTCCTTTACTGTCTTTTCCGACGTCTATCACTTAAGTTCCGTGCAGCGTGCGCAAGGTCTGGCCCACGTTTACCACGGTTATCTCGAAAACGGCACACGACAATACAACGAAATCATGAACCTGCTCGAAACCAGCTATCCACACTTCAACGCCTGGGCCTATCCCGAAATGGTCAGCGATGTCATGTACCGCCTCATGCCCGGCAAAAATCCCGGCCTCACCCTGATCAAGGAACTGGCCAAGGTAGATATGGGTTACTTTGGTGGCTATCTTAATTTTATGTCTCCGGCGCAGGTGCAGCAGCTTTGGGATTTTTTGAAAAAGTAATTTCATCACCAACAACAACATTCTTATTACAAAAAAAGCCTCTGCCAGAACTGGCAGAGGCTTTTGCTTTGCATTGACCAAAACAGACTAGGCGTTCTTCTTTTTTTCCTGTTTGGCTTTTCTTTTTTCGATCAACGACTTCAGAGGTTTCTTCTTGGCATCGGGTTTGGCTTTGTTTTTTTCTTTCATGATTTTCTCCTAAATAAACAATGGATTGAAACAATCTAATGTGACTATACAACAAAAGGGTAGGCCTGAACAAATACCCGATCAAACTCAATTGGTATGTCAATTGTTGATAATAAATCTACTCGTCGCGTGGATGAACAATGACGCGATAAAACAGTAGTGTTTCCCGCGCTGCGATCATCGCCATCAACCAGCATAATCCTGCGACATAACCCGCTATTACATCGCTGGGGTAATGCACTCCCAGATAAACACGGCTGAATCCTATGGCCAGAATCAGTAAAGACAAGCCCAGGGCAACCAGCATGTTGCCTCTGCGATTTGGCCAGAAATGATGGACCAGATATATCACCATGCCATAAAAAACCATGGCGTTCATGCTATGGCCTGAAGGAAAACTGTAGGAATGGAGTAGCTCAAGTGGTGCGATAGAGGGCCGCGAACGATGCACAAACTCTTTGATCAACTGGTTAAAAAACAGCGATATTGCAATCGCTGCCACAAAAAAAACGGCGTCATGACGGTGTTTGCGAACGATTAGCCACACCACAATCAACAGCGCACCAACTATCGTGAATTCCTGTCCAAATAGCGTCACGAATTTTATCACCGGCGTCAGCAATGGACTGCGCAGCGCATAAATGGCTTTGGACAGCGTGAAATCAAGGCTGTTGGTTTCCTTTTCCAAAACCTCTACCATTAGTTTGGCAAAAACAAACAAAGCTCCCAGACTTGCCCCAAAACCGGCGACAATCTCACCCAACAGAACCAGTGAAACGTGATAATGTCGACGCATTTATTGTGCCTTTTGCAATTTCGTAGCCAGGATCAAAACTTCTGCGCCACGCGGTGGCGATTTGAACAAACTCTGAAACCAAATGACCACCACCCAGAGAGGAAGCTTTTCGATCAAGCTTACTAATTTTGTTTTGCCCCAGGCATATTGACGTGCACTGTCCAGAGTTTGTTGCGCTGGACCGCCTAATTGCTTACCCGGTTTTAGAAAATGTGTGTAAACGCGACGCATCAGCCAAAAAACTGGAAATGTGAAATCCCAAATAGTAATAACGGCAAATCCTGCCTTGCTGAGCAAATCCTGAATCTCCTCTATTTCATAGCGCCGGACATGCCCATAGAATCGATCATCCCAGCGCCACTCATGTTTAAAAACCGGAACTGAAATTAGCAGATGAGAGCCATTCTCCATCAAACTGGCCAGATGCTTGAGTAAACCCAAATCATCCGGTACATGTTCTAGTACGTCAAAAAGAAATATTGTCTTATAATTTCCAGATTCAACAAGAATTTCATGCTGCTTCACCTCCACTTGGTCGGAAATATAGGAAAGGGTTGCACTTGCCTGCTGGACGCTCTGTAATGATGCATCAATTGCCTTGCCGCTCCAGCCACGTCTAGCCAAATGCTCCGATACGTCTCCCAGACCGCATCCCGCATCCAAAAAAGGGCCGGACAATCCGTATTGCTCAATCAATAAATCCAGTAGATACAAAAGACTTTGTTTGAGTGGTTTAAAATTTGCCACGATTACGTATCTTTCTAGACTAACGTGAAATTATGCTAAACTGTTTTTTGATTAAATTTATCAAACCCATTGGTTCAAACGTGACTAACTCATTTGTGCAGTCTCTGAGAGCAACATGGCGCGAACTATGCCAAAGATCATGGCTTGAATTCACGCTGTTTGCACTGCTTGGAATGACGGCGCTAATCCTGGTTGTATTGATTCCACCCACTTCGCTCACGAATAAAACGCCAATATATCTGGCAGACGCATTTCTGCATGGTAAAGTTAACATAGAAGCCGGATTTGATGCCATAGGGACAAACCTGGATCTATCTGTTTATAAAGAAAAAGTTTTCTGGCCTGGTGGCCCGATGATTGGCATCGCCAGTCTTCCACTCGTCCTGATCGCTGGAACCGCAGCTAATCTCTTTATACTTCAGTTTAGTCTCAATCTGCTATGCCTCTTTTTACTTTACCAAATTACTAAAGCGTTACATGTCGAATCCAGCGTTAATCGCTGTTTTTTTGTGCTGGCATTTTTTACAGCTACCAATTTCAGCGGCCTGGCCATGAACCAGGGTGGATTTACCTCATACTTACAGCAAGTTTTAACCACTGCGATCAGCTTACTGTCTATTTTACTCATTCTTCGTCAAAAACATGCCATTTTCATTGGAATTGCTGTGGCATGCGCATTCTTAACCCGGTTTACATTGCTTGGCTTCATTCCCTTATATCCAATCTTACTAATTAAATCGCACCTTTCATCTAGCCAAAAACGTACCCGACTTATCTACTATAACTTTCCCATATTGATAGGCGTGGCAATGACCCTTCTTTACAACCAAATCCGCTTTGGAAACTGGCTGGAAAATGGGTATCATTACCAAATTTTACTAAATTCTTCCTACCATGCTGACATGAAAACACTTGGTATCTTCAATTTTGCCTACCTACCCGTTAATTTGTATTACTTTTTATTGAAAATGCCCTCTCTAATACTTTCGAAAATCGGCCACAGCTCAATCTTCCCTTTTCTGTATGCCGATCCAATGGGCATGAGTGTTTTCATTACTTCACCAATCATGGTTATCTTTTTCCTCGCCAAGACAAAGTCAGACATGGTGAAGTGGCTAAAAGTCTGTTCTCTTCTGATTCTCCTACCGACACTTTTTTTCTATGGTATTGGTTGGGTCCAATATGGTTATCGCTATGCCGTGGATATTTATCCATTGCTGTTTGTCATCATGATCCTGGGAATCCAGGGACAGCCCAGCAAACGATGGTATTGGGCCGCCTTTTTGGGACTTTTGAGCACGTGGTTATTTTTATTTTGATGATTTCCATCACAGTCGGACGCGCCATCGCCAGCAAATTCGCAGAGAACCCCCGATATGACCAAGGATAAAATCATTTTATTTATAATTGTTCATCACGGGGACATCCGTTTCAGGGAAATAATGTTTCAATCATACGATAACGCATAAGACAAACCATGCACCAAAAGCTCCCCAAATCCATTTATCTCACGCTCATTATCCTGGCCCTTGCTTTGTCCTTCGGCTTGGGATATTTGTATCTGAATGTTCCTGCCACCAAGCCCATCACCCGCAAAGGAAAAACGTCAGACCATGGCACCTACCTGCTGTATCTGCCACCCAAGTTTAACAAATCACTCCCACACACTTTGGTTTATGCGCTGTCACCGAATGCTGACGCCAATGCCCTGCTCGATACCTGGTGCCTGGTAGCTGACAAACACCAGTGGATCGTGGCTTCTTCCAAAGTGTCACGCAATGGCGTGGACTACGATCCGATTCTCAAGCAAATCAAAACAGACCTCAATGAGATTGAAGCAAATTACACAATCGCCAGAGGACGGGTAGTTTTTACCGGCATGTCCGGCGGCGGTATGGGAGCATATGCCGTGACTTATACCTATCCCGACCGCGTTGATGCGCTGGTCATTAACACCGGCATGATGGCTTACGGTGGCGAAACGCCAGACTACCCGCGCGGCAAAATCGCCGCTTTCCTCGCCAGCCCGAGTGATTTTCGCTATCCCAACATGCAGGCTGACTATGATTACCTGACCAAACTGGGCTGGTCTACCGAATGGTTTGAGTTCGAAGGTGGCCATACCATAGCCCCGCCTGCGACTTATGAACAAGCGGCAGTGTGGCTGGATAAGAATTTGCCTTAGCCTGCTTAGGTATCTACTTATTTCCCGTATTGCCGCTGCAGTTTCATCAATATTTTTCACTGACACCAGCATTCGGCATATGGTTCTCCAACCAAAACCATGATACACTTTCTGAGTTAATTAATTAGGGTACCCCTTTTATGGACAATACAACACCGCCGGAAATTCCAGTCCAGACCAAGGTAGCCAAGACCGGCATACCTCTACCGATCTGGGTGTGGCTGATTTTGGGAGTATTGCTAATCGGGGTTTGTACGACAGCCGGATACTATTTAGGAACGAAAAACACTAAGAAAGCAACAACTGGAACGCCCACAACACCAACGAGGAACCAAAAAATACCTGTGACTGCACCAATCTCAAAGTCCATGACCGCTGACAATCAAAAGGCGGCTGGCACAGAGATACCCGCCACTCCTGTTACCGACAAGGGGGTTACATGGCTCAGTTCCCCTGCACCACTGGCTGATTTGGGCCTGCTCACCATTCCTGGCCCGAAAGACAATAACATGATCGAAAGCGATATCCACTATTTCAAAGTCGGCGCCGACAATGGCAATGACATCATCATCGCCGAATACACCTACATGCAAGGCGATCTGGGTAATTATCTTTTTCTCAAACAAAGCACAAACCAGTACAATTTACTCACGAATTATTCGCAACCAATCGCGACCGGTGAGGGTGACACTTCGGGCAGCCTTTTATTGACCAGTAAGGTCGTTTCCAACAATTTCGCAACTTACTCATCACTTCAAGCCCAACCAAAACTCACGGTAAGTGGTATTGATCTTAGCGTCGACAACGTCCCTAACGTCTGGTTTCCTGACTACGAGGCAAAGATCAAGGGCTCAGCTATAACAATTCTTGATTCGACGCCATACGGAATCCTCTACGATGTCAATTATAGTAATGGCAAGATAATCGATCCAAAGGAAGAAGCCTACGTCCTAGTTAAACCAAATAATATTGGTGTTTTTTATCAACTAATTCCACCTTTTTTAAAAAATTCAGAGCATGGCTGGCAAACTGGCCTGATAACATGGAACGACGGAACCATCACTGACAATTCCTATAGCTATGACGGCGGAACGTCTTGTGGTGCTGCCTCGGGCATCGCTATCCTGAATGCCAGTGACATGAGTGATCTAAGCCCGGCAGGCAAAACAGAAGATGGGGAAACGATTTATCAATTTTATAACCCCAACAACCCAGTCTTACAGGAATTTTATAAAAATTACACCGACATGAACGGATCTGGGAATCCGATCTCACCGACGTTGACTGAATATCTAAACAACCATGCCTTGATTGTCTATCAAGACAAAATGAATCGCCTTGTCTTACTCTACGATCAAAAATATGGCATTACTGGTTGCGGCAAACCCGTTGTCTATCTCTACCCCACTCAAATCACCCAAGTCAGTGTCAAAGTCGGCGCCAACATCTCCAAATCTGTCCCTGCTTACAACCAAGGTTGGAGCGTCATTGCCCAGCCCGACGGCATGCTCACGACAGCGGACGGCAAGACTTATGACTCACTTTTTTGGGAAGGTTTTGGCCAAAATTATCCAACCATTACCCAGGGATTTGTCGTTGCTCAAGCCGACCTACCGCAAACACTGAGCACTCATCTGATGCAGCTTGGACTTAACACCAAAGAACGGGCCGACTTCCTGGCATTCTGGCTGCCCAAAATGCCCACCACTCCATTCGTCCGACTCACCTGGTTCGGTACGCAAGCTATGAATAATCTGGCACCGCTCACCATCACGCCCAAACCTGACACCCTCATTCGCATTTTCCTTGATTTCCAGGGATTACAAACACCAATCTCCATTGCTCTTGAACATTTAAGTGCCATTCCACGACACGGCTTTACCGTAGTCGAATGGGGCGGATTGCTGCGCTAAACTTCGTATTGCCGACCCAAGCCTCTAACTGTTGATTGCATGGCCAAACCCAACTCCCAACGCACCTGGTACGTCTATATCCTTGAGTGCTGCGACCAGACCTACTACACCGGTATTGCGCTCAATGTTGCCAAACGAATGGACCAGCATAACGGTCAGGATCCAGGCGGTGCCAAATACACCCAAACCAGACGTCCGGTCAAATTGTTGTACAAAAAAAGACTGCCGGATCAAAAAACCGCCATGACCGAAGAACTGCGCATCAAACGGCTACCACGCAAGCAGAAGATGGAGTTGATAAAAGCCAAAACCAAATACAAAAGAAGCACAAAGCAAACATAAAAAATCCCCCGTGCCTCCTTTGTAAAGGTGGTATGAGGGGATTTTTCAATTTGCATTTTCCGCCTAATAACTTTGCAGACTTTATGAACTTTCGACACTAACCAGTTACCCCGCGCGTCTGCCGCGGTAGCCTTTGCGGTCATTGCCATTTACCACGTGAAACGGACGGTTGTTCTGGTTGTACCGCTTGTTTTGAGGCGTCTGGGCGATGGGTTTGGGTTCGTGGCGGTACTCGGTGCTGGGAACCGGTGTACCGAGCATAAAGGGATGGTTTTCCACGACGGGAATGGTTTTTTTGATCAGACGTGTGATGTCGCGCAAACTGCCGCGTTCGGTGTGGTCCACCAGTGACAAGGCCATACCAACTGCACCAGCCCGGGCTGTCCGGCCAATACGGTGAACATAGGTTTCGGGCACTTCCGGCAAGTCAAAGTTGATGACATGCGACAAATCGTCGATGTCGAGCCCACGGGCTGCCACATCGGTCGCCACCATGACGCGGGTGCGTTTGGTTTTGAAGTTGCTCAAGGTCTTCTGGCGGGCATTCTGGGTTTTGTCGCCATGAATGGCTTCGGCAATGATGCCGGTGTCATTGATGCGTTTTGCCACGCGGTCAGCGCCGTATTTGGTGCGGGTAAAGACCAGGGCAGATTCGATCCGTTCATCCTGCAGCAAGTGGATCAGGAGTGGCAATTTGTTGGCTTTGTCGACATGAAAAACCGCCTGTTTGACCAGGTCCACGGTGGGCGATTTGGATTCGATTTCCACTTTGACTGGATTCACCAGGATCATATTCGCCAGTTTGGCGATTTCGGGTGGCATGGTGGCCGAGAAGAACAAAGTCTGCTTTTTGGCAGGCAATTTGGAAACGATTTTTTTGACGTCAGGCAAAAAGCCCATGTCCAGCATGCGGTCGGCTTCGTCCAGCACGAATATCTCGATTTTGTCCAAATGGATAAAACCCTGGTTCATCAAGTCAAACAGCCGGCCTGGAGTGGCGATCAGGATGTCGATACCGGAGCGCAGGGCGCGGGTCTGATTGAATTGGCTGACGCCACCATAAACCACCGTGTGACGCATGTGCAAAAATTGACCATAAGCGCCAAAACTTTCACCGATCTGGATGGCAAGTTCACGCGTCGGAGTGACGATCAAGGCTTTGATCGCCTTGCGTCCGGTTTCATTACGCACAGGATTGGTCAGGATCTGCAGAATCGGCACCGCAAAAGCGGCAGTTTTGCCAGTCCCGGTCTGGGCGCAACCCAGTAAATCTTTACGTTCCAGCACCACTGGAATAGCACGTTCCTGAATCGGGGTGGGCGACTGGTAGCCTTCTACCTCCAAAGCACGCAGAATAGGCAGACTGAGTTTGAGTTCCTCGAATTTCATCGGGAATCCTTCATACTAAAAAGTACGGGTTCCCGGTCAGTGATCTAATTGAGGAACCTGAAAATATGTTTTAACCAGCGACGAAACAATTGTGAAATCGCATCGACAGATCACGCTAAGTCCAGCTAAGTATACCATAGATTTGGAGAAAGCCGGGTATGCTATAATTTATTTCTGTATTTTTCTATCGTATTAGTTCAAAGAGACACGCGCTTGCTTGAAGAATCATTACAACGATCACTATCGGATAACCCACCCCTTCAAAACGAAAACCTGTCTTTCCTGTTGAAAGCAATGCCATCAATCATTGAAGCTTTGAAGATTAAGACAGACGGAATGATGTATACGGACAAATTAGGCTTGATTGGTGCCAGTGCAGTTTTTCCTGAATTTCAACCGGTGCAAAAAAGACTTTTAGAAGTAATCACCCTTGGCCATTATATTGACCATATTTGCGATGAAGGAAAACACGGTAAGTTACCCGGCAAAAAGACAGATAATATTTCACAATTCAATCATCTTTATACAGAACTCCTTCACCATTTCGGTCAGTCTCCCATTGTTCGCAGTTTGATTGTCTTTTTTGGGCACGCCTTGGTCGTGGAGAGTACTGTCAAAGAATTCCCGCCTACTACGGATGAAGCCTCGCAACAGTAACGGGAATTGATCAATGCAATTTGGACCCGAATGATAGTTTCGACTGGAATGGAACAGTTGGGGCAAAAAGCTGATCCACTCACACACACAGACAATGTTCCTGATTCATACGCGGGTATTCACCGGCTTTATTTGCCTTATATGAACGGAGAAGAGGAGGAATTAAAGCAGCTTCCGGGCAATGTGCGAAGTTACCAGCTGTATCTTTGGACTATGACAATTCAAAATTCTTACGACACTTCAGCTCATACACGAAATGCGGAATCGGGTTTAACTTATCTGCACAATTCTGGAAACCCTTACCTGTCCAAAGCTATCGAATCAGGATTACCTGAAGGAATTGTTAATGGTAGTGAATATCTGATTGAAGGGATGATTCGGCTGCTTCGGATCAGGAACAAATTTAGACGTATTCGTAAACGACTTACAACGTAAAATTAAGTGCCGCAATTGCAAGCCGATTATCTGTGGTAAAATTCAACAGTCTCAATTGATTATCCGGATTTCCATGATCACCGTCACCGACCTCAGTAAAAGCTACACCGAACAGGTTCTGTTCGAAAACGCCAGTTTCTTCATCAACGCCAAGGAACGCATTGGCCTGGTGGGCCGTAACGGGCATGGCAAATCAACGCTGTTCAAAATGATGGCCGGGCTCGAGGAGCCTGACAGCGGCATCATCAAATTTCCCAAAGATTACCGTATCGGCTACCTCAGCCAGCATTTGCATTTCACCGAACCCACCATCCTGGCCGAAGGCTGCAAGGGACTGCCCAAAGGCGCCGAATTTGACCAGTGGAAAGTCGAAAAAGTGCTGATGGGCCTGGGGTTTGACCGCAGCGACTTTGAACGCAATCCAAGTGAGTTCTCCGGTGGTTTTCAGCTGCGTATCAATCTGGCCAAAGCGCTTGTTAATGAACCCGATCTGATGATGCTCGACGAACCAACCAACTTTCTGGACATCATCTCGATCCGCTGGATGATTAAATTTTTGCGCGCCTGGCCCAGCGAACTGATGCTGATCAGCCACGACCGGTCTTTCATGGACCAGGTGGTCACACATGTGATGGGTATTCACCGCCAGAATATCAAAAAAATCCCCGGCAAAACCGGCGAATACTACGAACAGGTCGCACTCGAGGAAACGTTCTATGAACAGGAACGCGTTCGCAACGAACAGAAACGAGAACAAACCATGCAGTTCGTCGACCGCTTCCGTGCCCAGGCCACCAAAGCCAGCCAGGTCCAATCCCGCATCAAGGCGCTGGACAAGATGGGCACCCAGGAAAAACTCTCCCGCATTGCGACGCTCAACTTTTCTTTTCATTCCCTGCCATTCCCGGCCAAAACCATGTTGCATGCCCACAGCCTCAGCTTTCGTTATGACGCCAAACAACCCCTGTTTCAGGATCTCAACCTCACGATCGAAAAAACTGACCGCATCTGCATTATTGGTAAAAATGGTAAAGGCAAAACGACGCTGCTCAAAGTGCTGATGGGCATTTTGGCGCCCACATCCGGCAACATCAAGACGCATCCTCTGTTGATCAAAGGCTATTTTGAACAAGCCAACACCGCAGATTTGCACGACTACCGCACCGTGGAACAGGAAATCATGGAATCGCTGGAAAAGAAAAGTCTGCAGGAAGCACGCAAAATCTGCGGCCTCATGATGTTTACCAAAAATTCGGCGCTCAAAAAGATCGAAGTGCTCTCCGGGGGCGAAAAATCGCGCGTCATCCTGGGCAAACTACTCGCCAAACCCGCCCATCTGCTGCTCCTGGACGAACCCACGCATCATCTCGACATGCCATCGAGCGAAGCCATGGCCGACGCCATTTCCGAATTTGAAGGTGCCGCTATTGTCGTCACCCACGACGAGGATTTCCTGCGCCGTGTGGCGACCAAACTGATTATTTTTCACGAAGACCGAACCTTTGTCTATGAAGGCAAATACGACGACTTCCTCGCCGAAATCGGCTGGGGCGATGAAGCGGTCAAACCCAAAATTTCGACATCCCGCGGCAATCCCAAAGACGAACGCCGTGCCCGTGCCCAGGATTTGGCCAAGCAGCAGGATATCCTGAAACCAATACAAAACAAAATCAAAGAATTGGAACAACAAATCGAAACGCTGGAAAAACAATTTGCTGCCGACACCGAACGGATTGCCAAAGCATCTGCTGTCCAGGACACCATCGAAATCATCAAACTCTCCAAAACCTTACATGACCTGCGCGCCAAAATCGACTTTTGCTATGTGGATTTGGAAGAAGCCACACAGGCTCTGGAATTGGCAAAACTTGACATGCTGCCGTCGCAGGCATAATTTGCATCTCAGTAATTTGCCTCAAATGGATTGATGCCCATGTCAGCAATTTTGTTGCTGCAGGTTGTTTCTGCTTTTGTCTTGGGTGGACTTTTTACAACTTTTTTGACACTGGTGACGGAACGCTCGCCACGCCAAATTGCCGGCATTTTCATGGCATTGCCGACGACGGTGGTGTTTACGTTCTTCTTCCTGGGCTGGGTAGCGGGTAAAAACGTCTTTGATACCATTGCGCCCACCACTGTGCTTTCCCTCAGCAGTTCCATGCTGTTTCTGGGCAGTTACATTTCCCTGTCGCGCATCTACAAGCGCCTGCAGCTGCCACTAGCGATAGAAATGGCTCTTACTTATATTTCAGCCATCTGTATTTGGTTTGCCTTGGGTTTACTGATCGCACTACTCAAATTTCACAACCTGCCCGTCGCGATTGGCATCTATACACTGACAAATCTGGCCATTTATCAGCTGCTGACTGCTATCGCCCACAAGTCGCCCGATCACCACATCATCCGATATACGACAAAGCAAAAAATCATGCGTATGCTGTTTGTAGGCACTGTGCTTGGCACCATGGTGGCTGTTACCAAGTTGATCAGCCCGTTCTGGGGTGGCGTGCTGAGCATGTTCCCGGCGGTATTTTCGGTCTCCTTGCTGCTTTTTCACTATTACCACGGCACCGACGGCTTGGCGGCGCTGGTTCAGAAAGCTCCGATTGGCAACTGGGCGGTGCTGGTGTATGTCCTGTGCGCCGTTATTTTTTTTCCAAAGACCGGCATCATCTGGGGAACGCTGATTTGCCTGATCATCAGTTTTTGTACCGCTGCATTGTTGCTTAAAGTTTCTCACCTGTTAAGTCAATCTTCGTTAAAACAACCTGTGCGTTAGTCTGTCGCCCGGAGCTGGACAAAAACTTCACGCTTGACCGGAGTGGTGTTATTCTATGGACGTTTTGTCAAAACAAAGGAAACGTCATGACCAATAACAACAGTAAATCCGGTTTTTTTAACTGGTGGGGAAAAACGGTAGTCCGTTTCCGGTGGACAATCCTTGTTTTGTGGCTTGTGGCATTGGGACTGGTGATGGCACTGGCGCCCAAACTGGCGGACGTCACAACTTCAGACGCGAATGGCATCTTGCCTGATCAGGCCATTAGTGTCCAGGCGCTTGCTGCAGCCAAAAAATATTTTCCCACCCAGGCCGCGCCTAGCCAGGCAGTCGTGTTGTTGGTAAGTAGTGGTGCCTCCCTCGCTGACGCCAGGTTAACCGATTTTGTGGCGGATTACACCAATTGGCTCAAAACTTCCTTTGACCCCAAACTTGTCACCCAGATTCTCTCGCCGGCTGACCCCAGCCTGAAAGCCGGACTGACAAGCCCAGACCAAAAATCCGAAATGATTTACATCGGTTTGCAGGCAGGCCCCGATGATCCACGCGTATATTCCATCCTGACGCAACTGCGCGAAAAACTTAAACAAGCTCCAACCGGTTACACTTCATACCTGACCGGCGGGGCTGCCATCCTGAGTGACTATACCCATCAGGCCACGAGCAGCGTGGACAGCACGACCAGTATCACGATTGTGCTGGTCGTGATCATTTTGCTGCTCATCTTCCGCTCACCAGTGACGCCGATTGTACCACTGGCAACCATTGGTGTGTCCTATCTGATCACCATTGGCATTGTCGCGTGGCTGACGCACTTTGGTCTCACGGTGGTCAGCTTCACGCAGGCATTTCTGGTCGTGGTGTTGTTTGGCGTCGGTACCGATTATTGCCTGTTTATCGTGAGCCGCTTTCGGGAATTTGTCGCCGCTGGCGATGCGCCACATCAGGCCGCCAGTAAAGGCATCGCGCGGGTAGGAGAAACCATCACCAGCAGTGCCGGTACCGTTGTCGTTGGCATGCTCGTCATGGCTACAGCCAAGATGAAACTATTTTCCACCTCGGGCCCGGATATTGCCGTAGGCGTCGTCATTACTTTGCTCTGCGCCCTCACCTTTACGCCGGCACTGCTATCCATACTTGGCAAAAAAGCATTTTGGCTTTCTTCCATCCATCCCAAAGCCGAAGGTAGCCGCATCTGGGTGGCGATGGCCAACTTTGTCGCGCGCCATAAATGGTTGCCACTCATCCTTGCGGGGATTCTGCTGTTTCCGCTTGCAGTGCTTGGAACAACCGCCAAACAAACTTTTGACATGACTGCCGACCTATCGGACAAAGTGTTGTCTAAACAGGGATTTAACGTCATGTCTTCGCATTTTGGCGCGGGAGAAATGCAGCCACTGGATCTGATCATAACCCATTTTGGGGATTACCAAAGTGTCGTCGGTCTGACGCAAATTCAACAGCTCACCGATCGTGTCCGTCAGATTGACGGGATTGCCTCGGTGCGCAGCCTGACTTCTCCCGATGGCAGTCAGGATAGCGCAGCAAGTGATTTGATGCAGGTAACAGGCCAGCTCAAAATGATCCAAACCATGCTGCCAGGTAACAATTCCAGTGCCACCCAAACCGCCGCTACCGCAGCAAGGGCAACTGACCTGGACACACTGGGACAGTATTTTAACTCCGTCCAAAGCCAATTCACCGACATTGACGACACCCTGTTTCAAGCTGTACAAGCCGATTTTCATAACCTGGAAACCAGTATGGCCAGCTGTGGTCAGCCGATTTTTGTTGGCGACCAACTGCGGTATATGGCCAGTCTGATCGGCGTCGCGAACGTAGACGTGGCCTCCAAAAATGCTGCACTCTCCGGCACGGCCCAGTTAAAAACGCTGCAAGACTATGTAACGGGACTCGGTAACAGTCTGCCAACGCTCCAACAAACCAACGCATTCAGCGCACTTCAACAACAAGTCCAACTGCTTGCGCTGGCAGCCACCCTGACGACAAATTCACAGACATTGACGCCCAGCCAGCCATCGAACGCCGCCTCACTGCAAACGGGACTGATCAGTAAAATCAACCAGCTGGCGACCAAGGCTGACCAAATCGCGCCGCATGTCATTTTTATCCCCTCAGGTCAGTCGACTGACCTCTCGGCACTAGCAAGCCTGCCTCAAGTTCAACAATCCCTGCAAGCGCTGACCCAGTCCATTGCCAAACTGGAGCAAGCTTTTGGCCAACGTGCTCCGGCATATTTTTTGCCTTTGGCTCTGGCAGGTGATAACGCGGCCTTTGCGACCATGCTCAAGACATACACCTCGGCTACTGATCAAGCCATCCGCTTACAAATTGTACTGCGTGATGATCCTTATTCCGATGCGGCCATGGCCACCTCCAACCGCCTGCTGCAGCAATTCAAACCAGGCAGCAACGTGTACTTAAGTGGCACCAGCCCGAACATGCTGGATATCAAAAATACCCTGCATGCCGACACCATCCAAATGATAGCGCTTGTCCTGATTGGCATTGCCATCGTGCTTATGCTGCTCTTGCGTTCGATCGTGGCGCCGATTTATCTGCTGGCGACAATATTGCTCAGTTACCTGTCGACACTTGGCGTTTGTCAGCTCGTCTTTGGCACCTGGCTGCACAAAGACCTGACCTGGTGGGTACCGTTTTTTATGTTTGTTTTGCTCGTGGCGCTGGGCGTGGACTACAACATCTTCCTCATAGGTCGTGTCAAGGAAGAAACTAAAAGTCATGGTACTGTCGATGGTATTCGTTTGGCACTGCAGCACACTGGCGGGATCATCACCTCAGCAGGTATCATCCTGGCAGGCACGTTTGCTGCCATGATGTCAGGCTCAATCCTGGGGTTGGTAGAAATTGGCTTTGCGGTGACAGTTGGCGTTTTACTGGACACCTTTGTCATTCGCACTACCGTGGTTCCAGCTATTGCGCTCATGTTGGACAAGTGGAACTGGTGGCCAAGCCACGCTCCCAAAGATTAACACGCTCACCACTTTGACGGCGCAGTGTAGCGATCTTTATCGACTGGTTTGTCATACGCTTTGGCCAGATGCCCAAAGCGCTGCATGATCGCCAGACAGACATTGGCGTCGGTGAGTGCCCGGTGCGACTGAAAATCGAGATCGAGATGGTTTTTGATCGTACCAAGTTGATGGTTGGGTAAATGCGGTAAAGCGGTTTTGGCAAGCCTGGCGGTACATACCCTCAGGTTTTGCATCAGTGGCAATTCCTCCCGGGCAAATTCGGCATTGAGAAAATTAAAATCAAAATACACGTTGTGCGCTACAAACAAATCGTCACCCACCAGCTCTCGCACATGGGCAAAAACCCGGAATGGATCCTGACCGTCGTTTTTCACCATCGCGGTGGTAATCCCGGTAAACCGTGTGATCGCCGCCGGTACGCGCTCCACCGTCTGGATCAAGGCCTGATATTCAGCCACAACCCGGCCTGCTTCCACACGAATTGCACCTACCTCAATCACCCGGTTTTGCTTTGGACTAAAGCCGGTCGTTTCGGTATCAATGATCGTGTAACGCTCAAGGCTTGGTGGTGGCATTGTTTACAATTCAACAAACGTTTAAATCCCCTCAGCAACCATGTTACGATACATTCGCTAATTATTCATCAAGGAGCTTCCATGATCTACAGCGGCCTTTCGGGCAATGAACTTTACTGCGTTGATAAACTTGGCTACACCCCAGGTGATTTACTGATTGGTAACAGCGTTTTCTCGGTCGGACTCCTAGGTGGCCTCCGGGCCGGTTTCCGTGGACTGGTGGGTGGTGAAATTACCGATTATACCCACATGATTGCCGAGGGCCGAAGGTTATCCTTTGAACGGCTCGAAAAAGAAATTACGGATCGTGAAGGTGTTGGCGCAACAGGAGTTACCAGCGAACTGGTTTTTCACTCCGGCAACATTGAGTTTTTGTCCGTGGCTTCCGCACTGCATGGACCAGAGGCGAGCGATGGCCGCAAGTTTACGACCTCGAGCGACGGGCAGGAATTTTATTGCCAGATGGACGCCAATTACACCCCACGCAAATTTGTCTTTGGCAATGTCGCCTACTCGATTGGCGTGGGACAGGGCATCATGGGCGGCCTGAAGCAACTCAAACGCGGTGAGATCAAGGAATACACCCAAATTTTCAACACCACCCGCAACCTCGCCCTCGACCGTATCGTTGCTGAAGCCAAAACCGTCGACGCCAACGCGGTGGTCGGCATTGAAACCACCATATTGCCATTCCAGTCTGCTGGTGTGCAGGAAATGCTGATGATCGGTACCTCCTCCCACAATCCAAATCTACCTGCAGGCGACATAGTAACCAGTGACCTCACGTGTGAAGAAATGTGGAACCTGACCAATATGGGTTATATTCCCCAGAAACTGTTGCTGGGAACCTCAGTCTACTCACTCGGCTTTATTGGCGGCCTCAAATCGTTTTTCAAAAACATGGTCAAAGGCGAAATCAATGAACTCACGACGCTGATCTATGAAGCACGCGAAGAATCAATCGGCAAGATTTCCGCCGAAGCCCAAAAAATCGGGGCCGATGACGTCGTCGGCATCAAAACCTATGTTTATGCCCTAGGCGGTGGCCTGATTGAATTCCTGGCCATTGGCACAGCGATCAAAAAAATAGGACCGTCCATCACCACCAAATCCCCTCAGCTCCTGCCGCAATGCATTATCCGCGACAAAGATACTTTCTACAATTCAGCAGAAGTCAGTTTTGGTGTCGATCTGAATGCCCAGACTCGCTAGACTGGCTTACCAATGCCGTCACCACAACCCATATCCCCTCCCCGACGCGTTATTCCATTGCTACTGCTGGTGGGAATCGTTGCCATTGTTTTGCTTGCTTCCCAACTGCTAATCCTGACATCAGGGATGATGCCGTCACTGTCCACAAACAGAAGCACGGACAGTCCATCAACAGTGCCCATTTCACTTCCCGCCACCGCCGTTTCTGCCAAGGGCTCGCTTTGTCAACTCGACAACATGCTCCCTGATCCAATCTGTACCCCTGGTGCCGCCGATCCCCGGGTGACACAAGCCAATTTGCACAGCACCATTTGCTCGTCAGGGTATTCTGCCAGTGTGCGGCCAGCGGTATCCGTCACCAACAAGATCAAAAAAGAGCGGCTACAAGCCTATGGCTTGAAAGGTACGATGCAGGAGTATGAACTCGACCATCTCATTTCACTCGAACTGGGCGGTGCGCCAGCAAGTGTGTCCAACCTGTGGCCCGAACCTTATGCCGGTAGCGACAATGCGCATGACAAAGATGTCGTGGAAAACTACCTGCACGAACAAGTTTGTAGTGATAAAATGACACTACAGGCAACGCAAACCGCCATCAGCACAAACTGGATCAAAGTCTATGACCAGATCCAGGCTGCCAAACACTAGCTACTATCTTTGGTACAAATAAAAGAAGTCCTTGTCATAACCGTGCAGGTACTGGCTGGAGCCATCTTTGAGGTCACGTGTCAATGTCGTGGACTTGTACTGGCCGCTGCCGATCGATTCAAATATATTGAAACGTACCCAGTTGGGGTTGATGTCGAGTTGAATGGCATTGACGGCACCGGCGGCCTTAAGCGCGGCACCAAGCGTGGCAGGAACCAGATTGTTCCCCACAGCAAAAATCAAGTTGCCATCCTTGTCCAAACCCATTCCCGTCCGCCAGGTGTAAATGTCCGTGGTCATGGTGCGACCCCAAAGTGCGCGGTTTTTGGGGTCCGACGTTGTGATCTCGCCATTTTCAATCATAATCGGACAGTTCTGTCGTACAAACGCCACGTTGGGGCCCAAATCCTGGCCGCTGTAATTAATGATTTTGAGCGAACCGTCTTTGTATCCGACGATTGTCCCGAGGTCGTTTTTGAGTGGTAGATAGGTCATGTCTCCTACGATCATCCCGTACTGGCCGTCTTTGTATTGAAATCCACCATCAAAGGCCGCCAGCAGCGTACCCGCCTGTACGATCTCATCCGGAACCTTGCCGGGGCCATGTTTGCCAATAATGCCAGCGGGCTCTGAACGACCGGCAACCGTACCCATACGGATCAGAGACATATCCACCTTGAGCAAAGTCACCACGGTGAACTGACGGCTATCATCAGGCCGTACAAAAGTATGTGCCATCACTTCCTTGCCTGGGTAGGCAGCGAGTGGATTGTCCTTCCAAACACCTTCATGCGCCAGCGCCTTGAACTTGGGGTTGGGCGGAATGTCCGTCAGCGTAAAATGCCGACTTTCCACCACCGGTAGGCTGGCAGGAGTGGCTGATGGAGAAACTGCATCAACAAACTGGGGAGCTTCTGCTTTGGCACCAGTAATCTGCTGGACTTTGTCGGAAATATTGAAAAAAACTTTTTCAATAAAAATCACATTGTTGGACCCCAGCAGTGGCCGCAGTACTTTGTCGGTAAAATCAGCGGCCGCCGAGGTGTTTAATTTGACAAACAAAACACCTGCAATCGCCAGAGTCAACAAAAAAACAAAACATCCAATGACAATTTTCAGCACCAGTGGCCTGGATTTGGGTTTGGATTTGAGCCGCTGTTTTGATCCAGCTGGCCGGACAAGCGGAAGCGGCGTAAGTTCTGACATATTGACCCTACAACATTAACGATAAGCAAACGATAGAGAGTCCCACATTAAAAGTGGATTAGAGAATATCGCAAGCACTGCCTAACTGCAATACTCATAGCATTATCCTTGCCTGCGCATAATTTTTCGCCGTTCTTGCCAGCCAAAGGTTAAACCAGCCAGCACTGCCGCCACACCACCCGCCAGCAGCCCAAAACGTGGCCCCAGTGCAGCAGAAATCCATCCGACGATTGGCCCACCCACCGCCGTAGACCCCAAAAAGGCCATTGCCCAGTAGGACATGACACGGCCACGGAGTCTGGGATCACTGTTTATTTGCAATGTACTGTTCCCGAGTGCAATAAACTGGTTGGAAAAAAAACCAGCCACCACCAGGGCAAGCAACGCCAGAATAAAAGTCGGCATCAAGGCAGCCAAACAGACCGCGAAGCCTAACCCCAAGCCGGCACTGGCAACGAGCGCAACCGTCGCCTGATGACGCCTGGCCGTTAAGAGACCTCCCATCACAGATCCCAGGCCAGTGGCTGCAGACAAGGCCGCATAAGTCCCCGCATCGCCATGAAAAACACGTTGTGCCAACGGCGGCAAACTAACCTGAAATTCATAAGTCATGGTTCCAAGCACAGCCATCAGCAGTAACGCATTGCGCAAAACCGGCGTCTTCCAGACATAACGAAATCCTTCCTGTAATTGTCCGCCCTGGTGTTGCGACGGTTGCGACATTTCGATTCCCTGCGAACGCATCAGCAGCAGCATGACAATTACGGCAATATATGACAAAGCATTCAACAGAAAACACGGTGCCATGCCAACACCCGCAATCAACACACCCGCCATGGCCGGCCCCAGCACACGAGCCAGATTGACCAGGCTGGTGTTGAGTGTAACGGCATTGCGCACCTCATCCTTGCCTACCATTTCGACAATAAAGGATTGCCGCGATGGATTATCCACCACATTCGTCAACCCAAAGCACAATGCCAACACGATCACCATCCACAGTTGTACCCAACCCAAAAGTGTCAGTAATCCCAGGATCAAAGCGAGCACGCCAAAAATTGTCTGCGTCGCAATCAACATGCGGCGTTTGGGAAAACGGTCGGCAATCACTCCGCCCCAAGGCCCCAGGACAAGCAAAGGCAGATATTGAATGGCTGCGACAATGCCGAGCAAGGTTGGTGAATGCGTCATGCTGTAGACGAGCCAGTCCTGTGCAATCGCCTGCATAAACGTACCCGTGACCGATATCACCTGGCCAATAAAATACAGCCGGTAATTGCGTACCCGCAAAGACGAAAATGTTTCCCGGCCATAAGCTTGAAACGCACGCAACATTTATTCATCCCTCAACGCATTAACCGGATCCAGTCGTGCCCCGCGCAGTGCGGGCAAGTAGCCAGCAACCGTCGCTATCAGCATCGAAAAAGCAACCACCCCAACCTGCAAATACCAGGCTGTGTAAAAATGCACGTACTGACTGCCTCCCTGGGAAGCCACGATACGGTTTAAAATTATTTCGGCGAGCAAAGACCCAAACGCACCCAGAATAAGCCCCATCACTCCGCCGATCAAACCAATCAGCAATGCTTCCGCAATGAATATCGTCTGGATATCCCAAGCTCGCGCGCCCACGGCTTTCATGATGCCAATTTCCCGCAGTCGTTCGAGAATCGACATCAGCATGGTATTGACGATGCCCAGGGACGCCACGATCAAGGCGATGCCTCCCAGCAGTCCAAACAGCGCCTGCAAAATCGAAAAAGCCCGTGCCTGCGTTTTGGCAACCAGCGCATAAGAATGGGTGGTATAACCCAGATTGCGGACCTCGTTGTCAACCTCAGTAACCGAGGCAGCATCAGTCACCTGCACAATGCCAGCCGCATAAATCGCTGTATCGGTCTGCAGATTTTCAGATGTGATTTGTTTGATCGATTTGAGCATGTTGGCAGCAGTGGCAGAGGGAATCCAAATTTGGGTATCACTAAAATCAAGCTGGCTCATGACGCCCGTCACCGTGAGCGGAAATGCTTTCTGTTCCGGTGCAATGGTTAAGGTAAGCTGCTGGCCAATGATTTGTGCTGCATCCGCATAGCCCAGTACGACAGCAAGACCGTGCGGAATAATCACCGCCACTTCGTCGTCGCTCGTGAAAAAACGACCAAAAGCCACTTTCCCGCGCATCGCCTCGGTCACGTCCGCTAGCGGGGGCAAAGCCTGACTATTCAATTTCCCCCGCTTCTCCAGCAACGCAACGACACCCGTAAAATTAATCACCGGATAAGCAGCTTTGACATGCGTCAGAGCGCCCAAGTCGTGCAGGACACGATCGTTGATGGGTACGATCTCGGCCACCTGGAACTTGGAGCTCTCGTTGCTGGGCTTAAAATCCACTGTGCCCGCTTTAGTCTGACTAAACTGGATCTGCTCGATTTGCTGAAACTGAGAGGCCTGAAAAAGGGCCTCGCGCTGCAGTCCCGCCACAAAGGAAACCAAGGTGATGATCATGCCACCGCCGATCGCCACCCCAAAGGCGGTCAAAAAAATACGTAATTTACGCCGACGAATGTTATTGAGGGCCAGCGCAAACTTCGCCCAAAAACCAATGTTACGGGTCGGATGAGTGACAAAATCGCGAGACGCTGCTTGTTTGATGTGCGTCTCATTGCTGACGATTTTACCATCCAGCATTTTGACCACCCGGTCCGCAGTCTGACCATAAACTTCGTTGTGCGTTACCAAAATGATCGTGTGACCCTGCCCATGCAGCTGATGCAGCAGCTCCAGAATTTCCTGACCCGTTTTGGAGTCCAAATTGCCCGTCGGTTCATCACAAAGCAAAATTTCCGGTTCATTCACCAGGGCACGTGCAATAGCAGTGCGTTGTTGCTGGCCACCCGACAATTTGCCCGGTTTGCTCGAGAGCCGATCCTGCAGTCCCACCCGCTCCAAGGCTTTGTGTGCCTGCTCATGTTGTTGTTTGGTACCAACGCCAGCAAATTTGAGCGGCAATGCAACATTTTCCAGAATGCTCATGTCATGGATCAGGTTGAATTTTTGAAAAATCATCCCTATCTGTTCACGCCGGTAGCCGGCTTTGGCGTCAGGTTTGAGTTTCAGGAGATCCGTTTTTCCAACTTGTACTGCTCCACTATCCGGAACGTCCATGCCGCCCAGAATATTGAGCAAAGTGGACTTGCCACACCCCGACGGCCCCAGAATGACAACAAATTCGCCGGATTCGATCTCCAGATTGACGCCATCTAGAGCCCGGATATCGGCGTCTTCCAGATGGTAAATCTTACTCAACTGACTCAGCTTGATCATGACAAAGCCAAAAAGGGTAAAGCAGTTGCATGATAACGCTGCTGTATCAAACTGTCTAACCAGTCTGTATGTTATAATAGAACGATTGCATTAACCCATCAGATGAGCAGGATTTTCCCCATGTCCATTGCCCAACTTTCGGTTTACATCACGGGCGCGATTTGTCTGTTGATCAGCTTACCCCTCACGGCACTGGTGCTGCTCAAGGATCCCAAACAAAAAAACAACCAACTACTGGCTCTGTATCTATTTAGCCACAGTATCTTTATTCAGGTCGTCGGCGTGCTCATTACTATGGCATCAAGCAACGCACACCTGTCCCGCATTTTCTATCAGGCGACGTTGTGTATCAATTTCATCTTGCCAATTTATTCCATTTATACGGTTGTTTATCTGCGACTCCCCAGACAAAAATTGTTTTACCTGTTGACCGGTTTGTATTATCTGGTCTTTACCTATTTTTTTCTGTTCCAGTCAGGCAGTATTTCCTACCCGCTCATTTGGGACCAAAACCTCAATTACTACGCCACCAATGCTGCCAATATTCCAATCCTTTCCCTGGTGCTATCCATCCTCGGCATGTTGTTGTGGATGTTTGGCATTATCCGCTTTGGACTGGCCCTGCGCCAGGAAAAGGTACCGATCAAACGCAACCGGTTGCGCTACCTCACCTTTGCACCACTATTTTCACTGGTCGGTTATATTCTTGTTTCCAACAAAACAACGCATTTTCTGCCCTTTGACATGATTGGTGGCACGATCACGACGGCGCTCCTCACCTACGCCATCATCAAACACGAACTTCTGGATATCCGCGTCGTGATCAGACAATCCCTGCTTTATTCCCTGTTTGTGGCTGCCATCACCACGCTTTTTCTGGCCCTGGGTTATATCACTTCGCTCGTTTCCCAAAGCAACAGCGGCTACTTGCTTTCGCCCCAATCCTTTGTGGTGGCTTTGATTGTCGCTTTTGTTATCTTTATCCTGTACAACAACCAGCGCCGGGTCTCCCGTATTCTGGATGAAGAACGCCGTCTCAAGGAGCTGGACGAGAACATCATCATGATTGCCTCTCACAACCTGCGCACACCGCTCACGGCCATCAATGGCTACCTCGACATGCTGCAGTCCATGCCAGGCAGCACCGACGACAATGCCCGCAAAGTGATCACCAGTCTAGCCCAAAACGTAGGACGTCTGTCCTTCACGATCAGTAAATTTCTGATGGTTTCCAAACTACGCAGTGACACCGCCATGCAGTTCGCCAATTTGGTCGAACTCAAACAGTTGGTGCAAAAAATGGCGGCGACTGTAAAGCCTCAAGCCGAGGCCAAAGGACTCCTGTTCACGCTCAAATTGCCGGAATTGGCTTTATACTGCAATGGTGATCTGCAACAGTTGGAAATGGCACTCACTATTTTGCTCGAAAATGCGATTAAATATACTGCCAAAGGTGAAATTGCGTTGTCGTTGGCAGCCGCCAACCAAAAAGCGTCGATCACTGTCACCGATACCGGATCCGGCATTGGCAAGGCAGACCAGGATAAACTTTTTCAAAAATTTTCGCAGCTAGGTGGGTTTAAAGGTCAGTACGAAGGATTGGGTCTGGGTTTGTATATTTTCAAATCGCTGATCGAAAACCATGGTGGCCAAGTGGGCCTGAACTCCAAGGCCAAACAAGGCAGCAGTTTCTGGTTTGAATTGCCACTGCAGCAACCAACGCCAGCTGAACCTGTGGCTAATCATTAGGCTATTTACATCTCATAAAACGAGACAATTTTCTTTTCTGCCTCGCCTTCAATCAATGCGCATATTTCTACCAGGTCGCGGATCGAAGAGCCCTGGAGTTTACGTTTCAGCAGTTCGTCAATCTGAAAAATACCAGCGGAATTGGTCATGACAATTTCAATCCGCACCGGCTTTTTCTCGCCCTGCAACAGCTTGACCTCCTTGATCGCAAGTGATGAAACGGAATGGATATTGACCTCTCCCGCCTCAAACGAAATCCGTGAACGCCCTTCATTCATATCCAGAGCATCCGCTACTTTGACCACGCCAGCCTCAAGCGTGAGGCATTTGGTTGCGGCCTGGTGAGCATAAATTGCGTGCAGGACCTCAGCCTTGATGATCACTTGCTCGCGAGTTGTGTAATAATCCTGAAGTAGTCGATCAATGATCGGTGGCGCCAGCATGATACTGAATTCTTCATGATTGGAGCGGTGCACGACCATCCCGATGTCATGCAGCAGCGCTGCCAAAAAGGTGACGATTTCACTGTCCGCAAAGGTCATGCCGTAATTTTTCTCAATACCCGTCTGGATGTTATTTTTGTGCAGCAACCGCAACAGTTTCAAGGCGATGTTGATGACGATTTTAATATGCACCGGCCCGTGATCGGGCATCCCGAGTCGATCGACGGCATTGATGTTGACACATTTATACATCTGGTCCAACGATTCATCCTGCTCCACGCGCTTCAGCAGCTTGGCTAATTTGGGATTTTTGGAGGAAGGAAGATTCAGTTCCATCGCCACGCCCTCAAAATGATAGACATAATTAGTTGTAGTATAGAAACCCATTTAATCCAATGTCAACGCAAATAGTCCGGGCAGGCATCAAAAACATGGTATAATTTCACTCTATCTAGCCATTAAGTAGAATCCTATCACCATGACGATGGAGCAATCGGCAGAGCAAGACCCGTTCCCAAATGACTACCTTATCAATCCCGCCGAATTCCAAAACGTTCAACAAACACTGAGAGAACTGCTGGCTGCAACAGAATTACCGCAGGTCTTACAGGATCTCAGATTTCGTTTGCTGGGATTGATCCAGCCGCACCATACCGCATCGGCTCGCCAGGCGCGAGAGGCAGCCGTAGTAACAGCGACGATGCTCCTCGTAAGTGCCTGCGGCGCCGAGCTGCCAATGCAAATTAAACCAACGCCCCAACTAACCCCGTTAGTGTTTGCGCCTGCAACACCAACACCTGAGCCAACCCGCGACCCCAACAAAAACTGCAGCAAACCCCAAGTGCCGCCAGAATACCTTGATGCGGAAAGAAGTTTGCCAATCAAGACCAAAATGCATTTATGAACATGATAGCCCGTTGTGCCATGGGCCTCTCGGACCAGCTGCCTCCGGATATCAGATGGAACGGTCAAATTGAATTAATCCCGGGCAATGTTTCCCAAGCGTTAGTTGATCTGGAACGTAATGGCAATACTGTTGATATTCTCACCGTTCAAATGGGCCGTGATGTCTTGGACAAAGATTTGTTGCTGCGGAAGGAACTTGAAGGGAATGTGCTTGTACGGAGGGAATTCCCCAAAATCATGATCGAGTTTGTTGATCGCTGGAACACATGGGCTACCACTGATGGTATAAATTTCTGGAATTCAGCAATCCCAGCAGTCGCTTCCTATGATGTAAAACTTAAACAACGATTTGATTCCGTCAACCAACAACAACCATTAACGACAACATTAATGCAACCTATCGTGACCTCTGCTGGTCGAGAGCTGAATACTTATTTATCAACTGAAGTAGCGCTTTTTAATGATGTGATGGCTGCCGTTCAAAGTTTTACACCAGAAGAATGGATAAGAATAAATGGAACAAATGTTACACGCCCCTCCAATACAGGCTTAACTTGCGAGAATATCAAAGTAGTCTCTCAAGTTATTATGCTTAAAAACATGGCAAACACTTCTCTCCCCATCATGACTGCCCTGCTTTGTGACTACAAACCCAAAACATCCCAAAATCAGCTTGATGCTGGATTAAGTGGTTATGCTCGCACTAATCAATCCAATCGCCGTTTAAACAATAGAAGTAACGAGTTTGTTCCCAATCGTCAAGTCACTATCAACCCGCAACAATCAAATCACACACAAAGACGCCAGTCTGATTAGAGCTAACACAAATAAGAACTGGTTTGGAAAGCATCACTGATTTGCATTTCTGGCGCGAATCAGCTAACCCCTGAAAAGTTCCGCAAACTGACTGCGGACTTTGTTCACTTTGGGAGCGATCACTAACTGACAGTAGGGTTTGCCGGCATTGACCCCAAAGTAACCCTGATGATAGTCTTCCGCCGGATAAAACTCCTGCATTGGTTGCAGTTCTGTGACGATCGGCGCAGCCAATTGACCGCTTTTTTCCAACTGTTGCAACAAGTTCATGGCTATGGCCTGCTGCGTTTGCGACGAATAAAAGATAACACTGCGGTATTCTGTTCCAACGTCATTCCCCTGACGATTGAGGGATGTGGGGTCGTGTAACTCCATAAAAACCTGCAGCAACTGCTCGTAGCGGATCACTTCTGGATCAAATTCAATCTGGACAACTTCGGCATGTCCGGTTTTGCCACCACAAACTTGCTCATAAGTGGGATGTTGGACGCTGCCACCCGCATACCCTGAGGTAACTTTGGTCACGCCCAGCAAGTCAACAAAAATCGCTTCCAGACACCAAAAACAACCTCCACCCAGAACGGCGATTTCAGGCATGTTTGCCCTCCTCACTGGCAGGAACGAATTTAAGGGAAAGCGAATTGACGCAATGTCTGACATTAGTGGCCGTAAGCTGCTCACCCTCAAACACATGCCCAAGGTGCCCGCCACATTGGCGACAAATAATTTCAGTACGCATTCCATCGCTATCAAGCCGGTGCTCGACCGCTCCCGAAATTTCATCATCAAAAGCCGGCCAACCACAGTGGGCGTCAAATTTGTTCTGCGACCGATAGAGAGGGGCTTCGCACTGACGGCAGAGATAGGTGCCGCTCGCAAACCAGGCATCGTACTCACCGCTAAACGGCCGTTCTGTCGCACGGTTTAAGATTACTTCCGCTTCCGCCCTAGTTAGTGTATTGTATCGAGGCATGACATTCTCACATTTAGATTATCAAAGTTGAGCCTGCCAACTATAACACTCCTTTTCTTTTGATCCAATAACGGTTTAGAATACCGGGTGTTTGTTTTGACTGGAAAATGGCATGTCCAAAATCAAAATCCTGCTCCAACAGCGCGATGCAGTATTGGCATTAAGTATCCTTATTCTGATCGTAGGTATCGATGCCTCCTTCTATGCCTTTTCCCGACAAAAATTTATCTTTGTCCCACACCTTGCACCACTCAGTTCACCTCTCGTCGCGAATCCTGCCGTGCCTGTCAGTTCCCCTGTGGCTTTGCCCGAGAGCATTGAAGCCATGCCTTTTTTCAATGGCAACGACAGCAGCACCCCCTAGCTTATTTGCCAATTAGTCCAGGAATCCTATGTTCGCATTGTCTATTGCCAAACGGTTTATCACCCACAACAAGACACAGTCTTTTTTTATTGTCCTGGGCATTGCGGTAGGGGTAGCCGTCCAGATTTTTGTCGGCATCCTCATCGACAGTCTCCAGGCCAACCTGATCGATAAAACTGTAGGCTCTTCGCCACACTTGGTCATCAGTAATAACGTCGACACGGCCAACTTGAATCGCTTTGCGGACCTTGAAACACAGCTCAAAGCCGACACCCGCGTCACCAAATTTACCGCCACAGCCACGGGCAATGTCTTTGTGCTGACCCCTGACAAAGGATATCCAGCACTGATTCAAGGTGTTGAATTTACTTCCAGCCAAAACGATGTTTTTGGTTTCCAAAAAAACCTCATGTCCGGCACATTGCCAGCGACTGCGAGTGATGCCTTAATTGGTCAGGATTTATTGAATAGCCTCAAAACACACATTGGGCAGCTGATCAATGTCGCCGATGCCCAAGGCAACAAACACACCCTCAAAATCACAGGCGTCGTGGATACCGGCGTCCTGAGTGTCAACCAGACACTGCTCGTGACCGACCTCAAGACAGCACAGGACTTTTTTGGTTATGGCAATGACGCCGCTTCGGTCGTTGTCCAGGTCAAGGATGTGTTCAATGTCGAAAAAGTCGCTTCCAGTCTTCCCACCTCATTAGCTGGGCAACAATTACTCGTCAAGACCTGGAAACAAACCAATGCCCAGCTGCTGAGTGCCCTGGGCGGCCAAAGTTCGTCAAGCCTGATGATCCAGATATTTGTGCTGCTCTCGGTGGTCATTGCCATCGCCTCGGTCTTGAGTATCACGGTAATGCAGAAATCCCGCCAGATTGGCATTCTCAAAGCCATGGGAATTTCAGACCGCGACGCCATCTGGGTTTTCCTGATTCAAGCTTTTATGCTCGGCATTCTGGGCGCCTCACTTGGCCTGGCCTTTGGTTTTGGTTTGTTTGGCAGTTTTATTACCTTTGCCAAAACCGCGGATGGTTCACCTATTGTTACGCCCTACATTCGGACAATCTTTGTCAGCCTGACCTGGCTGATTGCCGTCGTCGCCGCAACCTTTGCCGGAGTGCTGCCAGCCCGCAAATCATCCGCCTTAAATCCTATCGAGATCATTCGCAATGGCTAACATCATCGCACTGCAACAAGTCAACAAAACCTACAAAAACGGCGCACTTGAGACGCCCGTCTTGTTTGACATTAACCTCAATTTTGCTGCCGGTTCACTCAACTCGATCATTGGCCAGTCTGGCAGTGGCAAAACCACACTCATGAACATAATGGGTATCCTGGACCAACCCACCTCCGGTGACGTGCTGATCAACGACCAGAATATTCAAACTCTCAACAAAAATGACCTGGCCAAACTGCGCAACCAGACCATTGGTTTTATTTTCCAGTTTCATTACCTGTTGCCCGAATACACAGTGCTCGAAAACACGCTCATGCCCGCTTTGATCCGCGACCGCAAACTGACTTCCGCCGCTACCATGCGCGCCAAAGAACTGCTCGACCTGGTTGGACTGGCGAACTGGATGGATAAACCCTCGACGCAAATTTCTGGAGGCCAGCAGCAACGCACCGCCATTGCCCGTGCCCTGATGAACAACCCGGCCATCATCCTCGCCGATGAACCCACCGGCAACCTGGACTCCAAAAGTTCAGACAGCATTCATGCGCTGTTCTGCACCATCAACCGCGAATTCAAAACCACATTCGTCATCATCACCCACGACGATCGCATTGCAGCCAAAACCGAACGCATTGTTGAAATCCGGGATGGGCGCATCCTCAACAATGCTGACAACACGCTTGTGTTTAAAAATATCTAAAAAATCTCCATCAAATCTACATCAATCCATTTTAAACTGCATTCCTATTACATGGAGGACTCGTATGCCATCTATACCTGTTCAAACAATGGCTAAAAAGGCCAAACCAATACTGCTTGGCACTGCATTGATCACAATAGCTCTGGCACTTTCTGCGTGTACAAACTCCAATACTGCCACCAACACCACAAACAATACTTCCAGCGCGACCCCCTCAACCACGCATCAGATAACCTCCAATGCCACCTCAAATACCCCCACCAACACGACGAGCACCTCCTCCAGCAACACGTCCATTACCAATGACCTGAATGCCATCGATAGCCTGAATACCAGCCTCAACAACGATGTCCAGAGCTCACAAAGCGCGCTCAACGACCAAGCAACTAATTTAAACGAATAGGATTAGCCATGACAAAAAAAACGCTCCTCAGTACCATGCTGCTTGCGACATTGACGCTGGCGCCCATTGTCAGTTTTGCTGCTGTCACCAATACGACCATCGCTCCCAAAACCAACGCTGATGCCAAAACTGCAGCCCAGCAAAAAACCATCGATAGCCTCAAAACGCGTGCCACCACCGAAATTGATCGACGCGTCACCGCACTCACTGCTCTGGTCACCAAGATCAGTGCGATGAAGCGACTGACCACGACACAAAAAGCCTCATTTGCCGCGGAAGTTCAATCCAACATCACGGCATTGAACGCTCTCAAGACCAAAATCGTAGCTGACACCGACCTTGCCACGCTCAAAACCGACGTCAAATCCATCGTCGATTCGTATCGCATTTATCTACTTTTTATGCCCAAAATCCATATCCTTTCTGCGGTCGATGTCGGCAGCCAGATAATCACCAAATTCAGCGACGTCATTACCAAACTGCAAACACGGATTACGGCCATAACCACGGAAAAAACCACACTGCAAGCCAAACTGGATGACATGAAAGCCAAAATAACCGATGCCACGACCCAGTTTAGCCAAGCTTCCAGAGCTGTCATTGCCCTTGATCCAACTGGCTACCCTGGCAACAAAACGCAACTTCAAGCAGCCCATCAGTTGATTGTTGCCGCCAATGCCGATCTCAAAACGGCGCGCCAGGATGCCAAAGACATTATGGCCGCGCTTAAGTAGGGCAACTTAACCGTCAACATTCTCTCCTTTCGCTCTCCAGCCCACGCCAGTTTTGCGGTGGGCTGGTTTGTGTTTGCGGCCAGTTTTTGGCGCTAAGCGGCTGAAGGGCGTCGTGTACGCAGACCAAACCATAGGCCGCCGATAACGACCACGTAACCGACATAACCAACGACCTCTAACACCGATGGATTGCCAGAGTAACCAAACAGGCTGCTCAAAATACTGCCAACCGTCCCCTGATCATGCAGCGGCGGAAAAGAGCCATCCGCATTGAGTGGCGGGTTAATATTCCACACATGGTAATTAGAACGTGGCAAAACAGCCGCTTCCTGATATTCGTGTACTGAATGCTCAACCAAACCAGCGGCAAAGATGAGCAGAAGCAAATTCGTGACGACAAAAAATTTCCGCAGCGAAATATGCACTAACCCCCGAAACAATGCCAGACTAAACGCTCCCGCCAGCAACATTCCGGCAAACACACCGATCAGGTTATTGTCTTTGGATACCAGATTTGCCGATCCCACAAACAGCACCAGTTCAATGCCTTCGCGCAAAATCGCGCTCGCAACCAGCACGAATATGCCTGTTGCGCTGGCCTTTTGGACATGCCCGGCGACTTGGTTTTCCCATCCTGCTGTATTTTTTTCATGCCGCAGTACCCACAAAATCATCGTCGTAATCATCACCGCACCAATCAACATCACCGTGCCCTCAAAAATTTGTTCTGCCCGGCCATCAAACCCGCCCGTAAGCCGCACAAACAACCATGCGCCGGCCACACTCCCGGCAACGCCAAAAAAGATAGCGGCATACACACTGCGGTTAAACCGCGTTTGCCCGGTACGACGCAAAAATCCCAGCACAATGCCAACCACCAAAAACGCTTCCACCGCCTCGCGGAAAGCTAGCAACAGACTAGTGAGCATGTTTCCCTTTGGTTAACTCATTGCAAATCACTAAAAGTATAACAGCGCCGGGAGTATCACTCAAGTCACGACTTTACCAATCCGGCGTCATAATGTTTGAAATCAACGCTTAGTTAGACGTATGATGCAGGCGATTTTAACGAGGAGGCATGTGGATGAAAATACGGATTCGCAAACCGAATCGAATCAGTCTGTATTTCTTCGGACTGTTACTTTTATTTCTGTTGAATATTTTTACGCCCTATGGCAAGTATCCATTCGGTATCTATGCCCTACTCGGGTTTGTCATTGCCCTAATCAAGGAATTCGGACCCAATCCCTTGTCCACGCATCGTCCCAATGAGTTCTATTCCTGGACGGCTGGGGGCCCAGTACTCTTCTGTCTTTCAGATCTTTTGCGTGCCATTCCCCATGTCAGCCAAGCCTTTGTCTTGGCCATTACTGTCTACGTTGTTTATGCGTTAGTGCTCTTTGTGGCACAAATTTTTAAATTCCCTTTTTTCGTCGCCCGCCCTCGACCGACTTGGTTCAGGTACCTGACTGTGATCATGTTGATTTATATTATCGTGCTCATTGGCATTGGTCTGTTTTACCTGTTCCCAGCTCAATGAATCTAAGCCGTCCGGGCGCCAACCCGATTTATTTCGACCTCTCGACATTTAAATTTTTCTTCAAAAAAATGAATAACAGCTAATGAAAATCCTGATTTCCAAATCAAAATTCTTTTTATGGTTAACACTCGGCGTCTTCCTGATCATGGCGGTTTTGGCAGCCCTATCAAAACCCTTTCAGCTTGTGTTTGGCCTTGTGTATATAGTTTTCTGTGTTTTTGTACTAATTCGAAAACCGACAGAATCTCCTGCCACGGAAAAAGGACAATTTGCTGAATGGTATGGCCGGTTTAGAATCCTGGCGTGGTGTTGTTTATTCATCATCTGCTGGGTGCCCAAATCCGACACTCTCTATCAAATTGTCGTTGGCGTGACGGTCACTGTTGTCCTGGGATTGTTTGCCGTCGCTCATGTCGCTTTTCGCTTTAATCTTTACAAACCTAAACCTTCCAGACCCAAATCCGTGCAACGTGTCCAGAGACTATTCCTGGCATTCCAGATTTACCTGCTCATTCTGGGCTCCATTGGTGCCTATCACGTAATCTATCTTCATCAATAATCCCAAGGAATTCCCATGGGCATCATCGACACCCTCAAAAAACTCGGCATCATCAAGGTCGGCGGCGACAGTTATAGCGGAAACCTCAAAGATCGTTCTGGTAGTTTCAACACCAACGACTCGTTTAACGTCAAACAACCCCAGCCACCCAAGCAAACGGAAGAGGACAAACCATCCTCGCCACCCGTTTCCGACAAATAATCCCACCGCGGGCATGGCAAGCCGTCTTACCAATACAGCAATCCTCTACTTGACTGGCGCTTGCTTGACTGAGCTGTTGATAACCCCACTTTGCGTTGCGTTGAGCTGGTCCTGAAAAGGTTGCAAAGTAGCGGTATCAGTTGCTTGCACGGCCCTGAGGTGATTGGCGACAGTCAACAAATCCGCTTCGGCCAAAACAGTCGTCAGGGCAATGTAACCGTCTGTTGTCTTCCACACCAGAACCAGGTGAGGCACTGCTTTTGTTTGTCCGGGGTAAGTAAAAGGATAAAGAAAAGCGCTGCTGCTGCCAACCTTGACTGTTTTGCTGGAAATTTTGTCCAGGTTATCATAACCATAAGATTTCAAAATTGCCTGTGTGGGATCAGTTTGGGTTTGCTCAATACTGAGGTATACAGCATCCGCAATTCCAGTTGGCGGGATCAAATCGTAATCTGAACGCAGGGTTCCAATACCGCTGCAGTAGACACCGGTCAGCTGGGCGGCCATGCCCAATGGTAATTGCTGCGGAACCATGAGTGGCAGCTGTTTTGCAGTTAAAACTTGTTGGATGGTTGGCAAGCTAATACTTTTGGCCAACGCCACCTGATGATCGGCAACTTGTTGCAGCAAAAGAATTTGTGCTTGATCAGTGGGCCCTAAACGAACCAGCTGGCTTGCAGCAGCAAGCACATCCTGTTCACCCAATCCGGTGCCAACCAGGTCAAAATATATCCCATTTTCCTCCCAGCTGAGATCAATTGCTGCATCGGTCGTTGCCATGGCAGTTTCCATCAATTTGGCAGTAGTGCCACGCACCTGGACAGTTTTTGTCAACACTGACTGACTTTTTGCGTCTGTTGAAGTTCCAAGTCCAAGAGAATGACTACTATGAATGGTAGAAGCACCAAAGCGCAGAGTCTGAACCACTGTTGGCGGAGCGCAAGACGCCACCGGATCTGAACCATAATTGCTGTAATTCAAACTAAATAATTGCCCCAACTGACTATTTGCCGTATCGATCATCTGCTGCCACATTGCCGGACTCATGAAATCTTGCTGATTGGCAGGCCTCCCAATTTCACTATCCGTATAATCGACATATTGTAATTCCAACCCTTTGGGCACACTCCCCAGCACAAACACTCCGGTTTTGGCAGTTGTCACCAGCTGCAGCATAGCAACTTTCAAATTGTCTAAACTGTGCTGCTGCGCCGCGAGATAAGCACTGGTCAAGTCAACAATTTCAACTCCCGCAGGTACCCTGAACTGAAACACGCGGCCAGCTTCGGATTTATCAATCGTTTCGGATGTCAAATTCTCGGAACGGTAAAGCAGCGACTGTTTGCCATCGATTTCCACGTACTCTTCATATTTGACGCGCTCAAACGTATTTTTATCCACCCAAAAGTTGTCGCTGACTCGCCCCCCAATCGGATTGCCAGCCGTGCCGCTGACTGTGCCACCACCAATATTATTCATCGCCACTCCAAAATCAGACGCTGGTGGACTGGTATAGCTGTACTGTAACCGATAAGTCTGGTGGGCATTGACAGGTTCTTCACCCAACACCTTGACGTCACCATACAGATCCTTGAGCTTGGTCAAGGTATTGGTTTCGATTTGCGCATTGGCCTGCGCGGCACTGCTGGCAGGGGCATTTTGCGCAGTATTGTAAAGGATGGGAGTCGACGTATTGGTCATGGTTGAAGAGTTAGCTGCCAAATCATCACCATAGAGCAATTGCGTGTTTTCTTTAGAAGCTTTTTTGGCACCCCCCATGTAAGTCCAATCCCATCCATCTTTGTGCATCATCATATCGGTGACTTTGCCAGACTGGTCGGAAGCGATGGTATAGCTCCATTCGCCAAAATTCCAGGTTTCGTTGTTGGAAGTCTGACAATGGTAATCGCCCGTTTCGTCCCCTTTTGCAGTCACCTGCGGCGGAGCGTTCTGCCACTCCAGTGGCATGGCGCTGCTGGAACAAGTCGTAATGCGCTCGACGACGTGCTGGATGGCAATATTTTGGGAGGAATGGGTACTTAATTTGTTGACCGCATTGGTCAAAATCGTCTGGGCCGAAACTACCTGGCGTTTGAACACGCCCTTGATCTCCGGCGCAAAGACGACGTAAGCGCCAATACCCAGCACCAGGATCACCATCGCAGCCAAACGAAACAGATGAATAGCCCTACGACTAATTGTCCACACGTGTCTTTGCTTGCCTGGTTGGGGTACTTGTTGGTCTGCGGATAAATCTTTGTTGACCAGTTGTTCCTGAATGCGGGTCTTTAACGCCTGATAAAAAGCGGGACGCGAGTCATACGCCTGTCGTTGCTCCAAAAATGCTTGCAGCAATGTCGCTTCCTCGGCCGAAAGCGGCGGCAATTCGTGCTTTCTGCCCTGCAATAACACATCCAAATACAGATCAATTTTTTCTAAACTTTGCCTTGGTATGGAATTCATGGATTGCCCTCCGGCATGAGAAATTGGGGACCGACTTGACGCAGGGTCTGCAGTGCCCTGTATTGCCAAACTTTAATGTTATTTTCACTGGTAGCCAACGTTGCTGCGGTTTCCTCTCGCGTCAGATTGCGATAAAACCGCCAGTACACTACTTTGGCCTGTTGCTCAGGCAGTACTTTGAGCAGTTGCGTAAGAATGGTTTCATCCGACAGATCTATCGCTGGACGCTGCTTGCCATGCTCGACAAAGGACTCTTCGCCCTTGGTTTCCAGCAACAAATCAATGGATTCAACCGGCATCTGGTAATGCTGTAACCAAAAGGTTTTGATTTTATTCGCCGTGATGCCAAAAAGCCAGGCACGGAAAGTAGCGGTCAGCGTCACGTGGCGCAACTCTTCGCAAACACTCAAAAATACATCCTGTGTGATGTCCTCGGCTTCAGTCGCAGAACTGACTTTCTGACGGACAAAACGGTAAAGTGGCAAAAAATACCGCTCATAAAGTTGAACAAAAGCTTCGTCCTGGCCATTTTGAAAGCTGCTTACCAGCTGCTCATCATGCATTGCAATCCATGTTTTAATTGGCTTTCCACAAATGAAGTATGCAAGACGGGTACAGCCCCACCCACCACCGGCTTAAACCACCAACGCTGTCAGCCATGTGACGCCAGATAGTCATCCACAAATTCTTGCCCCTTCCTTGAATTTGCCATGGCCCAATCCCTGATGGCCTCAATGCCTTCCCGATGCTTTTCCTGCGCCGTTGCTTGTGCTGCCGCGATAATTCGTTGCCAAGTTGGCGTAAATTCAGGGTTGTTGCCCACCAACGCTGCGATCACCGCGTCCGATTGCAGTGTTTGCATCGGCCTTCGATTCCAATACAGCAAATCGTCGACGGCGGCATACTCATGACGATAAACTTCGTCAGGTGGATACGATGTCGCGCTGTCAGAAAAAAGTGGTTTGGCAGAATGCGGCAAAGAGAGACGGCTTTCTTGCACCTCGGTATAAAGGAGATTGCGTTGAACGCCGGTCTGGCCGCACTGGTTGATTAAATCCGCCAGATTCAAAAGCAGGATATTGGTAAAAATTTCAGGTGCCCTGTGTTGCAGTGCACTGAGTTGTGACAGCACTGCATGCTTGTGTTCACGGTGATTGTCGGCATGTAGAACACCGGCGGCACCATGCAACATACAAGCCATGTGCAGTTCTTCCCAGGGAATGTTTCCCCTTAGCTGCTGTTTGCGGTAAATGTCACCCAGGGCCACTGAACCAAGCTCAGCGTGCAAACCATCGCTGCTGCCGGGCGCCATGTGATAATAACCAACGTCATGAAATAGACATTGCTTGAACAGCGCCCGTTTCCGTTCTGGTGGTAACTCCAACCCGGCACGGGTGGAGATTTCGATCGCTGTCCTGAAATTACTACAGGCGTGGGCGAGGTCATGCACACCATCATGCGGAAGATGCTCCGCCGCGGTCCGAAGTAGTCCCTGCAATTCCGCGGCATCAAACAGCTCACCAATCCAGGCTGTAACTTCCACTTCCAACCACACGCTATCCTCGTCCTGCCGGGTGCCCTCCTCCGACCAAGTTGTTTCAGCTTCTTTGTCCACCATCGTTCAGGATTAAAAGGTAAGGGCACCATGTTAACACAAAACTGACGCTTGCTTCATTTCTTTTGGCGACTCTAATTACTTGACATGTTAACTATTTACATTTATAGTATGAGATGCAAAATTACTTTAACGGAGAAACCTATGTCTTACGAACAAATTCCCGACCAAGCAACGATCACTGCCACGATTGACGCGCTCAAGGCAAACGGCATGAACGCCCAGTTCGTCGCCACAGCGGCCGACGCCAAAGCCAAAGTGCTGGAAATGATTCCTACAGGCTCTGAAGTTATGACCATGAGCTCCCAAACCCTGCTCGAAACAGGTATTGCCCAGGCTATTAACGAGAGCGGCAAGTTTGTCTCATTGCACAAACAGCTTTATTCTCTGGACCGCGCCAAAGACGGACAGCGCATGCAGGAAATCGGTGCCGCGCCACCCATCACCATTGGCAGCGTTCAGGCGATCTCAGCCAAAGGCGCAGTGATGATTGCTTCCATGACCGGCAGTCAACTTGGTGCTTATTCCTACGGCGCCGGCAAAGTCATCTGGGTCGTGGGTGCCCAAAAGCTCGTTACCGACCTGATGCAGGCTATGGATCGGCTGGAAAAATATGTGCTGCCACTCGAAAGCGAACGCGCACACAAAGCCTATGGCGTTCCCGGCAGTGTCATTGCCAAAGTTTTGCTGGTCAACAAAGAAATCACCCCGGGCCGTATCGAAGTCATCATTGTTGGCGAAAAGTTAGGTTATTAACATGACTGGAGGTCGACATGACCTCAGCCCAATGCCAGATGTACCGGCAGATCTCTTATAATCTGTATATTGCTTTCATCCTACATCAGCGGCATACGGAGCAGATCCTGCGCGATGAATTAAACCTGTCTTTCTCGTTCTTTATGATTTTGATGGCAGTTGACCGGGATTCCGTCCATTGTCAAAAACACATTGCGACGTTTCTGCAACTCACCCCAGCTGCCATCAGCCGCCAGGTTAACCTGCTGGTCAAGGATAAACTGATCAAACGGCGTGTCAATGCCAAAAACCGCCGCGAATACTCGCTCGAACTAACGGATACAGGCAAACAAAACCTCGACAAAGCCTATCAAGCATTGGATCGGCACCGCGCCAAAATGCTCAACGACATAGCCTGCACAGATCTGGATCAACTGAATAACTTCCTGATCAACCTGATCGCTCACCTTGGACCGAATGATAATCCCCTGCTGCAGTTTCAGCAGGAGGGTTTAAATTAATTAATAAATTATCACTAACTTAGACATGAACAATCGTAAAAGGGTTTTACCCCTCATTTTGCTCACAATCTTCGTGGATCTGCTTGGCTATGGAATATTGATACCCGTCATCCCACTGCTGCTGGCTGCGCCGCGATCCCCCTATTACCTGCTGCCACATGGATGGACGATGAGTCAGGGCTTTATCCTGCTTGGGTACCTCTCAGCTATTTATCCACTGATGCAGTTTATTGCCACGCCTATTTTGGGCGAACTCTCGGACAAATACGGCCGCAAAAAACTGCTCGCGATTTCCCTGGGTGGAACATGTATCTCCTATGTACTGTTTGCCATTGGCATATTGACCAAAAACATCCCACTGCTTTTCTTTTCCCGCGCCCTGGATGGCATCACGGGTGGCAATATTTCCGTCGCCCAAGCTGCACTGGCCGACATCACCGAACCCAAAGATCGCGCCAAAACATTTGGCATGATTGGGGCAGCTTTTGGCCTTGGTTTTATTATCGGTCCGTACATTGGTGGCAAGTTATCCGACCCAGGTATCGTCAGTTGGTTTAATGCGGCAACACCGTTTTGGTTTGCTGCAGTCCTAAGCCTGATCAATACGACCAGCATCATTTTGTTCTTTAGTGAAACACTGCAACAGAAGAAAAAAGACCTCAAAATCACCCTGACCAAAGCGGTTACCAATATTTACCGCGCCTTTAGCATGCAAAACATCCGTGCTGTGCTGCTGAGCCAGTTCTTCCTCCAGGGAGGATTCGCCTTTTTCACCACGTTTTTCTCGGTCTATCTGATCAACAAATTCGGCTTTACCCAGGGACGCATTGGTGACTTCTTCTCGTATGTTGGGCTGTGGGTCGTGGTCGCACAGGCATTTATCCTGCGTCTGGTGACCAAGCGCTTCAAAGAACCAGAAATCCTGCGTGTCAGCCTGCTTGGCTTTGCGGTATTTATCTACCTCAACATTGTACCGACGCACAGTTGGCAGATTTTCCTGGTCACGCCGTTATTTGCTATCTTCAATGGTCTCAGCCAAGCCAACATGACCAGTCTGGTCAGCAAATCAGCCGACGCCTCTGTTCAAGGTGAAATGCTGGGCATCAACGCCTCGATCCAATCGCTCGCCATGAGTATCCCCCCGATTTTATCCGGGTATATCGCTGCCAACCTCGAACCTAATGCACCGATCATTGTCTCGGCGGCCACCATCTTTGTGGCCTGGTTATGCTTTGTGTTGTGGTATAAACCACGTCCTGTGGCAAAACCGGAATGGGTTGAAAAATCCTAAAACCAATCAACTGATGCATCACTAGATTCACTTCGATGACAACGTCCATACCCCAGCGAGATCAAAACAGCGTCTAAATTCACCAATATTGGCTCAATTCTCTCTCTCCATCCCCTGGGACGAAGATCCAATAATGACAAAAGCAATTGACAGCAATCAACTCCTGCATTGGCTTGGATTCTTTCCTCGTATAAGGCGGGTTGATCTTCATCCCCCTCCACACTCAAGGTAAAATTATGCTCTATTTGAGTGAGCGCTTTTTTAAATTGAGCGGATTCCCAGCTAACATCAAGAAATTCTTGCACTAGTTGTGATTGATAAATGTAATCGATTGTCCACCCCCGCAGATGACTAAAAAATCAGGTAGCTATTTTAGCACATCGCAGCAGAAATGCTTATAAATGCACTAGTCTCTGGCCAAGTATTAATACTCACCCTAAATTAGTGCAAGTAATCATACAATTCCCGCGTTAAATCCAAACTGTCAAAACAAACTTGACGCGGCGGGCTCCTGTGTTACTCTATATTGAGAGGTCTAACCAAAACCAAAGGAGCCCTGATGCCCAAAAACATGATCACGATCGATGGGAATACCGCTGCCGCCCACGTCGCGTACGGATTCAGTGAAGTTGCAGCCATTTACCCCATCACGCCATCATCGACTATGGGCGAACTGGCTGACGAATGGGCCAGCCACAAAAAAAAGAACATGTTTGGCGAAATCGTCCGCGTCGTCGAGATGCAGTCCGAAGCGGGTGCTGCAGGTGCCATTCATGGCTCACTTTCGGCAGGTGCACTGACCACAACATTTACAGCTTCGCAAGGCCTGCTGCTGATGCTGCCCAACATGTTCAAAATTGCCGGCGAACTGCTGCCGACCGTTTTCCATATTGCAGCAAGAAGTCTCGCCTACCATTCTCTCTCCATCTACGGTGACCATTCCGATGTCATGGCCGCACGCTCGACCGGTTTTGCCATGCTGGCTTCGGGATCGGTACAGGAAGTCAATGACCTGGCCATGGTGGCACACCTCTCAACGCTTGCAACCCGCGTCCCTTTTCTGCACTTCTTTGATGGTTTCCGCACCTCCAGCGAAGTCCAGAAAGTCGACCAGATCGATTACGCCACCATGAAAACCCTCGTGGACATGGCCAAAATCCGGGAATTCCGCGACGCAGCGCTCAAACCCGAACATCCGTATTCCAAAGTCGGCGCCCAGAATCCCGACGTTTATTTCCAGGGTCGTGAAGCCTCCAACAGCTATTACAATGCCGTGCCCGCCGCGGTCAAACAATTCATGGCCAAGGTCAAAGACCTGACCGGCCGCGAATACAATTTGTTTGACTACGTTGGCGCGCCTGATGCAACCAAGATCATCGTCTCCATGGGTTCCTCAATCGAAACCGTGGAAGAAACCGTCAAATACCTCAATGCCAAAGGCGACAAAGTGGGTCTGGTCAAAGTCCGCCTGTTCCGTCCTTTCAGCGTCGAAGACATTATCAAAGTGATCCCGGCAAGCGTCCGCAAGATTGCTGTCCTGGATCGCACCAAGGAATCCGGCGCCATTGGCGAACCGCTCTACATGGACGTGGTCACAGCGCTCAAGGATCGCAAGGATACCCTCATCATCGGCGGACGCTACGGACTTTCGTCCAAGGAATTCACGCCTTCCATGGCCAAAGTAGTCTTTGACCACCTCGACAACAAAGCTTTCCATAGTTTCACGGTTGGTATTGATGACGACGTGACGCACCTCAGCATTCCAGTCAACGAAGAAATCGAAGCCGAGCCAGCTGATGTGACCCGTTGCATGTTCTGGGGACTTGGATCGGACGGTACCGTGGGCGCCAACAAGAATTCGATCAAGATCATTGGTGAATCCACGGACATGAACGCCCAGGGGTACTTTGCCTACGACAGCCACAAATCTGGCGGTATCACGGTTTCACACCTCCGATTTGGCAAAAGCGAAATTCACGCGCCCTACTTGATAGCTCATGCCGACTTTATTGCCCTGCACAATTACGCCTTTATTGGCAAATATCCGGTGTTGGACAACATCAAAGACGGTGGCACCTTTCTACTCAATGCTCCCTGGCCCAAAGAAGAAGCCTTTAACCACCTCACCCGCGACATGCAACAACTGATCATCGACAAACATGTCAAATTCTATGTCATCGACGCTGATGCGATTGCCAAAGAAGTCGGGCTCAAGGGCCGCATCAACACCGTCATGCAAGCCGCCTTCTTTGAAATTTCCAACGTTTTACCCAAAGATGAAGCGATTGAGTTGATCAAAAAATACATTCACAAAACCTTTGAACGCAAAGGCGACGAAATTGTGCAGATGAACTGGAACGCCGTGGACAAAGCTTCCGAGGCACTGGATCCCGTGCATGTCCCAGACCAGATCACCTCGTTTGCGGCCGAGAAGGAAAGCATTCACGACGCCATGGCCTTTGCCATGGACGTCATCTCGCCGATCATCCGCATGAAAGGCGATAGCATCCCGGTTTCCAAAATGCCTGTGGACGGCAAAGTCCCCACCGGCACCACCAGACTAGAAAAACGCGGCGTGGCCAAGGAAATCCCGCATTGGCTCAGTGAAAAATGCATTCAGTGTGGCACCTGTTCCTTTGTCTGCCCGCATGCCGCCATCCGCATCAAACAAATCGAACCTGACAAATTAAATGGCGCTCCCACCAGTTTCAACACATTAAAATCCACGACCAAAAACGAACGCAACCTGATGTTCAAAGTCCAGGTATTTCCCGAAGACTGCACTGGCTGCGGACTGTGCATCAATAGCTGTCCCAAACAGGCACTTGAGTACCGCCCCATAGAAGGCGAACGTCAAGCCGGCGAAAATGCCAACGAAGCCTTCTTCGAAGCTTTACCCGACAACATCACTGACGGCACTGTGCTTGCCACGATCAAAGGCAGCCAACTCAAAAAGCCACTCTTTGAATTCTCCGGCGCCTGCGACGGTTGCGGTGAAACACCCTACATCAAATTGCTCACCCAGCTCTTTGGCGAACGTATGATCATTGCCAATGCCACAGGTTGTACGTCCATTGTCAGCGGCACATTCCCCACGATTCCCTACACCAAACTCGCCGACGGCCGCGGTCCCGCCTGGGCCAACTCATTGTTTGAAGACAATGCCGAATACGGTCTCGGCATGCGCGTCGCCGTGGATGCCAACCGCGACAAACTCAAAAACAACATCACCCAGTTCATGGCCGAAGCGGGTTATGACACGCTCAGGGGATTATTTCAGCAATCGTTGGACAACTGGTCGGACAATTCCGATGCCGCCTATCAGCGGTCGCTCGCGACCAAGGCAGAAATTGCCAACATGATGCAATACGCGCAGGGCAATGCCCGGGAATTCCTGATCGTGATCGACGAACTCCAAGACTACCTTATGGACAAATCCGTCTGGTGCATTGGTGGTGACGGCTGGGCCTATGACATCGGTTTTGGTGGCCTCGACCATGTCCTCGCCTCTAACCATAAACTCAAAATTCTCGTGCTGGACACAGAAGTCTACTCCAACACCGGTGGCCAGGCCTCCAAAGCTACACCCATGGGTGCCATGGCCAAATTTGCCGCGAGCGGCAAGGAAACCACCAAAAAAAACCTCGGGCTGATGATGATGAGCTATGGTTACGTTTATGTCGCCTCAGTGGACATGGGCGGCAACCGTATGCAGGTAATCAAAGCCCTGGCCGAAGCCGAAGCTTATGATGGCCCCGCGATTGTCATTGCCTACGCCACCTGCATCAACCACGGCATCACCATGGCCAATGGTCAGGGAATTGAAAAACGCGCCGCCGACAGTGGCTACTGGCCCATCTATCGCTACAACCCGGCACTCGCCAAAGAAGGCAAAAATCCCTTCTCCTTCGAATCCCCCAACATGACCTTCCCCTACATCGACTTCCTCCTGGAAGAAACCCGCTACAAAGCGCTCCAAAAAGAACAACCCGAACGCGCCGCCGCCCTCTTCAAACTCGCCGAAGAAACCTCCAAAGCCCGCTACGAGTACTACAAAAACCTGGCCTCGATCAACCCGATCACTCCGATGGCTACGCCGGTAGCGCCTGCGGCTCCTCAACCGTAAATTCCCCCGTAGAGACGCTCCGCCGATTCGGCGGATGATCGCATCTCTCTTTGTCTGTTATTCCAATTCCCGTAGGGGCGATCCCTCGCGGTCGCCCTCCTCATTCCGAATGCAGGCGGCCGCCAGGGCCGCCACTACGTTACAAAAACATTACCACCGAAAGGAAAACCCATGCCCATCGTCAACGACAAAGCGTTTAACCTCAATCAATTCCAATGCAACCAGTGCGACTTCATCTACGACCCCGCCCTCGGTGATCCCACCGGCGGCATCGCTCCTGGAACACCGTTTGCCATGATTCCTGACACTTGGGTATGCCCCGACTGCGGCGCTACCAAAGCGGACTTCATCGAAATCAAACCCGGGTCCTAAACATGACCGCGCGCAATCTCAAACCCGATATTTTTGCCATCGGCGCCATTGACTGGCACCGGACGACCTTTGACGCGCTCGTGCCCCTGCCACACGGTACCTCGTATAATTCCTACCTCGTCATGGGCAGCGAAAAAACAGCGCTCATCGACACGGTGGAACCGGACAAGTGGGACGAACTGCTGCAGAATATCAAGGAAACGCCGGTCAAAACCATCGACTATCTGATCTCTCTTCACTCTGAGCAGGATCACTCTGGCTGCATTCCCAAAATTCTCGAACTTCATCCCGAAGCCCAAATTCTCACCAGCCCCAAAGGCAAAGAACAGCTTCAACTCCTGCTGCATCTCCCCGACGACAAGCTGCGCGTCATGGCCGATGGAGAAACGCTTTCGCTGGGCAATAAAACTCTGACATTCATGCACGCACCCTGGGTCCACTGGCCGGACAATATGTTTTGCCATGTGGCTGAGGACAAGGTATTGTTTACCAACGACTTTTTGGGTGCTCACCTCGCCACTGACAAACTTATCGTGACCGACAAAGACGAAGTCTACAGCGAAGCCAAACGCTACTTTGCCGAAATCATGATGCCCTACCGCGCCCAGGCTGCACGCCATCTGGAACGGGTCAAAACCCTGGACCTCGACCTGATCGCCCCCAGCCACGGCCCGGTCTTCACCAAACCGTTCTGGATTCTGAACGCCTATCAGGAATGGACCGCGGACCAAACCAAAAACGAGCTGGTCATTGCCTACGTCTCGATGCACGAAAGCACGCGCCTCATGGCCAACTACTTCGCCACCAAGCTCACTGCGGCCGGCATCACCGTCCACACCTATGACCTCGCCAAAGTCGATGTCGGTGAACTGGCCATCGCCCTCGTGGACGCCACCACCCTGCTCATCGGCGCCAGCGCCGTAGTCCAGACCGCCCATCCGGTCGCCGTCTACGCCACTGCGCTCATCAATGTTCTGCGCCCCAAGCTCAGCCACTACGGCATCTTCGGCTCCTTTGGCTGGGCGGCTAAAATCCCCGAACAACTCACCGGATTACTTCCAAGCCTCGCCAAAGCTGAGCAATTACCGCCGCTCATGGTCAAAGGGTTGCCAAAGGAAGAGGATTATGGGGAGATGGATGGGTTGGTGGAAATAATAGTGAAGAAGCATGGGGAAAAAAGATTGATGGTATAAAAAAGGCACCTGATTGGGTGCCTTTTTTCATTGCTTGCCTTTCAATAGCTCCGATTTAATGCAATAAGTTGAAATGATCGGATAACTGAATCAAATCCTCCTAACCTCCTTTAAAAAAGGAGGTACAAGAAATCCTTCTCCCCGCTTCCTCCACCTCCTCCTCTCTCGCCACCAACGCAAACCGCACATATTCCCTCCCCGGATTGCTCCCATCGGCAACCTCATCCGAGATCCACTCCCCCGGTGTGACCACAATTCCAAGTTTCAACAGTCGCTCCGCCAGATCTACTCCCGTCATCCCGTCCGGCGCACGCTGCCAGAGATAAAATGTCGCCTCACTCGCCACGGGTGGAAACCCGGCTCGTGTCAAAATTGTCAGCAAAATTTCCCTTTTGCGCCGATATTCTTCACGCATCAAAGCCACGTGTTCATCATCAGCAAGCGCTGCCATGGCCGCGTCCTGGATGATCGTCGGCGTGCCGGAGTCGATGTTGGTTTTGACTTTGCGAAAAGCTGCCACGATTTCAGCGTCTCCAGCGACGAACCCGACTCGGTAACCCGTCATGTTGTTGCGCTTGGACAGGGAATAGAACGCCACCACATTCTTCTTACCAATTTCCAGAATACTCACCGGCTTGTGGTCAAAATAGATGTCGATATAGCACCCTTCATCCGCCGCCACGATAATGTTGTGCTCCTGTGCCCAAGCCACCAAGTCCTCAAGATATTGTCGCGGTGCCATCTTGCCAGTCGGTGAATTAGGATAATTGATCCAGATGATTTTAGTCCTGGCCACCACGTCGGCTGGGATCGCGCGAAAGTCGAGCAAGAAATCATTCGCTGCCGTCAGTGGCGCAAAGTATGGAATCGCCCCTGCAAAACGCGTGCCATTCTTGTACGGCGGATACCCCGGTGTGGGACAAATCACGATGTCGCCCGGATCCACAAACCCCAACGGAAAGTTAAACACCGCCTCCTTGGAGCCGATGGTCGAAGTGATTTCGGTGGCTGGATCAAGCGTCACACCAAAGTCACGCTTCAAGTAATCGGCGCAAGCCTGACGAAACCCCATTTCCCCAACATAACTCGGGTAACCGGAATTCACCCGCTGCTGCGCGGCCTGCTGCAAAGCACTCACCACAAAGTCAGGTGTGGGTGAGGTCGGGTCGCCGACGCCAAAGTCGATCACCGAGACACCCTGCGCTTTGAGCTTGCGCACCTCCTCATCAATCCGGGCAAAGGCGTACGGCGCGGTCTGGGAAATTCTTTGTGAGAGTCGAATGGTCATGATTACTCCAACGCAAAAGGTAAAATCGTTTGCATTAAATCCTGTACCGTCTCGGCGCGACGGATGTGCACCAGCTCGCCGGTGGTACGCAACAGGTATTCGTCCGACCGCGTCCGGCCATTGTAATTGTGCCCCATGGCATAGCTGTGCGCGCCCGCATTGTGAATCACCACGCTGTCGCCAGGTTCAAGGTGCGGTAACTCGCGCGACTTGGCAAACTGGTCATTGTTTTCACAAAGGCGACCTACGACGTTGACAGTTTCTAAAGGTTCGTCAACTGATTTACCCAACACACTCACGTGGTGGTACGCGTCATAAATCGCCGGCCTCGGCAAATCATTCATCCCGGCATCCACACCTGCAAACCGCGTGTACCCGTCCTTGATCACGTTGACCCGCGTCACCAGAAATCCAGCATCCGCCATCACCAGGCGACCGGGTTCGATCATCAATCTTGGCTCGTGCATACCAAACTGCGGCAACACCTCGTCAAACGCCGCCCTGATATTTCGTGCCACCACGCCAAGGTCAAGCGATGCTTCGTCCGGTCGATAAGGAACGCCAAAACCGCCACCCACGTTCAGCGTCTCAAACTCGATACCCAACTCCCGATGAACGGTTCCAGCCACCTCAAGGAGCTTCCGTGTGACCAACCCAAAGTATGTTTCATCCCGCACATTGCTCCCCGTCATCATGTGAATCCCAAAGCGCCGTAGGCCCATTTCCTTGGCCGCGCGGTAAGCCTCGGCGGCTCGTTCCCACGGCACACCATACTTCGCGTCCGGCCCGGCAAACAGCAAACTTTTCATGCTGCCACTGGTGATACCCGGATTAATCCTAAAGGACAAAAATTCAGGCACACCCATTTTCCTCACTGTTTCCAACATCGAAATATCGTCCAGGTTGAGCAGCAAATGTGGTGTGTCCAGGACTTCGCGAATTTCAACCTCGCTCAAATAATTTCCCGTGTGCATGCCATGGTTCCCAAGTTGCCGCAGGAAAAACACTTCGCTCGGACTCGAGCAGTCAAAACCAAAACCCTCACTTTGTATGATTTTCAACACATGCGGATTGGCATTGGCCTTGACGGCGTAGAGTGGGGAAAAGCCGGGGAACAAGGGTTCAAAAACCTTCTTGAGTCGTTGGCAGTTGTACCGAATCCGCTCTTCCTCGTACAGAAAAAATGGCGTCGGGAATTGCTTGGCGGCACGCTCAATATCATTGGCCGGATAACGAACCACATCGCGATTAACCATGGTGTTGCCTCGCTGTGATGTAACCTTGATAAACCAATAACTCCGCGAGCAAAATCGCTCCACCCGCCGCGCCACGAATGGTGTTATGCGAGAGGCCGATCATTTTCCATCCCGACTCGTCGGGACGAATCCTCCCCACGCTGATCGCCATGCCGTGCTCCAGATCCCGATCCAGTCGCGTCTGCGGTCGGTCTGCTTCGCTCAAAACGTGGATAAACTGCCGCGGCGCCGACGGTAAATCCATGGCTGCAAGGGGATTGGAATAGTTGGTCAAAGCCGCTTCGACATCTGCCTGTTTTACTTTTTTATCCAGCTCTACAAACAAACTGGCCATGTGGCCATTAGAAACCGAGACGCGTATACACGTCGCCGAGATCTCAAGATTGGACATTGGCACGATTGCACCATGTTTAAGCGTGCCCAAAATTATTAAAGGCTCCTGCTCCGTCTTTTCCTCTTCGCCGCCAATAAACGGAATGACATTGTCCTGCATCTCCGGCCACGATTCCAGCATCTTGCCGGCACCCGAAACTGCCTGCAAAGTCGTGACCAACACGCGTCTCACCCCAAAAGATTCCAGCGCCTTGACCATTGGCAAAAACGACTGCACCGAACAATTGGGCTTGACTGCAATCAGTCCGCGACCCAGACCAAGCACTTGGCGCTGATGATCAATCAAAGCCGAGTGCGTCGGATTGATCTCCGGCATGATGATCGGGACAAGCGGATTGGAGCGATGTGCCGAATTATTAGACACCACCGCCACCCCGCGCTTGGCGTAAACCATTTCCAACGCTCTTGTTTCTTCGCGGTCAAAATTGATCGCCGAAAACACCACATCCACCTCACGACAAACCTCATCGACATCATGAATCCCATCCCTCACCATCAATTCCCCGAGCCGCTTCCCCGCCGACCGCTCCGACGCCAAAACCGCCACGACCTCAAACCACGGATGCCTCGCCAACAAACTCACAAACCGCTGCCCCACCATGCCTGTCGCGCCCAATATTCCCACCCGCAATCTATTCATGGTTAACTCCTTGGACAAGACCAAGACGCACCAATTCCCCACGTAACTTTTCAAAGTTTTCCGCCTGCATCGGACACATCGGCAATCGAAAAACTGGTTCCAAAAACCCCATCAACCCGAGCGCAGTCTTGACCGGGATCGGATTGCTTTCGACAAAGTTAACGTTCATCAAATTCAAATACCGATAATGCAATTCTCTTGCTGCTTCAAATTTCTCTTCCAACCCCAAATGCATCATTTGGGCAAACTCAGCCGGGATCTCGTTAGCCACCACCGAAATGCCGCCATCGCCACCTAATGCGACGATCGGCATTGCCAACGCATCATCACCACTGAATACTTTGAACCCTTCTGGCCGCCCCTGCAGAATTGCCATAATCTGCCCCATATCACCGCTCGCTTCCTTGACCCCAATGATGTTCGGGTTTGTTTGTGCCAGCTCCAACAAAGTGGCAACCGGAATATTGCGCCCGGTTCGGCCAGGTACGTTGTAAACAATGATCGGAAGTTCCGTTGACCGCGCCACAACGCCAAAGTGCTGCAACAACCCATCCGCCGTCGGCTTGTTGTAATACGGCCCCACCACCAGCAAACCATCCACACCGCAAGCCTGGGCCACGGCGCAGTTTTCGATCGTCCTGGCCGTCGAGTTACTACCGGCGCCGGCGATTACCGGGATCGTGTGGTGAACTCGCTCCACAACGCATCGCATCATCTCTCGATATTCACTTTCACTCAGCGTCGGCGTTTCGCCGGTCGTGCCGCAAACGACAATGCCATCGGTATGGTTAGCCAAGTGAAAATCAACCAACCGCTCCAATGCGCCAAAGTCAACACTTTCATCGGCCACAAACGGTGTCACGATAGCGACAATGGAGCCGCGAAGATTGGTTAGAGTGTTCATGAAAAAACTCAAAATTAAAAATTATTTACCATCTTGAACAACTGTCATTGCGAGGAACCTCGTTCTGACGGGGTGACGTGGCAATCTCTCTTCCCTCCTATTACAGAAAGATTGCCACGTCGAGGACTCCTCGCAATGACAGTCTTTTCTTACCCCCTTGTAAGGGGGGCGCAGGGCGATTAGTTTTCTGACTTGTCCAGCATTTCTTCAATTACCCGATCAAATGTGTAATAACCCGGTTCCATCTGCTGCCTAAACCACTGCATCGCCATCAAGGCTCCGCTTGCATACGTACTGCGGTCCAGCGTCTGCTGCGTCAGCGTGATGACATCGGTACCGGAATCAAAAATCACCTGATGCATGCCCTGATTTTCACCTTGCCGCAAACATGCTACGTGCAACTCGTCGTCACGGATGGCGCGATCGGCGTGGCCAAAAAGGCAAGATTTTTTGACAATGAATTCCTCCAACACAATCTCGGCCAGGGCTTTGGCTGTTCCGCTTGGCATATCGACTTTGTGGCGGTGATGGATTTCCAGAATCGCCGGGTCGAATTCCGCAAAGCGGCCCAACATCATCGACGCCTGCCGTACCATCCGGGCAAACAACGCCGTGGCCACGGAAAAGTTCGCGCCATACAACAAGTACAACTGCCGCTCTTGCACCAGTCGCATCACCTCATCCCGCTGCCCGGTCCAACCACTTGTACCAACTACAAGGCGAATCTCAGGATGATGCGCGGCGACTTCCTCCAGTAATTCCATCACCCCTTGGCCACTGGAGAAATCGATGATGGCGTCGACATTTTTCAAATTCACATCCTGCATTACCCGGTGTGTGGCATCGGTCGCATGCGGGTCAACGATGGCGACCACCCGTAAACTTGGATCCTGCTCTGCTGCGCTCACGACCAGACGACCCACCTTGCCATAACCATTCACCAATACTCGCGTCAGTTGCTGCATCGCTATTCCTTAATTTGAAAATTGAAGCATAAAATCATGACAAATCTGTAACGCCTGACGCACGCATTGTTCTGGTACAACCAGCGTCAGGTTAAGCGCCGAATTGCCAAAGGAGATTACATCAACAGCAATCTGATTCGCCTTAAGTACACCCAACAAATCGCCCATCAATGCGTGGGATTGTAACAACGGACTGATGACCGCCAGTAGCGCCCGCATCGGTCGCACACTGATTTCCCCCAGTGCTGACAATCTGGCGACCAGAGACGATTGCTGAACTTCATTGAGTCCCTCCACCGTGGCCGTGACCGACGCTTCCGAGGCCGCCACGATGTCAACGCTCAAACCCTGCTGAGAAAAAACTCGAAACAATCGGGCCAGATATCCTACCGCCCCGATCATCGCCGGATTGTAAACCGTAACCGCCGAAATGCCGCTTTGCGCCGTCACCACAAAGTTGCCCCCGTGTGACTGCGTCGAAATCGTTGTCCCTGAGCAATTTGGATTAAATGTATTCAAAACCTTAACCGGAATTCCGGCCGCTATCGCCGGAATCAAACTGCGTGCACACAAAATCTTGGCCCCAAAATTGGCACATTCCACCGCTTCGGGATAACTCATGCTTGCCAGCAAACGCGTACCAGTAACGAGGCGAGGGTCGGCCGTCATCATTCCATCCTGATCTGACCAGATTTCCACGCAGTCGGCATCGAGGCATTGCCCAACCAATGTTGCCGTCAAATCCGACCCGCCGCGTCCCAGTGTTGTCGTCTGTCCTTGACGCGTGGCACCTATAAAGCCGGTCAAAATCGGCAAAATCCGCCTTTCCAAAAGGGGTCGGATGCTTCGCCGCAACCTAGCACGCGTCAGTCCCAACAAATAGGCCGCGTTGCCAAAACACGCATCCGTCACCACCAGGCCACGCGTATCCACGGCTTCGGCTTCCATACCACGCAAAGAAAAAAAAGCAGCAAGCAGCTGCGCCGATATTAATTCCCCATAACTCGCCACCCGATCGGCTACTTCCTCCCGCGGCAAATCCAACTGTAAATCCTTCCGCAAGGCCGCCAGCCATGGCTTAACAACAATACTTTCAACCCCGAGTTCCATCGCCAAGCCCAAGATCCGATCATCAACCCGTTCCATCAGTTCGGTATCGTCCAGGCATTGCAGCAATAAATTGGTCACGCCACTTTGGGCTGACACCACGACGACTTTTTGTGCCGCTTGGTCTAGAGTAACAATCGCCAACAAACTTTCGATCGCCGCCTGAGTTCCAACCGACGTTCCCCCAAACTTCATGACCTTGAGCATTTTTGTGGGCAGTTAAAATATAAACTGCCTCTATCTTAGGAACGGTTTTTGTTGGCGTCAAAAAATTGCAATAAGTGAACAAATAATTTATTATTTGTTTAGATTTAAACAAAGGAACCCCATGATTACCGTCGCCACCATCACTGCCGAACTGGTTCATCAGATGCCGTTTATCGAAGAAGGGCTTGAACAAAACCTGATCAACCTTTCGCAGCTCGCCCGCCAGTTGCAACCCAAAATCCAGCAACGCCTGCTCAAAGACGTCCAGCTTGGCGCCATCATGATGGCTCTCAAGCGCCTGGTACCGAGCTACAAGGCACACTTTGGCGAACTGCAGGAAATCCTCGACCAGATGGGTGATATTGCCGTCAAATCGCATCTGGTGGGGTACACGTTCATGAATTCACCTACCCTCGCGCATCGCTTTGATGAACTCATAAGTCAGCGCAAGACCAACCCAAACCGGTTTCTCACGCTATCCCAAGGCATTTATGAAACGTCGCTCATCATCGACGCCGAATACGACAGCCAGATCACTAAGCTATTCAGGCAAGAAAAGGTGATTGTCCGCATTGCCAATATTTCCTCACTCACCATCAAACTGCCACCCAGCAATATCCATATCCCGGGTGTTTACTACACCATCCTCAAGCTACTAGCCTGGCAAGGCATCAACCTCACCGACGTCGTCTCCACCGCCAATGAACTGACCATCCTCATGGAGGACCAGTACATCGACAGGGCCTTTTCACTGCTCAAGAACCGGGCCAACAAACAACTCTGACCATCACCAGCATCATTCCTCGACAATCGCCTATTTATTCCAGAACTCGTCACTATCGAGCAGTATCGCCGTTAGCTGCAGACGGTCCGTCCCCTGCTGCAACTGCCACACGAAGTAGTGTTCCCCTCCGCTATCCGTACTGCGTTCCAATATCTGCTGATACTGTTCCTGCACATATTTGGCGTTGAATTCGTAGGAATAAAAGAAATCCCGGATCATGTCATGCTTGCTTTTGTAACCTAGCGATAATTGCGTCGTCCAATAAGATAGCCCACTCGCTTCCGCCGTCCGATTCATGAAATTCTTGTATAGCGCTGTGATAAACTGCGTATACTCCTGTTTTAGATATTCCGGCGAATACGCAAAAGCTGCAATCAGATCTGTCTTGCTTAACCCATGCAGCATTTCGTCGGTCCAGAAATTGAGTCCCGCCGTATCCGCGTCACGGTTCATGAATTCATGGTAAATGCCACTTACGTAATGGCGGTAATACTCGTCTGTCCGGATAAAAACATCGATGATTTGTAACTTGCTCGACTTTCCACTTAACAATCGATTGTACCAGTAATGCAAACCCCCGGCTTCCACTTCCCGACCCAACGCCCGTGTATACATGCGTTTGACAAAGTTAAAGGCGCGATAGGAATATTCACTTACAATATTACTCACCGTAGCGACTGCCGAGCCTGTATTACCCGCTGCATCCTGGAAGGTGAAAGTGAAACTGGTGTTGGTGCTGAAGGTGTAAGTGCTGCTGTTGCTATTATTAGTAACTATTATCGCTTCACTTGGATTCAAGGTGGCGACAACCTGCATGGCTGGCTCCAATGTGGAAGAACTGATCGTGGCTGTAGGTGCAGTCCTGTCAATGCTGGCAATGGCGGCTGATTTCTGGTAGCTGCTGGACCCATTCTGGGCCCAGTAGCACATCGCCTTGCCGTTATCAGATTCTGAGGTAAACGTGGTACTGGCATAGGCTGCATACCCCGTTGACCCATCGCAGATATCGCTAGAATGTGCCAGTACTTTCATTGTCAGGGTCCCAATACTAGTATTGGCTGTTACTACCTTACTCTGGGCTGGATCGCTATTGGGATTTGTCACCGTGATAATGGGATTGGAAGTGTTGATTATGAAGTTCGCATTGGTTGGTACTGAAGCTAAATTCCCGGCCGCATCATGCACCGTCGACAAACTCACGGTCGCCGTCCCGTCCACATAGGTCCCGACGTTCGCCGCATTTACCGTGTAGCCATAAGTCCAGTGCTGCCGGTCGCTGCCAACGGTCATGGTGGCGTTGCTGATATCCGTTGATCCAGGCTGATTGATCGATATCGTGGGGCTATCGCTCGCATTCACATTCTCCGAATAGGTCGCTGTAATCGTCAGTATCCCCGCCCCAACAGGACTGGCTGGATTGTAATTTAAAGCAACAATTGGGACGGTTGTGTCGACTGTATATGGAGACTGGGACTCGCTGCTTTGATTACCGGCGGTGTCGACAGCTTTAACGTAAAAAATATAGTTGCCTTCCCCGAGAGTTGTACCGACACTGTTAGTACCGCTAGTGCCACTGGCCATCGCCGTTCCTGTCGTGCGCCAAGAATAATGGTCAAGTCCAGAAACAGCGTCGGTCGAGGCCGTAAAGTTCCAGGTTTGACTGAGTTGATTTGTCGGCGCGGCCGGAGTTGGCGTTGGGGTACCTGGAGTGCTTGGTATAGAGGTATCTATCTTGGCTGTATTAGCTGAAGTGTAGATAGTCTGGTTGGTGGCGTTATCTGAAACTAGGTAGCGATATTGATAACAATTACCGGAAGCGACAGGAATAACTGCCACGTCAGTCAGATTGGGGTACGCCCCATTGGTAACAATCGTTCCCCACGCACCGTAGCCGCCGCAAGTACCAGTGGATAAAGTGGCCGATCTTCTTTGAACAGTTCGGGAAGCCGTATTAATACCTGAAATGGTATCAGTGCCATTGCCCACGGTTAAAACAACGGTGGTTGACGTGTGGTAGCCATCCGTACAATCAATGGAGCCACCCGCTGGGGCGGTTTTGTCAACATTAGCGCCATTGGAAGTCACGGGTGTGGTATTGCAGTTGCCTAAAGCATCGCAAACATTGGGGGTAGCAATGCAGGTTTGGGAGGTTCCTTCGGTATTTATCAAACAGGTAACAGGGGTACCGGAAGAAATCCCGCTGCCGCTACCATCAGTATACGTAAAGGTTGACGTGTAGTTTCCAGTGTACCAACCGGAGAAGGTGGTTTTTGAAGACAAGGTTGGCGCTGTAGTATCGTAAAAAGTGCTATCACTCGCCGTTCCTGATTCGAGACTACCGGAATTTTTAAGCTTGGCGGTGATCGTCTTCGCACCGTCGGAAGCCGCGCACCCCGTGGCGCCACTAGTCAGATTAAAGGAAGAGATGGAATCCGAGTAAGCGATCCAGGATGACCAATGGGTACCACCATCACAAGAAAAAGCGACGTGGCTGGGAGACCCGGAGGAGACAATGGAGATTGTGGGGGTAGGGCTTTTGGTGTAGCCGACAGTGTCGGAAATAGTGATGGACGTTAAGTTCGGAGCTGGCGCTCCTGTACTGTAAACGACAGAATTATCCGAACTGGTTGAAGCCTCGTTGACATTGCCAGTAGCTCCTGTCGCCACCCCCGCTGTCAAAGCAGCAATCACAGTTCCTGAGCCAGTCATACCGGTCACGGCGATGTTGTAGGTGGTGCCGCTGCCGGTGACTGAAGCTGTCGTGGCTCCAGCCGTTCCAGTGAGAATGACGTCGCCGATGGCAAAGTCTGAGACCGCTTCGCTAAAGATGACTGTAAAGTTGATCGGGGAACTACTCGTGGGATCGACTTGGTCGGCCGCTTGATTAATAGTCACGGTGATATCAGGCTTCACTTTGACCGCAATGTCCCTCGTGAAACTGGGAACCGTGACCACTAAAGACCCAGAGTTGTGAACTTGACGCGAAGAGATAAGTATCCCGACCCAAGTGTCCCAAAACTCAACTTTGTAATTACCGACTGCCAAGTTGCTGACGGTGAGATTGACGCCGGTCGAGTCCGAAGGAGTGGCGCTCGATTCAATGCTGCTCGTATTTTGCAGCCATACCAGAGCTTTATGGTTACTCCCGAATCCCACCGCATAAATACTGCCGTTATCTGTAGAAACGTTCGCCCTTGACTGAACCGCTGTCAAAGAACCAAAATCGATTTCAAAGTTTTCCGATGACACGTATGCCTGGACTGCCGCCAAACTTGGTAAGTTATTACCTGGATACTTGGGTAAAACATAGTAAGGCCAAATTGACAGCCCCCGCATCATCGCCGCCCACTGGGCGTTGTGGTAACCAATCCCGCTGGTGTCAGCTTTGTCTGCGGTACCGGATCCGGTTAAATCCAGGCCCCATTCACCAATCACCCATGGCATCGCGATGCGGCCGGTGATTGTTTCCGCAATACCTACCACACCACGCACATTGCGATTGACCTGATTGGTCATCTGAGGAAGCATATAAACATGTTGAGAGGCAACATTATAGGTTCCATCAACAAACGTGTTATTGGCAACGAGATTGAACGGACTGTTGCCCGTGATATATGCCTGAGGAGACCATTCGCTGGTACCAATTAAGTGCTGGTTGGGATCCAGACTGCGGATATAGGCGGCCATTTCGGCTGACCAGGATTTACAGGCTGCGATGACCTGATCACGATAAGTAGAACCACGACTATTACCAACACTTTCGAACACTCCATCCAGTTCAGATAACATTTCTATTGTTGAGATATTCGGCGAATATCCCCAACGGCTGACAAAATATCGCAGTTCCTGCTTATAAAGTCGTTTGGCTTCGGAATTTGTAAAGAAAGCCAAAGTGTCTGTAGCCGGCCCGCCATTGGCAGCATTGTAGGGATTATGATCCCAACCGTTGTCGCCAGTCATCGTTTCGTTGACAGCGGCACCATTAATAATATTAATATTATTGTAGATACCCAGGCTGGCACTCAGTTCAATCAGATTGTCCATCTGCTGAGCACTCATCTGATTGATACTGCTTAACCCCGAATATCCGGGGTAGACAGAATAAGTCAAGCTTTCTTTGTTGAGCCAGCGCAGAGCGGCATTGCGTGAAGAACCCATCAGATAGCTCGCCGTGTTCCCGCCCGCTGTGGCCAGTTGCCGGTAGGCATTTTCTTCCTGGCCAATCGATTGCCCGTTGAAGGTGAGTTGATAGTGATAAGAATCGCCAGCACGCATCGGTTCGTCACCCTTGGTGTAAGTGGGGGCGATATTCTGACCCAGTGGATAATAAAAGGACCCGTTTTGAAAGGTCAAAAACTTACCCGAATTGCCGAAACCAATAAATCCCTTGCTGGTACTGGTGTTTACCTGAAAACTGGGAATGGCCGTGGTTATGGTCTGATAGGAAGCGGTTATCACGCGCAAAGTTCCGGTGTACGGACCAACTTTCTGAGGAGCAAAACGGACTTTCCACACCCCCGTCCCGGGATTGGTAAAGTAGTTGTAGTTGCCAGAGCTGTAATGTAGAAAGGTCTCAGTGTAAGGAACATCATAAAAACCATAAACCGTCACGGAGCTACCAGTGGGTGGATTAAAGGTCACTTCAACAGAGATGCTACTGGGATCGTAAGGATTGGCAAAAGTTTGGTCAAGCGAAAAAGTTAATTCCACCTTGTCATCTTTGTTGACGGTATCACTGTTGATTGTTAAACCCGATAGATGCAGTACCGGAAGCAAATTATAAGTTACCGAACTATCACTACTGGTCGCCGCGGCACAAAGCCTGGTCCCGCCAACGACCAGAACGATCGTCAGCAGTGCATAAACCGGCAATCGAACCATCATTTTCTTCATGGTTCCTCCCGGCAAACCATGAAGAAAAAAGTTGAAAGCGACAAAAATGGGAACCTGTTATTTCGCACATGATAAACTTGTAAAATATCAAATGGAAACCTGGTCAACTATATCACAATTTGATGAATTTTGCTCCATTACCTGACAAAGGCACAGGCCTATTCCCTCTTCCTCCGGTTTAACCTTTAGCCTTCCTGTCCTTCGTAGTTGCTGCAGCGACGGAGGATCACCTAACGCCTTAAGCCTCCCAATCGGTAATCCCGACTAATTTCCTCCACAATTCATCGTAAAATAATTGCGTTTACGAGTTCTGTTTATTTGCTATAATACTTTCGTTTGAGCATTTAACACCTAAACACAAGGCCCCATATGACCGACGTCAATGCCATTGACCAAATCATCGGCAAGCACGGCAACAAACAGGAAGCCATTATCCCGATTCTGCAGGACATCCAGGAACAACGCGGTTATCTGCCACGCGAGGACCTCGAGGAAGTTGCCCGCAAGACCGGTCTTTCGCTCAACAAAATCTACGGCGTGGCCACCTTTTATTCCCAGTTTTCCATGAAACCTCGCGGCCAATTCATCATCAGTGTCTGCACCGGCACCGCCTGCCACGTCAAGGGCAGCGATAAATTACTCGTCTACCTCGAACAAAAGCTAGGTATCAAAGCCGGCGAAGTGACTCAGGACGGCAAATTCGGCCTCGGCGACCTGCGCTGCATCGGTGCCTGCTCCCTGGCCCCGGCGATCATGATCAACTCCAAAGTCTACGGCAACATGACCAACGCCAAAATCGACGAAGTGCTCAAAACGCTCGAATAATTCTTCTTTATTGACATTTCCAGCATGAGCGACCCCAAAAACATAGCCAGCATATACAACGAATTTGGTGCTTACTACCACGACTCGCGTAAAAAATCATCCGGTAGACTGCACAACGAGTTCATTGATATTCCCACCACCCTTTCGTTGTTACCCAAAGATCTACAGGGAATAACCATTTTGGATGCCGGTTGCGGTTCGGGCATTTATGCCAACCTGCTGGCGGGCAAAGGGGCAAAAGTAACCGGACTGGATATCAGTGACAAAATGATCGAAATTGCCAGACGCGAAACACCACCAGAATTCAACATAGCGTACCATGTCGGGAGTTTAGATGCACTTCCCTTCACAGCCGCATCCTTTGATATCATTATCTGTACCTATGTGCTGGAAAATGTTGAGGATATCAGCCAGGTCTTTAGACAATTTTATTCTGTCCTGAAACCCAAAGGAACCTGCATTTTTTCGGTCTCTCACCCACTGCGGGCCAACAGTCAGAAGATGGTCCAAGACGGTCAGGAAGTGTGGATCGTTGAGAATTACTTTGAAACAGGTGTCCGTGAGTCAGATTTCGGTGGTGGCATGTTTGTCCCCAAATACAAACGAACCATTCAAAACTATGTCGATGCGCTTGCTTCCGCAAACTTCGTCATCGACAAACTGCTTGAGCCACAACCGGCCCCCGCGGGCAAGGAAGTAGATCAGCAGGGTTATGCCAAGGCTATGAGGCTTCCCCAGGTTTTGACCATGCGGTTAACAAAATAAACTTTTTAAATAGATAGGTGCCAGCATGAGCGATTTACAAAACTTTTCCCTGTCCGCCGAAGAACGAAAGTTCAAGCGCGATACCAGCCTCACCCAGAACTACATCAAGGTCGGTGTTGCCACCTGTGGCATTGCATCTGGCGCCAACTACACTCTGGATAGCTTCAAAACCGAAACCGCAAGCCAGTGCGTTCAGGTTGACATTCTACCCACCGGTTGCGTGGGCAGCTGCCACGCCGAGCCCTGGGTCGAACTGCGCTGGAATGGCGAAAACTACTACTACCACAACCTCACCCAAGACCAGGTCCCCGCACTCGTCGCCAGCCTCAAAGACGGCAAACCCACCGACAAGAACTTATATGCCACCTCCGGCACTCTCTATCAGCAGCCTTATTTCCAAAAACAAATCAAACTGGTCAGCCGCAACTGCGGCGTCATCAATCCCGAATCGTTTGCTGACTACCTGCTGTTCGAAGGCTACCAAGGTCTGCAAAAAGCCCTGACCATGACCCAGGAACAAGTTATCGCCGTCGTCGCCGAATCCAAACTCAGAGGCCGTGGCGGCGCTGGTTTCCCGACGGCCACCAAGTGGTCTTTCATGCTCAAAAACGAAGAAAAAGAACGTTACCTGGTCTGCAATTTTGACGAAGGCGATCCCGGGGCCTTCATGAACCGTTCGTTGGTGGAGGGCGACCCCTTCCGTCTGATCGAAGGCATGACCATCGCCGCCTACGCCATGGGCGCCCAAAAAGGCTACATCTATGGCCGCGCCGAATATCCACTCGCCATCAAACGCCTGCAGATGGCCATCGAAACCGCCCGCGCCACCAATCTGCTCGGCACCAATATCCTCGGCAAAGGGTTTGACTTTGACATTGAAATCAAAAAGGGCGCCGGCGCCTTTGTCTGTGGCGAAGAAACCGCGTTGATGCAATCGATCGAAGGCAACCGCGGCATGCCCAGACCCCGTCCTCCGTTTCCCGCCCAAAAAGGCCTCTGGCACAAACCCACCACGATCAACAACGTCGAGACATTGTGCCATGTGGCCACCATGTTCCAGTTTGGCACCGAGGATTACAAACGCCTGGGCAATGAAAAAACCGGCGGCACCAAAATGATTTGCCTCACCGGCGACATTCTCCGTACGGGCGTCATCGAAGTTCCCATTGCCATTTCGCTCAAAGACATCATTTTTGAAATTGCCGGTGGCAGCCCCAATGGTTTCAAAGCCGTGCAGCTCGGCGGCCCCAGCGGCGGTTGCGTCCCCATGGATGTGATCGACACCCCGCTCGACTACGAAGCCATCAACGCCCTTGGCGCCATCATGGGCTCCGGCGGCATGGTGGTGATTGACCAGACCAAAGACATGGTCAGCCTGGCGCTATTTTTCCTCAATTTCACCAAAGACGAATCCTGCGGCAAATGCACGCCCTGCCGCGAAGGCACCTTCCGCATGGCCGAAATCATCGAAAAAATCATGGATGGCAATGGCAAAGAAGAAGACATTACCAAACTGGAAACCCTCGCCAACGTCATCATAGACAGCGCTGCCTGCGGACTGGGGCAAACCGCTCCCAAACCAGTTTTGAGCACACTGCGCTATTTCCGCCACGAATGGGAAGAATATATCTCCGGCGTCCGCAACCGCAACAAACAACCCACCTTTACCATCAACGACAAATGCATTGGCTGTACCAAATGTGCCCGTGTCTGCCCTGTGCCCTGCATCGCCGGCAAAGTCAAGGAATTACACGTCATCGACCAGGCCGCTTGCATCCATTGCGGCAGCTGCTTCCAAGTCTGCCCGGTCAAAGCCATTACCAAATCCTAACCTGAACATATAAAAACGGAGATATTCATGGCGACTGTTAATCTCACCATTGATGGCAACAAGGTCCAGGCTGAAGCTGGCAAAACCATTCTGCAGGTCTCACGCGAAAACGGGCTCAACATCCCCGCGTTTTGCAACCAGCCTTTTCTAGAACCCAAAGCCTCCTGCCGCATGTGCGTCGTCGAAGTCAAAGGCGCCCGCTCTCTGGTCACCGCCTGTTCCACGCCCGTCGGCGAAGGCATGGAAATCAAAACCCACAGTGACCGCGTCGACACCTCCCGTCGCGTCATCCTCGAACTGCTTCTGGCCAACCACGCCACCTACTGCCCCACCTGCCACGCCCGCGAAAAATGCTTATTACTCAAATACTCCCGTCGTTATGGCGTGGAAAAAGTGCATTACTTTGGCAAAAAACGTGAAACCGAAGCCTGCTCCGACTTTGACAGCATCATCGAACGCGACCAGGCCAAATGCATCCTCTGCGGCAAATGCGTCGAAGTCTGCCGCCAGGTGATCGGTGTCGAAGCGATTGATTTCAAAAACCGTGGTTTCAAAACCCAGATCGGTACCGCCTTTGACAAAAAACTCAAAGACACCCGCTGCATCAACTGTGGCCAGTGCGTCAATGGCTGCCCCACTGGTGCTATTTATGTGCGCTCTGATGTGGCGGCTGTTCAAAAAGAATTAAGAGACCCGACCCGCAAGGTTATTTTCCAGACCGCTCCCTCGATCCGCGCCGCGATTGGCGAAGAATTCGGCATTCCAGCTGGCACGATTACGACAGGCAAGATGGTGACAGCACTACGGCGATTGGGCGCGCACAAGGTTTACCAGACCGATTTCGGCGCCGACCTCACAATCATGGAAGAAGGCCACGAATTCATCCGCCGTTTCACCGCCAACGACAAAATCCCCATGTTCACTTCCTGCTGCCCAGCCTGGCAGAAATACATCGAGGAATTCTACCCCGATCTGCTCCCGAACTTAAGCTCCTGCAAAAGTCCTCACCAGATGACCGGCGCCGTGATCAAGCATCACTATGCCGAAAAGATGGGACTCACCAAAGAAGAAGTCACGGTCGTCAGCATCATGCCTTGCAGTGCCAAAAAGTGGGAGATCACTCGTCCTGGCTGCTGTACCAAGGAACTGGCTGATGTGGATTATGTCCTCACCACTCGTGAATTTGCCGACATCATCAAAGCCCAGAATATCGATTTCGCCAAATTGCCGGATGAAGAATTTGACTCCGTTGTTGGTCAAAGCACTGGCGCAGGCGAAATGTTTGCTGTCACTGGTGGTGTCATGGAAGCCGCTCTCCGCACTGTGGCTGTCAAGGTCCTGAAACGCCCACTCGAAAAAGTTGACTTCATGGCAGTGCGTGGCATGAAACGCGTCAAGGAAGCCACAATCGATCTCGATGGCACCAAGGTCAACATCCTCGTCGTCTCCGGACTTGCCAATGCCAAACCGTTCCTGGACGACATCCGCGCCGGCAAAAGCAAATATCACTTCATCGAAGTCATGAATTGCCCGGCGGGTTGTATCAACGGTGGCGGTATGCCATTTTACGAAGACTTCGCCGTCATCCAGAAGCGCTACGACGCCATCATCGGCGACGACAAAGGCCATCCCATCCGTTCCTCCCACGAAAACCCGGCCATTTTGGAACTCTACACCGACTGGCTCAAAGAACCCAATGGCGAAATGGCGCACCACTATCTGCACACGCCGTATATTGATAGAAGTGACGTGATTTAAAGATACGTAACGCCCCCTGCCCCCTCTTAGCCTAAGAGGGGGTAAGATTATAAAAATCCCCTCGTCCAGAAACGGACCAGGGGATTTTTCGTATATCCTTCATGTCCCCCCGCTTAAGCTAAGCGGGGGCTAGGGGGCGTTATGATTCTCTACCTCCGATAACTCCCCACCGTCCCCAAAATCTGCTCGTGCACCAAGCCATTGCTCGCTACCACACAACGCGTATCGATTGTCAGTGGTTGCCCGCCAAAGTCTGTGAATTTTCCGCCTGCTTCCTCAACCAGCAGCTGACCTGCAAATTCCGGATAAACATCTTTATTCAAACTAACCGCCGCTTCCACCCTGCCACAGGCGACATAGGCATATTGCAATCCAAACGACCCTACATTCCGGATGCGCGCCTGATCAAACAGTTCATCCAGCAACAAAATATTCTTTTTACGCTGGGCGACATCAGAACTGTGACTATCGAACAAATAACATAAATCGTTCTGCTTGTGGTTAACCTTAACCGGCTGCTCATTGAGCCAAACGCCTTTGCCGCGCTCAGAGCAAAACAGCTCTTTCATACTCGGGTCATATACTACAGCAAAATCGACTTCGCCATAATGAAGATGGCTCACAACAACCGCGTAATGCGGCAACCCGTGCAGGTAATTATAAGTACAGCTAATCGGGTCAATAATCCACACGTTGTCACCAGCTACATACTGGTCACTCAGTTCTTCGGCAAATACCAGATGATCACTGCCAAAAGATTTAACCAGCACAGTGATTGCTTGCTCAATGCCGATATCCTGCTCCGTCAGCGACTGTTTTTTGACGCCGATGTCATCAATATTCCCGGCTTTCCCAACCAACTCGTCCCCGCATCGCCTTACCAGATCAACGACTTGCTCATACATGATCAGATCCTCGCCATAATTAAACGCCCAGACAGAATAACACTGGCTGCAAGGTAAAACAAAGCCTTCCAGCGGTATCGTTTCCTAAATCCCCCCAACCCGTTATAATCCCCTTATCCATTTCTTACTCAAACAAAACCCCTTGCTCCGCAAAATCCTCATGACTCCCATCATGCTGCTCTTCACCCTGCTTACCGTTTCCGGCTTGCTTTGGAACCGGCTCGAGAGCGTGCTGCTGGATACCAATTTCCTCAAGCATGAAATTGCACAAACCAATTTCTATACTAACCTGGACACCGACCTGAGCAAATGGATCCTGTCGCAACGCGACGAACTGGTTGCTCAAAACCCAAACACCACCGGCAGCAAACTAGTGGAGGCTGTGCCTGTGGATCAAGTTTTCAGTTCAATCATTACACCTGCCTGGATTCAGACCACGACTGAATCGGTACTGGACCAGGTCAAAAGTTTCCTGTCATCCAAGTCAGACCAACTTAGCATTTCAATTCCGCTTAAATCGCTCAAAGACGCCATGCTGGTGGCAACAAAGCAAACGGCGCTCGACAAAATTTCCCAACTGCGCGAGTGCAACTACCGCGAGGTTCTGCAGCTGGGCGAAACTACCATTACCGACCTCATCTGCCGCCCAGCCGGCATGGCCATACCCACCACTGATGTGAACCAGGCAGTGACGACACAGTTCAACAGCTTTATGCAGAATGTGCCAGACACGCTCACACTCAACTCCCGAGACCTGAACACCGTCGTGAATGTTGCGCCAAACAGCACGCCTGCCGATGTCGCTGCCACCGACATCATTCAGGGCGCACCCAACCTGGGCAATTTGCAACAAAACCTGACATCGACACGCAACACTTTCAACGACGTCGTTAAGATTGCCAGACTTTGGGTCGTGGCAGATATTGTCCTCTTCGCGCTCCTGATGTTATTAAACAAAAAACGCCTGTCATCATTGCTCAAACTGCTCGGCACATTGTGTCTGGATATTGGCCTGTCCCTTGCGGTGACTGCCTATGGTGGACGCGAACTGGCTAATCAGATCCCCAAACTCATAACAAACTATGCCACCACTCTCTCTCCAACAGTGGAGACGTTGCTGCTTAAATTGCCTCAAGACTACCTTCATGCCATCACTTCAACTTTTGAAATCCCTTCCATCAGTTTGATCGTGGGGGGAATTCTATTGCTCATTGTCGGTTTTATTGTGCAACACCGTCGCTCACAGGGGCGGAAAGCTGCTGCACCACTGCCTCCAGCTGAGCAAACACTTCAGCCCGCAGGGGATGTGCCGGTTCCAGCTGCCGTACCAACTCCACCAGTTGCGCCAGTTTTACCAGCAGCAGCTGAATCCTGACCTCGATCGTAGCCTCATGAACTGCCTTGGTAACATGCGCTTTTTGGGTTTCGTCAACATCTTTTTTGAACACCAGTTCACACTTCATCTCTTTTTCCAGCTTATCCAGATATTCCTGCTCCAGCGCACTCGCGAGCCCAACCTTGGCCCGATGCGCCAGATATTTCACAATCCAGTGCAAATACTCCACCACTTGATCCTGCCATTTCCCGCTGCTTTGACCGGTCTCGGCAGCTGACCCATGGGTCAGCTGCATGGCGAGGATACCAACAGATGGCAGGATACTGGAACGAAGACCGGTCGATCTAAAATGATTTTTTGATCCAGCATTTTTAACAATGCCGGTAGCATTGCTCTGACCGTTTCCATCTCCCATGCCACGACCAGTCCCTGATTCTGTTCCATGACCACTACCCAAACCAGATTGGCTTCCTTTTTCAAAATCTCCGCCTATCCCACTGCCCTGTCCACCACCCGCAGCAAGCGGTACTTCTGCCAATAACTTCTGTAGTTCTCGCATCAGTTCTGCCAAATCGGAATTGATCGGCTTGATGACACGCGTGTATTTTCCCTTGTCGACAACAAGCTCTCTGGCCGTCACCTTGCGGTATTCGGCGTGCAGTAACGACACATGGGAAATTCCCTGTTTTTTAAATGCCGCAAGCGTCAATTTCTCGTCGCCCAGCGCGTCCTGTTCAAAGACAAAGATATAAATAAATCCTTTCACTTCCTCAGGCATCACGCCAGGATGGAAAACGATCCGTCCAATCTTATACTTTTTGAAATACTCGAGCAGTTTACCCGAAGCAATCGACTCGGCATTAAATGTCCGGCCATTCACCACCATCAAATTGTGGTCTTCTTCCACGACTAGGTCCTTGCCAGCCACCAAAAAGTCCGCTAGCTGCCGTGTAAATTCGGCAATCCTGCCTGCAATGATCGGGTGATCAAGGCTGTTGTCCTTGCGATACAGGTAAGCGTTACTGATCGCAAGCCCAAATTGACGCAGCAAAGTCTTGTAAAGTCCCTGGACTTCAAAGTCTTTGACCGAGATTTGGATGTTACCAACAGGACCCGTAAACATACTATTTCCTATAAGAATCATTTAATTTTACCATAGAAATCCCCTTTTTGTCGTCTCGACATTGAGTTAATCCCGTTTTTAGGTTAAACTACTTACTTGCACAAGACGAACGGCACAACCGTTCTCTTTTTTATCTCTATGCTTTGAGTTTCTTTATGGACATTCGCAACATCGCCATCATCGCCCACGTCGACCATGGCAAAACGACACTGACTGACGCCATCATGCGATACACTGGCATGGTGAATGACAACGCCTCCATGGACTCCAATGCACTGGAGCAGGAACGTGGTATCACCATTTATGCCAAAAACGCCTCGTTTGAATACAAAGGCCACAAAATCAACATCGTCGACACCCCCGGGCATGCCGACTTCGGCTCCGAAGTGGAACGCGTGCTGCAGGCCATCGACGCTGTGCTGCTGGTGGTGGACGCTCAGGACGGGCCCATGCCGCAGACCAAATTCGTACTCAAAAAATCGCTCGAGCTCGGCCGCAAAGCCATCGTCATCATCAACAAAATCGATAAGCTTGCCGCCCGCCCACTCGAAGTCCAGGAAATGGTCTTTGAACTCTTCATGGACCTGGGCGCGACCGAAGAACAACTCGATTTCACCACGGTCTACGCCATTGCCAAACAAGGCATTGCCAAACGCAACCTCGAGGACGCATCCACGGATGTCTCACCGCTGCTGGACACTATTTTGGAACAGGTTGCACCCGTTGAAGCCAATACCAATGTGCCGCTCCGCATGCAGCCATTTAACCTCGGTTACGACAACTTTCTGGGCCGGCTCGCTGTCGGCCGTGTCTACGAAGGTATTATCAAAAACGGCCAGCAGGTGATTGTCAAAAAGACCGACGGCACCACCCGCAACGCCAAAATCACCAAACTGTTTACCTTCAGGGGCATGACCAAAGTTGAAACCGCCCAATCCGAAGCTGGTGATATTGTCATGGTGGCTGGCTTGAGCGATATCGACATTGGTGAAACCATTTGTGTGACCGCAGATCAAGTGGCTCTGCCTGCCATTACCGTGGACGAACCTACGATCAGTCTCGATTTCATGGTCAACAATTCTCCCTTTGCCGGTCGCGAAGGCAAATTCGTCACCAGCCGCCAGATCAAGGAACGGCTGGAACGCGAACTCGAAATCAACATCGGCCTCAAAATCGATTTCAACAGCTATGACCATTACAAAGTTTATGGCCGTGGAGAACTGCATATCGCCATTCTGCTCGAAAATCTCCGCCGCGAAGGCTATGAACTGCAGGTTTCCCAACCCCAGGTCATCATCAAACAAATCGACGGCAAACGGAATGAACCTTTTGAAGAAGTCACCATCGACCTGCCTCCCGAAATGGTTGGCATTGTCATGGAAAAAATCGGCACACGCCGCGGACAACTCCAGGAAATGAAACCTGTGCATGGCATGACACGACTCGTCTTTGAAATGCCCACACGCGGCATTCTCGGCTATCATTCGCAGTTCATGGTGGACACCCGTGGGGAAGGCATTTTCTGCAGCCGCGTACTCGGTTTCAAACCTTATGCCGGCGACATTGAAATGCGCGATTTCGGCTCCATGGTTACGATGATTACAGGAAAAGCAGCAGCCTATACCATGGCCAATCTGGAAGAACGCGGCAACCTGTACATTGCACCCATGACCGAAGTTTATGAAGGCATGGTTATCGGCAGCGTCACCAAAGGTACCGACATGCGTGTCAACCCGGTCAAAGGCAAACATCTAACCAATATGCGCATGTCCGTCGCCGAAGAAGCGATTCACCTGTCGCCGCCACTCACCCTCAGCATCGAACGTGGCCTGGAAATCATGGCCGAAGATGAACTGCTCGAAATTACACCAAAAAGTATTCGGTTACGCAAAAAATACCTGACTGATCTGGAATTCAAAAAAGCCAAACAAGCGGGACAGATCTAAATTCTCCGATCGTATTCCCCTAGGGGCGGGTTCATGAACCGCCCTTTTTTGTGTTCTCCAAAAACTCCCCAATCGCCGTCACTGTCGCGTCATCATGCAAAATCCGCGTATGCCCATTGACTGCCACCTCGACATTCTTTGCCCCCGCCAGTATCAGGCTCGATTTGGGAATGATGTGATTGTCGAAACGCGGATACAGGTTCAAAAACAGATGATTTAACCCGCTCGCCTGGTTGAGTTCACTTAAGAGAGCACTACCGGGGACCAGTTCCCGCTGCTTTGGCCCCAGCCACTTTGCCCGATGGGAGCCACCGAACGGTGCCGAGATCGACACCACTTTGTCCACCTTGGCGGCAAACAGCGGATACTTGAACAAGGCGTATTTGATGATCAGGCAACCTTTGCTGTGCCCAAGCAAAATGACCGGACCAGCTACACTCTGCAGACGCACGACCAGTTCATCGGCGAGCTGCGCCACGGGTTCCGTTCCCACTTGTTGCAGGCCAATAACAATGTGGAATCCCATCCGATGCAACGCATTGCCAATTCTGCCCAAAAACCAAAACGACTCATGCAGCCCTGGCACCAGCACAATCGTCTCGCGGGTATCTGTGTTCCAAGCAAACGGCGGTCGGCGCTGCCAGAGCGCAGCGATTTTGAGCCAGAGGATTAACCCATATTCCTTTACCATGTCAACCAGCAACAGTTCCTCCCCATGTCAAAAAAAGTTAGTTGTCGATTAGATTGTAGCGACTTTATTTCCATAAGCAAAGCGTGATAAACTCAACTTAAAAGTATCTTAGTTGACTTGTTTGTTTATTGCTTCGGCTTTCGTATAATCAATGCCAGTGGTCTATTAAATAAAGACAACCCATGGTCCAAAACGAAGTGCTGCATGCGATCGAAACCCGACGTTCCGTCCGTGATTTCCAGGATCGTCCCGTGGAAGCAGAAATCATTCAACAACTGCTGCACGCTGCGGTCATGGCACCTTCGGCACGCAACGTCCAGCCCTGGCATTTTTCGCTTGTCCAGGGACGTGAAAACATCCAGATTTTTGGCGAAATGGCCTATGCTGACCAACATTTTTTGACCAAGGTCGGGTTTAAAATCGCCTCTGTCAAAAATATTTTTTATAATGCGCCGCTGCTGATCGCCATTTCCGGTCCGCGTTCCCATCGCTGGCTCCGCGACGATGCCAATCTGGCTGCAGAAAATATTTTACTCGCTGCACACAGTCTCGGGTTAGGTAGTTGCTGGATCGGTTATGCCGAAGGTTTGAATCACAACGCCCAGGCCAAAGACAAACTCCAGGTCCCACCGGACTTTGATCTGGTCATTTTTCTGATTCTGGGTTACCCCAGCCAGCCGCTGTCGCCACCGCCGACGCGTACCCCAAAAATATTGAAATGGATCAAATAGTAAACGGAAGCAGATAGCCAGCACTACCTTTTCCTCATCGGTTTCTGCTAATATCTGGCTGACTCATTCATCAGTATAGGATTACCATGCGCAAATTCCTGCTCGGCGCTTTGATCACGCTCGGATCCATCTTGGTCGTTGCCTTGCTGGTCCTGGGTTATCTGGGCTTCATTCCGGGACTTTCCAGTGTGTTTGGTGCTGACAAACCCAGAAATCTGGGCGTTACCTACACCGCCGCGGATTATGACAGCGCCCACCGCAAAAGTGGCATACAGCTAAGTAGCCTGCCTGATACCGGCAAGAGCGAAGGGAGCATTGTCATGACCGGGAAACAGCCTTTGACCAGTACCTTTAGCTCCGCCGAAATCACCGCCGCGGCCAATGAACGCAAGTGGAAATATTGGCCAATCAGCAAAGTGCAGGTCAAATTCAACAGTGACGGCAGCATGGAATCCTCAGGTGTCCTCAATATCGGCAAACTGGTTAGCTACGCACAGGCTCTGGGCCTGGCACAGGCAGACATCAAACAGGCCTTGGACGCGCTCAAAAGCATTCCCACCAATCCCGCCTTTTATGTCAAACTCAAAACTACCGTGACCGACAACAAGGTCAGCATGGATGTGCAGCAGGCCGAACTGGGCCGACTGTCTCTGACACCAGACATTATCAAAAACGCCCAAGGCAAAGTCATCGATGCCTTTAACGCTTACCTTGCCTCAAGCCCCAACATCAGCATCAAATCGCTTTCCTTTGCCGATGGCAAAGTTAATTTCGATGGGACTCTGCCCGCTGCGGAAGCCACAGTGAACCGTTAAAATGGTATAATAAGATTGTCCTCTTCCCACCCAAAACAAAAAAATGCCAAAACCTCACAAAAAAATATTGCTGACGATTATCCCGATAGTCTGGGGAATATTTTTTGTGCCCCTCGTGGTGCAGAATTTTACCCGGCATGGCGCCATCAGCTACTATCCAACCGTGTCCACCACATTGCAACCGGAACTCGGGGACCACTGGTATGCCTTGAGCAAGGACGGCAAATCCATTGGTTATATCTTTAACCACCTGGATCTCACCGATAGCGAAAGTACGACGCCGTATTTCAGCAGCGAAGAAAGTTATGTGCAAACCGCCATTGCCGGGACGACGATTGACTTGATGATCCTGGAACAAAGCCAGCTTAACCGGAATTTGAGCCCTGCCACCCTGTCTGGAGTAATCGACATCGGCGATCTCAAGCTGGACATGGTCATGACCAAAACCAATAACGATTACAAACTAACCCTGACCGGACTGGGCGAGACCATCAACAAATCCTGGAGCAGTCTCTCCACCACCTACACACCGCTCAGCATGTACCTGCAACTCACAGCCACCAAAGCCAAACCACACCAGTCCGGCGCTTTCCCGACGCTGAATGCACTCACTCAGACTCCTGGTGTGACCATTGCCACATTTGTTGGAACAGAAACACTATCCCAAGGCGAACGACAAATCAAAACCAATCACTTCGCCATCACGAGCCAGGGACTGACCTCGCAGGTCTGGCTGGATGAACATGGCACTCTGATCCGCGAGGCAAACAGTGGCTACACATCAGAACTGGTCGATGCCAAAGCGGTCCGCGCCATGTATCTGAACCAACATCTCAAACAAAATCAACCGATCCCGACGCCGCTCTCGGCACCACTTAATAACCATTAAAAACAAAAAACATGCTGGAAATCAACCACCTGAGTAAACGTTTTGGCAAACTGGAAGCCGTGAATGATGTCCATCTGGATGTCAAAGACGGTGAAATTTTTGGCTTCCTGGGCCCCAATGGCGCTGGCAAAACGACCACCATCAAATGCATTGCCGGTCTGCAGCATCCCAGCGCCGGCTTCATCCGCATCAATGGCCACGACGTGCACCACGACCCACTGCAGGCCAAAGCGGCGCTCTCATACATTCCCGACGAACCCTATTTGTACGAAAAATTAAGTGGCCGTGAATACCTGGAACTCGTCGGCCAGCTCCACCTGATGCAACACGAGGATATCCAGACGCGCATTGACGAACTTCTCAAATTGTTTGGCATCGAAGAATACCAGGCCGAGCTGACCGAAGGCTATTCGCACGGCACTCGCCAGAAATTCGTCTTTACCGCTGCGCTGCTGCCACGGCCGGAACTGCTCCTGGTCGACGAACCGCTGGTGGGACTTGACCCCCAGAATGCCCATCTGGTCAAAGAACTGCTTCGACTCATTGCCCGCGACCACCATGTCACCATTTTCATGTCCACACATACACTTTCTCTGGCGCAGGAAATCTGCGACCGCATCGGTATCATCCATCGTGGCCGCCTGGTCGCCCTCGGTACGTTAGCTGACTTGCAGCAACAGGCTTCCACCGTCAACCAGAATCTCGAAACCATGTACCTCAAACTAACCGGTGAATCCGCCCATGTCCAACTCTCCTGGTAATTTCGATACTTACCTCCGCTTCCCTTTGAAGTTGCTGGGTCTGCGCTTCAAGTCAATTCCACGCGGGTTCAAAACGCTTGGCATTGGGCGGCAGGTGTTATTTGTCCCATTTGCCTTTGTTGCTCTGGGATTTGTGGCACTGCTTTATATCATCACGCGGCAGGTGGTGGTTTTTACTCTCGCGCAAGGCGACGCGGGAACGTCTATTTTGATGAATGGATTGGCAACGGTGATGTCCAGCCTGTTTTTCCTGCTTTTGGTCAGTACGTTGATCACCGCGACAACCACCCTGTTTCGAAGCCGAGAAACCATCTGGCTGTTTGGTCAGCCGATCAAACCGATCACAATCTACATTTACAAAGCCATGGAAACGTCGCTCTACAGCGCCTGGATCATGTTTGTGCTGGCTATTCCCATCCTCGCTGGACTGGTCATAGGCGTAGGCGCCGGAACGCTGAGTGTGCTGTGGATGGTTTTGCTCGCATTATTGTTGTTTGCCATCAGTTGTGTGCTGGGCTTATTGCTCGCGTTTGTGCTGGTATGGGCGCTCCCTTGGATTCAGCGCTACGCCCTGGTGCTGCTCACGGTAGTGTTGGGTATTGGCATCTATTCTTTCCTGCAATCCCGCAACAGCACTTCCACCAATTTACTTCCTGACCTCAACAGTTTCAGCGCCGTGGAACAATATGTAAACGGCCTGCAAACCTCCTCGCCACTCATGCCCGGCAGCTGGTTTTCGCTGGCCTTCTGGAATTTTGTCCACGGCAATTTATCCCAAGCCCTGTATTGGGCAGCGCTCATGCTGACCAGCCTGCTCATGGGCATTGAAGTGGTACTGCTGGTTGCAAAAAGCTGGTATATGCGCCTGTGGTGGTATGCCTGGGGCAATGGCTTTGCCACCAAAAAACGTAAACTCGCCCACATGCTGCACTCACCCGTATTCCCACGCATGGTAACGTTGCTCGAAAAAGACGCCAAAACATTTGTGCGCGACACCCGCCAGTGGTTACAGAGCCTGTCGCTCCTGGGGCTGCTCTCGGTCTTTGTCCTGCTGCTTAGGCAAGTGCCCTCGCATTTCAAAGTCATGCAGGCGATGTTTGCCACCATGGTAGCCTATTTGTCATTTGCCACAGTTGGCTATTTTTTTACCACCTTTGCCCTGCGCTACGTATTCCCAGCCATGAGCCTCGAGGGCCGTTCATTCTGGTCGTTGCTGACGTTACCCATGCGCCGGTCAAAAGTATTGCTGCTCAAGCTGATCCCACTGCTTGTGGCCATGCTGGTCGTGGCTTTATTGGGCACAGTATTCATCAACTCGCTGCTCGGGTTACCGCAGGAAATCGCTAAGCTGTCGCTGATCGCAACCCTCGGTGTCGTGCTCGTGATCGTTTTCCTCACCTTTGGCGTGGGCACGATTTGGATCAACCTCAAGGAAAACGACCCGGCCAAACTCTCCAGCAGCCTGCCGGCGATCGTTTGTACCATGGTTGTTTTTGGCTATCTCACCCTGATGGTCGTGGCACTCGCAGTGCCGTTTGACCAGTATTTCAAATCGATTTTCGGCAGCGGCACCTTTGACCAGAGCCTTGCGAACGCTATTTTGACCGGCATCGTTGGCAGCGCGCTTATCCTCAGCGGAACGCTGTGGCTGCTCACGGCAAAACTATTTGAGGGGAAGGATTTCTAGGGCTATCGGTAAATTCACTTATGCGCTCAGACAAATCCCTCAGAAAAACATCGGGTACTAAATGATATTGACTCAAAACAAAAAAATACTCTTTAACAATGATTAAATGCGCCAGCTGGATATGCCCATTAATAATTGCCTCTCTTTTAATTTTCTCGTTGCCCAATTCCATAATTTTGAAGATCTGCCGATACATTTCAGGGCTGACACCCGCAACTAATTGCTCCCATGATTGCTGAACTTTGTGGGTATCACTACCTTCAATCACTGCTGATGGTAACTCACCGGACTGTTGGCCTAGCTGGACATGATGAAACAAAGCGACTAATTTACTCAGGGCGCAAAATTGCTCAAGCTTGTCGCTGGGATAATATTTGCTGTCAACTAACGCCTTGAGATAATTCTCGATCAAGACAAAATCGTGATCACTCACGTCCCCCAACCCATGTAAGGCATGATTGGCTGTGGTGATGTCTCCCGCTTGTAACAACAGTTTGACATGATCATGGTTGACGGACTGCCCTTTTTCAAAGGTTTGATTGTATTTAGTAACTCCAACTGTTTGTACCATTTCAAGCCAGGCGCTTTCTATGGTTTCTCTTGCTTGATCCAAAATTGGCATGCGCGTCGCTTGCTCAGAAAGATCATCCGCCATAAATAAACAACATTTAATAGACTAAGGACAATAATTATATCACCTTTTTCGGACTGGCCAAGCCAAGTCCCCTATCCAACACGGCAGCAATCATCCCCCCCGCCAGCACCGCCACAAAAGGATAAACCGGTAGCAGGTACCACGCCAGCTTGGTCCCGGCCAGTGAAATAATGACGAACGTGCCCAATGTCATTCCCAATAGTACAAACTCCTCAAACCGTCTGCGTTTGACCCAACGCCACGCGCCAAACGCCAGCGCCGCGACAAACAACCCAATACCGGGAAAAAATTCCGGTTTCATCAGCAACCCCAAATAATACCACCCCCCCTCGCGATGGCCCTCTAGCGCCCCACCAAGCCTGGCCAAAAGATGATAACCCAGATACTCGTTCCAAAAGCGGCCGCCATAAAAGATTGTCATCAATAAATGCCACGGCAAGACCATGAACCCAAAAAGCCCAAAGGCGGTCAAAACTGACTTGCTGGTGAATTTTATACGTTGGCCCAAAACCCAAACAGCAAACAAAAGTGTTGGCAGAAATGCGAGCGGCCCCTTTGTCATAAACGCCAATCCAGTAAGCAGCGCGCCCAGATAAAGCCAGCGCTGTGACTGCAAGGCTTTGGTCAGGGCAAAAACAGTCAGTGTCATGAGCAGCATTTGCAAGGCATCACTGTCTGCTGACCGTAAGTTGTGTGTGGCAAAAACATTGGCTGGATTGTATTGCCAGAGTTGGCCGATGCTCAGCATGACAAGTCCCGCAACCGATCCCGAAAGTGGCGAATACCACGCCCGCGCCATGCCGTAAACCAGCAGGACAAGCAAGAATCCCGCCACGGCAGTTACCAGACGGAGGCTGAAAATTGAGTTGCCAAAAAAGGAAACACTCACCAGTCCGGCGTCATACCACAGTGGCGGCTTTTCCCAAAACGGCCCATCGTTCAACTTCAAAATCCACGGCGACGAACTCTGCAGCGTTTCCGTAACAACCTGCAAGTTCGTGCCTTCGTCCCATCGTTCCACCGGATGAAAGCTTAGTCCCCAAAAACACTGGACCGCCGCCATCACCACGAGCGCACCAAATAACAATCTGTGAATATTTTTGGTTGACGACATTGCATTTCATCGTAGGGGCGATTCACGAATCGCCCTCCTAATCAAGACAGTGGGCGGTTCGTGAACCGCCCCTACAAACAATTAATACACCACCATCGCCACCCCAAACCAGCTCCACATGCTCTTGAACTGGGCGGGAGACAAGGTGCGGTAACCCAGCCACGGATCATTGACATATATTTTCGTTGGGTTGGTGGGAGTGCCATCGTAGCCGGTCACCACCACGCTGTGCATACCACTCACACCGAGCACGGACACCCCATCCTTCGCGGTCCAGTTCATGGGCGTGGGTGTCGAAAAACCATTCTGGCCCCAGGTTTCAACCGGATTGCCATTTTGCACTTCGGTCAGCAGTGCTGTGAGGTCGGTTCCGGTGATCATTTTGGTCGACCGCAAACTGCCGACATAAGTCGAAATCGGCTCCCAATATGTCCCGTAACCATTAACAAAACCTTTGTGAGGATCCCCGTTGTTGCCTGAACCCGCGTTGTAAGTGCCGGCATCTCCCACACCCGCACGTATTTGAGCATTGGAGACATAGACGCCATGATAAGCGAGCAACATTCGTGCTGCCACCAAATTACAATACCAGGCTCCATCGCCGCTGTGATCCTGCAGGTAAAGTGGCACACTTAATTTGACCGAGGGCGGCAGTGTCGTGAAACTCGATTGAAAGGCAGTGGTCATGGGTAAGCCATAGGTACTTATCACTCCGGCTGCCAACTGATATGTGTAAGTGGTCAGAAAACTCAAATTGGTTGAAGGACTAAACGTCATCGTGTTTCCGTTCCAGCCAAAATTTCCAGCCACCGCGGGTGTCAGGCTAAAACTTCCTTGGGCAGATGCATGCTCCATGGGCTGGTCAAACGTGATGACAAGATTGGGTTGCAATCCCACATTACTCACGCCGCTGGCTGGATTCTGGCCAACAATTTTCGCGGCGCCAATCGTTGTAAACAGATAATCCACTTCCGCCTCAAGTCGGCCGCCGTGACTGTTTTTGGCGCCTGACGCAATCGCCAGTTTGTAGTCGGTCGCCTTCTGCCAGGCTTGCGGGGTAAAGGTCAACGTTTTGCCATCAGCCTGCCATTGCCAGGTGCCCTGCGTGGCCGGGGTAAGGGAGATAGCGGACGTCACACTGGTCTGATCCATGGCATCGTCAAAGACGATCGCAAGTCCGTGATCCGCGTGGATATTATTCCCCTGCGGCGCAAAGGACTGAATGAACGGGGCCCTTACCGTCGTGAAGTGAACTTCGCTGATCATCGCCGGATCGGTCTGGCTGATGGTTTGGCCGGTGGCGATATCATAAATAACATCGGAACGCAAAAGTTTGACATCGTAGACAGTCCCCTGGCTCAGCGGTTTGGCAAATTTCAGTATCAGCGCCAGCGCGTTGGTTGGTTCCAGGCTGAAGTCGACAGGAGGAACTACCTGCGCCTGCCACGCCACCTGTTTGCCATCTTCGGACGACAGGTTAAAAATCAAACTGGCATTGGTGAGTACATTGTTGGCATTGTCAGGGAGCGAGGTACTGGCCACGGCAGGAACCGGTACAGCCTTAAAATTCAATTCGAATTCGTTGCCTGGTTTGGGATAAACCGGGTTGGCAATGTAAGCAAGATAAGACATTACCGACCCGCCCGGCGACAGCGTCTGTTCCGGATAAAATTTCACTTTACGGGCAAGGGGCAGCCAGGAAACGTATTTTTCATACACGACTTTGCCTGGCAAATCTGGTGCAAAGTTCAAGGCCAGTTTGGAGGTGTCGATCGGTACGTTAAATTCGTAGGTAATGGGCTGGTCGTAGGATTTGAGTGCGGCACCTTCACGAGGATAAGTCGCGATGATCCCAGGCTTGGGCAATAACAACAAATTATATTCCCAGCCACAGACACCAATCACTGCCAGATTCAGTGCCAGCAGCCAGTGTTTCCATAATCTGGCAAACAGCGTGGGTTTACTTTTGGCCGGAACTCGCGTGGCGGATGCAACCACGGGTGATTTTAATTTGCGGGGTTTTGCTTTAATTTTGCTGGCGTGGAAAGGTTCCACTACCATTTGGGCTTCACTTTCAAACAACTCTTTTTGCCGCGTGCGCTTATGCGGCGGTGGTGTTTTGACATACAGTGATGATTTTTCCAGGTACTGCTTCCGCCCGCCTTCCTGTTTGTGCTCGGGTCCAGCCGCTTCACCCTCATGGCTGGCATCACCGAGCTTTTTTTTCACTCTGTCTGACAGCACCAGCGACAGATGTTGCCTGGGCTTATGCCTGTGTTTGGAAAGTATTTTTTTAGACATGTTGATCTCCTGCCGTTTGCTTTTCAGTTTTTTTAATCTGACGGCGTCGATGTACTGTCCTGCCGGTGCGCAGCAACAGGATCAACAAGTCAAAAGCAAGCAGGCATGCGAGCACCGCCGCCCAGAACAAAAACTTTTGCTCAAATGTCGTTAATTGGAAAATGACCATAAATCATAAACCTCTTTAAGCGTCACGTACACCACCGGACCGGCGTCTTCGCTGAACAATGACTGATCGGTCGTGCCCAACACCAGGTCCATTTTGGGCAAATCGGTTTGCTCCCAAATCGGATGGCTCAGAAATACGATCACTTTCTGGCTGTCTGCCTCACCGCCAGCGTAATTCTGCTGATAACGCGCAAGCATCTGTTCTGCAGTATACGCATAGGCATCCGCCCCGTTGTTGGGAATTTCCATAAACGTACCCACCGTCGTGGCTGGTTTGTTCTGGTTGCTGGTGGATGGAAAAAAAGGTTGCGTCGTGGCGGTCAGATCCCAGGGGCTCAAGACTTTACCATTCCACATTTTTTTCTCGCGCCCCGACGCATCAAACAAGTAGCCCCGCTCACGGAGGACATTCAGTTGCGCAGTATTGATAAACCAGCCACCGGCGCGATAGGCACTCGGTTGCGGCAGGCCATGCGCGTTGAATTCGCTTTCGGCCCAATGCAGCATCTGGTTGAATTCGGTGGCCGAGTAAGCGGTCGTTTTGGTATCGTAGCCACTATCGAGCGGATTGCTGCTTTTGTAACCCCACCTGGGACCGGACCTGGGCGTCACCCCGGCAGCCTGCACCATATTGTCCTGCATGTGGAGATGCAACTCGATTTCATCGCCGTAATTCCCGGACCGATCCGTGACCCACTTGGTTAAATAATCCGCACGGGCTTTAGTCATGACATCAGCGAGGTATATGCGCGGATTAAAAAAATGCGTCAACGGCAAGTCATGGTGACGCTTCACCTGGGCGGTAATCGCATCCAGATTGGCTTGTGGCACATCCCAGCCTTCCCAGTCCATAGTCCAGGCGACCAGCACCGGCTCCGAGACCATAATCCTGACAATGCGGCTCAATCTTGTACCATCCTGTTGTTTGGCCGTCACCACCACGTCCAGATTGCCCGCGGGCAGTGTACTGGGATCGATATCGGCGCTAAACTCACCAGCGGCACCGGCATCCATCACTCCCGTCATGGTCGTATTGCTGACGGCATAGGTAGCTGATTGGGCATGCACTGCCGTGGCGATCAAAATAACCGGTGGCGACGACACGCCCATCGGCGCACGGCGCAAAAACCACAGCCGATTGACACTCACCTGCAAGCCATTGTCCATTTCATCCCCCAGTTTCGTCTCAAAGTGACTGGCTTCGGTTCCACCGCTTAACAACTCCCGGTCAAGCGCACTAGCACCACCATAATACAAAAAATAACGATTGTCGGTGGTGCCGGGGTAGATGCGTTCCTGGCTCGCGAAAACAATTTCCGCCTTGTCTGTATTGGCATTCGCCAGAGAAAAGGGAACAGCTTTGTATTGATTTTTGGCAAAGTAAACCAGCTGCAAATCTTTACCATCTGCCAGACTCTTGGACGCTTTGACCAGTGCGCTGTGGTCAAAATGAAGCATGAGTCGAGCTTTGGCGTCGATTGGCACAAGCAGATCCTGATCCCGCGCACTAAGTTGCCGTGCGTAGGCAAAATTGCCGTCATACCAGGGAACAGTCGCTTGATTGGCCCCGTTGATCGCAGGCAAGGGTTCATAATCTGATCCCACGATCTCACTTTTATCAATGCTGCCACCGATCGTGGAAGCCTGTCCGTTGTAATTAAAAATAATCCACACCAATCCGGAAAACAACACCGCCCCAATCAGCATGCGTTTGGTAAAACGATAACTGGACTGTGGCACGACATGGTCGGCATTGAGACGAAAGATGGAATGGTTGGTTTTCCAGTTGAGCGAAGCGATCACCACGGTTGACACAAACAGCCCGGCAAACCAGACCAGCACCACCCACGGCTCCCCAAATTGTGTACCCCAGAGGCGTTGGTAACAAAACAGCAGCAACAGATGCACTACGTACAGGTCAAACGCGTCTTTGCCCAGGTAGTACACCAGCCGCACTTCGGGCATCCACTTCCGGCCAATTTTAATCGTGTGGTAGAAAACGTAAAGCAAAAAAGAAAATGTCAGGCCAAGCATCAGAAAACCCACCGACGGCGGCCACCGTAGCAGCGGGTCCAGCACTTGCAGCGGATAATGGTTGCTCAGATACCAGCACACTGCCGTGGCCACCGCAAAAACAATACCGGCGATCAGTGCTGCCATACTTTTGCGCCACTGCGGCCGCTCGTGACTGATGAAGCGGCCAAACCACAACCCGATCAGATAAATCGGAAAGTATTGCATGAGCGGAAACCGGTTCAGACCTTGCTCTCCCACCAGCAGTGCCTTGTATTCGTTCCATGGCGAGGCGAGCACAATCGGATAGAGCAGACAGGCGACCAGATAAACCAGATATGAAACGACCAGGGTCAGCATCAGGTCGTGGCTGCATTTGTGGTAAAAGCGACGCAAAGGAACGGTGAGCAAGGCAAAGATCACAAACGGGATGAGAAATTCACTAAAAGGCGGCAGATTCTGCCACAAAACCAGTTTGGCCCAGGACGAGAGGAAACTCTCCAGTGTCAAATTGGCAGTCGAGACCAAGAGCGAAGCCGTGCCCACCACATAAAATCCAAAAAGCACAGAAATCGCCCGCCGCATCGATGCCCGCCAAAGCACACCGGTTGTTTTGTGTTCATCCCGGATCGAGGCATAAAAAGCCGCAGCACCAGCGACAAACAAAAACAGGCTAAAACACAGCAGGTTACCGGTCCGGCCCAAAGCGTTTAAAAACCAGTTGGAACCACTGTGAAAAAAATACACCGCATGTGCCAGAATCATCAGCAGCACAGCCGTCCCCCGGATGAAATCCAGCGAGGTTTCACGCGGCGGATGCACTGTTGGAGGGGAGGATGGCGCTGCGTTCAATTTGGTTCCCGTTGTTGAGAGTCAAGTTGGGCAAAGTATACCAAAAAGTTACGCCGGGCGTCGAACCGATTATCCGTTCCAAAGTCTTTTTGACACAAGCCCAAAAGACAAAGTGAGCCGCTGCAGCTGATGCCATGCCTGTAACCCAAACCGTAAATATTGGCGGACCGGTAAGCTCGATTTACCAGCAGTACGCTCAAAATGCTGCACCGACAGCTCAAACAGTACTTGCTCACGACAGGCCAGCAGGGCCATCGCAATGTTGGGCACCAAGGTTGTCGTTTCGAACAGCGCTAACTTTTTGACCAGCCAATCCCGGCGTATCAGACGAAACGGACTATTGGTGTCGCGCAAGTACGTTTTAAAACGCCAGAGGAGTCCCGCACGCAAAATCCAACTCCCCAGTCGTCGCACCCAAGGATCATTCCTCTCTCTCCGTACGCCCAAAACCACTATTGCCGCGTCCCTTTTGTTCCACAACAAAGCAAAATCCGCCAGATCAAACTGCCGGTCGCCATCCACCTGAAACACCCACTTGCCACGCACCGCCGCATAGCCAACAAGTAGCGCACTGCCATGCCCGCAGTTGATCAGTTGCCGCAGGACTCTGAGCCAAGGGTAGCGTCCCAAAAGCTGTTGCAAAAGTTGCGTGGTTCCATCCGTGCTGGCGTCATCGACCATCACCACTTCTAGCGCAGGCACCAGGGGGACAACCTGCTGTTGCAGCTCTTCCAGCAGACTTCTTAGGTTTTGCGCTTCGTTGTAGATCGGGATAACAACCGAAAGCTCAGGATTTGACGGTGTAGTCATTGCCCTCACGCTGTTGCATGGAATACTGACATCCGCAGTAATCCTGACGATAAAACTGCTCCGTGGCAATGATGCGCAGCATGCGTTCCTGCCCGCCTTGTTTGCGCCAGTTGAAATCCCAGAACTGAATGCCATGCGTTGCGGCTGCCTGCCTGCCGCAGGCGTACACCTGTTGCTGGTTTTTCCAGCGTGAAATGCCCAAACTGGTCGCAAAGACATCATAACCAAAAGTTTTGGCATATTCAGCTGACCGTCTCAGGCGTAAATCAAAACAGACAGTGCAGCGTTTGCCACGTTCCGGCTCATGTTCCAACCCGATTGTTGCTTTAACCCATAGCTCAGGCTGGTAATCGGCGTCGATAAACTCAAGGTTGCGTTTGATGGCAAAGCGTTTGATCTCGGCTTTCCGGCGCTCGTACTCAGCCAACGGATAAATATTGGGATTGAAGAAAAAAACCGTTGGCTGAATCCCACTTTCCAGCAGCCACTCCAGCATACCTCCGGCGCAGGGCCCGCAGCAGGTATGCAGCAGTAAATGGGACGTTCCAGCAGGAAGTTGTAATTGCATAGACGTATTGTAACGAATCAACCGCTAACCTCCAAGCCTTATCTGATCATCATCTGGTTGTGCTGATGGTGTTGAATCCATTATCATAGATGCAAACAGTTGCCGATTACTTTTCATGGAGCATAGCGATGCGGAAAAAAATTCTCATTATTCTGGGCGTGCTGATCGGTTTAATTGTGATTATCGTGGCGCTGGCCTTTTTTCTGACCCAGGGCGCTGTCACTGCCGTAACCGATGAGCTTGCCGCGCTCAAAGCCAAAAATACAGACAATGCCTATGCGCTCACAGATGCCGCCTTTCAATCAGCCACAGCCAAAACCACCTTTCAGTCTTATCTTGATGCCAACCCGTACCTCACCACCTACCAGAGTTATTCGATTCCGGAACGTTCCACCGAAAACAACTCTGGCAAGGTCGTCGTTGCACTCAAAGACCAAACCGGAACTGTCATCCGTTATAACTTTTACGTCCAAAAAGACGCCAACACCTGGAAAGTCCACGCCATCGAAGTCTTCCCCGACGACAAGTCCAAAATACCCGCCGTGGCTCTCCCGTCATTCAAAACCTATGAAATCACTTCCCAGGCCTATACCGATCAAGGCTACACCCTGACACTGCCCAAATCCTTTACCGTCGAGCACCCTGACAAATACAGCACGACGGCATACGGCACCGGTGCCGAAGACAAGGAAGTCACCATCGATATCCAAAAAATCATCCTGATTGATCCTGCCGTCGAATTGGACAAACTCAAAAACCAATTCAAACAGATCGACCCCAACAACAAATTCGGCAACGAAACTGACTACACCTATACCTTTGCCGATGGCACCAGCGTCCTCAGCAAAAGTGTGCTGGTCACATTCAAACAGGACAACAAAGACTACAAACAATGGGTTCTGCTTGTTCCCAATACCAAAACCGGCATCCTCTATTTCTGGACTTATACGACACCAGTCTCTCTGTTTGAGAAATACATCACCCTGGCGCAGGACATTGCCAAAGCCTGGGATATCGCCCTATAGGAACGCTCTAAAAGGTAATTCTCCAACCGCCCCAATGAAACCCATCCTTGGGGCGGGTTTGTTGAGGGCGGCTTCGTGGGAAGCTGTGACGACACTGCCGCCAGAATTATTCAACAAACAGTACGATCAGCTCGGGCGCGATTTGAAGACGCCCTCAACAAACCCACCCCAAGGGGAGACACCCAAAGGGAGACGCTTCCCATCACCGCCCAATTCCCCTTATAATGCCTTCGTTCAACGGGTTGCCTTTTCCCATCTCCCAACCCAATTACTCATTACCAAGCACTGCTTATGAGCGTGATCAAAGTTCAAGACCTGCACAAACACTACGGTGACCTGCAGGCTGTGGATGGCATTTCCTTTGACGTGAACGAAGGTGAAATCTTCGGGCTCTTAGGCCCCAACGGCGCCGGCAAAACCACCACCATCGAAATCATCGAAGGCCTGCGCCCCAAAGACAACGGCGTGGTCGAATTGCTCAACCTGGACGTGGCCAAAAAGCTGCAGGACGTCAAGGAAACGATCGGGGTGCAATTGCAGGCAAGCTCGATGATTGACCTGCTTACTGTGCGGGAAATTCTTAATCTCTTTTCGTCTTTTTACAAACACCGTGCTGATATCAACAAGCTGATGCATGACATGAATCTCACGGAAAAAGCGAAAACTTTGACCAAAGAATTAAGCGGCGGCCAAAAACAACGACTGGCGATTGCATTGGCGCTAGTCAACGATCCATTGGTAGTATTCCTCGACGAACCAACTACCGGATTAGACCCGCAAGCCAGACGATCCCTGTGGGAAGTCATCCGTTCTATTCAAAAGCAAAAGAAAACGGTATTGCTCACGACGCACTATATGGAAGAAGCCGAAGTGCTGTGCGATCGCATCGCCATCATGGACCACGGCAAAATCCTGGCCATGGACACGCCGCAAAATCTGATCAACACATATTTCAAAGAAAAAACGATTGAAATCGAATTCACGGAACAAATTCCGCAGCTCGACTGGTGTAAACAAATCCCCAAAGTCGAAAGCTGCCATGCCGACGGCCAGTTGCTCACCCTCTACACGACGCACTCGCAAACCGTGCTCAGCAAAACGCTGGAACTCGCGGCGGCAGAAAAATGGACCTTCAAAGATGTCCGCATCCGCAGTGCCACGCTCGAAGACGTTTTCCTCAAACTTACCGGCAGCCGCATTCGCGAATAACAGGATCAAGCCAAAATGAACAAAACCCTCAAACTGCTTCAAGCCAATCTGCTGGAACTTACCCGCAACCGCGCCGCCATTTTCTGGACGATCATGTTCCCGATCATGTTCATCCTCATCTTTGGCTTGATTTACACCAACAACGACACCAGCAAACTCAAAGTCGGCCTGGTGGTAAACGACCCAAGCCCGGTGACCCAGCAAATCAGCGACAGCGTCGCCAAAATCCCGGTATTTGAAATCAAGTCCGGGACGCAGGCTGACCTCGAAGACCAGCTTAAAAACGGCAAATTGAGCGCGGTCATCATCTTTGGCCAAACCTTTAGCCAGGATCTGGCCAAACAAAAAGCGGAAATCATCATCAAGTACGACCCCGGCAGTCAGACCACGGCACAAATCGCAATCTCGGCCTTGCATGCGGCGACCGAACAAATCAACCAAGGCATCACCCAGGTCAAACAACCCGTTACGGTTGTCTCCACTTCGGTGCAAGCCCAAAAAACGCGCCAGATCGACTGGCTCGTTGCCGGCATCCTGGGCATGTCGATCATGCAGCTCGGTTTGTTTTCCTCGGCCGCGCTGGTCACGCTGCGGGAAAAGAAAATCCTGCGGCGCTTTGCCGTGACACCGGTTAGCCGCATCCATATCGTCATCGCCCAGGTTCTCTTCCGTCTCTGTTTTGGACTGACCCAAAGTACCGTGCTGCTGATCACGGGACGACTCGTTTACCACGTGCAAATTGACGGCAATATCCTGCTCATGTACGGCGTCATCATCCTGGGCCTGATGATGTTCCTCGCCATGGGTTACATCATCGCCTCGCTTGCCAAAAACGAGGAAGTCGTGGAACCGCTGGTTCAAGTCTTCAGCATGCCGATGATGTTCCTGAGTGGCGTATTCTTCCCCATCGACCTAATGCCCAAATTCATCCAGCCCGTGATCAAAATTCTGCCCCTTTCGTATCTCAACAACGCCCTGCGTGCCGTCATCAATAACAACCAAAGCCTCTATGCCATCCGCATGGACATTACGGTTATGGCTATCTGGCTGGTTGTGTCGCTGGTGGTGGCAGTTAGATTATTCAAATGGGAATAGACGTAAAATTCTAAATACGAATAACTAACATCCAAACTAAACCAGGGGCAGGCTTCACGCCTGCCTCTTTTTGTGTCTGTCTTTATCTCCTGTTTGGTGATTAGTGCATAGAATTTAGTTATTATTTCCCTCTCTATCTCTCCATCAATTCTTCACACAATGGCGCTATAGTAAGGATGTTGAAAGGTACACAAAACAAAAAATCCAAAATAGCTACTTATCCATCAGTAGGAGATAAAAGCAAAATGCAAAACAAAAAACTCAAAAAATTCTGGTCGTCCGCCTACAATTTGCAAGTTCCCCTCAACACCCGCGGTCACCCTTAATACCCTGTCCCCTATTTCCGGGGTAGCACCCGAACACCAGCCCCGGCTGCTACCCCAAACCAAAATCCGACTTCCAGCCCCGGATTTAGACCAAGCCTTACATTTATTCATTAAAACAAATACCCAACACCCATGCCGTACCGCTTCCAACTTATTAATGAAAGTCAAAATTACTCAATCTCCCATGATTATCTCTATACTGCCTTTGTCAAAAAGCGTTTGTCTCCTACCCTCCAGCCCCGGGAGACATTAACCTCAAACATTCACGACAGGTCGAGACCCAGCTTAGCTTTTAATTTTGAGGAAAACCCCATTCCGTCACCAGTCTAATCCCACTGGTACGGTTGATCTTGAACTTCCGCCTCAAGTTTGCCTGATGCTATTCACGGCAAACTTTTCCTTACCAGCCATTTTGTAAGCCTTACCGCCCCCACATGGTTGACCTCTACCGCTATTCAGACTATAATAATATGATAATCAAATTTCTATGAACTGCAGCCATGCACAAGCCCCGTTCTCGACATCTTTACCAAAACTACTCCGTAGCCCATGATTACCTTTACGTTAATCATGGCAAACCAATCCTTTCGGGCAGCCCGAGAATGATTTTTAAATACGACAAACAGACCATCTTTGGCCCACCCAAAAGGCAAAATTCAGCAACCATGACCAGAACCAAAGCAACCGCCGATCCGCCACTTTCACTCTTGGGTAAACTGGGCCAAATGTTATTTTAAGCATTGCTACTCACCTCGCTGCGTGGTATAGACAACCCATCGGCTATTATGTAGAGGCAGGTAGCGATGGACATCTATTTTACGGGCAAGGGCCAGCAGGTTTTTGCTGATTTCAAAGGCTTTACCATCCAAACCGACCAGAGCGCCGCTGCTGGGGGAACGGGGATAGCCCCCAATCCATTCCAGCTTTTCCTGGTGTCGATAGGCACTTGCGCTGGCTACTACGTGCTGCAGTTTTGCCAGGAACGTGGGATCGATGTAAGTGACATTCGCCTGCACGCCGACTTTGAACGGGACAGCATCACCAACCTGACCACCAAGATCAGCATCAGCATTCAACTTCCATCTTCTTTTCCTGCCAAATACAAAACTGCATTAGAACGTGCCGCAAACCAGTGCACGGTCAAAAAGCATCTCGTTCATCCACCCGAAATTCTGATCCAGGCCAAACTCGCCGAATAACCGAAACTATTCCACCGACTGCGCATCCGCTTCGTCCAGACCCCAAAGGTGCGCGAATTCGTGTTTGGTGATGCGGTAAAGTTCGTCATAAGTCACGCTGTGGATATTGCGCAGATAATAGACAATTTTGGTGGGTACGCCACCCCCGCGTGTCGTAGTTGCCAGGACGATATGACGGCCACTTACGGGCGCTGCTTCAGTATCCAGCTCGATCACGTAATTGTCGGCACGCTTAAACCAGGATTCCTGCTGCAATGCAGCATAAACCTGATCTAACACCAGCTGAAAATCTTCAAGTCTAACCATCGTTGTCCTTTGATGCGTGACGATTGAATTATAGCAGAAGCATCGTGCAAGGTTTTCACGCTGCCTTGCTTTAAAATTCCATTTGCGGCAAAATTGCACTCGCTTGTTGCTCCACTTGAAAGCTAACCATGTCATTTACCAAACGTTATGTCTCTGGCCTCAATCCCAGCTCCGCCAAAGGATTACACCTGGGCAATTACCTGGGCGCCGTCAAACAGCATGTCGAATTCCAGGACCAGGGTGAAGGCTTTTTCTTTATTGCCAACCTGCACGCTCTCAATTCCATTTTTGACCGTGCAACCTTTGACACCAATACGCACAACACCTACCTCGATTTCCTGGCGCTCGGGCTGGATCCGGCGAAATGCACGTTCTATATCGAATCCGACATTCCGGCCATACCCTATCTCCAAACAATTTTGAACAACTGTGTCACGGTTGGCGAAATGAAGCGTATGCACGCCTACAAAGACAAACTCCAAGGTGACACCGATCCCGACACCATCAACATGGGGCTGTTTAACTACCCGATTTTGATGGCCGCCGATATTCTGGTCTTCAACCCCGACAGTGTGCCCGTGGGCAAAGACCAGCAGCAGCATGTTGAAATTTGCCGCGAGATGGCCAAGACGTTCAATAACCGCTATGGCAAAACGTTTAAAGAACCCGAAGCGTATATCAAAAAAGAAGCCGCTGCCGTGCTTGGCACCGACGGCGAACGCAAAATGTCCAAAACCCTGGGCAATGACATCACGATTTTTGCCGACGAAAAAGTAATATACAAACAGGTCATGGGCACGATCACCGACCGCAATCGCATTCACCCCACCGACCCGGGCGACCCGGCCAAAAACGTGCTGTTCAGTTACATGCGCTTTCTCAATTTCGATGCTGCCAAACTTGCTGACTACGAAGCCAAATATCGCGCCGGCACCATCGGCGACGTACAGATCAAAAAAGACTTCTACGAACATTTTCTCAATTATTTTGCTGCCCAGCGACAAAAACGTGCCGAACTGGTTGCCAACCCCGACTATGTCACCAAAGTGCGCGCTGAAGCCGCCGCCCAAGCCAACGCCATCGCCAACCAGATGCTGGAACGGGTCAAGCTGGCCGTGGGCATAAAGTCGGCATAAAAACGACCAACTGGCTCAATTTTCTCCGTCAAGACTGACGGAGTTTGTTTTTTGTGTTAAAATTATACCCTTTGCTTATTATTTCCAAGGTGCCTATGCAACGGTTACGCTGGTTTGTCCTGATGGTTATCGCCACGCTGTTGACGACGACAATGCCCGCAATGACAGTCAAGGCGGCAACTACCCCTAGCCCGATCAATATCATCAAACCACTCCCTATTGCCGACACTCCCCTGACCGGTCTGATCGTCAAACTCAAAGACGGCATCGCTGAAAGCTATCTGCAGAACCTGATTACTCCCCCCAAAACGACTTTGCCCGTGACGACCGCAAAAAAGACACTTGCAACCACGCAACCCATTATCAAAGTAAGCACTGCAAGTTTGACACGCTTGTACAACATTGGTAGTGATGGAACGAAAAACCCCGCCACAATCAGCCCACCCAGACTTTATCTGATCAACACAGACACCACCACGGCAGACGTTCTTAGCAAAACCCTGCTCAGTGATGGTAAGGTGGATTATGTCGAAAAAAATCTGACTCGCTCCACCTCTGCCGAGCCCAATGACCCTTATTTTAGCCAGCAGTGGGCTCTCAACAATTCCGGTCAAAATTTCGGTACTGCGGGCGCAGACATTCAGGCCATCAATGCCTGGACCCTGCAACCCGCAAAAACGCCTATTACCGTGGCAGTGCTCGATACCGGCGCTGACCTGGCACACGAAGACCTGGTCGGCAATTTCTGGACTAATAACAAAGAAATTCCCGGCAATGGCATCGATGATGATGGCAATGGCTATGTCGACGACACGCTGGGATGGAACTTTGTCAGCAACAACAATCAACCCGTCGACGGCAGTGGCCATGGCACCCACGTCAGCGGCATTATCGCAGCCACCCGCGACAACAACAAAGGGATTGCCGGCATTTGTGGCAACGACGCAGCGCTTGGTATCAGTGGCTGCAAACTGATGGAACTCAAGGTGTGTAATGACAACAATAGCTGCAATTATTGGGACATCATCCGGGGTATTGTGTATGCCGTCGACAATGGCGCTCAAGTCATCAACCTGAGTTTGGGTTCTACGGCTTACTCACAATCTGAACAGGACGCCATTACTTATGCCTGGAACCGTGGGGTTGTGGTGGTCGCCGCAGCAGGCAATAACAGCACGAACACCCGCGTTTATCCGGCGGCCAATGATCATGTACTGGCGGTCGCCGCAACCGACAATGGCGACAATCCGGCTTATTTTTCCAGTTATGGTGACTGGGTGGATCTGGCGGCGCCTGGGGATACCATCCTCAGCACGACGTTAAATAACGGCTACCGGACCTTGAGCGGGACGTCCATGGCCTCGCCGCATGTGGCGGCGGTTGCTGCCCTGGCCAAAATGCAGCATCCCTCCTGGACCAATGACCAGATCGCGACTTTGCTGCAATCTTCTGCAACTTCCATCGACAATCACTATATGACCTATGCCGGCCTAATCGGAACAGGTCGCGTGAGTGCCTATGCAGCACTGGCCAACGACAACCTCATGACCTCACAATTGCTTACGCCACTTCTCTATGGAACTTACAACGGAGCACAGATAAATATCGTCGGCAGTGTTACCAACTGGAGTGAGACGGGTACAACCTCTCAGCTGCGGTGGAATCTAGAATTCGCCAGCGCCAACTCTCCGGACACATGGACCTTCCTCACTCCACTTGCTGTTCCCCGCTTCTACCCCAACGCCGAGTTGCTCGCGACCTGGGACATCCATACGCTGGTGGACGGCAGGTACTACCTTCGTTTTACTGCCAACACGTACTCCTCGATGAAACGCCCTTTTCCCGCCGGCGAGCTACTCTATCCCTTTCGCCAATTGGTCAAAATCATCCCCATTAACATTGATCACACCTCGCCCGTGGTCCAACAACCAGGCTGGCCCCAAAACACCACGGGTAGCAGCATCTTTTCATCGCCACTGATCACTGACCTGGACGTTCCCGGCACCTCTTTCAATGGCCAGGAAGTCATTGCCGGCGACATTGGCGGCAACCTGTATGTCTGGAATGTCGACGGCTCAATACGCAGTGGTTTTCCCAAAAGAATCAGCTCGCCCGGTGATGGTATTTATGGCGCGATCAGCGCCGCTGACATTGATGGCGACGGCAAACAGGAACTGTTTGGTACCACGTTTAATGGCAATGTCTTTGCCATACGCAATGATAGCTCACCCGTTGCTGGCTGGGAAACTCCCAAACAAATGGCCAGAATGTGGGCCGTTGCACCCATCCTGGCCGACATCAACAATGACCACAAGCTCGAAGTCATCGTGGTCGATGGCAATGGCACACTTAATGTCTGGAAAACCGACGGCACTCTACTTTGGACCAGAACACTCGCTGGTGGAGTCATTCATTCTACCCCAGCTGTGGCAGACATCAACCGTGATGGCAACAAGGAAATAGTCATTGGCACGGCTAACAAACAACTGTTTGTGGTTAGTGGCGACGGCGTTGTGACTCAAATCGCCACAACCGCCGGCAGTGTTAATGGCGAAATTATTCTGGCTGATCTGGACCAAAACAATTCTGACCTGGAAATCATCGTGCCTTCCAACAATTCGTCGACTGATGGCAGCGTGCAGGCCTTTGAACCAAACGGTGCTCTGCGCTGGCAAAACAACATTGCTTCTTCTCTCTACGATTTGGCGGTAGGCAAATTGGATTCGTCCAAAACCACTTTAAGCGTCGTCACGGGTGACTTAAACGGCAAAGTTGCTGTTTGGGACGCAGCTGGCATTGGCGGCAATATCGCCACACTGGACAGCGCCATCAAATCCCAACCACTTGTCGCTGATTTCAATGGTGATGGCCAACAGGAAATTCTCGTCACCAGTTCCACCGGCAAAGTGTATGTGATGAACAAAACTGGAACCCAATTGCTCGCGCAACCCTACCCATTATCGACAGGTGTCGAAAACGCATCTCCCACGATCGGCAGTGTCGATCAAAACGGCAATATTGAAGTCGCTTTTGGCAGTACAGATGGCAAAGTTCAACTGCTAAGTTTCAAAGGCGCACTGACCGCAACGTCGGTTGAATGGGGAACGTACCATGGGAACAATACCCGTACCGGCGAATACAGTCATCTATCCACCCAGGCTGGCGACGCCACGCTCAATGGCACGATCAGCTCGCTCGATGCCTATTATGTCTCACAATACCTGGCCGGCTCCATGACACTCTCAGCACAAGCCTACGAAAACGGGGCAAAAATGTGGGCACCTTATGACTCCATCACCAGCGCCGACACCATGGCCATTTTGTATTGCTCAGCCAGCGGTTTGCCATACCCACGCTGTCTGGGTGGATTTGTGGCGCAAAACTAATCCGTTTCTACTTCAGGGCTCTCCTTGGCTAACTTTACTGATACAAATTGACTGTTTGCTATCAAATTTATAATACCAGTCACCACCACTGTAATTGGTCAGTGATCTTATTTTGCCACCCAGAACTTGGCAGGCCAATGGATTGGTGATGAAACAGCCTTGTGCATAGCCTGAATCGTGCGGCCCAAAATCTCCAACATCATAGTAATAGTTCCGTCTTGTTCCACCCAACAAACTGCAGAACATGGAGTTGGTACTGCCGAGTTTGTTTTGATAAACCCCACCTGCTTCATTAATATTTTTCAGCAGCACGAAGACACAACCGGCGGCAAGAATCAGCACAACAGCAACTATTATAATGATCTTGATATGGCGCTTTATCCAGAAAATCACCATTTTGATTATGGAAAACAAATGGGCAAAAGTTGGAAATGTTTCTTTGATTTACATTGCAAATCACCTTAAACTTATAAGCCTAGAATCTAACTCCATTACAAGAATCTGCCGCATTTTGAGTCTGACAAATTGGTTTATTTGAAGTGCCTTGGAACTCATCGCCGCACGTTTTTGGTACTAATTTTCCACCTGCTATAAAACAAGTATCAGGTGAAGTAACAAAACAAGTACTTTTGAAATTGTTGTATTTGTCTTGAGGTGGCAGCAAGATAGTTCTATATTCGCCACCGATAACAGCGCATGTTAATGAATTATTGATTAAACTTGAATTATAAGTAAATATTGAGGAATAATTTCCAAGCGTCGTTGATTCCCCAACCAATCCATAACGAAACAAAAAGTACATGCCTAAAACTAAAATTATTACAATCCGATTGATCCGTAACTTTCGCCAATTTACGATGAAAGAATGATAGAAACTCGACATCGTTTCTTTGAATGCCATGTTTATTTACCTTTAAAAAAAATTGGCACGACTTTATAATTCAGTTGCAAATCCGTGTAATTCCCACTCGGCTTCAATTAATAATCGGATAAATTTCTAAAAGTGCAGACCGATTGCATGCTGTTAAACTTAATAGATGGTCCATCGACACCTTCAGCTCGTGCTGTTATTGTAATGATTTTCCCTCCAATCATGACACAGGCTAAGGGACTTGATATAAAACATCCATGGTCGTGAATGCTAGTATCGACGCCAGGTGTCCACCCGCCGTTAGAGGTATACTCCAAATAACTCCCACCCATAACTCCACAAAGCAACGCGCTGTGGCTGGCGAGCTTGTTGTGATAAACACCAACTAAAATATTGATATTAAGCAAGACGAAAACACAATATACAGCAATTATCAGCGTTATCTTGACCCAACGTTTCAACTGGGTAAAACTTAATATAATTTTGGTTAACAGGTTTACAAAAGTCGGAAAGATTTCCTTAACAGACATAGTGTTCCCTAAAAACAATGTTAATTCTACAAGCTAACGGTACCACAAGTATTATAAGTTTATCCCCACAAATTCTTGGTAAGAATCCCCCCCGCAACGAGCAGTATCCTCTTGGACTTTTTGTAACTTGGCTATCAACGACTTAATTCTGGGAATTGGAACGATAAAACTCGGAAAGGCTTCTTTGATTGACATAGCTTTTTACCTTTAAAAAATCGGCACGACCTTATAATTCAGCTGCAAATCCGTGTAATTTCCACTCGGCTGCAGGTTGTTGGATTCAAATTTAAACGTGAGATAGGCAAAATCCTTGCCCTCGATCTCACCTGAGCTTGCGGTTCCGTTATACAGGACTTCATAAAACTGCTTGAGGTCATCAAACCCAGCCCAGGTATCAGGATTGGCAAAACGATTATGGGTACCGGTCCCCAGTGACCCATCACTGGTGTGGTAGCCGACAAACGCCGTATCCTCACCCACGGTTGTGCCCAACGGCGAGGCCCAGGCAACGGGCGCGGCATTGGTACCGACAGTGCCATTTTTGACAAAATCCACCACCACCGACGAATTGGTCTGCAAAGCCATTTTCTGGCTGGCGCTAATGTAGACGCTATAACCCGATTGGGCATTGGAAACAATGCTGACTTTCTCTACCGCGGTTTTGGGTACGTTGGGCAAGACCTGGGTGATGGCCACCAAACCGTTTTGCCCACTCAAATCGATCTCGCCGCGATTCGTGCCTTCCAATACCAGCGAAAGCGAAGGTTGAATCCAGGTCGTAAGCTGCGCGTTGTTGGAAAAGGGCGTTTCCAGCTCGTCGGTGTTGCGCGCTTTCACTTTGACCGTATAGGTTTCGCCTCCGCTCAAGCCGCTGAGCAAAATCCCGCCTTCGCTGCCGAAGTCAGCGTAGGACTTCCAGTCCGCAGCATGCAACGTGGTGGCCAGCGTCAAATTGGCCTGCACATAACGTGTGTCGTGCACAAAATTATCTGAGGATATTGCCACCGCGAGCAGCACGGAAGCGGGATTGCTGCCATTGTCCAAAATCACATGCATTTTGGTGTAGTCACCATTACTGAGTATGGGTGCTCCCGGCGTGTTGGCGGCCGTATAACGACTCAAAACGCTGCTGTATGCGGAATTCCCCGCGCCGTTCTGGGCTCGAATTTTGTAAACATGAAACGTATTGGGCAGCAGGCTGGTGTGGGCAAATGTGGTCACATTGGCGGCGGGTGCGTTGAGTTGAGTAAACATGCTGCCGTCCGTGGAATGTTGCAAATCGAAACTGTCTTCCTGGGATTGGCCACTGGCGTTGTCGGTCCAGCTGAGGCTGATCGCCGTTGGCGTGATCGACGTTGCAACCAGCAAACTAGGAGCCGCAGGGCTGTCCTGCATACCAAAAGCTGCGGGAGAACTCCAGACCCCGGTATTGCCTTCCGCATCCCAAAAGCGAAGACGATAATAATACGTAACATTGCCATCATTGGTCGTCAGGCTTTGCAAAGGTGTGCTGCCAAAGCTGCCATAGACCAGATTGGAGTTGCGGCTGCCGATGTTGACGGATGCAATTGCTGTGCCACTTGCGCCACTGTCCCAGTGCGTAATTGAACCAAAAGAATTGTCGGTTGAAACCTGTATTTCGGCTTTGGTCGCGGTGTCACCACTGTCGGCATCCTGGTAGACTGCGCTAAAAGCGGGTGTGCTGCTGGTCAAACTGATCGGGTTGGCACGACCGGTTTGAGCCGAAGTATTGTCGACATAGAGCGTTGTCGGCGCTGCTGGCGCGTTTTGGTAATCCAATGTAATCGAACTCAATTGTGGCGAAGGACCCGTAAAATAGGTGCGAAAAGCAAAGGCACCGCTGCCGACTTCACTGACAAAACTGCTCACATTACTGTTCACTGTACTGGCATCATTGCCAATCAGGCCATTGGGAGCCACCACCCAGGCGTTGCCTTGATGCATGTACCAGGTGCTGCCACCATCATTGGAAAGTTGGTAAGTCAGCAACCCGTTATGTCCACCACCGGTTACTTCGTCAAAGCCAACCAGTTTGGTAAAAATGGGTCGATATGTGGCATTGGAAATCGTCGGCACAAATTCGCTGCGACTGATGTTTTTGGCATTCACCAACGCAGCAATCTGACCGGAATTAAATGGCGCGTCAGCAATGCGGACTTCGGCGATCACGGCATCGGCTTGATTTTGGTCACTTATATCCGCGCCCACATGAATCGTACTCCCCAACGATGGCGGATTAAAACCACCGCTGACTGCTCCGGCCACCCCATTGACATAAAGCTGCATGTCACCACTCCCCCAATTGGCCACCACCTGGTACCATTTCCCTGGCACCCATACCGACACATCAAACGTGGCGTCATGTACTCCGTCGTTCAAGGTCAACTGTCCCGCGCTGGATTTGAAGAGTTTGAATTGACCGACGCTCGTGTCAAGTGTGAATAACGCATGTTCAACCCCATCAGTGCCACGCCAAAGTGGTTCCACCCACAAACTGAGGCTGCCCGCCGCTGCCTGCACATGACCAGTGGTCAAAAAATGCAACACGTCGTCGCTCCGGGTACTGGTACTGTTGTTGGCCGAACCGGTCCAGGCGTAACCCGTTCCCAGCGAACCATCACAATAACTGGTGCTGGCCTGGTTGGCCTCAACCTGGAAACCATCAAGATAGAGATGCTGCCCGGCTTTGACCGCCACCCCAAAATCTTTGACGGCAAGGCTGGCACTCACATTTTCGGCTGCCAATCGCCACCAGCCCCCGCCCAAATTTTGATATATTGTCGTGACCGTCGCATTATCATAATAAAGTTCGGCTACACTATTCGTCACTGTTCCACCCAGACTACCTGATGTGGCATTGTAAACAAAGGCCGACAGACTGACCGTGCTGGCGCCAGGATTCAGAGCCGTCGTATAGGTGCCGTCCGCATACAGATAAGTGTTGTCCAATTTGACCGAATGCGCCCCAAAGCGGGCAAAACTGACACTGCTGTTGTTACTCGCCGAAAGTCCGGATGACGACCAATGACTGTTGTAGGTGCCCGCCTCAAAGGACGGATTTAATACCAGATTGCTGGTGCCGCGCTCAATCACAAGGCCATCGAGTTTCGTCAGGCTACCAGCAGGAACAGGACCACTGTCATTGTTGTTGCCATCCACACCGCTTAACCCTCGTACCAAACCGGGGTTGCCATTCACCGTAATGGTCGCACCATGGCCGCTGCCGTCCTGCGTCAGACTACTCCAGTTGTCGGTGACGGAGCCATCCAGGGGAAGCAGCAAAACGGTATAGTCGTCGTTACTCCAGGGGGCAAGCGCTGGCGTAAACGCCTGACTGTAACGCACGGTGCTCGAAAGCCGTGCTGCACTGAGATAACCGGCAAACCCGCTGTTGCTGCCATTCCCCGAAACATACAGCGTGGAAGAACTCGCTGGAATCGGTACCGTGGATGTCGCGGCACCGTCCTGGTTACCATTCAACCAGAGTTTGAGCTGGTTGGTGGAAGTGTGGCGATCAAAAGTCATGGCCACATGGGCAAACGTGTTTAAACTCAATGTTGCGCTCGACGTCGCAATCACCCAGCTGCTACCATTCCAAAGCCCACCGGCAAGCTTACCCGTCGCGTTAATTTTGAGAAAATAATTGCCGTTGCGATGCAATAAATACTGATCTGCGGCCGGCATCATTTTGGGCGACACCCAGGCTTCCAGCGTCAGGTTGTCAGAGATATTGAACGATGTACTACTTGCAACGGCAAGCGCATCATCCGCGCCATTAAAACTCACCGCCGCACTTTGCCCGGCAAATCGCCCGGTACCACTGCTAGCGGTCGGTGTGCTGCCATCGACGGCTGCCAGATCGCGGTGCAAATCCACCCCCAGTAACGTGGTGGCTGCGCCGACATTCAGTGCGTCTGTCGGAGCGGTTTGGGCGCTCGCCGCAGCATAGCCATGATAAAGATAAAACTGGGTATTGCTGCTACTGCCAGCCAAAGCAACAGGGAGCTGAAACGTGAGGCGCGTAGCCTTGGAATCATTACATCCACTCGCACCTGCGGCAATCGCCACGTCGACCGGCAATTCCTGATTGGCGCTACCGTTATAATAAACAAGGTGTGCATCGTAGCAATTGTTTAAAAAATTCCCGAGGTCCGCGCTATTCACTGTCACTGTCGATGGCGTCAATGCATCCACCGTGTTACCACCCAAATTTTCTAGTTTCATTATTTCTCGGCTACTGTAGTGGCTATCCCACCAAGGAACTTTAAGCTCAGCCATCCCGCTTTGCACCTGCACGTGGTCAGCATCAAACTGATAATCCGACCCCATGCCAAAATCCCAAGTCTGACTGCCGGCATAGGCATGCAACCAGTTTTGGTAATACTGGATAACAAGTGCAGTGGTGACAAAAAAGAAAATCGAAACGGACGCGAGTAGCACCAATAAAGCAAAATACCGCGGTCGGGGGGCGGATGATTGCGGATTGTTTTGCGTTAATTTTTCGTAAACCGCCTTGATCGAATTCAGCATCAGGGCCCTCCGGCGTGTTGTTGCTCAAACACGGCCCGCGCCTTGGCGTCTTCAAACACCAGCATGGCTCCCACCGGACGGCTGGCTTTGCCTACGATCGGCTGAATGCTGAGCCGCACTGCAAACGGCAGGGTTTGCGGCGTGGCAAAATGCACCATCAATTGACTCACACTGCGACTGCGATAAAGCACACCCAGCAGCAGGCCTTCTCCGACTTCAACGTCCGCGTGACGACTGTCGGTAATCGTCAGTATATCGGTGATCACCTGACCTTTGACCTCGACCTCACGCAGGCCTGTCATGGTGGCAGCGGCTTTGGAAAATTCTTCAATCCGTAATTCCATGTCCACAAAGCACACCCCTGCACTGATGGCGTCAATCAGCGCTTCATCGCCCTCTTCTACGGTCTGCAGTAATTGTTGTGTCAGATACAGCTCGCCAAGTTCCTTTTCCGCCAGCTGGTAACGGTATCCCAGAAAAAGTGAAAGGGGTGCGAACGCCAGCAGAGAGCCTAAACGCGTCAAAGTGAAATACATTTGCTCCCAGGTGATGACACTCATCCCGTGCTCGAACCAGACCAGCGCGACCAGCATTAACCCCAGTTCTGCCAGTGACACCTCGAGCCGCAGCGCAAAGCTGCCGAGTAACAGCGCGATCAGCAGCAGAAAAAAATACGCCGATCCAGTCCCACCGGTTAGTTCCACCCAAAGCAAACTAACCATCCAGATCAACCAGACATTAAGATAACGATAGAGCGTCCGCGAGAGGATTTCGGCACGCAGTCCGATCATGAGGTTAAACATGACAAACAACCCAATCAGACTGATTATCAAATAGTGCTGCCACCCGCTAGGCAGGAACGCAAGTGGCAGCACCAGTGATAACAAAAGTATTTGGCCAAGCCCAACCAGCGCGCGACTTCCCAGCGTTTTTGTTTTCCATTGTTGCAGTTGTTGTACATACAGCACCATGGCTTGGCCTTTTTATTTTTTCCGCAGACGAAAATTACTTTTGGCAATTTTAACCGTGGCTGGCGCTGCTTGCTTTTCCCAGGGGAATTTCTCCCAGTCACTGCGTATCATGGAGACCTCCACCGGATGAGTGAGCGCCTCCCCGCGCTGCATCACGACGTGCTGAAGTGCGGAAACTTGTTGGACGACCGGTGCCACCTGCTTACGATCACCCGGCCAGGCAACGGGTTCAAAGGTGAATTTAGAATGCTGTTTCGTCATTTTTGTGGCAAACAAATGGGTGCGCTGTTTGATGGACTTCAACCAACGGAGAGGAATCCCCCTCTGCCACTGACGGCGTTGTTGTTTTTCTTTTTTGGCGTCATCATCCTTACCCAGCAGCGCCATCAGCCACCGGCCCAGGTAAATCAGATTAACCAGCGTTTGCATGGTCATCGAGAGCAGCATCACCAACAGCAAAAACAGTATAAACTTGCCGATACCCGTATTAAAAAAAGCACTTAACGCGTCTGCCGACAGCATGCCCGGCAAATAGCCATAAGCCCCATCAAGGCTGCTGGCCTGCGTTACCGTTAAAATGGCATCTGTACTTTTCAAACTACTTACGCCGCTGCGTTTGGCTGTCGCCACAATAAAATATTTGCCAGCGGCAATCCCGCTGACGAAATCATATTGCGCCAAACCATACGAATCAGTCGTAGCGGTATAAGTCTGCGTGTCACCCTTGTCGCTGCGCATGCCAAATTCCACGCTGCAACTGAGGCAGGCATAGCCAAGCAAACTGACCGCCTCATTGCTTTTGACGCTTTTTTTGCTTAAATCCACCAGCGGCGGCAGCACTAAATTCTTGGTCGCGTCGATCTGATAGGCCGAAGGTTTGAAGACAAATGGCAGATGCGCGCTTTCCAGGCCTTTGTAACTGCTATAAAGGCTGAAATGCTCTTCCATGTCTTTTTTGCGATCCAGCACAAACGGTAGGTTGAAAGTACCATCCGTACCGACTTCCTGCTGGATATAGATGCGTTTCGCTGTTTCGTCGTACAAAATAGCTTTGGCATAAGGCACGGTAAAACCGCTGAACTCCACCTGTACAAACAAATCCGTGGGTGTCACCACCTGCGCCGACATCTGCACCTGCGCTTCGTCCGCGCGCAGACTGGCTGTTGGTAAAATCATACCAAACACAAAAAACCCAAGCAGAATCAGCTGCCTGGGATGCCGCAGTAACCACAACGGAAGATCGATAAAAAATTTTAGCTCACGCTGACGCGTAGCTCTCCTGCCAGGAGTACGCATGTCGAGTTTGTCTTTTTGATATTTGTTTTTGACGGACGAACAGGGTTATTTTTTGCGGACAACCAGGAAAATGCCGACGCCAATCAGGAGCACGCCGGCGATCACTACGCTGTAAACCAGGATGTCATTGTTTTTGCTGTTCACCACCGTGGCGGTATTTTTGACCGTCACGCTTTGCGCTGAACTGCTCTGCAGTGTCGATTTGTCCAAGGGCTGGCTCGCAGTCAGGATTTTATTGTCATGACCATAGGCGAGCGAGACGCGGGCGGTATAGGCTTTGGTTTCAAAATCCAAAGCGTCGATCGCGATGGTTACCCGGCGATCTTTGCCAGGGAAAACATTGACGCTGTCCACGCTGTAGGTTTCGGCGACCGAGCCGTTCAACATCAAATCGATTTTGCCGGAAACCGTGGTGTGCACATTGCCGGGGTTATGTAAAACCAAAGTAATGTCTTTGGTTGTTGGCACAATCTGGCTGAGTTCCATTTTTTCGGTTGGGCTGCCAATGACCACAGAATAGAGCGTCTGCAGTTGTTGCTTAGTCTGGTTGGAGCCACCGCTCTGCTGGCCGGAAATCGTGGTGATCGCCGTCACATAATAACCTTGCGCGGTCGTATTTTTGGGAACTGTCACCGTGACTTTGACATCTTTGGAAGCAGCTTTGGCCAAGGTGAACGCCGCGCTGTCAGTACCAAACCAAGCCGCTGGATTGGCGGTCGTGGGAGTGGTGAGTTCGGTTGGTGAACCACTGTCATCGACGGTAAATTCCTTGAACGTGACCGTAAAATCCTTAATCTCGGCGGTGTTGTTCTGAATTTTCAAAATCAAACTTTTGATATCTCCGGCGTTGGCTGTAACCGTTTCCTTGATGGGATCGATCAAAATCGCTTCCGCTGCAGCCCTTGCCCCGCTCACGACACTCCCCATGGCCACGAACATCGCCACTGCGGTTAGGCCAAGGCTGAGAGGTTTACTCAATTTCATTTTTGTCTCCAGGTAGGTGAGATTTGTTTTGGGTGCTGCAGTGCGTCGCCAGGACTAAAAGATTGGCTTGGCGATAAAGGTAATTGTATTGGCATAGTTACCCGAAGGCTGCAGGTTGTTCGTTTCCAGTTTGAATGTTACATCAGCGCGATCTTGACCGTCAACATCACTCTGTGTGGCATGACCATGATAAAGCACTTCAGATGAAGTAGCCGTGAGTCCTGCCCAGGTATCCGCATCGGTAAAACGGTCAGCCGTGCCCACACCCAATGTCGCGTCGCTGGTGTGGTAACCAAGGAACCCGGTATCCACCCCGATCGTTGTCCCGGCAGGAATCGCCCAGGCAACAGGAGCGGCATTGGTGCCAACCAGAGTGTTTTTGATCGGGTCAATATCAATTGTCGCGTCAGCACTGTGCTGCATGTTGTGATCCTGTTTGACGTAAACCGTGAAACCCTGCTTGGCGTCAGTATTGACCTTGAGGCGCATAACAGCGGTTTTGGCAACACCAGGGGTCACTTCGCGCCATTCAATGAAGTTGGGGCCAATAGTGCCACCCGCAGGAGCGGTCTGCCCAGCCACGGAAAAAGTCATCTGGGGTTTCTGTGAACCATAAATGTCAACATGTTCGATGGTGGCGACCAGAATATCAATCGTATCAATGGTGGCACTAGTGCCATCCTGGGAGGTCACATCAACATTCCAAATATCCGCCGTGCCGGTTGCGGCGACTTTGGCCGGGTTCAAGATCTGATGCGTGCCACCCGCATTGGTTCCAATCTCAATCGTGATAGCTGACGCTGCAATCACCGTATCTGTGTCATTATTGGTCAGGGTGATGCTGCCGCTTGTGCCAGAAACAATATCCACGCCCCAGGCTGAATCCGCGCCGGTGCCTGGAGTTGCTGCCAGAGTTTGTGCCGTGACACCGAGTTTCAGACTGATGTCGCCAAACACCAATCCAGCAGGAATGCTGAATTTGGTGGCTTCCGGTGTAATCACCAATTTCCCGTTTACCGGGATTGTCTGTACCGTCGTGAATTTTAGTGTCCAGTCTGACGCTGTCGACGGATTGGAATCACTGAGCTCGAGGGAAGCCGCGTTGAACTGATACTGCACCGCGTGGGCAATGTTGGTAAATGGGATCATTGCCAGCACGAGGGTGCAGGTCATGGCCCAAGATAGCCATTTTTTGTTTTGCAGGTTCATTTAATTTCTCCTTTTTTGTAGGTCTTTTTACAGTTATGTTTTTAAAAATGTATATAAAAATTTGGCTATCAACCGTTGATTTAGTTTACCCAAATCAAATTATTATACGCCTTATTCAGGAAATCTGTCTAGTATGCTAACAATACTGCCACTGGTAAGCAAGTTTTGTTATAATGATCGCGCTTTATCAACCATCCATTTTCTCATGCACGGGACGATGCTTATGAACTGGAACCTGCTTGCGTTGGTGGCCGTCACTTTTGTCGGGACGCTGGTGTTGACACCGGTGGCCGGAGCAATCGCCAACCGCCTCAACATTGTCGATCGACCCGGAGGGCGGCATCAGCATGCCCGCGTGATACCAAAACTCGGCGGACTCTCCATCTACATAAGCCTGTCTGTGGTGGCGCTGCTGTCGCTGGGCCGTTCAACCAGACTGCTCGAGATCCTGGGCGTTGGTTTTATTTTTCTGCTGATCGGCATCATTGACGACGCGTTCCATCTCACACCCTGGACCAAACTGTTTGGCCAGCTTGCCGGCGCAATCGTGCTGGTTATGTGTGGCGTCACCATCAGTTCTTTTGGCAACCCACTGACAACCCAACTTTATTCCCTGGGTGGGTTGGCGATGCTGGTGACTGTCCTCTGGATTGTCTCAACCGTCAATATCGTCAATCTTACCGACGGAATTGATGGACTGGTCAGCGGACTCACCATTATCAGCGGGATTGTTCTGGCAATCTTGAGTTTCAAAACCGGCCATCCCAATACCGGCAAACTGACCTTGATTTTTGTGGGCGCCGTGGCGGGTTTCTGGGTTTATAACTTTTATCCGGCCAAAATTTTTCTCGGGGATAGTGGCAGTATGCTGATCGGTTTTATGCTGGCAGTGCTGGGGTTCCAAGGTGGTGCCAAAATCGCCACCGCTTTCCTGGTACTGGGCGTTCCCATTCTGGACGCAGGTTTGATTGTTGCCTATCGTTTCCTCTCGCACCGCCCGATCTATCAGGGCGACCGCAACCATTTGCATTTTCGGCTGCTCGATAGCGGCATGAGTCAAATCAAAGTTTGCCTGCTACTCTATGGCGTGAGTGCCATCTTAGGCGCGATTGCACTGCTGGTACCAGGCAAACAAAAAATGCTCACCCTGGCATTGTTTGCCATCACATTTGTGATTGGGTGGGCACTTTTGTGGCGTTACGAAAAGCGCCTGAAGTAATTGACGGGCCAATAACGCTTAAACATTGGCAGCAGCTGGTTGGGCAGGCGCGGCAATGGACAGTGGCGGCGCAGCAACCGGGGATGATTTGGGCATCGCCTTGGAAGCATCAATACCTTTGACTGTGGGCACGCTGGCGCTGGTGTCCGCGTCGCTTTGGACTTTTTCGGTTTCCTGCATCAGCTTGCCAATGCGATCAATAATCTGTTCTGGCGTAAGCGGTTCGGGTGGTGTCGCTGACGGCTTGGTTTCCTTGGCTGGCGCGGTGATCTGGAAGCTCGCATTCGTAAGATGTTCACGGATTTTGGTGAGCACTGATTGGGAGGCTTCATCCAGGCTAAGGCCCGTTAAAGTGAACCCGGCGGCTGGATCATGTCCGCCACCACCAAAGAGAGCGGCGATCTTGGAGGCACTGAATTTGGGGGAAGTACGGATGCTGCCGCGCACCTGTTTCTGGCCGTCTTCGTAGAGTACCATGGCGACTTTGGTGTCAGGGACATGGGCAATCAAATCATTGAGTGCGACCGAGGCGTCGTCTTCATCGGCCTTGGTTTCTTTGAAATCCTGCTGGCTGACTGTAGCCCAGACAATGCCATGTTCGCTGTCCTGCTTAATCTTGGAGAGAATGCGGCCCCACAATTTGAGCGTCGCCACGGATTTGCGGCGATAGATATTTTCGATCACCAGCTGCAGGTCACCACCGGCTTCCATGAGGCGCGCGGCTGTGGCAAAGGAATCGGCTGTGGTCGAAATATGCTGAAAACTGCCCGTGTCAGTGACAATGGCTGTCAGCAGCGCAGTTGCCGTGGAGGCTTCGAGGGCATATTGCAAATATTTGGCAAACTGGTAAACGATTTCACCCGTGGAAGGCGATTTGCTATCCACCAGATTGAGCTTGCCCGGTACGGAGTTGCTGACGTGGTGGTCAATATTGAGAATGTCCGTGGATTCAAAAAACTGCTGGTTTTTGGCATACAAATCGCCAAGCAGGGATAAATCCGGGGTGTCGAGCATGATGATCAGGTCGTAATTTGGTTTACCATAATCCAGCGACACTTCCTCAAAATCGAACTCGCCGCTAACAGGGGTAACGACCAGGTTAAGCACGTCGTCAATGATGTTGTAGCTGACCTTGTCCACGGTCGTTTTTTGACAATTGATGCGGACAATCAGATCGAGTGAATCAAACTTGGGCTTGATGCCCACGCTGCCGCCAATAAAATCAAACTTGGCCGGGACGGGATCGCTGCAGAACATATCAAGCTGTTTGCCGCGGCTTTGCAGGATATTGCGCAAGGCCACCATGCTGCCGATCGCATCGCCATCCGGGCGACGGTGGGTGATCATCAGGATTTTTGCTTTGGTATTAATGAGCTCATCCACACTCTTGAATTCGGCAGACGTCAGACTGGAAGCCATAAAACCCCCTGTATCATTAGACCGGATGAAATAGTACCGACAGATCGGGCCCGCTGCGCCGCGGGCCCGACCAGCCTGAAATTTACTTGACGGAAGATTTTCGTTTTTTGAGGACGAGGAACAAGCCATAGGCAGCAATCACGGCAAGCACGATCAGGATGACCACGCTGAGGTTGGTACCCGTACCAGCCAGGACTGAGACAAAGGGAGCGGTCGTGGTGGCGCTCAGGACCTGAGGTACCGTCACCATGACGGTCGCAGAAGCACTCGCCGTCCAGCTGCCAGAAGTCGCCGTGGCAATGTTGGTGTAGTAACCAGCCAGGTTGGCTGACTTGGTCTGATAGGTGACAATGATGTTGTGACCAGCGGCAAGGTTGAGGCCTGACCAGGTGATGCTACTGGCGGTTGTGTTGACCTGGGGCTCAGCAGCGGTACCGGCGACGTTGGCAGAACCGGCAACATAGGCAAATCCAGGTGGAAGAATATCTTGCAGAGTGAAAGTAATTGCGGCATTACCATTATTGCTGACAGAAACCGTATAGCTGACATTGTTGCCATGGACAACGGTTGTCACATTGGCGGCTTTACTGATCAAGAGCGGATTGGGTGTCGGTTGCGTCGGTGGTGTCACAACGGTCACGGTCGCATGGGCTGTATCGAAGGGACTCCCCTGAATGTCGGTGAGCGAAGCCAGGTTGGTATAGGAACCGGCTGCCGCGGGAGCCAAAGTTGTGTATGTAACAATGGCAGTGGTATTGGCGGCCAGATTAACTCCTTGCCAGACCAGGTAAACTCTACCATTAACGGTTGACTGCTGGGGAACGGCGGCTTGTCCGTTGATCTGCGCCTGACCGGCATAAGTGAAGCCAGCGGGCAAAAGATCAGTGATGAACAGATTGGTGGCATTTTGGGCAGTGGAATTTTTGAGCGTCAAGGTGTAAGTGATGACCCGGTTGGTGTCGCTATCCGTGCTGTTAACCTGGGTTGGGCTGGCCACTTTGGTCAGGGACAGGTTAATCAGTTTGACGGTCGTGGTGTCACCATAAGTGTTGGTCATGGTGAGATCACCATTGGCTGGCCAGGTGCTGAAGTCTTTGACAGTAACTTCGAAGCGACGGGTAACCGTGGCATTGGCGGCAAGGTCGGCAGCGGCCCAGCTGATCTTTTCGATCACACCATCTTGATTGACATCGGTCGTTGTGAAGGCAGGATCGGTGGTGACGACTTTGCTAAAGTTGCCGGCATAACGCGTCAGATTGGAGACATCATCGGTAAAGACAAAGCCAGGAGCAACGTTGCTGCTGTGATTGATGGCAGTCAGGGTATAGACGAGCTGATCACCGGCGCGCAGGGCGCGATTCACGGCTCCCCCATCAACGAATGAGACAGCTTTATGCAATTCAATGGAACCAACTGGAACCTGGGTCTGGTTTCCAAAAACGTTGCTCATGATGAAGTTGCCGGTGGTGGGCAGCGGATTTTTGACCTGGACCTGGAAGGTGCGAGACGCTGAACTTCCGGCATTGATTGTGCCGATCGTGGGCCAGACCACGGAATTATTGACCAGAGTACCACCGTCGGAAGCGGTTTTGAAGTCGGCATAGGTCAGCACATTGCTGATCTCATCCATGAATTTGTAATTGACGGCTGTGCCATCACCTGAGTTGCTGACTTTAAGGGTGTAGGTAACGATATCGCCAGCCTGGGCTGTGCTCGATTGGGCATCTTTGTTCTGTGTGGTGTTGAAAGCGGATTTGGACAGGACCAGATTGCTCAGCGGGACATGGATGGTGATGGTTGTTTCACCATGATATTCCTGATTCTGAAAGGTGAAGGAAGCGACGTTTTTGACCAGATCGCCTTCTTTGAACCCATCGGCTTTGAGCACGGCATCCAGCGTAAAGACTTCGGCATTGTTTTCGGAGGTGCCGGCTTTGACGGTGATTTGCTGAGTCTGATAGTCAGTGCCAATGTATTTGGTACCATTATTGTCAGCATCCTGATTGAGTACGCCGATTGAAGCATACTGGGTGGCGTCAAGCACATCATTGACTGTAAGCGACAAGTCGCCGTTGCCCTCGTTCCAGACCAGGACTTTGTATTCAACCGTAGCGCCGGGGATGGCATTGACTTTGTCAAAGAAATTTTTGCCATCGAGGCTGACGTATTTCTTGATCGCGGGTTTGGGTGACAGGACAACGTTGACTTTGACGATGTTGCTGGGGACATTATTGGCCCAAACCTGGTTGGTGAGGCTCATGGAATTGCCGGGGAACGGCGATTTGACCACCGCCTGAATGGTGAAGGATTCAGTCTGACCGACATCGAGGTTGGTGAGGGTCATGTTGTCCCAGCTGCCCACAAACGCTTTGCCATCGGCATCGCTGTCGGCGTTATTCACGCCAATGTTGGTGAAGTAGGTGTCGCGGCCCTGCAGGGTGTCGGTGACGTTAACGGAAGGAATGGCGACATAACCATTGTTGATAACTTCAATTTTGTACTGGAGTTGATCGCCAGGAGCGGCAGTTACATTGTCCACCACCCAACCGGAATTGGTAGTGAGATTGCGGACATATTTGGTGACCTGCAGGCTGGGGGTCAGGCTGACTTTGACCACGGCTTTGTCTTCGGCCAGCACATTGAGGGTACGGGTCTGCAAAGCGCGGGCAATGTTTTCGTTGCTGGTTTCGTTTTGATAGAAACTGGGACGGATCTGTGCTTCGATCAAGTAGGTGCAACCCGTGCACATATTGGCAGGATTGGTGGCGTCAGAACTACCGGCTGGCACAAGAAGCCCCTGAACAAGCGCGATGGTGCTGTCATGATAGGTGGAAGCAAAGTAGGTGGCAGTCAGCACGTCGCCAGTATTGGTGTGTTTGTAGACTTTGAGCTGATCATAGATGCGTTGGGGTGAGGTGAAGTCAACCACGTCGGACAGGTTCACGGTTTCGCCCAGCTGGCCGGGATTGGAAACCACGACGCGATAGGTGACCCAGGTGTCGTTGGACGTGTGATCCAGAAGCAAAGTTTTGGTCCAGGCATTGCCGGAAGCAATCTTGCCTTCTTTGACATCTTTGGTGATCTGGACGTTGGCCGCTTTGACAGCATTGACGTTCACGATCGCGGTCGACGTATCCTGGAGTTCGGCACCGATCAAGACTTGGGCCGTATTGGTGAACTGCGTGTCAGTTTTGACCGAGGGTGCTTTGGCGCCAATGGAAATGATGATTGATCCACCTTTGACCAATTTGAAGCCGTCATTGTTGTTGGGCCAGACATAGGTGGTGCTGTTGTAGGAACTGTTGTAACTGCTTACCGGGGTCATCAATAACTGGCTGGTGACATTGCCGCTGCCGTCTTTGATGGTGATTTCGGCGCGTTTCACTACTTGTGAGTTACCAATCTGTTCCATCATTGCGGTGAAGCCAGGTGGCAGGACATCTTTGACAAAGACGTTGGTCTCGTCGCGTCCGCCATTGTTATTCACTTTGATTGTCCAATCGGTTTCGCTCAAACTTTCAACGGTCTGGTTGCTGGGCGATTTGAGGATGCTGAGGGAAGTGGTGGGTAGCGGTTCTACCATAACCGTGGCTTCGGCAATATTGCTTTGTCCGCCAATGAATTTGGCCTGGGCACGATTGATGTAGGACGTTGCGACGGTTGGATTGACGTTAACGAGGGCGTTGAAGACGATCTGGATCTGCTGGGACTGATTGGGTGCCAGGTTGATGGCATGGCCATAATTGTCCTTGGTCCACCAGAGTTCAACGGTCTTGGCGGGATCAAGTGCGGTGCAGCTGTATGACTGGTTGACTTTGTCCCAGGCGCAGGGGCCGGTAGGGTGTTGCTGCGTGATGCCAGAGGTAACACCTGCATAGGTAAACAAGGGGCCACTCGCGTCCTGTGGCAAGAAGTCGACGATGGCGACGTTATTGGCTGTGTGATTACCGTAGTTGGTGGCGGTGATGGTGAATTTGATCTGTTGACCAAAACTGGTGGTCTGGGAATCAACAACTTTGGTAACCCGCACATCAGGTGAAACAATTTTGACCGTGATGGTATCGCCATAAGTGTTGGTCATAGTGTTGTCATGGTTGGTCTGGATATCGCCAGCTTTGACATAAAAGATGTAGCTGATCGTCTGACCGGGAGCAATATCAGGATTGTTGCCTTTGACCAGGGTGAGCTCCGAGCCGCTGCCCTGGATTACGCCTTCGCCCAGTTTGACGTTTTCGCTTTCGGTCCAGGGGCTGTTCACGTCATCCATGACCTGGGAAATATTGTCGCTGAAGATAAAGCCGTGCATGGGTGCGCTGCCGGTATTGGTGGCGGTCAAGGTGTACTTGATCCAGTCGCCGGGATTGGCGGGGTTGGTTTCAGGATCCATTTCACGATCGGGTGTTTCGATCCAGGCATATTTGTGGAGCACAATATTGGGATTGGCGTTGATATTGAGCACCGCACTGGATTGTTTGACTTTGCTGCCATAGGCGACCTGGGCCATGTTGTTGACAATGGTCGTGCCGGACTGGAGCATATCGGCTTTGACTTTGGCCGTCAGGGTATAAGTAATGCTGGAACCAGGCGCAAAGTTCACGTTACCCGTGCTGCTCAAAACAATCGGATTCGGGATTGGCTGGGTGTAGGTGTGGGTGTAGTTATTGGGACCGCTTACGGTGATGGAATCAAACACCGAGACATCGGGGTTGCCATTGATGGACATGAGGTCGGTAACAGCGCCCGTTTCGGGTGCGGTGCCAGAGTTACCCACCTTGATCTGGTAGTAAGCGGTGTCGCCAGCTGAGACGAGAGCGCTGCCGCTATTCGTGCTCCAGCTCGGGCTGCTGCTGACGAATTTATTGATCCACATGTCAGAATCGACAACGATGTCACTGTCCACGGCGTGGTTGTTGGCGGGATTGACATCACGGGGAGAGGCATTGATGACATCGGCCAGATTGTCGATGGAAGTTCCGGCCGTGACAGAAGATTTGAGTTTGATCGTGACTTGTGCAGTTGCGGTCTGGCCCAAAGGCAGATCAAAGGCTGACCAGAGGATCTGGCCGTTGGTATTGCTGACTACAGGATAAGAATGCGTCCCCAATGTAATGCTGGTAGCAGTCGCTGTATCCAGAAGGGAAGCGGCAGGAAGTGTGTCGGTCAGGACAACGCCCAGGGCGGTCGTGGTACCATTGGAACCATCGTTGGTGATCGCAAGGGTATAAGTCGTGCTCGCGCCGGGAAGCAATGTCGTGACGCCGTCGTCTTTGGTGACTTTGACGTCCACGCGGGGCGAACTGACATAAACCACGGCGCTGGAGGAGCCAATCAATTTATCGTTGATCGATGCCGTAGCGGTATTGGTGTAACCAGTCGTCAAACTTTCGGCAATCGCGGCAGGAACATTAACCGGATAATTAATCGTCAGGGATGAACCAGCGGGCAGAAAGGAAGGAGTGCCGCAAGTCCAGGTGACGCTCTGGCCGCTCACGTTGGTGGCGCAGATCACGGTGGTGCTGCCGACTTTGGCAACGGTGCTGCCATCCACATAACTAAAGACATGGCCATTGCTGTCCTGGGGCAGGTTGTCGGTGACGATAACCTTGTCGCCGGCAACGTTGCTGGTGCTGTTGTTGGTCACGGTCACAGAGTAGTTCAAGACTTTGGCGTGGACGGTATCGGTATCCATCTGATAGCTGCTCGTTCCCTCTACAAGCTTGTTGATCTTGCCGGAAAGGCGAGTACCCACGTCAACCCAGGCACAGCTGACACCAGGGATCGCGTGAACATCACTGCCGTCTATAACCACCGTCGAGGCACAGTTCTGAAGACCATGACTGCCCGTTCCTGGTGGCTGGCTGGCGCTTACCTTGGTGCCGAAATAAAAAGTTACATTATGCCCGCTGAAATTGCTCGGTTGCACTACCCATTCCACCGTCGTGTCATGTTTAACCGTTTCCGCTAAACTCACACCCGATGTCACAATTTGTCCCAAACCGCCATAGCTTGTGTTGGCTGGTAAAAGATCCGAAATCAATAAGCCGCCGAGTCCGACGGAACCTATTTCGGTAACACTAATCTTCCAGATCGCGTTATCACCAGGCATGACCAACGGATTAACTGCTGTTTTGGTAATCACGATATCCCGTACCGGGACATTAACGGTCTTGCCCTGAAACGAATTGGTCATCACATAGTTTGACGTACAATTCAGGCCGGCGCCAACCCCAGTGCTGATGGAACAAACTGGCCAGGTATCGGATGTGTTGATCACGACCACGAAGGATTCGGTAATCGTCTGTCCGGCGGGTATGGTTTTGGTTCCCCAACTGATCGTATTGCCATTAACGGTGCCATTATCCGAAATTGACAATATGTGCGCGAATTGGAGAACACCGCCAATGTCGTCACTGAAGACAAAATTGGGATAATCTGCTTTACCTGTGGTCTCGGTGACGGTTAAGGTGTACTGCACCGGATAATAGGGATAAAGCGGATGATCTGCGCCGGCGATAATGGTTGAATTGGGCAGTGTTGCCGTTTTGTTAAAGCTGAGGTTGGGAACGAAGTGGCTGACATAAACCACAGCGCTGGCTGAACCAACGGATTTGGTGACAGTGGAAGTACTGATCGTTGCCGTGGCGGTATTGGTGTAGCCAACTGTCAGGTTATTGGCAATCGCGGCAGGCACGCTGACCTGATAATTAATCGTCAGGGTAGCTCCAGCGGGCAGAAAAGAAGGAGTTCCGCAAGTCCAGGTGACGCTCTGGCCGCTCACGTTGGTGGCGCAGATCACGGTGGTGCTGCCGACTTTGGCAACGGTGCTGCCATCCACATAACTGAAGACCTGGCCATTGCTGTCCTGGGGCAGGTTGTCGGTGACGATAACTTTGTCGCCGGCAACGTTGCTGCTGCTGTTGTTGGTCACGGTCACGGCATAGTTCAACACTTTGGCGTGGACAGTGTCCATTTCTATCTGATCACTGCTCTGGCCTTCAACTTGCTTGGTTATGTTTCCTGTCAATCTGGTGCCAACGCCCACTTTGGCGCAGCTTTGGTTGGAGGTATAGCCATCGTCCGCAACCACGGCGCAGTTCTGGAGGCCGTTCGTCTGCACCACGGGAGGCTGACTGGCATTCACTTTGGTGGCAAAGAAGAAACTAACGCTCTGCCCGCTGTAGGTGCTCGGCGCAACCGTCCAGGTGACGGTGTTGTGGGCGGCATCCAGGGATTCACTCAGTGAAATATTGGGTGTCACAATCTGACCGAGCATGGCATAAGTCGTGCCAACGGGGAAAGTATCTTTGATCTGCGCGCCGCCCATGCCCATATTTCCGATTTCTGTGGCGGTGATTTTCCAGATGGCGTTGTCGCCAGACAGGACCGTGGGGTTGACCACGGTTTTGACAATGACCAGGTCACGCAGTGGCACATTGACTGTGACACCGTGGAAATTATTGGTCATGACAAAACTGGAGGTGCAGCTCGTGCCGCAACCAACCCAGGTATTGGAAGGATTGACAACGACTTTGAATGTTTCGGTCATGGTCTGACCAGCCGTAATCGTGCCGCTGCCCCAGCTGATTGTGGTTCCAGCCACAGTGCCGGTCGGTGAAATGGCGGTTACGTTGGCGTATTTGAGGATATTGCTGATGTCATCGCTAAAGTCAAAGTTGGAATAATCCGCCTTACCTGTGGTTTCGCTCACGGTCAAGGTATAGAGCACGGTGTCGCCGGGGTAAGCGGGATGCAAGGCATCGGGTGTACCGGTTTTGCCACCCGCAAATTGCGCTGTTTTGTTAAAGCTGAGGCTGGGGACGTAGTGATTGACATAAACATTGGCCGAATCCGTGGCGGTTTTGGTGATGGAAGCGTAGCTGCCAGTGGCGGTCACAATGTTGTAAATGTCGGCGGTGACATTGAGTTTGACTTTGGTATAAGACTTGAAAGCACCATTGGTCAGATTAAAAGTCGGAGCACTGTCAAGGTTGCCCAACTGGTCGTCAATAACGGAAACATTTGTCAGGGGTACGTTCCCGTTATTGGTAACTGTGTAACAATAGGTGACGGCTGTGCCGGAATCCACATGAACTTGTTTGACGAGTTGGCCATTTGCATCCAGTGGGCAGGAGGAAACACTACCCACGGCCACAGTTTTGACCACTGTGATCGAGGGTGCCGGGGAAACGGTGACACAGACAAAGGCTTTGTCAGTCGCCGACAAATTGCGGGCATTGCTTGTGCCAGGAATGGTAAAGGTGGTGGTGGCGGTGACAACGTTTTTGATCACCTGAGGACTCACGTTCATGGTCTGCGATTTGCTCAAGGGCTGGCTGGCACCTGCGGCAAGGGAGGCGATGGTGCCGATATTGCCCAGTTTGTCATCGTTCACCAGGACGTTGGTCAGGGTGACGTTGCCAGGATTGGTGACCTGATAGCAGTAAGTGACGGTTGAACCTTGAATGATATTAAACGGATTATTGACGTCAGTCGCTATGCCAGGGCACTGGCCATTGTTGGAAACGGTTTTGACGATCGAAAGCTGAGGATTATCAACAATGATACTGGCCGAAGCAGTCACTGTGCCATTGTTGTCGGCAACAGCAGTCGCGGTATTGGTGTAGGAATCGTTGTGCGTTGCGCCGGCGGTGCTTGCATTACCGGTTACGGTCACGGTACGGCTGCTATTGGGATTAACGTCGCCGAAGTTGCAGCTGATCGCATTACCCGTGCCCGAACAGGCGCCAGAATAGTTTGTGTTCGTAAACTGGCTGGGAATCGTGTCGGTCAAAACCACGTTATGGGCCAACCCCAGACCATTATTGGTGAGGGTGATTGTAAACTGGATGGCGTCGTTCAAGAAAACTTCAGGAGTCGAAGTCGTTTTGGTAATGGCGAGAATAGGAATCAAGACGTGAACATTGGCGGTAGCTTGAATTTCACTGACCTGGTCAGCATGGGTTCTGGCAACGTTGGTGGAATCCTGTGCAACGCTGGCTTTACCTGTAACCGTGATGGTATGGCTGGTTCCGGCATTCATACTACCAAAATTGCAAATCACTGAATTTCCGGTGACGGAGCACCCAGTGCCAGTCACAGCCACATTGCTGATCTGGCTGGGCACATCATCATTCAAGACAACATTGTTGGCAGTTACGGTACTGGTATTGTTAACCGTAATGTTCCAACTGACATTGTCTTTAAAAGTAACCGTTTGGTTGGCGGGTGTTTTGGTAATGCTGAGTGTAGGCAGTACCGGAGTATTTTTGACCAGAAGAATCAAGGTCTGGGTCTGACCGTTGGCAATTGTCACGCTTGGAATACATCCCCCTGTAGTCCCACAAATACCGGTGATATCGCTGTAGTTGGCTGCGAGTCCACCCATGTTTTGATAAGTATAAGTACCCAGTGCCACGTTAGCGGCAGTGCCTTTACCATTGACAATGGAAACTGGGGATGAAAGCCCATTCACGTTCACACTCAAATTGCTAGCCGTGTAAAAGGTATCCCCCTGACTGATCATGTTGTCGTTGTTATCGTCCTGATAGACTTCCACTTTCACGTTGCCCACCTGGGGAGGTGCGGCATTCACGGTAATATTGGCAGTATCGCTAACTGGTGAAGTCTCGGTGGCTGTAGCAGTTGCGGTATTGGTTGCATTCCCTGCGGTGTTTGCGGTTCCACTCACAGTGATGGTTTTGGTCTGACCGGCGGTCAGTGTCCCGACCGGAATCGAAATATTGTTATTTGAACCACTATAGTCGCCGCTGTAGGAAACAGCATTGACAAAGTTGGGTACACTGTCGGTCAAGGTCACATTGGTCAAGGTTCCGGTGCCGGCATTTTTGACGGTGACTGTCCAGGGATCAACCGTCTGTCCAACAGTTTTCGTCTGGTTCTTGGCATCGCCGACGCTGTCATTCTTGGTCACAACCAGATTGAACGTTGGTGCTGGGTTGACGCTAATGTTAGCCGAATCGCTGACTGGCGAAGTCTCGGTGGCTGTAGCTGTTGCGGTATTGGTTGCATTCCCTGCGGTGTTTGCGGTTCCACTCACGGTGATGGTTTTGGTCTGACCGGCTGTCAGTGTCCCGACCGGAATCGAAATATTGTTATTTGAACCACTGTAATCGCCGCTGTAGGAAACAGCATTGACAAGGTTGGGTACGCTGTCGGTCAAGGTCACATTGGTCAAGGTTCCGGTGCCGGCATTTTTGACGGTGACTGTCCAAGGATCAACCGTCTGTCCAACGGTTTTCGTCTGGTTCTTGGCATCGCCGACGCTGTCGTTCTTGGTTATGGACAAAGAATAAGTCGGTGCAGCCACCACATTCACAATGCCCGTATCGGTATAATACTTCGTTCCGCCAACCGTTTCTGTGGTCGGGCCGCCCGGGATGTTGTCGATGTTGTAGCAAGTCACGCCGGCTTTATTATTCAGGGTTCCGGTAGCACCAGCGGCAATGGTCATGTCAAAATTCTGGTTAACAGTAGCTCCCGGAGCGATATTGCCAATTGTACGAGTTGTGGAACCTTCGACAAACTTGCCGGTCTCGGGCCAGTCGACCAATGTGCAGGTGTAAGCGCTGCCCTGTGCTCCGGTCGTATTGTTGGTAATGGAAACGGGGAAACGCACCACATCGCCGGCAGTAATCGTGCCGGTGCCGTCTTTGTCAGTCAGCAGTGTACCGTCGCCCTTGTTGATGGTCAGATTGGCGGCAAAAAACTGGTATTGTTCACCATCCGTATTGGCGTGTTGATTGGTGTAACCAGTATAAGAATAGGTCCATTTGGAATAATTACGCAAAATCGTGCCACTAGCCAGATTGGCATTAGGCTGAAAGGTCATACGGACACTCAACACCTGATTCTTGGCAAGATTTATTGAACCCGATGCTGGCCAGGTTGCCATTGTTCCGGAAAAAGCCCCAGTTCCCATATTTTCAGATCCTGCCGGGCAACGTTGTGCATACAATACATTATTGCTGTCATAAACATTTTCCAAACTGCCATAGTCGCAACGCAATACTTCCAAAGCCTGGATATTGCGTGCGCCAGTGTTCAACGATGCAGTGCCTGCTAGCGCAGTTGCAAGTCCAGTATCAGTCAAATCAACCAAACCTGAGACGCTAGTTAATTCCATACTGGCCGAACTGGGCGAGATCGCATAATAAGTCGCGGTATTGGCAGCATTGTTGTCCCGTTCCCATTTGGTAGTTTGCACAGCTGCGCTAACCGGGGAAGCGCTGATGTTGATAAAGGGCACAATTTGATTGAGAATAACTGCCAACGACAAAACCACGCCCAGTTTTTTGCGTGGATTATGTACGAATCGGCTGAATATGTTAGTCATGCAACCTCCCTGATAAAGCAGATAAAATCTAGGTAAAAAAGTAGAAAACAACTTTCAGGTGCATCAATATGCACCAAGGTTATTTGTTTTTATTTAAGACTATATTTTAACTTATTTATACTATTAAATCAAACAACTAATATAATTATTTAAACTATCTGTTATCCATTTGGCCTCTGTCCATCACCTGCTGAACGAATAACGGGAGCCGGTGGCGGCTGACCATCTCCAGGTGGGCGAATATCGGGAGGTGGCAGCTGACCATCGCCAGGTGGGCGAATCACCGGAGAACTACCGCCAACAGGCGTAGACGGATGGTTAACAATGCTCTCAAACGGCGCAACTGACTGCAAAGTCTTGGGATCCTGGATATACCACGCCGCTTTGTCCGCTTTCCAGACTAACTGAAATTGCCACCGGGCACCGTCACGTACTGGAGAAAATTCGCGACCGGCACCCAGTGCAGTTGGCATGCCAAAACTAGGATTGTTAGCATCCTCGCGTAGCAAAAGCGTTGCTCCATCCTTGATATTACCCGTTCCAGAGTCAATGAATTCTGGCGGAACCGTGGTACGATCCGGGATACCCGAAAGTCGTCCGCCATTGACATCAAGCGACGCAACCGTCTGGCCGGCGTAGCCACCTTTGAGAATCGCTTCACCCAAATGGTGATTGTATCCCATGTCTACAGGTTTATGTGTGACAGGACTTTCCATCAGTTTAAAGAAGGCCACTTTCTCGTTTTCCACGAATTGGCCAGCATTCGCACATTTGTTGGCTGCAATTTCTAACACTGTTTCTACCTTACCATTCTGGCCAACTTTGGCTAGGACAGTAATGACATCGCCTTCCTTCCAGTTGGCATCTGACACAGAGAGACCACCTGCCTGGTCATAGGTAGCATTGTTGGCCATCATCCCATGACGCGGAATCTCAAACCCGGGATAATGCTTTGAAAATTCACCAACAGTTAATGTTTCAAAGGAAAATTTAGTGTCCCCAGCATCGTCAAAGCGACCATTGCCATTCGTGTCCACTGCATAGAATTGTTTACCAGCGATCATCTCAAGCTTCTTAAAATTCCCATTGGCAATGGCTTCAATCATACCTGGCGCTTTGACACCCGCCGCCGCGCGGAACAACTCTGCCATATAAGCCCAGTCCTGACGGTCTCCAGCACTTGCCTGTGCAATGGTTTCAGGGGTACTGGCATGATTCGCCGTAAATGTTCCCGGAGCTGTCTGCCCTTTGGGAAGGTTGCTCAAAACGGCTGTAGCTGCGGCTTTTTCCAGGATTGCTGGATGGTTTGCCGCTACGGCACTGATATCAACAGACTTTGTTGCAGCAGGTGCTGCCACGACAAGGGGTTCAACTCCCCTACCCACGTCAGCTTTCACAGATACACCCGTCACCTCCACTAAATTGCTATTTAATATTATGGGGTCATTGGAAGAATTAAGACTTCGAGAAGGATCTCCAATATCATTGTGAGAAATCGTCAACGCACCGAATTGCAATTCAATATTGCCATTGGGATAGATATGGATACAGGTAGGATCGAGGACAAACTTGTCACCCGGATAGACATTGCCTTCGACACGCTGGAACTGCGTGGTTAATGCGGCGGTCAAGGTATTGACATTCATGTCCTTGAATTCAGGAATATTTTTGACCAGGTCTTTGGCAATGTTGGAGGATTCAGACCAAAAGCTGTCACCCGGGTGCGCCGTAGATTCAAATGTCTGGAGACTAGACTTGTTCCCAGATGTAATTTGCACTCTTAATGAGTTATCAGCAATTGCCTGACTTAACTGGGTATCATTTATCCCGGTACCGTTCGTATGTTTGACCATCACGGTGACTTTGGCAAAATCCACGATGACATGGCCGTCATTACCAACGGTGACGGCATCATTAGCAATACTTAAACCAACCTTATCCCCAGCATTAACCGTAATTTTTTGATCAGTAGCCAATCTGACAAGCATGTTCGTCAATTCATCAAGCTGAGCTATTCGAAGATTCAATTTAGGAAGATCAGGGGTAGATTCATCAAGGAGCTTAGTAATGACATCTCTGATAGTCAGGGTCGCATCACCAGAAGCAGTTGTATTGATCTCAATATAACTAAAAATTTTGTCAGGCGGCTGTTGCCCTGCCTGTTCGAAATGGTCAACCTTGATCGGAGAATTCAGCTTGCCGCCGCTGCTGCTGCGCGCGCGACTGGCCAAATCAGATATTGCTGTGTCGGTTATCGTCGCATGCTGAGCCACTGACTGCTCCACAACCACAGTTCCACTAGGATGGGTTGAGGTGCTGGCCTGCGCGGTTGCGATCAGGTGTTCGGCTCCGGCGACTACTTTGCCGGCGACAAAATTGGCGCCCATAGCGATTTCGGTCCTGATTCCCTGCACCAGCGGTGTATTCATCACCAGGCTTCCGACGGTACGGCTGGCCGCAGTGGCGATACCGGTAATCCCGGCTTTAATCAGGACGTTTTGGAGTATGGACGAATTCATGCGCTTTTTGGCCTCACTGACATTGTCCTGTGCCGCTGGCATGGCCTCGGCAATTAAATCTCTGGCCGCCACGATAGCCTTGGCCTGATCAACGGCTGAATCGCCTCGACGTAATTGATTGATCAATAAATTGCCAAAAAAGGATGCTTTGTCTTCAATGCCCATAATTTGGGCTTCGGCCACAAGTTGAGCCAATTTTAGCGGGGTTGTTCCGTCATTGTGATCCAAAGCACCGAAACGTTCATCCAAACGGCCGGCAAAAGCCATCTGTTCAATTTGCATGGCCTCTACGCCACCGGCATTCCCGGCAGTTCCGATCGACGCCACTGCGCGGGCTCCTGAGACCACTCCCCCCACTGCTCCCAGCGCAAAAGAACCGGACATGACAAGGTTTGATCCTCTCAGCCATTTTTCACTTTTAACGAATTCCATCACCTGTTTGACGCCATCGCTGCTGACAACTCTTTGGGCGATCGCCGCAACTTTGGCCACCAAGTCCTCTGGTTGAGAATCCTTTTTGTTGTCGGTGACTGCATGCCGCAACATTGTCAACATGACTGCTTCGGCACGCGCCCGGACCATTTTATCTACGTTCAGATTAGCGCCCTGCAACTTATCTGACATGCCGTTCATGATATCGGTCAATGCCGTGTTGTAAGCGATAATCAATCGCGGCAGCTGCTCGGCATTATCCAACCCAGCCCGTAAGTCATGGATGGCCGGCTGCAGTTTACGTTCGATGATTTTGTCGATCATCTTGGCGGCAGCGGCATTGGGGTCACGTTCAAAAGCGTCATGGGCCTCAGCAGCTTTGTTACGGTCAAGGTTGGTCGCCACGGCCAGCTGCGTGGACACGGTTTCAATACCGATCTTGCGACCGCTAAAGCTGACACTTCGTGATGTCCCCATGACCGACGAGACACCGAAATTGAAATTCCGTAAATTCTGTTGAAAACGATCCTTGCTGAACATACCTCTCGGATCAAAGGCATTTTTGGTGCTGAAATCCGCGGGCACATAAGCCATGACATCTTTATTCGCAAAAAAGCCGGTCAAAGACCCGCCGTGCTGTAAATGCTGTTTCAAATCGGCATGTGTTTCCACCATAGCCAGCAGCATCCCCACAAAGTCCAATCCGCCCATTTCCACGGTACGTTTATTGACCGTCATCTCGGCCATGTCAGCCTGACGCCCCATGATACGGCTGGCAAATTGCACCAGGCGGCTTTTGGGTTGATTACTCTCCACAAGCTCATCGTTGACCAAGGACTTCAGTTCGGCTTGCCATTTGCTGACCTGTTGCTGGGTGCGAACAGCGGCATCTGCGGCTATGGCCATTTCGACTTGATGTTTGGTGCCGGAATACGACACCATCCGGTCGTAGCGAAGCACATCAAGCTTTCCCGCCAGGGTTGTCGCCTGAGGACGGTTTTGCTCGGCGAGTTGCTCTACCACTCTGGCAACATGTTTGCCCGTTTCGCCGATTTCGATTTCCTGTGCAGCATTTCTGGCACGTTCATCCAGGCGATCATAGGCTTCAAACCTGCGTCGTTCGGAACGAGGCCTCTTACTTTCGTGTGGAGCCTGATTTCCGTCCAGACCATCGGTATCAGCCGTGAGTGCTGTGTCGTTGATCATGATGTCCCGGCTGCGAATCTGGATACCTTGACGAGGATTTGGATCCAAATTGACAACAAAAGTTGTCTCAACTTTAAAATTCCGTTCATGCCTGCTTTGCAAATAAGCAACCAACGCCAAAACTAGGGTTGTCTGGATCTCCTGTTCGGTTCCAGCTCTGTTCTGCCCGTGGACTTGATCCATGATTGCCTGCGTCAAGACCTCGGCAACGCGTTGCGGGCCGGCTTTTTCACGCAACCTATAGGGTACCTGCATTTTTTGAGGTTCATATTCGAATATTTGCTTCCCAATAGATTCATCCCGCCTGCTTCCGCCCCCGACACCTGTGTACATTACCGGTAGGCTTCCCCTGCCGCGAATTTCGGGAAACACCATAGCCGAGGCGTCATATCTTGAAAGTGTCATATTTCCCACCATAAAAAAAACTAGCTTAAAGTTCTGTTTTTGTTACTTTTTTGCTAGTTCTGCTTTTTGGTGGAGACGTATTTTGGTGCTTAGCCAACTCCGATTTGGTTCGGTGGCCAAGGTGATATTATCACTTTTATTCTCAATACTGTCAATAGTCTAAGACCTTCGCGTTGCTTTTTCAAGGCCCAGTTGATCGTTGCTTTACTTATATCAAATTCATACACAGATTGCAACAGTTGCCAATTCCTCAACCACTACACCCTCTTTCTTCCCCTCTCCTAGTTTAGGAGAGGGCAGGGTGAGGTAAGCCCCCTCCCCTTCCCATCAAAAAAAAAGTCCCCCCACGGGACTTTAACGCAAAATCCAGTAAAGCCTGAGGAAACAGACGGGAGAAAAGAAACGGAGTGACAGGCAGGCTCAGGGAAGCCTCTGTCACTCCATAAACACCTTTCTACCGCCACATAGCGGGCAGAAAGGTGTGACGGTCTGCTGCAGCGGGCAGTGAAAACTGCACGCTGTCTACCAGCTGACCATCAAGCTGGTAGAGCGCCAGGGTCAAGGTCAAACCCTGGCGCCAACTCCCCACTGCGAGAGCGTAGTGATCCTGGGGGAAAATCACTACGGACTGGGTGTACACGGCCCCGGATGGGGTCGGTACGAATTGCTCCCAGTCGCTCTGGTCTGCGCCCGTGAGGGCTACCAGACCAGTCTCTGTCATTCTACCCCAACACCGTGGAGTGGTGTTGGGGCAACCGAACAAGGAAGCGGTGATGGTGTAAACCACCCCGCTCCGTATTTCGGTAGCGTATTGCCCATCGGGGGCCAATACGCCGAATGAAACTCCGCCGGTCGGGACCAAGGGTCCCTGGCTGGCGGAATTATTTTGCACCGGTCCCTGCACCAGTGCAAAAGCTGGGGTCACCCCCACCAGCAGGGTTGCCGTCGCGACTATGGCCGCGACGGCACGAAAAAACTTTCCAAACATTTTAGCACCTCCTAGTGCTAAGGGGTTTGAGGTCCCCCTGCCACCCGTGGAACGCCCGCTAACCAGGCTCCTTTTGTATTGCAACCCGACGAATTAATCTCGTTGCAAAACAAACCAGAAAGCCAGGAGCTTTCTAGTCCCTACCGCGCACGGTAGGATTGCTCACCCAACGGCACGGGTCGGCAGAAAAGAGAGAAGAGCACCTCCCCAACCCCTCCTAATCTAGGTGGGGCAATGCATTTCTTCCCCTCTCCTAAGTTAGGAGAGGGCAGGGTGAGGTATTTCCCCCCTTTCTGCCGCCCGCGACATTCGGCACCCGGCGCCGGACTATTCATGGCGGCATCTGATATTGTGTCTGTTTCCTCAGGCCATGAGCACCACCCATTCCACGTTAGCTGGCCGCCGCAATGGCGGCTGCTCACTGGAAGCGGTGACTCAAAGCCCAAGGGCTCTGAGATTTTTAAGGTACGCCGCTTCGATTGAAGCGGCAAAGGAAAGCCTTGGCATTGGACAAGACCTTCCGCTGCCACTTCGCAATTGGTTTTAGATTCTATTATAACATTGTCCTGAGTTTTTTAGGCTCTCGACATGGTTATCTGGTCGAATTTCCCAACAATTCCTATTCTTGCTTATTCACCGCAACAAATTCCGCTGGACTCAAAATGCGGGTCTGCTTCCATTTGTGGATTGGTAACAGATGCTTTTTATCTCCAGTAATCAACCATGAGGCTCCACATGTTTCGCACAATGCCAGCAAATAGGCATCCGCCGGATCAGGATCAAAAACTACGGTTCGCTTTACGTTGTAAACACTTTCCTGGCCAACCCACTGCTTAAAAAACAAAATCGTGTCATCGTCAGCGGCAAATTTGGTGCGCAATTTACGGATAACTTCAATGATCAACTCTTCCGAAAAGCACCACTCCAGTCCGGCGTCCAAAATTGAGTTAATGGCCTCAAGTGGCGTACCACCAAACAGCAATGCCGACAGGAGGACATTCGTGTCCACCACCACTTTGTCAGGCATTTTTGACCATTTCATATAATTCGTCTTCGCTCAATTTCGACTTTAACTGCCCCTGCGCCTGGAGCCACTTTTGCCCCAAAGCTTTGCTGGCACGCCGCAGGTCTTTCAATCCCTGTTTGCGGGCCAAGGTGTCGGTTTTGTTGGTAATCAATAATTTTTCTGACAAAACAACCTTGACGATTTCGGCCTGACTTAAGAGCGGATAGCGCTGCGACTTCAGCGTGGCCAGTGCTTCCCTGACTTCGGCGGTTAAGGTGATACGCAACTGCTGCATGTTTACTCCTTTGACACTAAATACATCTAACTGTAATTATAAGACAATAAATATCATTGTCAATTGAAAACCACCTGCTGCAACCTTCCTTTTTCCCTCGCCAACGCCTATAATCAGCACGACTGCAAACCCGAACCAAGATAAAATCTGCCAAGTTAAAAAACTCGCGTCTCCGTTGGCTTCACGATCGTTTGGATATTCAGATTTAGTTATTAGAATTTAATCGTTTGATCTCCATCATCATCCCAACTTATAACGAAAATGACCACCTGGCGGCCTTTGTGCAGCATCTGTTTGAGACTCTGGGCCGCTACCATATCCCGTCGGAAGTGATTATTGTGGACGATAACTCACCCGATGGCAGCGGCGAAACTGCCTACTATCTGCGCAAGCACTTTCCCAACCTGCGCACCCTGCACCGCGAACACCGCCATGGCTCCTCCACCGCGATTCTGGCCGGCATCCGCGCCGCCAAAGGCACAGTCATCGGCATCATGTCCGCCAAAATGGGCTATCCCCCCGCTATGATCCCGCAACTTCTCAAACCCATCCAGGCTGGCAATATGGATATTACGGTCGCGAGCCGGTTTGTGCCGGAATCCGCACTGCCGGGCTATCCTTTCTGGGACAAATGGCGGGCACGCTGTCAGGCCTGGCTGCTGCGCCCCGTCACGGCTGTGCGCGACCCCATGAGCAATGGTTTCTTTTTCCGCCGCACGGTGCTGGACAAAACTGTTTTGCGGGGCAATTTTCCCAGGATTCTTCCTGAACTTCTGGTCAAGGGCCATTTTCGGGCTGTCCAGGAGATTCCATTTCATTATCATTATTACCCCAAAACTCATCCCGATTCCGGATTCCTCTTGCCATCACCTGGCTTTGTGTGGCATCTTATTCAATTGTATAAGGCCCATTTTTGGTCATAAAAAAGGAAAGTCATGGAGATTACCCAAAAGAGCATTGGCCAGGGTAAAGTTGAACTTACTATTTCAATCCCTGTTGCCGATGTTGCCAAGGCCGAAGAAACCGCTTTCCGCAAGCTTCAACTCAACCTCAAAGTCAAAGGTTTTCGTAAAGGCAAAGTGCCTGACAGCATTGCACGCGAACAGGTCACGCTGGCCGACATCCGCTCCAAAGCCATCGAAGACAACCTTGGCAAATGGTACATCGAAGCCATCGACAAACAGGGCCTCAAAGTCATTACCAACCCCGAACTGCAAATCACCGAAGCCGCCGAAGACAAGCCTTTGGTCTTCACCGCCATCATCTCGGTTTATCCTGAAGTTACCATTGGCGACTACAAAGCGATCAAGGTCAAACACAGAGCAGTCAAAGTCGAAGCAGCTGACCTGACCACAGCACTCGACAATCTGCGCCAGGAACAGGTCCGTTATGAGGATAAAGACAAAGCCGTTGCCGATGGCGATGTGGCTGTCATGGACATTGGTGCCAAACTGGACGGCGAAGTGGTCAAAGCGTTTACCCGCTCTGGCTACGAACTCTATATTGGTGATGGCTATTTTGCACCCGGATTTGACGACCAGATCAAAGGGCTCAGCAAAGGTGACGACAAAACGTTCACCCTGCACATGCCAGCCGATTACCCCCTCGAACGCTTCCGCGACAAAGACCTCGTCTTTACCGTCAAAATGCTGGGCACCAAAGTACGTGTCATGCCTGAGCTGAATGATGAATTTGCCCAGAAACTCCAGGCCAAGGACGTCGCCGACCTGCAGGAAAAAGTCAAAGAATCCCTGGTCAAAATGCGCACCGAACAAACCGAACGTGATTTCCAGACCGAAGTGTTGGAAGCAACCGCCAAGCTGGCCGGCGAATTTGAAGTGCCGCACGTGCTGATCGAAGAAGAAGTGCACAAAATGGAACATGAATTCGAATGGAGACTCAAACAGCAAGGTTTTTCGCTCTCTCAGTTCCTGGAAACCAAAAAGCAAAGCATGGAAGATTTGCACAAAGAATGGCATCCCCACGCCGAAAAAGTCTCCCGCCAGGACATGATCATCGATCAAATCTCGGTGATTGAAAAAATTCAGGCAAGCGAAGCAGAAGTCCAGAACGAAATCGTCGCCTGGCTCCAACCCTATCGCGACAACCAGGGCAAGTTGACCCAAAAAGGCAAAGACAGCCTGCGCAGCCTGATGAGTGAAAATGGCCAGCTTTACATGCGCCAGCTCATCCGCCGCGAAAAAACGCGTCGCCTGCTGTATGAAATCGCCACCCAAAACGCCGCCCCCAAAACAACGGACAAAAAAGCAGAACCGGTATCCGAGACGACTGCCGAAATTGCCAAACCCAAAGCACCCCACAAGTCGACCAAAGCCGACAAAAAAGATAATTCTTAACGCCTTCCAAACCATAAACAAAGATTCACGCTATGTATTCATGGCGCGAAGAACAGCTCCGCAAACAACGCCGCCTGCGCATTCTCCTCATCATAGGACTCTGCCTGCTTGTGCTCGGGAGCGGAGCAACTTTCCTGATGCTACGACGCGGCTTGCCCCAGCAAAAAACTAGCGCCGCCAGCAAAAACACCCCTTTGCAAAACACACCGACCGCGGCGTTGGTGAACAAACTTTCCTTTGAAGCGGATCTCGACATCCCTGTGTTGGACGAACTGCTGCACCGCCCCGACGTGCTCAACGTGGCTGACCAGTTGATTTTATCAACCAGGGAATCTGACCGTTACCTTGGGCTGCTGATTTACAGCCAGGTGCCGGAACTCTCCAAAACGACACTTTCCAGCAACCGGCTGGAAAAAATCGCCAGTAAACTCCAGGACGCTTCCCCCAGCATCCGTATGTATGCCGCGGGCAGCCTGGTCCAGAACCACAACATGACCGGCGTCCCGATCCTGATCGACAATCTCACCAGCGAACTGGCACTTACCTACATGGAACCACCGGTCAGCCAGGGAGAATATGCGCAACAAATTCTGTCTAATTATCTGACCGCAAGCATCAATTTCGATCCTGTCCACCGTATTGACACCCAAAACGCCTGGCTCAAATGGTGGCAAGAAAATCGCGTCCATTATATGCCAACGCTATGAAACCAGCCCCTAAAATTTTAATCAGCCTGGGCCTGACGCTGCTGCTAGTGGCGTCGGCGGGAACGTCTTCCAAAGCCAATACCACGCTTTCCTTTGCGGATGCCAAAAACTGTGAGCAGCAGTTCACGATTGGCGTGGTACTGGCGTTTAGCGATGACGGCAGTGCCGCCAAAGCCACGGAGCTCACCACCAACTGGCAAAAAGAAATCAATAGCTACTGGAACTCCAGCCCCCACATCATTTTGGGTGGACCATGCGCCGTGTATTATCATTTTCAACTCACCACCCTGCCCCAAGCTGAGGACTGCACCAAATCGCTCAAAACCGGCCACTGTATCACGGTCGTGAGTTCTGCCCTCAACCGCCGCGGCAAAATCGGCGATGTGCTCAAAGCCAATCCGCAGGGCAAATCCTGGAGCTATGGCGAATGGACAACCTCCTTAAGTGGCGTGCAGGTCGCCTACCTCGCCGGTCATTTGCTTGGACTCGGCAATGATTTCAGTTTCGCGGATGTCAACAAAGACAACATCCTCGAATTTGAGCTCAAAAATCCCGCTCAAACCAATCCCTTCAGCCTCATGGGCAAACCTTTTCCCGCCAATGTCAACGCCGCAGCCTTACCCGAACATGACGCCCAGATCGCCGCGCTTTACAATTTAACCTGCCCCGCGGCCTGTTTTTGTGGCAACAGCAAAGTGGACGTCGGTCAAGGTGAAATGTGCGACTCCAAAGCCACCCCCACCGGTTGCAAAGCCGAAGAAACCTGTGACCAGAGTTGCCAGTGCCAGTCCACGCCGGCACGCTGCGGAGACGGCAAGATCAACCCCGGCGAACAATGTGACCCGCAAGCCTCACCCAAGGGATGCACCCAAAATCAGGTCTGTTCGCCCGCCTGCCTTTGTATCGACTTGCCTGCCAATCTTCAAACGCAGACGACAACACCGGTATCCTCCCCCACGACACAAGTCGATCTAACGCTGGGCAAACCACACAGTGGCGATGGTATTTGCGAAGTCGGCGAGACCTGCACCAGTGCTTACGATGATTGCAAAGCAGTTCTAAACTGCCCGCCACGAATTCAATAAAGAGCACCCACCAAACCCGCGTTTTAGTGGTATATTTTAAGTGTTATTTCTAACCCCCAAGTCAACCCTTTGCGCAAGCTATTTGTTTTGCTTTTTTGCCTGGTGGTATCGGTGACGACGGCGGTGGTCGTTGTGCCTGTGCTTGTGTCCGAAACGGCTAATCCCAAGACCAAAACCAAAGCCACCAGTAATACCAACACCCCGGCCGGCATTACCTCGATCACGGTCCCGACGCGCAATGCCAACGAAATCAACCTGCCGATTCCGATCAACTACCGCTATGATGCGCAGGCCAGTCAAAAATACGCCCTCGGCGGCGCCAGCAGCCCGCACAACATGAATAACGGCACTTTTGTACTGCCGCCACCTGACAGCCAGATGGTGGGTGGCCCGCCCGTAGGTGGCACCACCTGGGGCTGGACCATTCCCGACAATTATGCCGACTATGGCACGCGCACCGTCATGTTGGATTACAACAATCACCAGTGCTCCAAATCAGGCACGCCCTATGCTGTTGACCTCTCGGTTTTTAACTCGCCCAATGACTTTATCCCGGTCTATTCGACCCTGAACGGCACCGTCATCGAAGCCCTGGGCTCAGATCCAGCCACACAGATCAAGGCCCCCGACTGCACTGCCGGCAGCAGTAAAAACTGCGACGGCTACGGCAACTTTGTCCGCATCCGTAACACGCGCTGGGCCTCGGTCAATGCGGTGAAATTATTTACCGATACCAATGTTTGTCCGGTCGGCAAAAGACTTCCAACCTATGATTCAGTCAAAGATCAACGCTGCATGACTGGTTTGTATACTGACGATAACTGCCCGATTAAATGCATTGAGAACCCTGCACCTCTGACAAAAACTTGCCCAGGTGTTGCTACAAACGACGTCAGCGGATGTCTACCAAAAGGTTGTCCTGCCAACTCCGAGCCTTATCTTGATGAAGACTCTCTGAATCATTTTTGCACGACCACATGGACAACACCACTACCTCCAATCCCAGCTGTGCCAACCACCACCTGCACTTTAATGTATTGTTACGAAACCAAGTACAACCCCACCTATTCCAACCAATACACCTCCTGCATGACAGGCATGCAACCGGGAGAATTCCGCAACCAGGTAATCAGTGACAAATGCGGTTATGACAGCCAGGGTGCCGCCATCCCGGCCAAGTCCGGCAAGCCAGACCCCACCTGCAATGGTATCAAAGGTGACAAACAGTACGTCGACATGGCCAACGTCCACATTGCCAACTACGATGTGGTAATCGCGCACCTCACGTCCGGTTCCATGACTGGTTTAACCGCGGATGCTAAAACTTTCGTCCCTGGCGTTTTTACGCCTGGTTACGGTGATCAGCTCAAGGTCAAAGACATCACCAACTGGAGCCAAATTGGGACAATGGGCGCAAGCGGTTATTACTGGGACGGTGGCAAAAATCAATATGTCAGCAACACCCAAACCCCCATGGTGCATTACGAAGTCTGGCGCAACAACGCCTGCGACGCCAAACTCAGTTCCCCAACCACCAACATGGTGGTGGTTAATCCGGCCACTTTCATTGGCCAAAAAACCTCCTCCTTGGTGCACCAGAATTCCCCACCCGACCTGACCCTTGGCTATGACAACAAAGACGCGGCCAAATATCCTACCTGTTCTGACTGGATGACCGCGATCAAGACAAAAGTGCAACAACAAACACCGCAAATCATTCAATGCCGACATGCCGCGCTGCTATTTCGAGCCATCATCCTGACCCGCGATCTGGCTGCCTACCCGTCCAGCATCAACAAGCAATATGATCCGCAACTGTACTTTGAACTGGAAACCAAAACAGATGCCAATACCCTTGGAACCGGCACTTTCATCCTTGGTAATCCAGACTTCGGCAAATCGATGCCTGCTTCGCACAACATGTGGATCACAGTCGAAGGCGACAACAAATTTGGTCCATTTGATGGTGGAGCAGGCCCGGTCGACCTTGTCGGTGGCAAAAAGAACCTACTCATGAGCTTCGGCATTGATGGCGCCCAAACCCTTCCCGACGGCAAAATAGATTTTATTGACTGCCCTTCTGAAATGCAAACCGTAACCTTTGGCAATATTCCCACTTACAAAATGGAAGACATTTCAACGCTCAAAACCAACTTTGCCTTCATGCCTGACCTCTGCCTGGGCAAAGACAATGTCGATGCTAATCCCTATGGCCGCCAGGTGATCCCCAGTGAACAGGAAACCGGCAAAACCGGTGCCGATGCCATCTGCACCCAACCGTCCACTGCCAGTACCTGCCCAGCCGGCCCCACCGTGAGCGCCTTTGTCTCGGACAACAACGCCTGCGGACAAACACTCGACCTGCTTCCCTATATGCAGGGAACCTCTGGATTACAAATAACCATGGCGGACAAAGAAGTCTTGAGCTACACCCAAGCCACGCCACTGAATGCCAAAAATCGGTTCTTTATGGTCAAAAATACGATTGGTGATAACTTTGAAGAATTCACCTACGACAACGACTGGATTTATCACGTACGGGACACCACAGCGACCGAAGGTTTCAATGGTCCTCCGATAAAATGTATCGATGTTGCACATGCCGGTCAGGATGCCATTTTTGACAGCATCACGGGTCAATTTGGCAATGGGTGCAGTGCCTTCAACAGTAACTCTGCACTTGAGGGATCGCCATTTCGCCCCCGCAACATGCAGGTTTGTTCCACCAGCGCAGAAATGGCCAACACCATCATTGGCTTTGGCAAAGACAGTTGCACCTGTTGTGAAACCAAATACAGTGGCGCCAACACCAATCAAATCAAGCTGGTGGACAAGGGCACACTCAAGCTCTCTGCTGGCAGCTCATACAGTGATGTCATTGAAGTCGCCAACATCAAAGGCGCCGGTTCCGGCGAAACCTTCTTTTACCAAAAAAATGTCGGTTTGATTGGTTATGGTACCGGCAATACGGTTGACCCGACCCAAATCGTCCCCCCAACGCAACTGACTTGCGTCAACTTCGTCACCAGTACCACCAAGGGCAGTGTTCCTAACGTAGTCGACAAATGCATTGGCAAGCCAGCTGGCAATCCGTTACGCTAAAAAACACCAACTCCCGCCCAGCACTTCTCCTCTGGAACTGGGCCCGCAGGAAGCGGGTTTTTGGCAAAACTGACACTGATTGATGCAACAACGATAAGTCCTCCTGGGCGCGATTCGGGCATAGCCCAAGCGAGCCGCGCCGGGCAGTTGAAAATAAAACAACTAGATTGCCCCACTGTGTAGGACGAAGGCTACGTCGAAGATTCCTCGCAATGACGGGATTACCAACTTGCTTAATTCACCTTTATTCAGTATTATTAACGCCGTTCATCTATTTATCTTGCACCCTCGCGGATTGCGGACGGAGTGGTCTCGGTCATTAGATCGAGGATACGTCGGCAAGTTGAACCGAGGGGAAGCATTAACTCAATTGGAGGTTTTGTTATGTCTGAAATCATCCCAACACCAGGAGCCACGGAACCCACTTCCACCGCTCCTGTTTCTGTGTCCGCCCCTGCCGCGACAGTTGCCGCAAAACCCGCCGAGCCCAAAACTCCCCGGGACGCCAGCATTGAAGCGCAACTCAAGCTCATGCTCAGCTACGGCGTGCACTTTGGCCACCAGACCAGCCGCTGGAACCCCAAAATGAAAAAGTACATTTTCACCACCCGCAATGGCATCCACATTATTGACCTGCTGCAGACCGTTGACCTCCTGGCCGAGTCCAAAAGCAAAGTGCGTGAAATTGCCGCCCGCGGTGGCAAAGTTTTGTTTGTCTGTACCAAACGCCAGGGCCAGCAGAAAACCATGGAAACTGCCCAATCCTGTGGTATGCCCTTCATTGTCAGCCGCTGGGTCGGTGGCATGTTCACCAACTTTCGCGTCATCAGCAAACAGATCAAGGAATACATCGAAATCAAGGCCAAAAGTGACAGCGGCGAACTCGATGTCATGCTCAAAAAAGAACGCAGCGTACTCAACAAAAAACTGGAACGCATGAATGACCTCTATCAGGGTTTGACCGAAGTCACTCGTCTCCCCGACATGATTTTTATCATTGACCCCCATCGTGAACGCATTGCCATCAAAGAAGCCACGACCCTGCACGTCCCGATCATGGCTTCGGTTGACACCAACTGCAATCCTGATGAAATCACCTTCCCCATCCCGGCCAACGACGACGCCATCCGTTCCATTAACTTTGTGCTGGACGAAGTTGGCGCTGCCATCAACGAAGGCCGTGCGGAATTCATTGCCAAGGGTGCCAAAGCGGCAGCCGCAGCGGCTGCTGCCAAACCCGAAACCGTGGTCGAAGAAATCAAGGTCAACCTCAACGATGTCACCGAAGTCGCCGTACTTGAACAACAGGAAGAACTCGAAGCCGAGAAACAACTGCGCCGTTTGCAAAAAGGCGTCTCCTCCTCCACTGGCCACAAAGTTACCCAGCCTCAAGTCGTTATCAGCGAACTCAAAGCACCCAAAATCGCTGCCGTTGAATTTGTCACCGACATCGAACCCGAAGTGGTTGCCCCTGTCGTCACCAAGACCGCCATCACCGAAGAAACATTTCCCGGCTTTACCTCCAAAGTCCTGGAAGCCCTGACCGAAAAATTCAAAACCCTCGAAACCCTCCGCAAAGCCAGTGAAGAAGATCTTCAGGGCCTTCCTGGTGTCGGCCCTGCCACCACCAAAAAGATCCTCGCCAGCCTCAAATAACACAGGTCTGAGGCGACTCTTCTCAACCCACATTGAAAGGAACATTCCATGGCAGAAATAACTGCAGCCAATGTCAAAAATTTACGCGACCGCACTGGCGCCGGCATGATGGACGCCAAAGCCGCACTCGTCGAAGCCAGCGGTGACGTTGAAATGGCGATCGAAATCCTGCGCAAAAAAGGCCAGGCCAAGGCCACCAAAAAGGCCGGGCGCGCCACCAGCGAAGGTTTGGTTGAATCCTACATCCACGCCGGCGGCGGCTTGGGTGTGCTGATTGAAGTCAACTGCGAATCCGACTTCGTCGCTCGCACCGACACCTTCAAGGATCTGGTGCATAGCCTCGCCATGCACGTCGCCGCAGCCCGTCCCACCTACCTCACGCCCGAAGATGTGCCGGCTGACGTATTGGCCAAAGAAAAAGAAATCTACACCGCCGAAGCCATGAACCAGAACAAACCTGCCGACATTGCCGCCAAGATTGCCGAAGGCAAAGTCCAGAGTTTCTACAAAGACAACTGCCTCATGCTCCAGAATTTCGTCAAAGAACCCGAGCACACGGTTCAGGAAGTTATCGTCGCTGCCATTGCCCGCATTGGCGAAAACATCCGCATCAGCCGCTTTGCCCGCTTCCAGCTTGGAGAGTAAAAAACCGGGAGCTTTGAGCATGGAGCAGGGAGTAACAACAACTCCTGCTCCAAACTCTAGGCTTCTCACTTCCGTACCCTTCACTCTCCAAGCTCCAAACTCCTACCTCCAAGCTTCTTATGCCTCCTTCTCCCATCACCGTCCTGGCTACTGGCACCTTCGATCTCCTGCATCGGGGCCACCTGCACTATTTGCAGCAAGCCAGGGCATTGGGTGATCGGCTTTGTGTGATTGTGGCCAGCAATGAAACGTTATTGCACAAAAAAGGCTACTTCGTCCTGCCGGTGGACGAACGTGCCGAACTCGTCCGCAACCTGAAAATGGTGGACGAAGCATTGGTGGGCGACCCAAGCGATCACTTCAAAATTGTGAAAAAACTCCAGCCTGATATAATAGCGCTCGGCTACGACCAGGTGCAGGATTTGCCCGCCTTTGAAACAGCCTTGCGTCAAAACGGCATCCAGGCCAAAGTGGTTCGCCTGGAAAAACTGGAGGGATACGACACCAACACCACAACGATCATTAACCGCATCCATTCCCTTTAAATTTTTTGCAAAGGTTCAGAATGGCTACCCCCGCTCCCAAGTACAAACGCATTTTGCTCAAACTCAGCGGCGAATCGCTGATGGGTGACCGGGAACATGGCGTGGATCCGGAAACCACGCTTCGCCTCGCTTCCGAAATCCATGATATTTACAAACTTGGCGTCCAAATTGCCATCGTCGTCGGTGGCGGAAATATCTTCCGCGGCGTCAAAGCAGCTGCCAAAGGGATGGACCGCGCCACTGCCGACTACATGGGCATGCTGGCGACCTTGATTAACGCACTCGCCCTGCACGACGCCTTTCACCATATGAACGTCCCGGTACGCGTCATGTCTGCCATCAACGCACCCCAGGTCGCCGAACCCTACATCCGCCAAAAAGGTATCCGCCACATGGAAAAAGACCGCCTCATCATCCTCGCGGCCGGCACCGGCAGCCCTTTTTTCTCCACCGACAGCGGCGCGGCACTGCGGGCAGTGGAACTGGGCTGTGAGGCAATTTTGAAAGCCACCAAAGTTGACGGTATTTATGACAAAGACCCGGTACAATTTCCTGACGCCGTCAAATTTGACCACATCACCTACGACCAGGCGATCAAGGACAAACTGAATGTGATGGACATGACCGCCTTTGCCATGTGTCGGGATAACCACATGCCGATTGTCGTTTTTGATTTCTTTACCCACGGCAATTTACAAAAAGTGGTCATGGGCGAATCGCTCGGTACCACGGTTGGAATTTAACTTCATCATTTTTGGGAGGCCCCTATGAGTGCCGCAATTGTGCAGGAAACGTACAGCCAGATGCAAAAAAGCCTGGAAGCCTTTCACGGACAGCTCAACAAGCTGCAGACCGGCCGCGCCAGCACCGCCATTTTGGAAGATTTACCCGTCGAACTCTACGGCAACCGCGTGCCGCTAAAGCAAGTCGCCAATATCACTGTGCCCGAAGCACGCCAAATCCTTGTCCAACCCTGGGACCAGGGTGCCATCAACCCCATTGAACGCGCCATCTCGACCTCCAACCTCGGCCTCAATCCCCGCGTCGAAGGCCGCACCCTGCGCGTCATCCTACCCGAAGTCACCGAAGACCGCCGCAAACAACTCAAAAAAGTGATCGACGAAGAAGCCGAGAAATGCCGCGTGCAGATCCGCGCCCACCGCCAGGAAGGCATCAAAAAAGTCAAAGCCCAGCAGGACGCCAAAGCCTTGAGCGAAGACGAAAGCCGCCACTTTCAGGATGAAGTACAGAAAAAAACCGACCTTGCCAACAGCGAAGTTGAAAAAATCCACGCCGCCAAAGTCCTGGAAGTGATGAAAGTCTAAATTCTGCGGACCAATCTGCATGAAACGACGTTTTGCCCCCAAACTGCTGAGCGCCATTGTCACTTTATGGCTACTGGTTACTGTGATCACAACAGCCTGGGGTTTTGTCACCAGCAACATTCTCCAGCTGGGTGACCTTCCAGCCTATTTGTTTGGCATGCGGTGGTACTGGTATTTTGTGGCCGCCATTTCACTGGCATTCCTGCTTGCGGTGGTGATCCTTTTCGCCGATATCGCGATGCAAGACTCGCCCTTCAAACGCCGCCGCACGGCCATTTTGGCCGGCGACAAAGAAAGAATCCGCGTCAAAATTCTTGAATGCGACGTCCTCATCCGCCAGGGCACGGCCAGCAACTTCCGTTCCGCCGTCGTGACCCTCGACAGCCTGCTCGATTACATCCTCACGCTCCACGGGTATACCGGCACACTGGGCGAAAAGCTCAAAGCTGCTGACAAACGCTTCCGCAACCCCAACCACGTCTGGCACGCCCACAAGCACCGCAACCAACTCGTCCACCAGATCGACTACGAACCACTTCCCCTGGAGACCAAAGAATCCTACAATTATTTCCTCGAAGCCTTCGAGGATTTAGGCGCGTTGTGACCTGTCTTCTCCTCCCCCACCGGGGGAGGATTAAGGAGAGGGGATTCCCCCTGTCATTGCGAGGAAGTCAGCGACGTGGCCTTAGTCCAGCACCGCTGGGCAATCTAGTTTCCCATTCAGGACAAACCCGCATTATTCTGTCATGTTGAGCAGAGCGAAACATCCTTACTACGGACAACACCTCACGACGAGCGTTCCACAACCATTATCTCATCCTCAGTAAGGATTCTTCGCTCCGCTCAGAATGACTTCAAAACTTACTCCTACCCCAAAGCCAACCCCATGCCCGACTCCATCGAACCCACGCTAACCCAAGAGCTCGTCGCCTTCTTTGAAGACAACCGCGACCTTCTGCTCGCCATCCTCAAATACACTGGCATCGCCGCCATCCTGGGCATGGCGTGGATTCTGATCAAGGCGATCGGACGGGATATTGGATTGAATCAGAAACCACTTTAGGACTAATTCTGCAGCGTCACAATCCCTTTGATGCTGGTGATGATCTGATCGGCTTCATTCAGAGTTTTGGTATCGATAGTACCAGTGAGTTTGGGGTGGTCAACAGCTATTCCATACTCCGAATGCACATCATCACCCCACAGCTCAACGGTTGGTCTGATACTTAGTACACCATTGGTGCCATGCTCGCATAATTTTACCACTTCATTAGCCTTAAACGGAGCCGATGAATCCAGGTTTTCGTACCATGGCTCCGGTGGATTGGCCATTTTCACATTCAGGTCAAAATTACTTGAGTAATAGTACGAACTATCAGCCTTGACGCGAATCCAGCTATTTCGTAGCTTCGTCAAAGGTAATTTCTGACTACAATATCCGCCATTGTCGTCTTGAGCAATGAAAAAAATCACTTGCAATTGTGCGCTATTTTTAGTCAACCTGACAGCCATACATTGTCCTCCGCACTGCGAAAACTCTTCAGAATAAGTTGGTAACGCTACCTTCTCAAAACGGAAATCATTATTGATCGTCTTGAACTCCTTCACCTGCATCATCCACCCGTTCGGAATCACCATCGAGAATCCTGGCAGCGCCGGTGAGGTATAAACCTTGGGCGCTGGAACGGTTGGCAGCATTGTGACAGTGGGATATTCGCTTGTAGATGCAGTAACTGGCGGGGTGAGAGGGGTACTCGCTTCTGCCTTGATGGGTTCGCTGATGGGATGGTTTTGGGGTTGTTTAAAATTGACCTGCACTCCCGATAGCGGCGATATCGAATTGTTGAGGTTGTAATACGTTGCAACCAGGGTTAAGCCCATGATGGCTATGATGCCGACCCAAAGGAGTTTCTTGGCCATTGAGGGCTCCAATTATGCTTATTAGTGTGATAAAAACTGCTTTAATTCAGCAGGGACAATGTAGTCTGGAGCTAGTAATAAAAATTTCACTGACATTGGCCACATACCATCTTCAATGACAACCCAACCCTCTTGTGTGCAAACATTTGTGGCTATAAATTCTGTATCAATCGGCACCCAGTTGTTTTCGACCTGATAATCTCATTTCTTCGTTCTGTCGTTGATACCTCCTTCAGATACCCAGCAACCCAACCATCGCCAATTTTCAACTGATCAAGATCATATGTGTCCACAATATTTTTATATGAGCTATGATTCAATTTAATCAAATTAATTAACCGTTCAATCAATTGTGAATCAAGTTTCTCTTTTGGCAGATTTAGTTTAACTTTATCTTTTGTGACAACGCTGATTTGTTCTGACCATACATTACGATTATCTTGCAGTAAATTACAAACTTGTTCTGCTACAGGTAAATTATCAAAGACAAAGCTTGTTGAATCAGGGAGTGACAATGGCGCCGAAATTGGCTCACTCACCGGAGTGCTTGATGGAATTAGACTGGTTGGTAGTGTTGCAACTGCCTTTGCCTTGCTGCGCGAGAGCAAGACAGCAGTTGCTGACAGGAGTCGCACGATTGCAACGATGACTACCGCCAACCATTTCTTGGCCATCAAGCACTCCGGAATAGAAGTGCTCTAACGCTAAAATTTCAACATCAATTCTTTACTATTCGGAGATATAAACCAATCTGGTGTGACCCTAACTAAATCTTTGTATCCGTCCGTCGCTTCCAACACAGCTACCCAAGTTCCATCCTGCATCTGGTATGCCAATGCTGCATACAATGGGGGAGCCCATTCGGTCAATTTGCCAGTATTTATCTCTTTCTGAATATTGGCGGGTATTCCAACAGGACCAAGTGAAACCCCTGCCCATCCTTTTTCGAGATTTCCGCCTTTGACCTCATATTTTTCTTCGCTGATACCTTGAGGTTCAAATAACTTTGTAGGGTAATTCTGGACAGCGAACTTGAAAGCATCTAGTAGTCCCTGTGACACTTTCATATTTCCAGTAGTCACTTTTACATTAGGTCTTAATCCAGGTTTATAACTTTTGAGGATTCGTAAGGCCACTTGGTCGGCAGTCTCTGGTATGGGTTGAGGGAGAGGAGTCGAGACATGCTCACTAACCGGGGTGCTTAACGGAGTTGAATTATTGGCTACCGGCGTTATGGTCTTAGCCCCGCTGCGCGAGAGCAGGGCAAAGGTAAATGTAAGAATTAATAGGATTACAACGAACAAAGGTTTCTTGGCCATTAAGCACTCCGGGATAACTTATTTTTGTACCGCCATATATGACCAGTTAGGGGAAAGCAAGGCCAATTCGTTAAACTCTATCGTATCATAAAGCGCGGCAACCCATTGACCACTTGGCAGCTGATAAGCAATGGCGGAATGAAGAGGAGGCTCCCATTCTGTAAGTTTCCCGGCCTGTCTCTCTTTTTGAATATTTGCAGGAATTCCTTTCGGTCCAATCGAAACATCCGCCCAGTTTTTTTCAATATTAATACTTTTTACTTCATAATTTTCTTCAATAATTCCATAATCTTCAAAAAGTTTAGTTGGATAGTTCTGGATTGCTAATCTGTATGCATCCACCAAACCATTTGAAACTGAGAATAAACTTCCTGAAACAGTCACAGTTGGGCGTAAATCTATTTTATAACTTTGTAATATTGCATTGGCTACTTGGTCAGCTGATTCTTTAATTGGTGGACTCAGTGGATCTGTAAGTTCAGATGTTGTTTTAGTTGCATTCGTCACTGGAGGTATTACGGTCTGTGAACTATTTTTTGACTGGGTTTGACATGCCGTTAAAATCGAAATGCTTAAACAAACAATAATAATTTTCCAATTCATAATACCCTTTCGAATATCGACTAATTGATTACACTGCCTGACTTAATAATAACCTTGCTTCCAGATTTAATCACTATTTTGTTACTTACAAAATTCATATCTATTCTAGATCCACTATTTAAGGTTACAACCGAATTACTATTTACTTCTAAATTCCCTGGCGGAGTAATGTTACTCCAGATATAACAACTATTTGACAAATACCATGTTCCAGTTGCTGGAGCGATTCCACATAAATATCTTGGTTGATTAGATGATGTATAAGGGACTGTCACTGATGGAAGATTATCGGCATAACTTATTTTTACGCCATCAACAACTAACGGCGTTGCTTTGGGTAAATTCCAATGTAAATGAGCTGTTGGAACCGTTTGTGACGCCCATCCACAGCCCTTGTCGCTTATATCCCCAATCTGAGAATATCCAAAAACAGTACCTTGCTGAACCCTTGCTCCTTTATTTATTCCGTTTCTAATTGTTTTAGGATCTACATGCATATATCTAGTTGTAACGCCATCCGCATCAAGAATATCTAAATAAATAGTATTAGTGTTACACATGCCCTGAATATATCCATCCGCTGCAGCTAAAACTCGATAATCCTCTGTAATCCCAGAACTTATCATAAAATCAAGCCCACAAAAATAGATATCTGGACACGCTTTCACGTTACCACCTGAGTGCCATCCGATATCTCTTATTGTTCTACTCGTCCCAGCCGGCCATGGGAACAAATAACTAACGGTTTGTTGCATTGCTTGCTGAACAGCCTGCGGTGACATCGTACTTGTTCCAGATTGTATTGTATTTCGTATCTGTTCTTTGACAAGCGCTGCTTTTTCACCAGATGAAATAACATTTTCTGGAGTTAGCTTTACCTGATCGTAAAAATTTGTAGTACCATCAATAGATACAACCCATTGACCATTCTTATCCTTATTGGCCAATACTTCAATCATTGGAGTTCCCCATTCTGTGATCTGATTTTTCTTGATCATACCCAAGACATCCGTTGGAATCCCCAAAGTCCCCAATGACATCCGATACCAATCACCAACGTTCATCACCGACTTTACTTCATAAAAATCAAAATTAAACAACTTCCCGGGATATTCGAGGACTTTGGCTTCAATGGCTTTTGTTAACGGGCGCGGCAATTTAAATGTCGTACCATCAACGACAACTTTTCTACCCGTGGAAATAACTGTTGCGTCTTTGGCAACAGATATATAGTCAACTTGCTGACCGGACATGGATACACTAAGTGAATCATTAAGTGGAATTGCCGTTGAAGTCGTGTCAATTTTAGCTGTTTCGGCTTGCCCATTATCGATTGGTAACGCAGCCCCTGACCCCGGCGCTGCCGGATTCACCGCCCCACTCGCCGGACTCTTCTCCGGCGCCACCACTGTCATACTCACCGGCTCCGCATTTGTCTGCCCTGCCCAAATCCTATCCGAATTCGCTGTCAGCACCGTGACCATCAAGGTCAAGGCAATCAGCCCCACAAAAGGGCGAAGCAATTTCTGTCGCATGGTTTGTTCCCTTTGTAATAATTATTGGCAAGTGCCGATGCAGACATCACCGTTACCGCTGAATACCATGGGTGTTACCACATGCCCACCCGCACTCCCATCTGAACCAAAAGTAAACTTTACCAGCCGATTCGTGTAAGCCAAGGACTGATTGGAAAACGACACCTTCAGATTCATACCCCAGTCTGAAAGAAGACTCAACATACTATTGTCAGCTGCTGTATTGCCAATGGCTCGATAAACTTCCAGAGGCGAACCTGGAGTCCCTGTCCTGATTCCGACACTACCATCCGGAGCCACCGACAAACCATTCCCAAGTGCATTGTTCGAGAAATAGGCAGTTCCTCCGGCAGAGGACATCAACGCCGTGCCATTGTAGTCAGTCCCAGTTGTTGCAATCACGCCACCCCAAATATCTAGTTTTGTCCGAGGGGTGGACCGACCAATTCCCAAACTACCATTTATATATGAACTTCCCGTCCCATCGACATACAGTGCACCTGTCATTTGCAGGCCCATTCCATTGCCCTGATGATCATAAATACTTAACCTTCTGGGCGATGCTTTTGCCAGCTCTAATGTCCCTTCGTGGAAGCCACTATCATGAAATGAAATGCTGGCGACATTACCGCTTGCCGCAGTATTTTCCGTCAATGCCAGCGTGGCATTATTGCCGCAGCACTCATAAAAGAACCCATCACGACTCATATCTAATTTACCGACATTCGCCACAGTTACAGCTGCTGCTGAGACAGTAGCGGCTGGCTTTGGAGTCACCGTTGATGATGAATCACTTGTCGAGACCGGCTGCACAGATGCTGTTGCCGCCTCGGCTTTATTCACTTGAAGTGCTGCAAACACCATCCCCCCCACCCCTGCCCCGACAAACGTTCCGGTCAGAACCAACGCACCGAGCATGTTACGTACCTTCATGACTGGCTCCACATAAAATTAATAGATAATTTTTGGTTTTGTGGATTTTTGCTTTTGGGTTTGGGCGGAGAGGAAGTTGGGTAATTGTGTTCACCTCCAAAAACTAAACGATTAAACTGCGCCCAGAGTACAGGCGAAGTGCCATTCAAATCAGTGTCAATTGGGGGTCAAAATGGGGTCAAATACCTCCCCATCCCCTCCTAATCTAGACGGGGTAAGAAGCTCCCTCCTTTTCCCTCCTAAATTAGGAGGGAATAAAAAGGGAGGTACTCCCCGTTTCCCCTCGTTTCTGCATTGACTTCTCCCTCCCGATTCGATACCCTGCCTGAGGAAAAGTAAGGACTTGGGAGTAATGCCTCGGGAGCCACTCAATTGCTCCTCACTCCCTGCTTTTTCGGAACCACCAAAACACCCTCTAGAAAGTGCAAATTACGTTATGGACTTTGTCCATCTGCATGTGCACAGCATGTATTCGCTGCTCGATGGTCTGGGCAAACTGGATGAACTCTGCGCGCAGGCCAAAGCTTTTGGCATGAACAGCCTGGCGATCACCGACCACGGCACCATGTATGGCGCCATTGACTTTTACCAAACCGCCAAAAAACACGGCATCAAACCGATCATCGGGGTGGAAGCCTACGTGGCGCCCGAAGGCCACAAAAACAAAGCGGTGGATTCCAAAAAGAACACCCAGCACCTGGTGCTCCTGGCCAAAAACCTGACCGGATACAAAAACCTGCTCAAGCTCACCACGATCGCGCACCTGGAGGGCTTTTATTACAAGCCCCGCGTCGACAAGGCGCTGCTCCGACAGTACAGCGATGGGTTGATCGCGCTCTCGGCCTGTCTCAAAGGCGAAATTCCTAAAATGCTGATGCTCGGCGACGAACAGAAAACACTGATGGCTGTACGCGAATACCAGTCGATCTTTGGCGCGGAAAACTTCTTCCTCGAAGTGCAGTTCCACGAGATTCCTGAACAAAAAGCCATGAACGCGCGTTTATTACCATTTGCCAAAAAGTTTCACCTGCCGCTGGTGGTGACCAACGACGTCCACTACGTACTGCCCGACGACCACGAGGCCCAGGAAGTGCTGGTCTGCGTCGGCACTGGCAAAACGCTGGCCGACACGCAGCGCATGCGCATGACCAGCCAGGATTTTTATCTGCGTTCGCCGGATGAAATGGCGGAATTATGCAAAGACTGCCCGGACGCCATTGCCAATACCGTTAAAGTAGCCGAGATGTGCAACCTCGAGATCCCGTTTGGCCAGAAACTGCTGCCGGATTTCAAAGTGCCTTCGGGATTTAGCCAAAAATCCTATCTGATCGAGCTCTGCAAACTGGGACTCAAGCAACGCTACAACCTCAACGTGGACACCGAGCTCAATCTGCTGCCGGATGATGCGGCAAGCCCAGCTACCCTGTCACCCGAAAAGCGCCAGGCGATCATGGACCGGCTCAAATACGAACTCTCGATCATCATTCCCATGGGTTACGACAGCTACTACCTGATCGTGCAGGACCTGGTCAACACTGCCCGCCGCAAAGGTATTGGCGTGGGGCCAGGACGTGGCTCGGGTGCGGGTAGCATGGCGGCGTACCTCACGCGTATTACAAACCTCGACCCGCTCGACCACAAACTTATATTTGAACGCTTCCTGAACCCCGAACGCGCCTCCATGCCGGACTTTGACCTCGACTTTGCCGACGACCGACGCGACGAAATTATCCAGTACTGTATCGAGAAGTACGGCACCGATTGCGTGGCGCAGATCATCACCTTTGGGTCGATGATGGCCAAGGCAGCGATTCGTGACACCGGCCGCGTGCTGGGCATGGCTTATGGCGACGTGGACCGCATTTCCAAACTCGTCCCCATGGGCATGGATTTGACCGAAACGCTGGAAAACGTCAGCGAATTCAAACTGTTTTATGACAAAGACCCGCAGGTCCACAAACTGATCGACCTCGCACTCCGGCTCGAAGGTGTGGCACGACACTCCAGCACGCACGCTGCGGCGGTGGTACTCTCCAAGCGCAAACTGCTCGAGGACACGCCGCTGCAAATGGACATGGATAACAACAAGATCACCACGCAGTACAGCATGAAACCCGCCGAAGCCCTGGGCCTGCTCAAGATCGACTTCCTCGGCCTGCGCACCCTCACGATCATCAACAACACCGTCAAACTCATTCAAAAACATCACAACGTTGACCTCGACATGGACAAAATCGCGCTCGATGACGTAAGCGTCTATGACATGCTCGGACGCGGCGAAACCGTGGGTGTGTTCCAGATCGAATCGGCTGGCATGATCCGGCTGGCCAAAGACCTCAAACCCAACTGCTTTGAAGACATTACTGCCATGGTCGCACTATTTCGTCCCGGCCCCATGGCCTGGATCGATGATTTTGTCGCGGCCAAACATGGGCTCAAAAAAGCGCACTACCCGCACCCTTGCCTGGAACCGATTTTGCAGGAGACTTATGGCATCGCGGTTTATCAGGAACAAATCCAGCAAATTGCCTGCGAATACGCCGGTTTCAGCCTCGGCCAGGGTTACATATTGATCAAGGCCATTGGCAAAAAAATCGCCCACCTGCTGCAAGAACAAAAAATCAAGTTCATCGACGGCGCCATGGCCAAACAAAACGTCACGCGCAAAAAAGCAGAAGAGCTGTTCAGCTTTATCGAACCGTTTGCGCGTTATGGTTTCAATAAATCGCACGCTGCCTGCTATGCGCTTTTGACTTATCAAACCGCCTTTCTCAAACACCACTACCCCGCCGAATTCATGGCTGCCATGCTCACCGCCGAACTGGGTGACCAGGAAAAAATGGCCAAATACATCATCGAAAGCCGCCGCATGGGCCTCAAGGTGCTGGGCCCGGACATCAACCAGAGCAGCTCCAGTTTCTCGATCGAGGACGGCAGCATCCGCTTTGGACTGGAAGCCATCCGCAACGTCGGACACACCGCCATTGGCGAGATTCTGCAGGTCCGCAAGGAAACGGAATTCGACTCGCTCATCAACTTTTGCAGCCGTATCGACCACCGCGTGTGCAATCAAAAAGTGCTCGAAAGTTTGATCAAAAGCGGCGCGTTTGACGAATTTGGCAACCGCAACCAGCAGCTTCAAGGCCTGGAACAGATTCTCGCCATTGCCATCCGCGACCAGCACGCCTTTAAAAGCGGACAGACGAGTTTATTTGGCATGCCCACCATGCAAAACCCCAACGGCGGTCACACGGACTTCAAACTGCCCAACATCGACGAAATCCCCTTAAGCGAAAAACTCAACTGGGAACGGGATTTACTCGGCTATTATTTTAGCCAGCATCCTTTGGAAATGTTTGGCAAACACATCACCGAAAACGGCCTGGTCGGCATTCAGATGATCAAACAAAAAGAAGCCGGCACCAAAATCAAACTGATCGGCATTGTCCGCAGCGTGCGCAAAATTATCACCAAGAAAAAAGAACCGATGGCCTTTGCCCTGATCGAAGACCAGGAAGATAAAATCGAAGCCGTGATTTTTCCATCTATTTACAAAACATCCGTCCTGAGCTGGGGCGAAGACAAAATTTTGCTCGTGCTGGGAAAACTCGACAACAAAGATGGCGACGCCAAGATCATTGTCGAAGAAGTCAAAGACGTCACCCTGGACGCACGCGACTATCGGCCCGAGACAGGGTTGGCTTCGGCCAATGATCTACGACCCGAAAATGACCCCGTCAATGTGGACGGCAAGGTCGTGATCGAAATCCCCAGCCATAAATCCGACACCAGCACCCTGCGCCAGGTGAGCGAACTGATGAAACGTTTTCCCGGTGGCAACCCGGTCAGCGTGGCGCTGCATGCGGATTCTCCCAAACGGGCGACACTCGAACTGAACGCCAGCATTGACGCGACCCACGACTACCTCAAACTCGAATTGGAACAATTACTAGGCAAAAACTCCCTGCGCTTAGTACAATAAAGCGGGGAGCAAGGAGCAGGGAGCTTGGAGTAAGGATTTAAAAGAGAAGATAATATGTCGGACGATGATGAACTGTTTCGGTTTGAGCATTTGGATGTGTATAAAAGAAGCATTAAGCTATCAATTGAAATAATTAAGAAAACAGTACAAATTCCGACCAGCTATCGGCGTATTCATGATCAACTAGTTGGATCTTTAACTTCAATTCCACTTAATATTGCAGAAGGTTTTGGCAGAAAAAGTGTCAAAAAAATTCAACAATTCATATTCATTGCCAGAGGATCCGCGTTTGAAACCGTTGCCAATCTATGTATATTAAACGGACTCTCCCTTATTTCCGATGACGATTATGCCAGTTATCATCAAGAACTCAGTGAGATATCGCGTATGCTTACCGGTCTCCACCACTCATTTAATCCTTAACCCTTTTTTTCACTTCCCTACTCCAAGCTCCCTGCTCTAACCTCCAAGCTCCTCGCTCCAAGCTAATTTTTTACTAAAAAAATTTATGAACATCACTTTTTATGGTGCTGCCCAGACGGTGACAGGATCCTGTTACGTTTTGCGAACTGCCCATACCAACGTACTGATTGACTGTGGTATGTTCCAGGGTGGCAGCCACCTCGAGGAGCTCAACCAGCTCAAACCCCAATTTGACCCAAGCACGATTGATTTCATGCTGCTCACCCACGCGCATGTTGACCACAGCGGCATGATCCCCAAACTCAACCGCTACGGATTTAAAGCGCCAATCATCACCACCAGCGCCACGATTGACCTCTGCAACATCATCCTGCCTGACTGCGCCCACATCCAAAAAGAAGAAGTCGACTGGCACAACCGCAAACGCGAACGCGCCGGCCAGCTGCCACTCGAGGTGCTCTACGACCAGGACGATGTGCTCGATGTGCTGAGCCGTTTCCAGGCTGTGAGTTACGGTGAAGTGCGCAAGCTTAATGACGAAATTGAAGTGCGTTTCAACGATGCCGGACATATTCTGGGCTCTGCTTCGATCGAAGTCTGGGTAACCGAAGGTGAGAAAAAGCGCAAAATCGTCTTTAGTGGCGACGTGGGCAACTTCAACCAGGTGCTGGTGCGCAATCCCGACCCGATCGAAAGCGCCGACTACCTCCTGATCGAAACCACCTATGGCAACCGCTGCCACAAATCCCGCGAAGCAACCCGCCTTGAATTCCGTCAGATCATCCACGACGCCATCGGTTCCAACTCCAATATCATCATCCCGGCTTTTGCCGTGGAACGCACGCAGGAGCTGATTTATGAACTGGGTGTGATGCAACGCGAAGGCCAACTTGGCAATATCCCGGTCTATGTCGACAGCCCTATGGCGGTTTCGGCCACCGAAGTTTTTCAAAAACATTCTGAATGCTACAACGAAGCCACCTGGAACATCATTCGCAGCAGCAACAATCCGCTCGAACTGCCCAACCTGATCTTCAGCCGCACTGCCGACGAATCGCGCGCCATCAATAACGTCCACGGCGCCATCATCATCTCCGCCAGCGGCATGGCGCATGCTGGCCGCATCCTCCACCACCTCAAACACAATTTATGGCAGCCCCAGAACCACGTCCTGTTCGTCGGCTTCCAGGTCAAAGGCACACTTGGCCGACAAATTCTCGATGGCGCCAAGACGGTCAAAATCATGGGTGAAGAAATTGCCGTCAAAGCCCAGATCCACACCCTCGGTGGCTTTAGTGCCCACGCCGACCAGGACGGCCTCATGCGCTACATCAACCAGTTCCAGTCCAAACCCAAACACATCCTCCTCGACCACGGCGAACCCGAAGTCATGCAAGTCTTCCAGGATGCCATCAAACAGACGATCGGCATCCCCACGACGATTCCCACCTGGCTGGAATCCGTGGAATTGGAATAAAAGTCCGGTTCTCCCCGCTGTCATTGCGAGGAGTCTTCGTCGTGGCAATCGTGCTGTGAGACATGTCAGACGAAAGATTGCCACGCAAGGCTCGCCGACTAATGAGCCCCCCAAAACCATCGAATATTCATCCTTGACCGCCCGGCCCCCCTTTCCCTATAATGTTGAAGCTGTTCAAAAAGGTGAGCAGCGCCGACAAGCCCGCCAAACGGCTTCCTGTCCCTCCGCCGATGTAGCTTCCGCCGTCGCATGGCTTCCACCTTCGCCGAGGCTACGGTGGACAGGACGGAGGACAGGCAGTTAGTAGAGCAACGGTTTTGTATCCCGCCAAGGCGGGACGTGGATTCAACTCCTTGCTCCCTCCGCCGATGTAGCTCAGTTGGTAGAGCAACGGTTTTGTAAACCGTGGGTCGTGGGTTCAACTCCCTCCGTCGGCTCCAGATATCTACTTTTTTTGAGTAAAAAAGTAGGCAAAAAACAAAATAGTGTGGATTTTACTTGAGGCGCCTCTGCGCAAAATCCACACATTATGAACTTTTACAAATCAATTCATTCGATTTACGCCGGGCCGTCCCAAGTAAATCGAATACCGCTTTTTTTCTTTTGGCCACTTTACTTTTTCCAAAAGAAAAGTGGAATTCACGCCGAGGTCGTATAGTGGTCAATTACAGGGGACTGTAAATCCCCCGCCGCAAGGCTACGAAGGTTCAAATCCTTCCCTCGGCACCAGAGTGCTTAAAAAAATCCACCCCAGCAGGTGGATTTTTCTTTAATGAATTCACCGCGGTCTAAAGACACGCGGTATCTAACTTACTAAGTGTGCTACCTTTCCTTATCCTGGTCTTGGATGTACTTTCTTACCACCTCTTCTGTCACACTGCTATGGG